>JBMOOJ010000088.1:0-10269 GCA_049323835.1 Pseudomonadota bacterium | reverse complement strand
GTCGAGGTCGATTTCCAGCCGGATCTCGGTAAGGACAAGGACAAGCTTGCCGCGATTATCGGCAACTATGACGGCCTCGCGATCCGTTCGGCGACGAAGGCGACTGCGAAGATTCTGGAAAAGGCCGCGAAGCTGAAGGTGATCGGCCGTGCCGGCATCGGCGTCGACAACGTGGAAATCCCCGCGGCGACGGCGAAGGGCATCATCGTGATGAACACGCCGTTCGGTAACTCGATCACCACCGCCGAGCACGCGATCTCCCTGATGCTGGCGCTGGCGCGCGAAATCCCGCAGGCGGACATCTCCACCCAGGCCGGCAAGTGGGAGAAGAACCGCTTCATGGGCGTCGAGATCACCGGCAAGACGCTGGGCGTGATCGGCTGCGGCAACATCGGCTCGATCGCCGCCGACCGCGCGCTCGGTCTGCGCATGAAGGTGATCGCGTTCGATCCGTTCCTGTCGCCGGAGCGCGCCAAGGACATCGGCGTCGAGAAGGTCGAGCTTGAGGATCTGTTCAAGCGTGCCGACTTCATCACCCTGCACACGCCGCTGACCGAGAAGACGAAGAACATCATCGATGCGACGTCGATCGCCAAGATGAAGAAGGGCGTGCGCATCATCAACTGCGCCCGTGGCGGCCTCGTCGACGAGCAGGCGCTCGCCGACGCGCTGAAGTCGGGCCACGTCGCCGGCGCAGCCTTCGACGTATTCGTGGAGGAACCCGCCAAGACCAACGTGCTGTTCGGCCTGCCGAACGTGATCTGCACGCCGCATCTCGGCGCTTCCACCACGGAAGCGCAAGAGAACGTCGCGCTGCAGGTCGCCGAGCAGATGTCGGACTACCTTCTCACCGGCGCGATTTCGAACGCCGTCAACTTCCCCTCGATCACGGCGGAAGAAGCGCCGAAGCTGAAGCCGTTCGTCGAACTCGCCGAGAAGCTCGGTTCGTTCGCCGGCCAGCTCACCGACACCGACATCCAGAAGGTGACGATCACCTTCGAAGGGGCGGTCGCGGAAATGAAGATCAAGGCGCTGACCTCGGCGGCGCTGTCCGGCCTGTTGCGGCCGATGCTGGGCGACGTCAACGTCGTCTCGGCGCCGGTGGTCGCGAAGGAGCGCGGCATGGTGGTCGACGAGATCGCCCGTGCGGCGGTCAGCGACTACGAGAGTCTGATCACGGTCACCGTCACGACCGAGAAGCAGGAGCGTTCGGTCTCCGGCACCGTCTATCACGACGGCAAGCCGCGCCTCGTCGACATCAAGGGCATCCGGGTCGACGCGGAGTTCGGCAAGTCGATGATCTACGTCACCAACGAGGACAAGCCGGGCTTCATCGGCAAGTTCGCCTCGCTGCTCGGCGACGCCAAGGTCAACATCGCGACCTTCCATCTTGGCCGCAACAAGCAGGGCGGCGACGCCATCGCTTTGATCGAGGTGGACGGGGAGGTCCCGTCGAGCGTGCTGGCGGATATCCAGAAGCTGCCGCATGTGAAGCAGGCGAAGCCGCTGGCGTTCTGAGCGTTTCGACAGTTCAACAGGCCGTCTCCGTGAACCGGGGACGGCCTGTTGCATCCGTTACCGCTGTGCCGATGCCCGTTCACCAGTGATTGCGATAACGTCGGCGGCCAGCCGCGACACACCTTCGATATCGTACATCGGCGCAGTGATGCCGAGCCTAACGACGACGAGCCGCTGCGACGGCACGACGACCACGTACTGGCCGAACGTTCCGCTGGCATAGAACGCATCCTTCGGCATGCCGAGCGAGCCGCGGTAGCGCGCGCCCTTGCTGTCGCCGCGATTGGTCCAGAAGCCGGCACCCATGCCGACCCAGGCTTCCGGCACCGGATTGGCCGAGTAATCGACCCAGCCCTCGGGCAGAATACGCCGACCGCCGACAACGCCGTCATTCAGATAGAGCAGGCCGAAGCGGGCCCAGTCGCGCGCCGTCGCCAGCATCTGGCTCGAACCTTCCGGCGTGCCGGTGGCGTCGAACTCGATGACTGCGCTACGGATTCCGAGCGGATCGAACAGTTCGCGGCGCACGAACTGCATCACGTCCGTAGCGCGAGTGCCGACCGCATCGCGAATGATGCGTGAGAGCAGTACCGTGTTGCCGTCGTGATAGTTCCAGTACGTGCCGGGCGCGGCTTCGAGGCTGGCGGTCGCTGCATAGGCCGCCATATCCCGCTCCGAGAATTTCATCCGGTTCACCGGTGCGAACGCGCTCATGACGGAGGACGCCAGCGACGAACCCATGGCGAGACCGCTGGTGTGCTTCAGGAGGTGATCGATGGTGATGGTACGGCGCGGATCGTCCGGATTGCGCCAAGCTGCGATCGGTGCCGGATCGAGGACGGACAGTTTGCCCTGACGCACGAGGATGCCGATCAGCGCGTTGATCACTGACTTGGTCATCGAGAAGCCGAGGATCGGCGCGTCCTTGCTGTAGCCGTCGGCATAGCGTTCGGCGATCACCTTGCCGTCCTTGACGATCACCACGGCCTTGGTGTTGCGGAACGGCTGCGCGGGCTCGGCGAACGCATTGTCGAGCGCGCGCTTGAGCGCGGGATCCATGGGCTCGACCACGGCGCTGCCCGCGATCTCCGGGAGCAGCGCGGGCGCTTGTGCGGCTTTCGACAGCGATGACTCCGCGGGTGGTTCACTGTGCGCGAGGTAACAGCCAAGCCCTTCGCGGTGAATGGCGCGGCTTTCGATGCCGCCGAACACGGTCGAGGTAACCTGTTTCCGTTCACGATCGACGCGATAGCCGATCGCCCAACTGATGAGATTGACGCCGGGCAGGGCGGCGGTGGTTTCGGCAAACAGCCGATCGGGATCGGCGCCGGTGACGAACGTGCCGGTGCAGAGCGTGTTGGCGACGAAGCCGGTGACGATGCGCGGCGCGTCGGCGGTGCGGGCTCCGGCGGTGAGCGCGGTTGCGCTGAGCGCAGCAGCGATGGCAAGAACGATCAATCCACGTTTCGGCATTTGGGTCTCCGCTGGTCGCCACAAGGCGTCGCGTGGAGATGCCCCGTCGGCGGCAGCGCTGCTCGCCGGATTCAAGAAACGGGCTCGCCGATTCCTTGAATCGGCGGGTTTTGCGCTGATGTCAGGCCGGCTGACCGGCCGATGGCGGCAGCCGGCGGTATTCGGTCGGGGTCAGGCCGGTCTCGGTCTTGAAGGCGCGGTTGAAGGGGCCCAGCGACTGGAAACCCGCGTCGAGCGCGATCGTCGTGACCGGCACCCCGGCTTGCGAGGGGTCGGCAAGCGCCGTCTTGGCGTCGTCGATGCGATAACTGTTCAGGAAGGCATTGAAGTTGCGATAGCCGAGCCGCTGATTGATCACCCGGCGCAGCCGATACTCCGGGATCGCAAGCTTCGCGGCCAGCGTGCCGATGGTCAGTCCCTCCCGCCGATAGAGCCGCTCGTCCTGCATCAGCCGCCTCAGGGTCTCGATCAGCTTCTGATCGGCGGGGCCCGCGACATCTGCATCGTCTTTCGCGTCGGCCAGCCGTTCAGTCGCCGGTTCGACGAACAACTCGCCGCCGGTGGCGCGTGTGAGATGCCATGCGATCGTTGCAACAATCACGGCAAGAGTCGCCGCGTTGGCCACGCTGACCAGCACCGGCGGTGCGCCGCCGCCGAGCGCGATCTGGAGAATGCCATTGACGATGGCGATCGCCGCGGCGGACGCGACGATGAACACACGCAGACTGCGCCGGCGTTCGACGAGATCGTCCGGCCAGGAGGATACCGTCTGCACGACGGCGAGGACGTTGATGCCGAGTGCGATCACGGTCAGTGCCAGCGCCGTTATCTGCGATAGCGGCGACGCCGACGCGGCCAGTATCGTACAGTTGAGCAGACTGATGAGCGTCAATGCGCCCCACACCATGCCATGCCACGCGCGCAACACAAAGCGGTCATCGAACAGGGCGCGGGCGAACAGCCAGAAGACGACGGTGTTGCCGGTCGAGAGCGCAATCAGGATGCCACGCCACCATGTGACCTGCGTCGCGAATTCCGCCGCCGTGCTGATGGCGAAGGCGGCCGATCCGAGCGCGAACGCCGCACCGAGCTTGCCGGCGATGCTGCGGCCGAAGTCGCGCAGCAGCAGCGCAGCGAGCAGCAGCAGGAGCGCGGTTGCGCCGGTGCGAAGCGCGATATCAAGGGAGCCGAGCGTCATGGCGCGCGAAATCTAGATCAACACGACGGACAGGGGAAAGGGGCTTCCGGCTATTTCCCGCCCGGGCGGGCCGAGCCCTGCCGCGAGGCGAGGGCGATGCCGCCGAGCACCAGCACGTAGCCGAGGATGTGAAACAGCCTGAGCCTCTCGCCGAGCAGCGCGATCGCCATCACCGATCCGAACACCGGCACGAGATGGAAATAGGGCGCGGCGCGGTTCGGGCCGATCAGCGCAATGCCGCGGTTGAAGAACAGGTACGCCAGCAGCGAGGGAAAGATCACCACATAGACCAGCGTCGTCGCCGTCAGCAGATCCGGCTTCAGGGTGTAGTCGATCGAGACTTCCCACAGCAGGAACGGCAACAGCAGCAGCGCGCCGCAGCCGGTGGTGAAGGTGATCAGCGACAGCAGATGCACCGCCGGCCGCTTCGGCATCAGCGCCGAATAGAGGCCGAACACCAGCAGCGCGCCGGCGAACATCAGGTCGCCGATGTTGAACTTGATCGATGCCAGCGCGGTGAGATCGCCGCGCAGGATAATCGTCAGCACGCCGATGAGCGACAGCGTGATGCCGAGCGCCTGCCCGACCGTCAGCCGCACGCCGAACAGGACGAGCGCCCACATCGCAACGAACAGCGGCCCTGACGACTGGATCAGCAGCGCGTTCAGCGCCTCGGTGTATTGCAGGCCGGCATAGGACAGCGCGTTGTTGGCCGCGAAGCCGGTCGCCGACAGCACGATCATCAGCGGCAGGTTGCGCTTCAGCACCGGCCAGTCGCGCTTGAGATGCGGCCAGGCGAACGGCAGCAGCAACAATACCGAGCCCGTCCAGCGGATGCACGACAGCGTCATCGGCGGCACCTGGCCGGCGACGAAGCGGCCGAGCACGATGTTGCCGGCCCAGAACAGCGAGGTCAGGCTGAGCAGAATGTATGGCTGATTGTACAGCCAGCTGAAGGGACCGCTGGTGCGCGCCGGCGCACTCACGCGGCATCTTTCTGCGGCACAGATTGTGCGGCTTCATCGGCCGCCTTCGTCTTGCGCGCGGCGATGAAGACGCCGACGAGCACCAGCGTGTAGCCGATCAGATGAAAGGACCGGAACTGCTCGCCGAGGAAGCCGATCGCCATCACCGAGCCGAACACCGGGATCAGATGAAAGAACGGCCCGGCGCGGTTGGCGCCGATCAGTTCGATGCCGCGGTTGTAGCAGAGGTAGGCGGCGATCGAGGGGAAGATCGCCACATAGGCCGCCGCTGCGAGATTTGATGCCGTCGGATGGAACATGCCGCGCACGCTGACCTCCCAGATCGCCGCGGGAATCAGGAACAGGGCGCCGCAGCCGAAGGTGAAGGACGCGAACGACAGGTCGTGAATCTTCGGCCGCTTCATCGACAGCACCGAGTAGAGCCCGAACACCGCGAGCGCGAGAATGAACAGGAGATCGCCCTTGTTCAGGTCGATGTCCCGGAGCGCCGCCAGATCGCCGCGCATCAGGATCACCAGCACGCCGGTCAGCGAGATCACGATGCCGATCGCCTGCGCCAGCGTCAGCCGGATGCCGAGGATGACGAGCGAGAACAGGGCGATGAACAGCGGGCCGGACGACTGCATCAGCAGCGCATTCAGCGCGATGGTGTGCTCCAGCGCCCAGTATTGCAGGGTATTGAAGATGCTGATGCCGATGATCGAAATGACCGCCATCTGACCGAAGCTGCCGCGGATCACCGTCCAGTCGCGTTTCAGGTGGGGCAGCGCGAACGGCAATATCAGCAGGAATGCGCCGGTCCAGCGCAGGAACGACAGCGTGACCGGGGGAATCTCGCCGACGACGCCGCGCCCGACCACAGCGTTGCCCGCCCAGAAGACCGGCGCCAGCGCCAGAAGCACGTAGGGCTGGTTGCTCAGCCAGGTGATGACGGAGCGTTGTCGTGGGGGCGTCATCAGACAGTCTTTGGGGCGGACTTGTTGCGTGACGCGCGGGTTCCGACAAAGAGGGAGCGCCACAACAGCGTTGCGAATGCCCGCTTCTAGCACCGATCGGCGCGCCTGAGGGCCTCCGCGTTTGCCGAGCGACCATGCGCCATGCGCATCCGGGCGGCTCACTCAGCGCTTCTGTTCAGCGTTTCGCCAGCGCCGCGTCCACCAGCGCGAACGCCGCGTCGCCCGCACTCTCCATGTACGATGCGTCGCGATGCAGCAGGACCACGGCGAATGAGCCGTCGAGCAGCAGCAGCACCTGCCGCGCCAGCCCGGCCGGATCGGCGATCCCGTCGGCTTCGAATGTCGCGCGCAGCCATGCTTCGAATTTCTTCTTGTGCGCAGCGCCGACCTTGATCGCGGGATGCCCTGGCATGTTGGCGAGCTCGGCTGTTGTCCGCAGGAACCCGCAGCCTTTCCACTTCGGACTCGATGCATTGATCGCGAGCCTGCGGAAAATGCCGCGCACCTTCGCCGCCGTCGAGCCTTTGGTCTCGTCGAACCACTGCCTGAACAGGGTGAGATTCGGCTGATCGCGCGCCGCGAGATAGGCGGCGATGAGATCGTCCTTGCTCTTGAAGTGATAGTAGAACGTCCGCTTGGTGACGCCGGCTTTCTCGGCGACGGCATCAAGGCTGACGCTCCGAATTCCTTCGCTATAGAACAGCTTGCTGGCCGCTGTGACAATGCGGTCGCGGGTTGGTGAGGTCATGAGTATGTATACCGGCCAGTGAATATACATATCAGTTTCACGGTTCTAGCCTGAAGATCAAGACCAATAACCCGCAGGCCAGCCATGACTGAACCCGTTTTGATCTCCGTCGAGAACCGGATCGCGCTTCTGACGCTGAACCGGCCGGACAAGCTGAACGCGCTGAACTACGAAACCGTCGACCGGCTGATGCAACTGCTCGACCGCATCGAAACGCGGCCTGATATCGCTGCCGTGATCGTCACCGGCGCGGGCCGCGCGTTTTCTGCCGGCGCCGACATCCACCAGTTCTCCGAAAGCGTGGCGCAGGGAGCCGACGCGGCGGTACGCGATTTCGTCCGGCGCGGGCAGGCGATGACGGCGCGCATCGAGGCGTTCACCAAGCCGGTCATCGCCGCCATCAACGGGCTCGCGTTCGGCGGCGGCTGCGAGATCGCGGAGGCCATGCACCTCGCCATCGCCAGCGAGCGCGCCTCGTTCGCCAAGTCGGAGATCAACATCGGCATGCCGCCGACCTTCGGCGGCACGCAGCGGCTGCCGCGTCTCGCCGGGCGCAAGCGCGCGCTGGAACTGCTGCTGACCGCCGATCCGTTCTCGCCGCAGCACGCGCGCGAGATCGGGCTTCTCAACGCCGTGGTGCCGCACGACGAACTGCTGCCGCGCGCCCGCGCGCTGGCCGAGCGCATCACCCGCCATTCGCCGCTGGCGGCGGCGAGCATCATCACCGCTGTCACGCGCGGCCTCAACGCCTCGATCGGCGAGGGTCTGCTGATCGAGAGCGAGCAGTTCGCCAAGCTGGTGCCGAGCTCCGATCTCGCCGAGGGGCTTGCTGCGTGGAAGGAGCGGCGCGCGCCGCGGTATCAGGGGCGCTGACGGGCGCGATCCTGCTTCAGGAGAATGTGGCCTTCCGTTTGCCGACGAAGGCCGCGATACCCTCCTTGCCATCCGGCGATGCCGCGGCGTGCGCGATCTCGCGGCCTTCGATCTCCATCTGCTCTTCGAGGCCGTTGCGCAGCGTGCACAGCAGGAGTTTCTTGACCACGCCCTGCGCGGACCGCGAGCCGGCCGCCAGTTCGGCCGCGATCGCCAGAGCCTCTTGCTGCAGCGTCTCGTCAGGGCAGACCCGGGTGATCAAACCCCAGTCGGATGCTTCGTGCGCCGTCAGCGTGCGGTTCGTCAGCATCAGTTCCTGCGCCTTGCGCAAGCCGACCAGCCGCGGAAGGTAGTACGTCGAGCTGCCGTCCGGCGTAAGGCCGGCGCGCGTGTAGGCCATCGTGAACTTCGCCGATTCAGCCGCGATCACGTAGTCGCCCGTCAGCGCCAGGCTGAATCCCGCGCCGGCGGCGGTGCCGTTCACGGCGATCACAAGCACAGGCGACATCCGCGCAAATACCGAGATCGCCTTGTGCAGCTCGTCCGCAAGCTCCTTGATTTTCACGCCGGTCTGTTCGCCGAATGTCGCGAATGCCTTGAGGTCGCCGCCCGCGCAGAACATGCGGCCCGTTGCGGTGAGGAGGACGACCTTGACCGACGGATCGTTGTCGCAGATCAGCGCCGCGCGCGCCAAATCCCTCGCCAGTTCGAGGTTCAGGGCATTTGCGGCGTCGGGCCGGTTGAGGGCGATCCGCGCGATGCCGGCCTCGATGCTGAACGTGATGGTCGCAAAGTTGGTCATTGTCTTCTCCCTGTGCGGTGGAACCGCATCGTTTTGTCACCCGATCTGATACGGTAGCGTATCGGCGCCGGGACGGTTTAGCAATACGGTACCGTATCGAAGGTGAGGTGAGCGATGACCGCGGGTAAAGCTGACGTCTGGATCCAGGCCGGATTGTCGGCCCTTGCCAGCCACGGACTCGAAGGCGTGCGCGTCGAGGTGCTGGCGAAGAATCTCGGCGTCACCAAGGGCGGGTTCTACCGGCGCTTCAGGGATCGCGCGGCGCTGCTTGACGGCATCCTGCAAAGCTGGGTCGCAGGGCGGATCGGCGCCATCGAGCAGCAGACGAGTCTCGATGGCGCGACGGCGCGCAGCCGGCTTCAGGACCTGATCCGGCTCTATTCGGAGCGCATGAACACCGAGGGCATGGCGGTCGAGCTTGCGATTCGCCAATGGGCACGGTCCGACACGTCCGCAGCCAGTGCGGTGGCAAAAGTCGATGCGGCGCGGCTGAAAAACGTCGGGCGCCTTTATCGCGACATGGGGCTTCCGCCCGAGCAGGCCGATGCGCAGGCGTTTCTGTTCTACTGCTTCGTGTTCGGTCAGAGCCTGCTGTTCCTCGAGCACGGGCCGCGCAAGCGCACGCAACTGATCGCCCGATCGGCGGAGAAACTGCTTGAGAGCGAATCCCGTAGCGGGATGTGAGCCTGTGTTGTCCGCGCCGGGAGTTACCGCGGCCGCGCAGTCGCGGTTCGCAAGCCCGCGGCTTTCCATTCCGGCCAGCCGTCGCGCATGCGTCGCGCCTTGAAACCACGCTCGCGCAAGAGCCGCACCGCCTCAAACGACAGCACGCAGTACGGGCCGCGGCAGTAGGCGATAATTTCCTTGGTCTTTGGCAGCTGCTTGAGCCGCTTCTTGAGATCGGCGAGGGGCACGTGAATGGCCCCGGCGATATGGCCGGTCGCATACTCGTCGCCGGGTCTGACGTCGAGCAGCGTCACGGTCCCGTCTCTCAGGCGTCCAATTAGTTCATCGTGTTCGACCGGTTCCATCGCATCGATACGATTGAAGTAGGTCGATACGGTGTCGCGGACCTCCGCCATGCTGGTCTCTGCGAGCTTGCGCAGCGCGGCGACGGTTTCGATCACCGGGCCGTTCGCGAGCCGGTAGACGACGTGCTTGCCCTCGCGCCGCGCGATGGCAAGACCGGCACGACGCAGCTGCTGCAGATGCTGCGAAGCATTGGCGAACGAGAGCCCCGTTCGCTCCGCCAGAAGCTCCACCGGCTTTTCGCCTTGCGCCAGATGCTCGATGAGTTCGAGCCGGTGCTCATGGCCGAGCACGCGCGCGAGCACGGCAAAGTGAGCGTTGATGGTGTGCTTGGCGCTTGAGTCCGGCATCGCAAACAGTCATACATTCAATTAATTGATTGAATATATCCATTTCCGCTGGAAGTTCAAGCCGGTGGAAGGGATTCCGCGGATGAGGTGATGGCGTGAATTCAGTGCGGATGCAGGTCGGGTTGCTCGCGGCGGCGCAGGCGCTGTTTCAGACGGCCTCGGTTCTGGTGATGACGATCGGCGGGCTTGCCGGTGCGCAGGCCGCGTCCGCGCCGGAGCTCGCAACAGCTCCGATCGCGGCGATGTTTGCCGGAACCATGGCTGTCACGGTTCCGGCGTCGCAGTTCATGGCGAGGTACGGACGCCGCCGCGGATTCATCGCCGGCGCCGTGCTCG
>JBMOOJ010000087.1:0-10802 GCA_049323835.1 Pseudomonadota bacterium | reverse complement strand
CTTCGACGGTTTCCTGCTCGCCCAGGCGTGATCCTTCTCGCGCAGCTCGTCGTCTTCGATATCGCGCAAGGTCAGCGGACCTTTCCGCACCAGCCGCATCACCTTGCGTGAATCCGCCGCCGTCACCGACGCAAACCAGCGGTCGCGGTTGAGCCGGTGCTGCTTCATGTCGGCGATGAAGAAGCGAAAGTCGGCGGAGGGCACGTAGGCCTGCGCATGCGTCCAGTATTCGAACACGCTCTTGTCGGCCGATTGCGCGCGGCTGAGGTCGGCGCGCCGGTAGGCCGGAATGCGCGTGAACAGGATGTGATGATGGCAGCGCTCGATCACGTTGATGGTGTCGATCTGCACATAGCCGAGATGCGCGACAGCCTCCGCCACCGCATCCGGTCCCTCGCCGAAGGGGCTGCGCTGATCGAGCCGCTGCGCGCGAATCCAGATGCGGCGGGCGGTGGAGACGGAGAGCGGAACGGGTCTGGCGGATGCGCGGGACATGCGGCGAACTTAAGCGCAAACGCGCCGGCTTCTGGCAGGAATCCCGGCGCGGATGCCGCGTAACCACAGGCTTTGCCGGCGACGAGCGGCGGCCGATGCGTTTTGCGTATGTGAGGTCTGTCCCCGGCGGGCGAGGAATGCCCCTGCTTCATATCGACGCGGCGGGCAAAATTCGTCTACAAGGAGGCCCAATCACGACGCGATCATTCCATGGACGCCCTTACCGCTGACTCATCCCTTGCGCCGGAGCTGAAGCCGCGCGACCGGCGCAACCTGCTGCTGCTCTCCGCGTGTCAGGCGATCGGGCAGGCGTGCAACACCATGATGTTCGCGGCCACCGGGCTGTCGGTCATCACCTTCTACGCCCGTCACGACCTCGCCAATCTTCCCGTCACGATGCAGCACATCGGCGTGATGCTGTTCGTGTTTCCGGCCGCGCTCTTGATGCAGCGCGTCGGCCGCAGCATCGGCTTCCGCGTCGGCTCGATCTTCGGCATGGCCGGCGGCACCACCGCCGCGATCGGCCTCTACACCGCGAATTTCTACGTGATGTGCCTCGGCGGCCTGATCCTCGGCTACGCCGTCGCGTGTCTTCAGATGTATCGCTTCGCCGCCGCCGAACTGGTGCCGCTGCATTACCGCGCAAAGGCGATCTCCTGGGTCACCGCCGGCGGCATCGTCGCCGCGTTCATCGGCCCGACGCTCGTGCGCATCACGCACGATGCGATGATGCCGCTCTACGTCGCGACCTATGCGGGCCTCGTCGGGCTGCACGTCATCGTCTTCATCATCATGTCGTTCATCCGCTTTCCGTCAGTGGCGACGACGGCCGCCGCCAACGCCGGCGCCGCCGCGATCCTGCCGCCGCGCCCGCTGATCGAGATCGCTTCGCAGCCGCGCTTCATCGCCTCGGTGCTCGCCGGCATGGTCGCGTTCGGCACCATGTCGTTCCTGATGAGCGCCTCGCCGCTGGCGATCGTCGCCTGCGGCCTGCCGCATGTGGAAGCGCACTGGGTCATCTTCATGCATGTGCTCGGCATGTTCGTGCCGTCGCTGTTCACCGGCCATCTGATCAACCGTTTCGGCGTGACGACGGTGATGAGCTGGGGCATCGTGCTGCTGCTCGCCGGTGTCGCCGCCGCGCTCGGCGGCCTGTCGGAACTGAACTTCCGCCTCGCGCTGACGCTCAACGGCGTCGGCTGGAATCTCCTGTTCGTCGGCGCCACGACCCTGGTGACGACGTGCTACCGGCCGAGCGAGCGCGGCAAGGCGCAGGCGCTGAACGATTTCCTGGTGTTCTCGACCACCGCGACATCGAGCTTCATGGCCGGCTATTTGCAGGAGCACTGGGGCTGGTTCCCGGTCAACTGGCTGTCGCTGGTGCTGATGTGCGTCGCCGTCGGCGCCGTCATCTGGCTGCGCGTGCAGCGCAGGTGACGACTGCGGCGTGATCGTCACACCTGCCCGGGAACCGCGCGGCGAAGTCCCGGCGCAGCCTTGTCAGCGGCGCGTGTAGACCTCATATTGAGTGCATCCGAAACAACGAAAGGAGGTGGTCAAGTGTCTCAATCGAAACGCTTCCGCCTCGCTGGTTCGCCGAGGTAAGTTCTCTTCGGACCTTGCCAGGCGACCAGCCTGGCCAGCGAGACGATGGAAAGCCGCACCGGCATCCGGTGCGGCTTTCTTGTTTTGCAGACATGACTTTCGCGCGATGCGATTATTTCCGCACGATGATGGCGTCGGCCGGCGCTGCGGCGGGCGAGGCCGTTTCGGCTTCCGCCTTCGGAACAGCGCGTAGGGCGCAATAGCGAAGCGTATTGCGCCGTGTCGTGGTTGATGCTGGAGAAAGGCCGATTGCTGCGCTAATCCGCCCTGGTGCTCAGCCACCCGGTCTCCCAACGGCGGCCGAAGTGTGCTACATGGTAAAGCTCACACGTGCTGCGAGACTTTGCATGACCATTGCCGATCTGGTTTTTGAACAAGTGAAGTCGTTGCCCGAGCCGCTGGCCCGCGAAGTGCTCGATTTCGTCGGTTATCTGCGCGAGCGCCAGGAACGGGCAGACGGGCGAGACCTGATGAACGCTCAGGCCGGTTCGCTTGCGCCGGTGTGGGACAACGCCGAGGACGAAGTCTGGGACAATGCCTGAGCGGGGAGATTTGCTGCTCGTCCCGTTTCCGTTCTCCGATCTGTCTGCGAGCAAGCGCCGGCCGGTCCTTGCGCTCACAGCGTCCGACAGTTACGGCGACTTCATCGCGCTTCCGGTCACGTCGCGGCCGCAAACCGAACACGGCCTGCCGATCACGGTGACCGATCTTGTGAGCGGTTCGCTGCCGGCTGCAAGCTGGATTCGCACCAACCGTGTTGTCACGCTCAACACGAGCCTTGTCGTCAAGGTGGTCGGGCGGGTGTCAGAACCCGTCGTCCGTGCCGCCGTGGAGCGGCTCTGCGCCTACATCGGATTGCCGGAACGAAGCGCGTAGGGCGCAATAGCGCAGCGTATTGCGCCGCGTGTTTATAGTGGAGAAGGGGCGGATTGCTGGGCCAATTTGCCCTACGGCTTCGAATTCGTCGAGGGCATCGCGCAGTCGTGCATCGAGGGCGATGTTGTCCATCTGCCCGCCGCCGCGTTCCAGCCGATCGCCTCGGACGACGTCGCTGCGGCGCTCGCCGAAGTCACACTCAAGCCGCCGGTGAACGGCCATGTCGATGTCGGCGGCCCGGAGAAGAAACCGAATACTTGGGCGCTTGTCTGCTAGCGCGGCTTTCACCTTGGTGCGTATGATGCTGATTTTCTTGCTGGCGCGTGCCGTGCGGACTGCTCCGTTTGACGCATCGTATCACAACAACAGAAACTCGTCATGGCCGGGCTTGTCCCGGCCATCCACGCCTTCGCTTGTCCCCAAGACGTGGATGCCCGGCACAAGGCCGGGCATGACGAAGAAAAAACGATAGCTGATAGTTTGGAGGCTAGCTCCTTACCGCCAATCGCTCACATCCACGAAATGACCCGCGATCGCAGCCGCTGCTGCCATCGCCGGTGAGATGAGGTGGGTGCGGCCCTTGAAGCCTTGGCGGCTTCTGCTTTCCGGTTTTCTGCCTTCCCATTAACGCGAGACGGGAAACGTATATGCCAACCCGAACCGCCCAACATGCAGCGACTGATCAAACTTGGCGACGCCCTGAGCGTTCTGCGTCGTGACAAATACAGTGCCTGACGTCGATCGGAAACTGAATTGATGGTTCAGCATGTGCTGTCCGAAGTCTGTGTAGCGATATTCGGCTCGAACACTCCAGTTCGAATCAAGACGTCTTTCGACTCCGCCGCCCGCAGTCCATCCGCTTGTTATGAATCGATCGCGAGGCTGAATGAAATCATCAAAAATGCTCTTAGAGACAAACTCGGCAACGGTCCATCCGCCAATCCCGTAAAGCAATGTCTGATCATCAACGATTATGCCTGCTCGCACCAGCGCGGAAGCCATCCATCGCGATTCCACTGTTGGACGGAAATCTTGTATGCCTTGCCCTAGAACGCCGGCGCTGTTGGAAACAGTGGTAGTTTTTAAACCGCTCGAACCAAAATCAAGTTGCGACAAAGTACCTTCAAGCTGCGCACCAATGAGACCGCGCTCTCCCAGCTGAACGTTCCAGCCTGCGAATACATCGATTAACGCGCCTCCGCTATTTCTAGGTGAAGTAGCGCCTACGTTTTGGGTGCCGCTCGTGTCGAAGGGCGGTGGAGCGCCAGCGACCGTCGAGATCGTTCGATCGGTAGCGAAAATTTGTGAGCGGGACAAACCGCCGCCAACAGAAACACCAACGACGCCTCCTGACCAGTTAAGTCGAGTCGCGTCCAGGCTTGCCAGCGCGGGTGTAGTCGAAGTGTCGCGATTAAGCGCTTCTTCAGTGCGAACCGCTGGTGTTCTGACTCGCTCTTCTGAAATGGCTTGGGTTCGCTTTATTTCGCGTCGATAAGCGCGATTTTCCGTTTCGAGCGCAGCGAGTCTGGCTTCGAGAGCATCGATCCGCGCGAGTAAGCGCTCGCTGTCTGACAGAGCGGGGCTGGCATTTAAGATGGTGGTGAATGTTAGTGTGGCGATGATTGAAACGAAATTTCGCGCGAACATGCGTAACCCCCGTTTGCTCCGTTCTGTTCCGCATCGGAGCCCACGGGGGCTATATGTTCAACTACTAGTTCTTGTCAGTCTTGCCAGACTTAAGTCCTCACCGCCATTCCCTTACATCAACAAAATGCCCCGCGATCGCGGCGGCTGCGGCCATCGCCGGTGAGACGAGGTGGGTGCGGCCCTTAAAACCCTGGCGGCCTTCGAAGTTGCGGTTCGACGTCGAGGCGCAGCGCTCTTCCGGCTTCAGCTTGTCCGGGTTCATCGCCAGGCACATCGAGCAGCCCGGCTCGCGCCATTCGAAACCGGCCTTGATGAAGATCTTGTCGAGGCCTTCCTGCTCCGCCTGCTCCTTCACGAGGCCTGAGCCCGGCACGATCATGGCGCTGACGTTGGCGTTCACGGTCTTGCCGTTCACCATCGCCGCCGCCGCGCGCAAGTCCTCGATGCGGCCGTTGGTGCACGAGCCGATGAACACGCGGTCGAGCTTGATGTCGGTGATCTTGGTGCCCGCGGTCAGGCCCATGTAGGCGAGCGCGCGCTGCTTCGACAGGCGCTTGGCTTCATCCGCGATGTCGTCCGGGTTCGGCACCACGCCCGCGATCGAGATCACGTCTTCAGGCGACGTGCCCCAGGTGACGATCGGCGGCAGCTTCGCCGCATCAAGACGCAGCACGTGATCGAAGTGCGCGTTGTCGTCGCTGCGCAGCGTGTCCCAGTAGCGGCGCGCCGCATCCCAGGCCGCGCCCTTCGGCGACTTCGGACGATCCTTCAGGAATTCATACGCCTTCTCGTCCGGCGCAACGAGGCCGGCGCGCGCGCCGCCTTCGATCGACATGTTGCACACGGTCATGCGGCCTTCCATCGACAGCGCGCGGATCGCCTCGCCGGAATATTCCAGCACGTGGCCGGTGCCGCCCGCGGTGCCGATCTCGCCGATGATGGCGAGGATGATGTCCTTGCCCGTGACGCCATCCGGCAACTTGCCGTCGACGATCGCGCGCATGTTCTTCGCCTTCTTCTGGATCAGCGTCTGCGTTGCCAGCACGTGCTCGACTTCAGAGGTGCCGATGCCGTGCGCCAGCGCGCCGAATGCTCCGTGCGTCGAGGTGTGGCTGTCGCCGCAGACGATGGTGGTGCCGGGCAGGGTGAAGCCCTGCTCGGGGCCGATGATGTGAACCACGCCCTGGCGCTTGTCGAACTCGTCATAGTACTCGACGCCGAAGAACTTCGCGTTCTCGGCCAGCGTCTTGATCTGCTCGGCGCTTTCCGGATCGGGATTGGGCTTGGTGCGATCGGTGGTCGGCACGTTGTGATCGACCACGGCGAGCGTCTTCTCCGGCGCGTGCACCTTGCGGCCCGAGGCGCGCAGGCCTTCGAACGCCTGCGGGCTCGTCACTTCGTGGACGAGGTGACGATCGATGTACAGGAGACACGTGCCGTCCTCGGCTTCGTGCACGAGGTGATCGTTCCAGATCTTGTCGTAGAGGGTGGTCGGCTTGGACATGGTGTGCGGTCCTGAGTCTAGAATTGGAATATCGAGGTTCGGTGAGGAGTCTTCACGCGCAAGGTCCGCGCGGAGTCTTCAACTCACGCGATCAGCGCAGCCGTGGTCAGCCGGCCGAAAAAGCGGCCGGGCAGGCGGCAGCGGTCGTCCAGAACGACGCGATGCCGAAAAAACTGGTGCGAGTTTCGAACCATTCCACTTTGTAACATAGGTGCGCAAAGTCCGACAATCGAGGGACATGGTTGCCTCGGAATGTCTCGCATGCAGACATTGTCGCCCCCCCCCCTTGCGGGGTGGGTGGCGAGCGAATGCGAGCCGGGTGGGGGTTCACTCTCGGCGCTTGCGGATTGCCCCCACCCCGACCTCCGCTTCGCTCGGTCGACCCTCCCCACGCTGCGCGGGGGAGGGATTTAATCGGCGGCAACAAAAAACGCGGCCTTGCGGGCCGCGTTCGTGTCTCTCGGAACTGCCTGGCGGCTTAGCTCGCAGCCTTCTCCTGCTGGGCCTTGTCCTGCTTCTCGACGATGCGGGCCGATTTGCCGCGCAGATCGCGCAGATAATACAGCTTCGCGCGGCGCACCTTGCCGCGGCGCACGACCTTGATCGAGTCGATCATCGGCGAATAGATCGGGAAAACGCGCTCCACGCCTTCGCCGTACGAAATCTTGCGCACGGTGAAGCTCTCGTTGAGCCCGCCGCCCGAACGGCCGATGCACACGCCTTCATAGGCCTGCACGCGGGTCCGCTCGCCCTCCTTGACCTTCACGTTGACGATCAGGGTGTCGCCGGGCGCGAAGTCCGGAATCTCGCGGGCAGCAGCGAGCTTCTCAAGCTGCTCTTTTTCGAGTTCCTGAATGATGTTCATTGTCAAATCTCCATCGGCGGCGCTCCGGAAACCGGTGCGCAAACGCCATCATCCTTCGAATTGGCTCGGATTTGGCGCTGCTATACGCCAATAGTCCCCGCTTGTCACCCGTCCGTCGTGTTTTTTGGCGGCTTTCGGCCGGGGCTGGACGGTTTCCGCGCCCACAGGTCCGGACGGCGGGTTTTGGTGAGGTTTTCGGCCTGTTCCCGGCGCCAGGCGGCGATTTTGGCGTGGTCGCCGGAGGTCAGGACGTCGGGGATCAACCGTCCCTCGAAGGTTTGGGGGCGGGTGTACTGGGGGTATTCGAGCAACCCCGCCGAGAAGCTTTCGTCGTCCCCGGACGCCAGTTTTCCCATCACCCCCGGCAGCAGGCGGACGCAGGCGTCGATCAGCGCCATGGCGGCGATTTCCCCGCCGGAGAGGACGTAGTCGCCGACCGAGATCTCTTCGAGATTCCGCGCGTCGATCACCCGCTGGTCGATGCCCTCGAAGCGGCCGCAGACGATCAGCGGCCCGGGTCCGGCGGCAAGTTCCGCGACCCGCGCCTGCGTCAGCGGCGCGCCGCGCGGCGACATCAGGAGGCGCGGGCGATCCGGTGAAATGTTCGCAGCATCGATTGCGGTTGCGAGCACGTCGGCGCGCAGCACCATACCGGGGCCGCCACCGGCCGGCGTGTCGTCGACGCTGCGATGCTTGTCGGTCGCCGCATCGCGAATGTCGCGGGCTTCGAGCTGCCAGAGTCCGGACGTCAGCGCCTTGCCGGCAAGGCTTGCGCCGAGCGGGCCGGGAAACATGTCGGGAAACAGCGTGAGGACAGTCGCGCGCCACATGGTCATCGGTCCGCGCTTTTCGGCGTATCGCCTTCGATCTCCGCCGGCAGTTCGATGGTCACCGTGCCGCCTTTGATGTCGACAACCGGCACGACGGCATTCGAGAACGGCAGCATCAGCGCCGGACCCTTGAAGGTCGCGATCTCGATGATATCGCCTGCGCCGAAATTATGCATGGCGACGACCTTGCCGAGCTCGTCACCAGCGCTGTTCACCGCACGCAGACCGATCAGGTCGGCGTGGTAATACTCGTCGTCGCCGGTTGGCGGAAGCTTGTCGCGGGCGATGTAAAGCTCAAGCCCGTTGATGCGCGCGGCCTCGTCGCGGGTGGTGACGCCTTTCAGCGCCGCGACGAGATGATCCTTTGCCTCGCGGGCGCGCACCACTTCAAAGCTGCGCGCGCCATCCTTCGTCGTTAGAGGGCCGTAGTGCAGCACGGCCAGCGGATCTTCCGTAAACGGCCACAGCCTCACCTCGCCGCGCACGCCGTGCGCGGCACCGATGCGAGCAACGCAGACGAGCGCTGCTTTCGTCACGAGAGCTCTTACGCCTTGGCCGCTGCTTCGGCGTTAGCCTTGCGCTCCTTGCGCGGCACAGCCTTTTCCGGATTGTTGCGCGCAGTGCGCTTCTTGACGCCGGCGGCATCGAGGAAACGCATCACGCGGTCCGACGGCTGCGCGCCCTTGGCCAGCCAGGCCTTCACCTTCTCCATGTCGAGCTTCAGGCGCGCCTCATTGTCCTTCGGCAGCAGCGGATTGAAGTAGCCGAGGCGCTCGATGAAGCGGCCATCGCGCGGAAAGCGCGAGTCGGCAACGACGACGTGATAGACGGGACGCTTCTTGGTGCCCGCGCGAGCAAGGCGGATAACGACGGACATTGAACTCTCCTTTTGGTGTCTGTCTGATCGATCTGGTGTTACTGATTGTGTGATCCATCACCCTGAGGCGCTCGGCGCGCAGCGACGAGCCTCGAAGGGCGACGTCCCGGGCGTGTCATCCTTCGAGGCTCGCTGACGTTCAGACCTCAGGATGACGGGGGAATGGGCCGGGCTCACTTCTTCTTTCCCAATCCTGGAAAGCCGCCGAGCCCCGGCAGTTTCCCGAGTCCCGGCAGGCCTGACGGCGGAGCGCCAAGCCCGGGGAAATCCTTCGGCAAATTCGGCATGCCCGGGGGAAGACCGCCGCCGCCCTGCATCTTTTCTGCCATTGCCTTCATCTGCTCGGGCGACGGCATGCCGCCGCCGAAACCCATGGCCTGCGCGAGACCGGCCATCGGCCCGCGCTTGGCGCCACCCATGGCCTTCATCATGTCGGCCATGTTCCGGTGCATCTTGAGCAGCTTGTTGACCTCCTCGACTTTGAGGCCGGCGCCGGCGGCGATGCGTTTCTTGCGGCTGGCTTTGAGGATGTCGGGATTCTTGCGTTCCTGCCGCGTCATCGAATCGATGACAGCGATCTGGCGCTTCACCACCTTGTCGTCGAGGTTCGCGGCAGCGATCTGGTTCTTCATTTTCGCAATGCCCGGCATCATGCCAAGCAGCCCGCCGATGCCGCCCATGTTCTTCATCTGCATCAGCTGCTCGCGCATGTCGGACAGGTCAAACTGCCCCTTGCGCATTTTCTCGGCGGCGCGCGCAGCCTTCTCTGCGTCGATATGCGCCGCGGCCTTTTCGACAAGCGAGACAACGTCGCCCATGCCAAGGATGCGGCCGGCGATGCGCGAGGGATGGAAGTCTTCGAGCGCATCGGTCTTTTCGCCGGTGCCGATCAGCTTGATCGGCTTGCCGGTGACGGCGCGCATCGATAGCGCAGCGCCACCACGGCCGTCGCCGTCGACGCGGGTGAGAACGATGCCGGTGAGGCCGACGCGCTGAT
Organism: Pseudomonadota bacterium; assembly: GCA_049323835.1. GTDB lineage: Bacteria > Pseudomonadota > Alphaproteobacteria > Rhizobiales > Xanthobacteraceae > SG-bin9. The sequence continues at coordinate 1,106 of JBMOOJ010000087.1, read as the reverse complement.
CGAACGAGCGCGCGAGGTTGACGGCGTCCTGACCGGTGAGCGAGTCGGCGACGAGCAGCACTTCATGCGGATTGGCGGCGGCCTTCACCGCGGCCGCTTCCTGCATCATCTCCTCGTCGAGCGTAGTGCGGCCGGCGGTATCGAGCAGCACGACATCGTAGCCGCCGAGCTTGCCGGCCGACAACGCACGCTGCGCGATCTGCGTCGGCATCTGGCCGGCGACGATCGGCAGCGTTTCGACGCCGAGTTCGCGGCCGAGCACGGCGAGCTGTTCTTGCGCCGCCGGGCGATAGACGTCGAGCGACGCCATCAGAACTTTTTTCTTGTCGCGGCTGGTGAGGCGGCGCGCGAGCTTCGCCGTGGTGGTGGTCTTACCGGAGCCTTGCAGGCCGACCATCATGATCGCGACCGGCGGCACGGCGATGAGGTCGATCGCCTGGCCGTCGGAGCCGAGCGTTTCCACCAGTTGATCGTGGACGATCTTGACGACCATCTGGCCGGGCGTGACCGACTTGACGACCGTGGCGCCGACGGCCTGCTCGCGAACCTTGTCGGTGAACGAGCGCACGACATCGAGCGCAACGTCGGCCTCGAGCAGCGCGCGGCGAATCTCGCGCATCGCTGCGTCGACGTCGGCCTCGCTGAGCGCGCCGCGCCCGGTCAGGCGATCGAGAATTCCACCAAGCCGTTCCGACAGATTGTCGAACATTGCTCTTCTGCCTTTACCTTCCTTCACCTCTTCCCACTTGCGGGGAGAGGTCGGATCGCTTTTGCGATCCGGGTGAGGGGTTGTGGTGCATGAAAAGATTTGCCCCTCACCCAACCCTCTCCCCGCAAGAGCAGGGGCGAGGGAGATTGCAAAACACATTTGCGCCCGAGGGCGCACAGCGCTGTCGGGCGTTGACCTCCGGTCTCTCAGGGCCGGGCGGCGGGTCGAAAAGAACGTCTTTCCGAGATGGCGCTACCCATAAGCCCACACGATCCTAAGTCAATACTGACTTGACCCCCTGCCAAATCTGACTAGTCTGACTAGTCAGATTGGAGCCTGCCATGAAGCACGTCAACCTGTCCGATGCAAAGGCCCGGCTGTCCGAACTTCTGGACGA
>JBMOOJ010000086.1:0-10877 GCA_049323835.1 Pseudomonadota bacterium | reverse complement strand
TGCCGCAGCAGCTGGCAAGGGGCCTTCGCCGGTTACGCAGCGGGCGTCATAAATTCTTGAAAAAGCGGCCTTCGGGGCTTTCCAAAGGGGGGCATGGTTGGTACACACCCCTCGCGCCGAGGGCATTCGTCCCGGATCGCTCTTTCTGGACACCTGAGGCCGGATCGGATCCCGCTTGTCGCGCCGGGGCCGTTTCTGAAGTCCTTTGAGAATCAATGGTTTGCCGCGGGGTGGAGCAGCCCGGTAGCTCGTCAGGCTCATAACCTGAAGGTCCTAGGTTCAAATCCTAGCCCCGCAACCAAACAAGCCTTCTGACCGGGAAGGCGACGATGCAAAGGCCGCTCTTCGGAGCGGCCTTTTGTTTTGGATCGGCCTGAATCCCCAACCTTCATGAAAGCAGATACGGCTTCCCTTCTTTCTTCCCGCCGGGTGATGCTACATCGGCGTCTGCGATTGGATTTTGTGACGTGGGATTTGCCGAATGCGACTGATTGCGCTTGTTCTGTTTGCCTTGATCTCCGTGACCGACGCGATCGCGCAGACCACAGCCTACGATCTCACCGTCACTGCCGATAACACGAAGAGCAACGGCAGCCCGTGGGATGGCGTGCCGGGTCTTCGCGACAGCGCGGCGAACTTCAACAGCAAGCCGGATATCGCCGTTTGCATTGTCGAGCCCGACAAGAGCCCGCAGTGTATCTGGCGGCCGCAGGGGCGGCGGCTGTTCTCCGTCTGTCAGAATGCCCACACCTGCAAATTCGACAACGTGACGCTGCCGCCGGTTCCGTTCGGATTGCTGTTCATCGATATCGATGCGCGGCGTCACGACCTGATCGATATCGCGATCATGACCGGCAATGCGACGACCGCAGGCGAGGCGGGAATCGAGCGCGCGTTGCGCGCGGCGCTCGCGACGCTTACTCCGGCTCTGTCCGAGAGCGCGGCGGATCGCGGCTTGCTCAAGGCCAAAACCCTCCCGCTCCAGCAATGCATCGCGACAGCGGAGTGCCGGCTCTCGCAGTCCGCGTTCAAGCTCCGGCGGCGGGAATAGCTGTCACGCCTGGGCGAGAAACTGGAGGCGTTCGTCGGCGCGCGACGTTCTGATCTCCATGATGTCGGCTGAAACGATGCCGTGCGCGACGAATGGATCGGCCTTGATGCGCTCTTCAAGTTCGGAACGTGTGGCGCCATGGGCAAGGATGGCTCCGCCTGCATTTGGTTGCAAACTGCCGACCAGAGCAAACACACCGTCTTCGAATCCGCGCTGAATCCAATCGTTATGCTGCGGCATGAATTCCGTCGCCCGCGCTTTGTTCGCGCCAAATCTCAACGTCACGATAAACATCCACTCATGCCTTTCCTTGTCGCGTTCTGGATGACGTGGTTTCAAGCTGCATATCCAACCATGCGTTGATCTGCTCGACTTCCCGGCGGATGAAACGATCGTCGCGAAACGCATTCGTGAGTGTTGCCACGCCCTGGCTCCACGCCAGCACATGCATCGCGTAGTCGTCGGCCTCTTCGCCAAATCCAAGCTCGGTGAACTTTGCGCGCAGCCATTCGCGGAACAGCGCGAGCAGCTTCACGGCCTGCGTTCGCGATGCATGGTCGAGCTTCGACAGCTCTCCGCTCAAGGTACCCAGCGGGCAGCCGAAGCGCTTGATGTCGGATTTGTTGTCGATGACGATATTGATGAACTTGCGGATCGCATCGGCCGGGCCGCAGCCCCTTTCGTAGCTTTCAAGACGTTGCCGGCTTGCTTCCATCCGGCGGCCGATCACCGCATCGAGGATCTGATCCTTGGTCTTGAAATGGAAATAGAAGTTACCGCGCGAGATCCTCACCGCGTCGGCGATATCCGCAAAAGAGGTGTGATCGAAACCCTGCCTGTAAAACAGGTCATCGGCAGCGCCGACAATGCGGGTTTTCGTATCCGGCCCGTAGGTCATTTGTCCCATTTATTAGGTCAAATGACCTACGTCAAGGTTCTCCGGTCTGCTGCTGCGAGGATTGCGATAAAAAAAGCCGCCCCGGGGGGCGGCTTTTCGTGGCGCGTTCGGCAGCGTCTATGAGGCTTTCCGCTTCTCGGCCTCGCCGCCGAGATAGGCGGCCTCGAGCGACGGATCGGCGGCGATGACAGATGCCGCGCCGCTCTTGACGATCGCGCCGGTCTCTAACAGGTACGCGCGGTCGGCGAGCGCAAGCGCCTGTCCGGCCATCTGGTCGACAACCATCAGCGTCATGCCTTCATGCCGCAGCTTCTCGAACGAGGCGAACAGCTCGTCGACCACCAGCGGCGCGAGACCGAGCGACGGCTCGTCCAGCATCAGCACGCGCGGGCCGGTGAGAAGGCCGCGGGCGACCGCGAGCATCTGCTGCTCGCCGCCGGAGAGAAGCCCGGCGCGCTGACCGATGCGCTCGCGCAAGCGCGGGAAGCGCGTCAGCATGGTCTCGATCTCGGCATCGAGTGCGATGCCGGGACGGGCATAGGCGCCGATCTCGAGATTTTGCCGCACGGTGAGCTCAGGGAATACCTGGCGCCCCTCCGGCACCAGCACCACGCCGATGCGGGCGCGCTGATGCGCCTGCATCGTGTCGATCCGCTTGCCGGCGAGCGTGATCTCGCCCTGCGCGCGCGGCGGCGTCAGGCCGGCGATCGCACGCATCAGCGTGGTCTTGCCGGCGCCGTTCGAGCCGAGCACGGCCAGTGCCTCGCCATTGGCGACAGCCACGTCGATTTTCGATAGCGCTTGTGACTGGCCGTAGAAGGCGTCGAGGCTCTTGATTTCGAGCATCTTGTCCTGCTTCGCCGGTCGTGTGGCGCGGGTCTTTTCGCCCGCAGGCGCATCGCCGAGGTAAGCCTTGCGCACCAGCGGATCGTTGCGGACGGATGCCGGATCGCCGATAGCGATCCGCTTGCCGCCGTCCAGAACCACGATGTGGTCGCTCAGCGCCATGATGATCGACATGTCGTGCTCGACGATGATCACGGAGATGCCGAGATCGGCAATCTTGCGCAGCAGTTGCGTTAGCCGCTGCTTGTCGCCCTTCGACAGGCCGGCAGCCGGTTCGTCGAGCAAAAGCACCTTCGGCCGCAGCGCCAGCGAGCGCGCGATTTCCACGAGCCGCTTTTCGCCGTGCGGCAGCGAGTCGGCCGGACGATCGAGATCGCCGTCGACGCCGACGAAGCGCAGCAGCCCGCGCGCGAACTGTTCGCTTTCGGCGTTGCGCAGCGGTGAGATGAGGCCGCCGAGCTTGCCGGCCGTCTCCGCGATCAGCGTGTTCTCGATGATCGTCAGCGTGCCGAACAGCTGCGTGGTCTGGAAGGTGCGGGCAACACCCGCACGCGCCAGCGTGTGCGACGGCATGCCGGTCAGGTCGCGCGCGCCGAGCTTCACCGTGCCCGAGTTCGGCTTGTAGAAGCCGCAAAGCAGGTTCAGCGCGCTGGTCTTGCCGGCGCCGTTCGGCCCGATCACGCTGGTCACGCGGCCGGGCTCGGCCGCGAAAGTGACGTTCTGCACCGCCTTGACGCCGCCGAACGCGATCGAGAGATCGCTGACGTCGAGCGGGTTGCTCGCAGTCACGCGCAGCTTGGCTTCGGGATCGGATGCCGCGGCGTTGCTGGTTGCGCGGGCGCTCGGCATCACCAGGCCGATGACCTGTTCGAGCAGACCGGCGACGCCGTTCGGGGCGAGGCGGAGTACGGCGAACAGCAACAGCCCGAATGCGAGCAGGCGATACTCCGCGAGGCCCGACAGCAGCTCCGGCAACAGCACGACCAACAGCGCGCCGATGATCGGGCCGATCGCCGAGCCGGCGCCGCCGATCATCACTGCGAACAGCAGCAGGATCGATTGCAGGAACGGGAACGAGCTCGGGCTGATGTACCCCTGAAGCGGCGCGAACAGCGATCCGGCGACCGCCATCATCGCCGCCGAAATCACGAACGCCATGGTGCGCACGATGACGAGATCGATGCCGACCGAGCGCGTAGCGACTTCGGAGTCGCGGGCCGCGCGCATGGCATAACCCCAGCCGCTGTTCTTGAGGCGGACGAACAGCCAGGTCGCGACGGCCACGAGAACGACGCCGATCATCGCGAGATTGCGCTCGGACAGCACCATCCCGGCGATCGACGGCGGGTTGGTGATGATCAGGCCGTTGCCGCCGCCGGTCAGATCCTTCCACTCGACGGTGCCGTGCTCGACGATGAAGCCGAACGCGATGGTCACCATCGCCAGATACGGACCGCGCACGCGCAGCGCCGGCATCGCCAGCATGGCGCCGATGATGCTGACAAGCACAATGCCGGCGGCCGTGGCGGCAAGATACGGCCAGCCGGCCTTTTCCATCAGCAGAACGGTGGTGTAGGCACCGATCGCCATGAAGCCGATATGGCCGAGCGAGATCTGTCCGGCGAGGCCGAGCAGTACGTTGAGGCCGATGCAGGCGAGTGCGGTCAGCGCGACGGTGGCGATCAGGAACACGCCGTAGCTGTCGGCGGTGCTGGTGTAGGCGAGGGTCGCCGCAAGCGCGACTGCTCCCGCCAGGAACGAGAGACGGGACGTCATACCTTCTTCACTCCAGCGCGGCCGAGCAGCCCGTGAGGCATCACGACGAGGATCACAATAACGGAAGCAAACGTGATGATCTGGGTGTAGACCGATCCGAAGTAGGTCGTGGCGAACACCTCGATCAGGCCGAGACAGAGTCCGGCCAGCATCACGCCCCAGGCGCTGCCGAGGCCGCCGATGATCGCGGCGGCGAAGGCCTTGATGCCAAAGAGTGTGCCCATGTCCGACGCGACGTTGAACAGCGGCGCGATCAAAAGCGCGGCGATGCCGGCGAGTACGGCGGAGACGGCGTAGCTTGCGGCAATGACGCGGCTGACATCGATGCCCATCAGCTTCGCTGCGCCGGGATTTTGCACGACCGCCAGCATCGCGACGCCATGGCGGGTGTAGCGCGTGAAGACATGCAGGCCGGCGGCGAGGAGCAGGCCGATCACCGGAATCACGAGTTGCAACGGATAGACGCCCGCGCCCTCGACGATCTGGATCGGCTTGACGGCAAGTGACGACGGAAAGCCGCGCGGCTCCTTGCCGAACACGAACAGCATCAGGTTGTCGACGATGATACCGACGGCGACGGTCGCCATCAGCCAGTTATCGGAGCCGCGCGCCACGAACGGACGCACGGCGAAGCGCTCGATCATCAGGCCATAGAGCGCGCAGATGAGCAGCACGGCCGGGATGCCGATCGCAGCCGACCAACCCCACAGCACGAGAAAGAAGTATCCGGCAACAGCGCCCAGGGTCATCGAGCTGCCCTGGGAGAAGTTCACCGTGCCGGAGACTGCGTAGGTGACGTGAAAACCAAGCGCGAGCAGCCCATACATGCTACCGAGCGCGAGTCCTGTCAGGATTGCAGGAAGAAGTGACATGATGGGTTGCCTGCCTGGTTGTCAGCGCTGCGGTTACTTCGCGACCGGGATGATGTGGTCCCCCTCGAAGCGGGTCCAGATGTAGTCGTCCTGCGACAGCGCGTCGTGCTTCGTCTTCGAGAACGGCTTGTTGTAGGTCTTGATCAGACCCTCGACCTTATCGATGTTGTAGAAGCCGTCGCGCACCGCTGGACCGTCGGTCTTGCCAGCCTTGGTGATCGCAGCTGCGATGACCATCACCGTGTCGTAGGCGTTAGCGACGCCGACCGCAGGCGTGATGTCGGCCGGTCCCTTGATGTCCGGATACTTCTTCTGAAGTGCGGCGAGCACCTTCTTGCCGACCGGCGAGAGGTCGCCGAAGAAGCTGTAGGTCTGCACGAAGATCACGTTCTTGGCGCTCGGACCTGCGAGCTCGGTGAAGCGGCCGCCGGCAACACCCCAGTGCGACACGATCGGCGGCATCCAGTTCATGCGGTCGAGCGACTTCACGACCTGTGCGCCGGGGCCGACGTTGCCGACCAGGAACAGCGAGTCGGCGCCGGCCTGCTTCAGCCGCGAAAGCTGCGGCACGATATCGACGTCGTTGCCTTCGAACTTCTCGATGCCCGCCGGCTCGACGTTGGCTGCCTTCATCGCTTCCTTGAAGCCGTGCTCGTTGGATTCGCCCCATGGATTGTTGACGAGGATCAGACCAGGCTTCTTGGCTTTGAAATGCTTCTGCGCGTATGCGAGGATCGCGCGATCGACCTCATCGTCCATCGCCGAAACGCGGAAGACGTAGTTCTCCGGTGCGCCGTTCTGGGTGATCTTCGTGCCGGCGGCCCAGGGGATCACGAACGGAACCTTAACGTTGTTTGCAAACGGCACGATGGCGAGCGCCACCGGCGTATCCAGTCCGCCGATGAGGGCGGCGACCTTCTCGCGCTGGATCAGTTCGCGCGTGGCGATCACGCCCTTCGCGGGGTTGCTTTCATCGTCGCGGCGAACGAGTTCGAGCGGACGGCCAAGGACGCCGCCCTTGGCGTTGATCTCTTCGATCGCGATTGTCGCGCCGCGGGTAATGGCTTCGCCGGAGCGGGCCGACTGGCCGGACAACGCGGCAACAAGGCCGATCTTGATGGGATCGGCCGCTTGCGCACCGTGCATCGTCAGTAGTGCAATGGCGGTCGCGGCGAGCAATCGCAGCGTTGTCTTGCGCGATATGGATTGACCGATACCGATAGCAGTCGAGTTGTGGCCCATGTGTAGTCCTCCTGATGGCAACGTTGCCGCGCTCGGGGGCGTCCCGGCCGTTTCCCCCGCTGTCCGCTATGGCGCGAACTTGACGGAAGTAAAAACTTTCTTCAACATCGGATGAATGTCAAGCGATGATGGATTTGCGGGGGATATTTGCGATGCGACAGGATGCCATCACGCCATCGGACAGGATGGCGGCGAACCGCCCCGGGAGTTTGCGGTCGCACGGACGCTATCGTTACTCGGCGATCACCAGGCGGCCGGATTTCAACTGGCCCGGCGGCAAGCGGCTCGCGGTCTATCTCGGCCTCAACCTTGAACATTTCGCTTTCGGCGAAGGGCTCGGCGCGGAACTCGCTCCCGGCGGGCCGCCGCCGGATGTCCTCAACTACGCCTGGCGCGACTATGGCAACCGGGTGGGCGTCTGGCGGCTGATCGATCTGTTCGATGAGTTGTCGCTGCCGGCCTCGGTGCTGGTGAACAGTTCCATCTACGGCTACTGCCCGGAGGTGATGGATGTCTTTCGCGCGCGTGGAGATGAGGTGGTCGGTCACGGCCGCACCAACTCCGAGCGGCAAGGCACGCTGCCGGAAGACGATGAGCGCCGTCTGATCGCGGAGGCGACCGATATCATCACCCGCGCCGAAGGCCGCCGTCCGCAAGGCTGGCTCGGCCCGTGGATCTCGCAGTCCGTTCATACGCCCGACCTGCTGGCGGAAGCCGGCTACACCTATCTGCTCGACTGGTGCATGGACGATCAGCCCGTGTGGTTCTCGACCCGCAACGGCGGGCGCATTCTTTCCGTGCCCTATCCGCAGGAGCTGAACGACATTCCCTCGATCGTCGGCCGCAAGGATTCGGCGGAACAATTCGCCGCGATGATCATCGAAAACTTCGAGGAAATGCTCGCACAGTCGGAACAGCAGTCGCTGGTGATGGGGATCGCGCTGCATCCGTATCTGGTAGGCCAGCCCTACCGGCTGCGGCATTTGCGCCGCGCCCTGCAAGCGATTGTCGCCAGGCGGAACGATATCTGGTTTACCACGGCGGGCGCGATCGCGGCGCACGCGGCGGCGCTGCCGGATGGCGTGATCGCGTCATAGTGCGGCGGTTTATCGCCGGGTAAAATATCGCGTCAAACGAGGCTCGATTGACTGACATCGACACGCTCTTCCGGAATGCGCGGCTGGCTGACGGCCGGGTAACCGACCTTGCGGTGAAGGGGGGCCGGATTGCCTCGCTTATGGCTTCGTCCGGGCTTGCGGCGAAGGAAACGCATGACCTCGCGCGCCGGCTGGTGCTGCCGGGCTTCGTCGACGGCCATATCCATCTCGACAAGGGCTTCGTCGGCGACGTCTGGAAGCCGCACCGGCCGAACACCGCCGGGTTCAATGTCCGCGAGCGCGTGTTGTTCGAGAAAGAGGCGCTGGCAAAAGCCAGGCCGATCGCCGTGCGCGCCGCGGCCATGATCGATCTCTGCGTGTCGCAAGGCACCACGCATGTGCGCAGCCATGTCGATATCGATGCGGATGTGGGTTTGCGGAATTTCGAGGCGGTCGCGGCTGCGCGTGAGGCCAATCGCGACAAGCTGTCGATCCAGATTGTGGCGTTTCCGCAGAACGGCATTATCACCTCGCCCGGCACGCGCGATCTGCTCGACGAGGCGGTTAAGAACGGCGCCGACCTGGTCGGCGGCCTTGACCCCGCCAGCTTCGACGGCGACATCAACGGGCATCTCGACGTGATCTTCGCGATCGCCGAGCGCCACGGCGTCGGCATCGACATCCATCTGCATGACGGCGATCTGCTCGGCATCTTCGAGATCGAGGAGATCGCCCGCCGCACCAAAGCGCTCTCGCTCGGCGGCAAGGTGGCGATCAGCCACGCCTATGCCCTCGGCCAGGTGACGCGCGATGTGGCGCAACGCACCGCCGCGCTGCTTGCGGATGCCGGGGTCGCGATTCTGACCAACGGGCCTGGCGCGCGCGCCTTTCCACCGGTGCTGCTGCTGCGCGATGCCGGGGTCAACGTCTTCGCTGGCAATGACAATATCCGCGATTCCTGGTGGCCCTACGGCGACGGTGACCTGCTTGAACGGGCGATGATCATCGGCTACCGCTCGGGCTTCAGCATCGACGCTGATCTGGCTTTCGCGCTTGAGATGGTGACCGCCAACGCGGCGCGGGCGCTCGGCCTGGAGACGTACGGCATCGTCGAAGGTGGCGCGGCGGATTTCGTTGTGCTCGACGCGGCGAACGTTCAGGAAGCAGTCGTGGCGCGGCCGAAGCCGCGCGACGTCTACAAGAACGGCCGTCTGATCGCGCAGGGCGGCGCGATCGTCACGGCAGTTCGTTAGAGAATCGGATATGGAGGAAGCGAAGCGCACGCCATGACCGAAACGACGACAATCGCGAGAACAGGCCGCACTCCGGCGCGCGGTAAACGCACGCGAGATTCCGCGCTTACCAAGGAAGCGATCCTGCGCGCGGCGACATTCGAGTTCTGCCGCAACGGCCTTGGCGGCGCCCGGGTCGAGGCGATCGCTCAGCGCGCGAAGGCGAACATGCGCCTGCTGTATGCGTATTTCGGCGACAAGAACGGCCTCTATCTGTCGGTCCTCGAACACGTCTATACGGAAATCCGCGCGGCCGAGCAGCGACTCAACCTCGACGATCTCGAGCCGGTCGAGGCAATGCGGGAACTGCTGAACTTCACGTTCACCTTCTTCCGCGATCATCAGGACTACATCGCGCTGATCAACACCGAGAACCTTCAGCGCGGGAAGAATCTCAAGAAATCGCGCAAGATTGCCGAACTGACTCTGCCGCTGGTCGCAAGTATCGAGAACATCCTGCGCCGGGGGGTTGCGGTGAGAGCTTTCCGCACCGACGTCGATCCGATCCAGCTCTACGTCTCGATCACGGCCATGAGTTATTTTCACGTTTCCAACCGCTACACTTTGTCTGCGATGTTCAACAAGGATCTCGGCGATCCGAAATGGCTCAAGGAGCGCCAGAACCACGCGCAGGACGTGCTCATCACCTGGCTGGTGGCGAAGGCCGGGGAGCGGACGAAGCCGGCGGGGGCGAAAAGCGCGCCGGCTTCGGGCAAGGTTCTGGACCTGATCTAGTTTCTGCTGCGACAGCAGGGGTTGCATCGATGCCGCGCGATCGCGATGACACCGGCTTGCTTTCGCGTGGAGACTCCCTCCGGCGTGTCGTGGAGGTTGGCGTTCTGGCGCACCAGACCTTGCAGCGGGCAAGCAGCGGCGTGATCGTTGCCGCGTTCGAGCGCAGCTTCTACGCCGTATTCGATGCGTGCTGGATTTGCGTTGGATCGCTGGATATCGGCTCGGGACCGCTGCATGTTCTTTGCGAGGAATGGCCGGTGGCCACGTTCGCGGTTGGGCAAGACGTCGCGGCCGTGAACGGTGTGATTCATGTGGACGGCGTTTGGCTGGCACGTTTCGCTGACGCGCCGGTCTGGACGCCGGAGCCCGCGCCGGCATGGACGCTGGCGCAACTTCGTGCAGGTGTGCGGTTCGCCGGTTCGCTCTGGAGCACGACGGCCGATGAAGGGCTGGCGGCGCTGGGCCGGATGCAATCTCCCCAATCGTCATCGGCGTTGATCGCGGCGGCTGTACCGGGCGTGCGTGTCGTCGAACAGATTGCTGCCGGCGATGGTGCGGGGCTGACATCGGCGGATCGAACCGCGCTCGCCGGACTGGTCGGACTCGGTCCCGGCCTGACCCCGTCAGGCGACGATGTTCTGATTGGCGCGCTCCTCGCGCTCGCGAGTCTCGGACGAAACGACGCCAGGGATGCGCTTTGGGCTGCATGCGCTGGCGCGCTCGATCGGACCGGCGACATCAGCCGTGCACATCTCGAAGCCGCCGCGCGGGGATACGGCGCCGCAGTCCTGCATGATGCGATCCACATCCTCATGCGCGGCGATACCGAAAAAATAGAGCCCGCGCTCGCGGCGGTTGCCGCCGTAGGGCACACATCTGGCCGTGACGGAATGGCCGGGGCGCTGATTGCCCTGCGGGCAACAATCAACAGCGCGGCGTTCCAAAAGTAAGAATATTATTACTTTTGGAGGTGTGAAAATCATGCCGATGCCCATTTGACAAAGTAAGAACTTTCTTACTAAATTGCTTCTATCGAAAACCGGAGGATCCGCTCGTGACGAACAAGCC
>JBMOOJ010000085.1:0-11057 GCA_049323835.1 Pseudomonadota bacterium | reverse complement strand
CGATGACGATGACCTCACGGTGTTGATCAGACCCCCACCCCAACCCTCCCCCTTTCAGGGGGGAGGGAGAAGTGACGTCTGCTTCCATCACATGATGAAGCGCTCTAGTCGAACACGACGACGCTGCGCAGCGTCTTGCCGGCCTTCATGTTGGCGAAGCCCTCGTTGATTTCGGACAGCTTCAGCTTCGCCGAAATCCAGTCGTCGAGGTGCAGCTTGCCGCGCATGTAAAAATCGACGAGGCGCGGCATGTCGACCCGGAAGTGGTTCGAGCCCATCGACGAGCCTTGGATTTTCCGCTCGCGCAGGAAGTCGAAACCGTGCAGCTCGATCTTCTCGCCGAACGGCACCATGCCGACGATCGTCGCCGTGCCGCCGACGGCGAGCATCTGAAAGGCCTGCTCCGCGGTCTTCTTGCTGCCCAGCACTTCGAAGGCATGCTGCACGCCGCCGTTGGTCAGGTTCTTCACCTGTTCGACCGGATCGCCGTCCTTCGGATTGACGAGGTCGGTTGCGCCGAGTTTGGTGGCAAGCTGGAGCTTGGCCGGGTTGGTGTCGATGGCGATGATGCGGCCCGCGCCCGCGATCGCCGCACCGTTGATCGCGGCCATGCCGACGCCGCCGCAGCCGATCACCGCGACCGTCTCGCCGGCGACCACCTTTGCCGTGTTGACCACCGCGCCATAGCCGGTAATGACGCCGCAGCCGATCAGTGCGGCGAGTTCGAGCGGCATCTCGCGGCGGATCTTCACGATCGCATTCTCGTGCACCAGCATCTGCTCGGCGAACGACGACAGGTTCAGGAACTGATGCATCTGCTCGCCGCCCTTCCAGCTCAGCCGCTTGGACTGGCCGGGCAGCATTTTTACATCGGTGTTGGTGCAGATCACCGTTCGGCCGGTCGCGCAGTTATCGCAGGTACCGCAGAAGACGGAGAGGCAGGTCACCACGTGATCGCCGGGCTTGACGTAGGTCACATCCGCGCCGACCTGCTCGACGATACCCGCCGACTCGTGCCCGAGCACCGCGGGAAGCGGGTGAGGGTACAGTCCTTCCATGAAGTGCAGGTCCGAATGGCAAAGCCCCGCAACTTTGGTGCGGATCAGGACTTCACGCGGCCCCGGCTTTTGCAGGGTAACATCCTCGATCGCAAGCGGCTGATTGACGGTGTGCAGAACGGCGGCCTTCATGGCTTTCCCCCGATGTTGCTTTTATTGGCTCGAAGCTAATCCGGTTTTGGCCCCACAACGCAAGCCGTGAATGTTGTTGCTATTTCATGCGAGCGTTGTGCGGGCGATCAGGCAGGATACCGGTCGCTGCCGGATGGCTTCAGTGAGCCATAGCCGATGGTCCAGCGCAGCGGGCCCGGCTGGTCGCCCGGCGCGTCCAGTTGCACGCCGATCCGCCGATCGAACGCGGCTGCGAGCCCATCAACCATGCCGGACAGCGCGGCGAGGCAGCTCAGATCGTAGTCGGCGAGGCCAGCCACGTTGCTCCATTGTTTCTGGACGACGACGGTCTTGTCGGCTTCGCGGACCAGCGAGCCTTCATCACCCTGCGCTTCGATCAGCGCAAGCAGAAGGCTGGCGAAACCGTCCGGTCCCTCGCCATATCCGCCGAGATGTGGCGCGATCTCGGGTCCGAGCTGCATGCCGACCAGCTTGCCGTTGGTGTGGAGCAGGGGCGCTGCGACGTCCGAGCCGAACAGCGCCGCCGCGACGGGCAATCCCGTCCGCACATACTCCATTGCATAGTTGCGATAGGCCTTGTCCAGCCGCGCTTTCGGCCAGTTCTGGCCACCGAGTTCGGGCGCCTTCGCAGCGTCGAATAGCGGGGCTTCCAGTCCGGGCTCGAAGCGAAAGCGTTCCTCCGGCTGTAGTTCGCGGTCGTATTCGTAATAGAAACCCTCGAGTCCGTTCTGGCCGTCGACGGTTTGCTTCGTGCAGACGAAGCCCATGCGCGGGTTCTTCAGCGACACGCCATTGTGCGCGTGCCAGCCGCGCAGCATCGCGGCGGAAACCTCGCTCGGAATGGCGCAGATCGCCGTGCCTTTCCAGATCCAGCGCGGCGGCGGATAGCGCACCCACGCCTTGCGGTCGGACTCGTACATGTACTCGACCGAGACGCCGCCGATGAAGTTGCTGAGATAGTGATACTGCGCGGCCGCGACCGGATGCGGCAGCTTGTCGAGGCCAAGCTTGATCAGCCCTGGAAGAAATCTCTCATGATGCTGACGTCGAAAAACCCGAAACACGAACTCGGCAGCATCCGCCGGATTGCGCCGCGTCACCAGCGTCATGATCAGGCCGGTGAAGTACGCATGGTAGAGGTCGGCGACCGCATGCCACGGATTGGGCTCGAACGATGCGGACCGGGGCGCGGCGGCGGCTATCGTGACCATGAATGTCCTCGCATCGCTCTCGTTTACGAGGACGCTAGCACTTGTGGAATGAAATGCCACGATTGCGGAACGCAGTTCACGCGGGCGGTGGCACCGAGATTTTCACCGACTCGCGCTGCATCATCTTTTCGTGGAAGGCGGCGAGTTTTGGATACGCCTTGCGCCATCCGCAATCGGCGAAACGGAAATCCGCGTAGCCGAGGACGCACACGACGCCGATCTGTGCGATGTCGAGCGGACCGGACAGAGTATCTGCTCGCCGTTCGAAGCGCGCCATACCCTGCCATGCGCGGTTCCAATGATCGTCGCTCCAGGCTTGCCATCGAAACTGCTCGGGCCGTACCGCCTTCTCGTAACGGCACAGCAGCATGGAATCGAGCATGCCTTGCAGGATCGAATGGTCGCTTTTGATCCGCCAGCGTGTTGGACCCGAAGCCGGAATGAGCTTCCCGCCGCCTGCAAGTTCATCGAGATATTCGACGATCACATAGGAATCGACGATCACCTCGCCATTGTCGAGGATGAGAGCCGGCAGCTTCTTCACGGGATTGATATCGCGGATGTAGTCGTCGTTTGCCTCGCCTGGAACGACTTTCGCGGGGATGAACTCGATCTTGTCGATCAGGCCGAGCTCGATGGCGGCGATCCGGACCTTGCGGGCAAAAGGCGAGGACGGAGAAAAGGTAAGCTTCATGGGAGATCGTTCCTGCAAGGACAATGACAAAAAATGCGCGTCGCAACGGTGCGACGACCGATCGGATCGGCACCACGGGGTTGCGCCAGTGATGCCGAGATTGTTGTCGCGTTATGCGGCGACGATCTTCTGCCGCTGCTCGCCGAGACCTTCGATGCCGAGCGTGACCTCGTCGCCGACCTCGAGGAACTTCGGCGGTTTCATGCCAAGGCCGACGCCCGGCGGTGTGCCGGTGGTGACGATGTCGCCGGGCAGGAGCGTCATGAACTGCGAGACGTAGGAGACGGCCTTGGCGACCGAGAAGATCATCGTCTTGGTCGAGCCGTTCTGGCAGCGCTTGCCGTTCACGTCGAGCCACATCGCGAGGTTGCCGGAGTCCTTCACCTCGTCCTTGGTGACGAGCCACGGGCCGACCGGCCCAAAGGTGTCGTGCGATTTACCCTTGGTCCACTGGCCAAGGCGTTCGATCTGGAAGTTACGCTCGGAGACGTCGTTACAGACGCAATACCCCGCGACGTGATCCATCGCCTGCGCTTCGCTTACGTACTTGGCGCGGGTGCCGATGATGACGGCGAGTTCGACTTCCCAGTCGAGCTTGGTCGAGCCGCGCGGCTTCTCGACGTCGTCGTTCGGTCCGCACAGGCTGGTATTGGCCTTCAGAAAGAAGATCGGCTCGGACGGCACCGGCGAGCCGGTTTCGGCAGCATGGTCGGCGTAGTTGAGGCCGATCGCGACGAACTTCGAGATGCCCGTGACCGGCGCGCCGATGCGCGGCGAACCGGAGACGACGGGCAGCGAGTTGACATCGACAGCGGCAAGTTTCTTCAAGCTCTCGGGCGAGTAGGCGGCGCCATCCAGATCTTTCACATGGGCGGACAGATCGCGAATTTTTCCGGCGCTGTCGAGGATACCGGGCTTTTCCTGGCCGAGCGCGCCGTACCGAAGCAACTTCATATGGATCGTCCTTCCCTGCGGGGTTTCTTGTTGCCGCCTTTCATGGAACAGGGCCCGGAAAAATTCAACCGGCGCAGGCGCATAGGCACCGCGCCCGGTTGCTCAAAAGTGCCTCAAATACGGGGGTTTCTACGCTGCGGTGCGGAAAAATGATTGTATCATTTTGCGCGACGTCGGTCTTCATGTCGATGAGCGGCTTACCGCGCGTTAGATGGCGAGCAGTTTGAAAGCGTCGCCATCGCGTTTGAGATAGCCTGGATCGAAATGCCCGCCGATGATCAGCGTCGGGGTGTCGGCAAAGCGCGTGAAAATCTCGCGCCGGGTCTTCGCGGACTGGATCGGATCGGAATCGACGGTCGCCGACCAGTCGAGATGCGCCATCTGACAGGGGCTGTGCGCGACGTCGCCGCTGATGAGACCATCCGCGCCATCGGACTCGATGTGGATGCAGACATGGCCGGGGCTGTGGCCGAAGCTCGGGATCAGCGTTAGTTCATCGGTTAGCTTGTGGTCGGGCGCAACCAGATCGACGAGTCCCGCCGCAGCGACGGGCTTGACCGAGTCTTCGATGACATTCTGCTGCTCATGCGTGCCGTTGCCGGCGAGCCAGTGGTCGTACTCCGGCCTCACGAACACGTAGCGGGCGTTCTTGAACGTCGGCACCCACTTGCCGTCGACGAGCTGCGTGTTCCAGCCGACATGGTCGACATGCATGTGCGTGCAGAACACCGTATCGATCGAGTCCGGCGGATAACCGGCCGCGGTCATGCGATCGAGGAAATCCGTGTGCAGGTTGTTCCACGTCGGGACGCTGCGGCCCTGCTTGTCGTTGCCGAGGCATGTATCGACGACGATACGCCGGTTCGGCGTCTCGACGATCAGCGATTTGATGGTCAGCCGCAACTTGCCTTCGTCGTTGGCGTAGGCGGGCGCGAGCCAGGCGATTTTCTGACACTCCTGGTAAGTCGCCTGCGGCAGGATGAAGCGCGTGCCGCCAAGCGCTTCGATCTCCGCAACCTTGGTGATCTTCACCTTGCCGATTGTCCATGTCGTGCCGGTCGAAACCATGCCCGCGTCCCCTTTTGTTTTTGTTGTCGCGAGGGAAGATGAGGGAAACGAAGGTCCGGGACAAGGTGGTGCATGGCAAGATGGTCCAGGCCTGGCTGTCTTCGGGTTCGCTGATGCCGCGGCGTGATTGCCGCCAGGCCGGGCCGGATGATTTATATTTCGATACTTCCGGAAATACAGTTGACATCCTGAAAGATGTGTGCCATTCTGCCGTCATGAAAATCGACGACGCGGCAGCTCATCTCGAAGCGCTTGGGAACCCAACCAGGCTCAAGATCTATCGTATGCTGATCCGTGCGGGCGGCGCCGGGATGCCGGTCGGTCGCTTGCAGGACAAGCTCAAGATCGCGCCCTCGACCTTGTCGCATCACATCAAGGCGCTGGTGGTTGTCGGACTCGTGACGCAGGTGCGCGAGGCGACGACGCTCATCTGCCACGCAAACTATGGCGTGATGCGGGGCTTGATCGATTTCCTTTCTGCCGAGTGCTGCACCGATTCCGCTGAAAGCCAGGATGCAAAGACCGCGGCCTGATTTGCCGTGACGCAAATTTCGATATTTCTAGTTCTACGGTAGGAGATGTGACAATGCCGAAAACAGTTGCAATCGTTGGTGCTGGACCGGTCGGACTTGCCGCGGCCGCGCACGTTCTCGAACGCGGGATGACGCCGGTCGTGCTGGAAGCGGGCGATCGGATCGGCCACGCCGTCCGGCAATGGGGGCACGTCCAGCTCTTCTCACCCTGGGAGTACAACATCGACCGCGCGGCCGAACGGCTGCTCAAGCCGACGGGCTGGAATTCCCCGGACCCGCAGCAGTATCCGACCGGCGCCGAATTGCTGGAACGCTATCTGGAGCCATTGGCGGAGAGAACCGCACTTTCCTCCTTTATCCGGACATCGAGCCGCGTGACCGATATCAGCCGAGCAGGCTTCGACAAGCTGAAGACCGCTGGCCGCGAGCATGCGCCGTTCGAGATCAGATATCAGAATGGCGAGGGGCCGAAGACCGTCCAGGCTGATGCCGTCATCGACGTATCCGGCACATGGCACTCTCCGAATCCTGCCGGCGCCAACGGCCTTCCCGCAATCGGCGAGCGCGCCGCCAACGATCGCGTCGCCTACGGTATTCCCGATGTGCTTGGCAAGGATCGGTCCCGTTACGCCGGGAAGACCGTCGCGGTGCTCGGAGCAGGTCATTCGGCAGTCAACACGCTCAGCGATCTCGCGCGGCTCGCCGAACAGGAGCCGGACACGCGGCCGGTCTGGCTGCTGCGCGGCAACGATCCTGCCAAGGCGTTTGGCGGCGGGATCAACGACAAGCTCGCGGCCCGCGGTGAATTGGGCAGTGCATTCGCGCGCCTGGTCGAGCGCGGCAAGATCAGGGTCGAGCGGGAGTTCCGCGTTTCTCACATCGCGTGCGATGACAGCCGCCTTGTTGTTGGCGCCGATTCGGGCGAGCGGCGGATCGCCGTCGATCAACTGATTGTTGCGACGGGATTCCGGCCCGATTTCGATTTCGTCCGCGAACTGCGTATCGAGCTCGATCCCGCGGTCGAAAGTCCGGTCCCGCTGGCGCCGCTGATCGATCCCAACCTGCACAGCTGCGGTACGGTGCGGCCGCACGGTGCGCGTGAGCTTGCGCAGCCGGAGCCGGGTTTCTACTTCGCGGGCATGAAATCCTACGGGCGTGCACCGACCTTCCTGATGCTCACGGGATACGAGCAGGTGCGTTCGATCGCGGCCGCCATCGCGGGTGACCACGAGGCCGCCGGTCGCGTGGAGCTCGTATTGCCGGAGACGGGCGTCTGCACGCTCGCGGCTGCGCCCAGCGCCAGCGGGTGTTGCGGAGGGCCTGCGCCGTCAAATACTGACGCATGTTGCGCCGACGATGCCAAGGCCAAGCAAGAGGGCAAGGCTGGCTGCGGCTGCTCATGAGCGGTGTCGATTTCTATTTCGACTTTGCATCGCCTTACGGTTTTATCGCGGCGATGCAGGTCGAGCAGATCGGCCGTCCTGTCCGGTGGCGGCCGTTCCTGCTCGGCGCCGTCTACAACGCTGTCGGACAATCGCCCCTCGACCATCAGCTCAAGCGCGACTACGTGATCAACGTCGACGCGCCGCGGATGGCCCGCCGCATGGGCTTGTCGCTGAAGGTTCCGGCGAACTTCCCCGAGCATGCGCTGCCTCCCTCGCGCGTGTTCTACTTGATCGAGCGGGAGAGCCCTGCCGGAGCCGTTGCGTTCGCAAGGACCGCGTACCGGAAGTACTGGCTTGACGGCTGCGCCACCAGCGACGTTGAGGTTGCCGTCGAGGCTGCGGTTTCAGCTGGCTTCGATCGCAGCGCGGTGGTTGCCGGCATGCAGGAACAGGCTATCAAGGACAGGCTGGTGTTCGAGAACGGCGAAGCGATCCGCAAGGGTGTGTTCGGTTCGCCGTTCTTTCTGGCTGACGGCGAGCCGTTCTGGGGAAGTGACAGAATTTCGCTGTTGATGCGGGATTCCGGGAGAAGGGCCGAATAGCCCCGCGGCCGCCTCCTGATGCGGCCTGTTCAATACTCCGCGTATATCTCGATCAGATTGTTCTCCGGATCGCGGAAGAACAGCGTGCGGTGACGCCAATCGATCAGATCGGTCGGTCCCCGTAGAATCGGTACGCCCTTAGCGATAAGTTCCGCGTGGCAGGCATCGACTGCGGGTGGCGGCACACGGAAAGCGAGCTGGACGGAGGCGGAGCCGGCCACAGTTTCTCCATCCGGAAAATGGGTCCAGCCGCGCGGACGCAACGTCAGCAACGACGAGCCGACGCGGAAGCTTACCCAGTTCTCGAGATCGGTCTCGATCGGGAATTGCATCACGTCGCGATAGAACGCGCGCGTTTCGGCCATCCTGCTGCACAGAAGGATTGTGTGGTCGAGGTTACCAATTCCGCCGAGGCTCATAGGGATAGCCTTGCTTGTTTGCTTGCCCCGGACGCAGCGCGGCATGCAATGACGCGCTGCTGATCCGGGTCGTCGCAAACTCTGCCGTTGGAATGATCCCGGCTCTGCGAAGCAGCGTTGCACGCTGCATCGCGTCCGGGACAAGTAAACCTACATCGTGCCCGGGAAGGCGCCACCGTCGAGCAGGAGATTCTGCCCGGTGATGAAGCCGGCCTTGGCGCCGCAGAGGAATGCGCAAGCGATGCCGAATTCTTCCGGTTCGCCGAAGCGGCCGGCCGGGTTGTCGTTCATGCGCGCCTTGGTGATTTCTTCGATCGGCTTGCCGCTCGCTTTCGCCTGACCGGCGGTGACGGTGCGCAGGCGATCGGTGTCGAACGGGCCGGGCAGCAGGTTGTTGATGGTGACGTTGTGGCGCACGGTCTTGCGCGACAGGCCGGCGATGAAGCCGGTGAGGCCGCTTCGCGCGCCGTTCGACAGGCCGAGCACGTCGATCGGCGCTTTCACCGCGGCCGACGTGATGTTGACGATGCGGCCGAACTTGCGCTCGATCATGCCGTCGACGGTCGCCTTGATCAGCTCGATTGGGGTCAGCATGTTGGCATCGATCGCCTTGATCCAGTCATCGCGCGTCCAGCTGCGGAAATCGCCCGGCGGCGGGCCGCCCGCGTTGGTGACGACGATATCCGGATTGGGACAGGCCTTCAGCGCGGCCTCGCGGCCGGCGAGGGTCGTAATATCCTCCGCGACTTCCGTTACGGTGACCTTCGGATACATCTGACGGATCTCGGCGGCGGTCTTGGCGAGTGCCTCCTTGCCGCGTGCCACCAGCGTGACATGCACGCCCTCGCCCGCGAGCGAGATCGCACAGGCGCGGCCAAGCCCCTTGCTCGCGCCACACACCAGCGCCTTGCGGCCTGCAATTCCAAGGTCCATTCGTTCGCTCCCGTCGCGTCTTGCTGTTGTGATGTTCCGCCCGGCGAACATGCGATCAACGATCACGGCCCGCCGGAGGGCCGCGAAACCCTAGCCGTCTCCGGGCAAAAGTAAACGTCGGCTCGCTTCGATGTGAAGCAAGAAATCGTGCGGATCGCCATCTTGCGTCATTCTCAGATCGTCATGCCCGGACTTGATCCGGGCATCCATCTTCATCTTTGCGGACCGAAAGATGGATTGCCGGGTCAAGCCCGGCAATGACGAGACTGAACAACCCTCAATGCACCCGTGCGTCCGCCTTGATCATGTCGGCGGCCTTTTCGCCGATCATGATCGAGGGCGCGTTGGTGTTGCCGCCGATCAGCGTCGGCATGATCGACGCGTCTGCAATACGAAGTCCATCGATGCCGTACACCTTCAACGCCGGATCGACCACTGCGAGCGGATCGTTGACGCCCATCTTGCAGCTGCCGACCGGGTGATAGACCGTGTCGGCCCGCGCGCGGATGGCGTTGCGGATATCGTCGTCGGTGCGGACGTTGGCGGTGAACAGGTCCTCGGTCTCGATCGCCTTCAGCGCCGGTGCGTCGAGGATGCGGCGCGTGGTCTTGTAGCCGGCGACCATGGTTTCGAGATCATCCGGATCGCCGAAGAAATTCGGATCGATCATCGGCAGTTGCATCGGATCGGCGCTCTTGAGCCAGACACTGCCGCGGCTCTTCGGCCGCAGCAGGCAAACGTGGCACGAGAAGCCGTTGCCGTAGAAGCGCTTGCGGCCGTGATCGTCCACGACCGCCATGCAGAAGTGCAACTGAATGTCGGGAATGTCGAGATCGGGCCGCGTCTTGAGGAAGCCGCCGCACTCGGCGATGTTCGATGTCATCGGGCCGCGGCGTTCGCGGCGATACTGGCCGATGCCCTTGAAGATGCGCTTGATGCCCGGAAACGTCAGACCGGTGAAATAGGGCAGGTCCGAGCGGAAGCCGAAGATGAAGTCCGGGTGATCCTGCAAGTTCTGTCCGACGCCGGGCAGGTGATGCACGGACGCGATGCCATGATCCTTCAGCGCGGCCGCATCGCCGACGCCGGAGAGCATCAGCAGTTGCGGCGTCTGGAACGCGCCGGCGGCGAGAATGATCTCGCGCCGCGCGCGGACGATCCTGGTTTCCTTGCCTTGGCGGTATTCGACGCCGACCGCGCGCTTGCCCTCGAACAGGATGCGCGTCGCGTGCGCCTTCGTCTCGACCTTGAGATTGGAGCGCTTGCCGATGTGAGGATGGATGTAGCCGCGTGCGGCGCTCCATCGCTCGCCGTTCTTCTGCGTCACCTGATAGACGCCGGCGCCTTCCTGCTCTTCGGCATTGAAGTCGTCGCGGATCGGAAATTGCGCCTCACGCGCCGCCTGGAGGAAGATCTCGTTGACGGGATTGTCGCTCTGGAGCCTGGTGACGCTGAGCGGTCCGCCCTTGCCGTGATAGGCGCCGTCGAACTCGCTGTTGTCTTCCGAGCGCTTGAAGTAGGGCAGCACGTCGTCATACGACCAGCCGCGATTGCCGAGCGAAGCCCAGTGGTCATAGTCCCACTTGTGGCCGCGGATATAGACCATCGCGTTGATCGCCGACGAACCGCCGAGGCCTTTGCCACGCGGCTGATAGCCGATGCGACCGTTGAGGCCCTTCTGCGGCACCGTTTCCATGCGCCAGTTGTTCACCGGGCCCGCGACCATCAGCACGATCGCGCCCGGGGTCGTCACCACCCAATTGTCGTTGGTGCCGCCCGCTTCCAGCAGCGCGACGCGGGTCTGCGGATCTTCCGACAAGCGGCTCGCCACCGCGCTGCCGCCGGAGCCGCCTCCGACGACGACGAAATCGAACTCTTCAGCCACGGGTGTCCTCCAATGTATTTTGATTGTCGCGCGAGCTCGATTTGGCCCGGTTCCCGGCAACAGGTTCCGCTCTGCCGCAGCGGCTGGCAAGGGGCCTTCGCGAGCGCTGCGGCAGCCGTCATAAAATATTGAAAAAACGGGCTTCGGGGCTTTCCAAAGGGGGATGCGGTTGGTACACACCCC
>JBMOOJ010000084.1:0-11454 GCA_049323835.1 Pseudomonadota bacterium | reverse complement strand
CGGCCGCTCGACCCGTATGGGTGGACCGAACAAGCTGCTGGCTGAATTGAACGGCAAGCCGCTGGTGCGGATCGTCGCCGAGCAGGCGCTGGCCTCGCGTGCCGCGCCGGTGATCGTCGTGACCGGACATCAGCACATGGAAGTCCAGCGCGCGCTCGCCGGTCTCGACGTGCAGCTCGTTCACAATCACAACTTTGCCACAGGATTAGCGAGTTCGGTGCGGGCTGGAATTTCCGCCGTGCCGGATGCCGCCGACGGCGCGGTCGTCTGCCTCGGCGATATGCCGCTGATCGACGCGAAACTGATCGATCGGCTGATCGAGGCGTTCGCGCCTGATCGCGGCGGGTTAATTGCTATTCCTGTCAGTGATGGCCGCCGTGGTAATCCGGTGCTCTGGTCGCGGCGGTTCTTCGACGAACTGAAGACGCTCGATGGCGATATCGGTGCGCGTCACTTGATCGGCCGCCACGGCGAGGCGGTGGTCGAGGTCCCGGTCGAAGGGCAGGCCGCGTTCCTCGATATCGATACGCCGGACGCGCTCGCCAGCGCCCGCGGCACCTGATTCGTTCACCAGTTCGAAACGCCCTGCCGCTAAGGTCGCTCCCGATTTGCCTCGGGGGAGGGGATTTTGCGTCAGTTTGGGGTGCGCAGCCGCAGGTTTCTGGCTGTCCTGTCGATTTTCATTCTGATTTTGTCGCTGACATCGCCGGTCTCGGCGGCCGGTGCATTATCCGTCGGCCAGTGCGGCGCCTATGGCCAGGCCTATGATTTTCCGAACGAGCAGGGCGCCGCTGCGGCGGCCAGCAAGCAGTGCAAGGGCAATTGCAAGACGTTGACCATGCGTAAGGCCTGCGCCGCGCTGTCGCTCGACATGAAGAATCCGTGCGGGGCGTTCGGCTATGCGGTCGCGCCGCGGATTTCGAGCGCGCTGAACACCGCGATGCGCAAGTGCTACGAGCATGGCGGCAAGGAATGCGTGATCCGCGCCTGGACCTGCGACGCGCGCGGCTGATTGTCCTCATCCGCAGCGCTTCAGTTCGGGGGAATGCACTTCAGTTGGAGAGGTCGACGCACGGAGTGCGCCGGGCAAGGGCGGTCGTGTTGTGCCGCCCATTGCCTCACCGAGGGCCGAAGCGGTTGCGCGCCTGATGGCCGCGGTCCCCGCTTTCCGCTACGTTGGACCCGACACGATTTGCGGTCCGGACTCGGGGAACTGATATGCGCTGGTGGCTCGCTGCGTTGCTCGCGTCCGCCGGCATTCTTGTGGCCGCGTTCGTCCTGTCGCCGTGGCCGAGCGTCTACCTGATCCGGTTCGTCTTCGACAGGGGTGCGGCCGCCGCGTCCGCCAAACTCGAAAAGCACTTGCCACAAACCATCAGCACGACGACCGCCAGCTACGATCCGTCCGACAAGAATGCGATCCTGGATGTCTATCGGCCGCCGCAGCAAGACATCAAGGGGCCGGTCGTGGTCTGGATTCACGGCGGAGGTTTCGTCTCCGGCCGCCGCGCGGACATCGCGAATTATCTGAAGGTGCTTGCCGGCCGCGGCTTCGTCGTCGTCAACGTCGACTACACCATCGCGCCGGAAGCAAAGTATCCCATGCCGGTCAGGCAGGTCGGCAAGGCTCTCGCGTTCCTCGCGCAGAACGGCGGACGGCTTGGCGTCGATGCGAACCGGATCGTGCTTGCGGGCGACAGCGCCGGAGCGCAAATCGCCGCGCAGACCGCAGCGATCGTCACCAACTCGGACTATGCGCGGCGTGTCGGCGTTGCTCCAGCGGATGGATCGTTCAGGCTTGCGGGCGCGCTCCTCTTCTGCGGCATCTATGACATCACGGGCATGGGACGGCAGGGCGGAATTCTCGGCTGGTTCGTTGGTTCGACAACCTGGGCCTACAGCGGTGCGCGCGACTGGCGGAACGCGAAAGGGTTCGAGACCATGTCGGTCGCGCCCAACATCACCGGCGCGTTTCCGCCCACGCTCATTAGCGCGGGAAATGCAGACCCGCTGGGGCCGCAGTCTGCGGCCATGGCCGCGGCGCTCAAGGCGAAGGGCGTGAACGTTCAGGAACTGTTTTTTCCCGCCGATTATCAGCCCGGGCTTGGCCACGAATATCAGTTCGATCTGGATACCGAGGCTGGGCAGCTCGCGCTCTCGCGAACCGTGGACTGGCTGGGCCGGCTTTGAGCCGGATTGTTTCGGCATGACTGCGCTTGCGCTGACCTCCCCTGAAAGGGGGAGGTCGCCCGCCGAAGCTCGCAGAGCGAAGGCGCGGCGGGAGGGGGTCAATTTCCGAGCAGTCGCGCTAACCCCCCACCCATTGTGAATGGACCCCCACCCCAACCCTCCCCCTTTCAGGGGGACGGAGAGTTGGCATCCGTTTCCATGACAAGAAAGCTACTCGAACTGCGGTGCGACGAGATTTGTCACCGTCGCACCGACGTCATCCTCGATGATGTCGGCGATGAATTTGCGGTGGCAGTGCTCGTGGTCGCGCTCGTAGCAGAGCAGGCAGATCGGCCCTGCGGTCTTGATCAGGGTTTTCAGCTGATCCATCTCCTCGCGCGCCTGTGGTGTCTTCAGGTGCGCGGTGTAGATTTTCGTCAGCGTCTTGTGATCGCCGCTGCGGGCGGCGAGGCGGCCCTCCTTCGGCGTGCCGAGACCGCGCAGATGGATGTAGGCGATGCCGCGGCCGTCGAGACCGGCCGCGAGCTGCGACTTGGAGTATCCCGGCCGGCGCGAGGACGCGACCGCGCGCACATCGACGAGCAGCTTGACGCCGGCCTCGACGAGTTCGTCGAGCACGGCCTTCTGCGGTGTCTCTTCGTAGCCGATCGTGAAAAGCCTGGGTTTGCGCGCCATCGTCCGTCCTCCCGCAGCGAGCGCGAGCTTATTTGCCGCCGACACGCTTGATCAACTCCTGCGCCGCTGCCGGCGCGCGGATTTTGCCTTCGTGAATGATGTAGGCGAACACGTCGCGCGGCTTCTTCTCCGGCTTCGATTTGGGGTCGGCCTTCGGCAGATCCTTCGGATCGCCGCCCTTGGCCCATTCCTGGAAACGCTTAGCCCAGCCGTCCAGCACCTTGGGCGGGTAGGCGGTCGGGATGTCGTCCTGGCCTTTCTGGAGACGCGCGTAGACGAAGTCGCCGGTGATGTCGGAGATATTCGGATAGGTGAAGTGCTCGGCGTAGACGACCGGGATGTTGAACTTGCGCATCAGCGCGATGAAGGCCGGGCTATTGAAGCTCTCGTGCCGGACCTCGACCACATGGCGCAGCACCTGCTTGCCTTCCTTGCGCGGCAGCAGCTCGAGGAAGGCGCCGAAATCCTTCTCGTCGAATTTCTTGGTCGGCATGAACTGCCAGAGCACCGGGCCGAGCCGGTCGCCGAGTTCGAGCAGGCCGGAATCGTAGAAGCGCTTAATCGAGTCGCCGGCTTCGCCGAGCACCTTGCGGTTGGTGGCGAAGCGCGGGCCCTTGACCGAGAACACGAAGCCGTCCGGCACCTCGCTCGCCCACTTGCGAAAGCTCTCCGGTTTCTGCGAGCCGTAGTAGGTGCCGTTGATCTCGATCGAGGTGAGGACGCCCGCGGCGTAGCTGAGCTCCTTCGATTGCGGCAGCTTCGGCGGGTAGAAGACCCCGCGCCACGGCTCGAAGGTCCAGCCGCCGATCCCGATTCGAATGTGTCCGGCCTTGTCAGCCATGTTTCGCACCCCTTGAATTCAAGTTTGGCCACACCATATGGGTTTGAACGGCGATGTCGATGCTTCCCCCCAGCTCCATCGCCGGTACGACCACGAAGGTAATGTGAGGCAATTTTTTGTGACGGGCCGGGCTGCGCCGGATGTAAGTGCGCCAGGTTCTCACGCATTTGCCGTTCATGCGTTGGCCTTCGTGGTCGTTGCTTTTTCCTGATAACGGCCAGTCCCGGCGTATTGGCACGGCCCGCCGCCGCCGATATACCCGGCCGTCATGACGCTTCCGGCTTCCCCGCAACTCTCGGTCATCGTTCCCTCGTTCAATGAGCGGGGCAATGTCGCCGTGCTGATCGAGCGGCTCAATGCCGCCCTGCAAGGCATCGCCTGGGAGGTCATCTATGTGGATGACAACTCGCCGGATGGTACATGGGGCGCGGTCAAGGAACTGTCAGCAGCCGATCCGCGGGTGCGCTGCATCCGCCGCGTCGGCCGCCGCGGCCTCTCGGGCGCCTGCATCGAGGGCATCCTCGCCTCCAGCGCGCCGTATGTCGCCGTGATGGACGCGGACCTTCAGCACGATGAGACCAAGCTGCCGGAGATGCTGGCGGCGCTGCGCGAAGGCAAAGCCGATCTTGTGGTCGGCAGCCGTTATGTCGGCGGCGGCAGCGCCGCGGGCCTTGCGGACAAGAGCCGCGTCGGCATCAGCCTTGCCGCCACGCAGATCGCGAAGCAACTGCTGCATATCGATGTTGCCGATCCGATGAGCGGCTTCTTCATGATCCGCCGCGACCGCTTCGAGGCGCTGGCGCCGCAGCTCTCGGTGCACGGCTTCAAGATCCTGCTCGATGTGCTGGCGAGCGCGAAGGGCGGGCTGCGCACGATCGAAATTCCGTTCACGTTCGGCGCGCGTATGCACGGCGAGAGCAAGCTCGATTCGATGGTGGCGCTCGATTTCCTCGGGCTCGTGCTGGCCAAGCTGACCGGCGACATCGTCTCGTTGCGCTTCCTGCTGTTCGCAAGCGTCGGCGCCTTCGGCCTCTTGGTGCATCTCATCGCGCTGTACGTGTTCCTCAATGCCTTCGGGCTCGACTTCGGATCGTCGCAAGCCTGCGCCGCGCTGACCGCGATGACCAGCAACTTCTTCCTCAACAACTTCCTGACCTATCGCGACCAGCGACTAAAGGGCTTCCGGCTGCTGCGCGGCCTCTTGCTGTTCTATCTCGTGTGCAGTGTCGGCCTGCTCGCGAATGTCGGCGTCGCCTTCTCGGTCTACGACAACGAACCGGTGTGGTGGCTCGCCGGCATCGCCGGTGCGATCATGGGCGCGGTCTGGAACTATGCGATGTCCGGCCTGCTCGTGTGGCGGCAGCGCTGAGCGACGCTACGCCTTCCGTTTGGCCTTGAAGTACTCCAGCGTGCCGCGGTGAACGACATTGTCGCCGGCAACGATCGCGTCCGCGGCGATGTCGGGCGCATCGTGCAGCCGCGCATAGAGCGCGCCGAAATCCTGATAGGCGTCGTCCAGGAGCTTTTCGAAACTGTCGATGACGAAGTAAGTCTGCTGGAAATCGTCGATGATGTAGTTCGTCCGCATCACCCGTTCGAGATCGAAGGCGATCCGGTTGGGTGAGGGATCATCCAGCGCGAACACTGTCTCAGCGATCGATGAAAGAACGCCGGCGCCGAAGATGCGCAGGCCCGCTTTCGTGCGCATCAGGCCGAACTCGATGGTGTACCAGTAGAGGCGGGCGAGGTTCTTCAACTGCCCGAGCTTCAGCGCGCGCTGGCCGCCCTTGCCATAGGCTTCCATGAAATCCGCATAGACGGGATTGGCGAGCAGCGGCACGTGACCGAACACGTCGTGGAAGATGTCCGGCTCCTCCAGATAGTCGAGTTCGTGCTCGGGGCGGATGAACGCGCCGGCCGGAAAGCGGCGGTTGGCGAGGTGGTCGAAGAAAATCTCGTCCGGCACCAGTTCGCGGACAGGCACCACGCGCCAGCCGGTCAGCGGCTTCAGGCGCGCGCTCAGTTTGCCGAGATCCGGGATACCTCCGTCCGAGAGCTGAAGCGTGTGCATCGCGCTGATGAACTCGCCGCAGGCGCGGCTCCTCAAGGTCACTTCTGCGCGAGCGAACAGGCGATCCCAGCGGTCGTGTTCGGCGGGAGTATACGCGGCCCAGTCCTGCGAGATCGTGAAATCGGCGGCGCGGGGCGCGGCGAGATAGCGGCTTTTCTCCGCGGAGTGCTTCTCGGGCGTCTGCGTCTCGTTTGCCGTCATCGCCTTACCCTCTGAAAGACATATGGCTGTAGCTACGCGCGGCGCAAGGCGCGGTTCCTTGCCGCAGCCGCCGGCGGGTGGTTACTTTTGCGCCACTGTCTTGAACCGGTTGCGAGTTGTTGGGAGGGTGCGCGCAACCGGGTCGCAGGGAGAAACGCCATGATCCTGAAACAGTTCGCCGCACTGTGCGCGCTGGCGCTGTTTGCCGCTCACGCGCCTGCCGCCGCGCAGGACGCCAAGCTCGAAGCCAACAAGAAGGTCGTGCTCGATTTCTACGAGAAGGGTTTGAACAAGAAGGACGCGGAGGCCGCGATCGCGCTAATGGGATCGCGCTACGTCCAGCACAATCCGGTCGCTGCCGACGGCCCGGAGGGTTTCCGCAAGTTCATCGCCTTCCTGAAGGAGAAGTTCCCGCAGTCGAAGAGCGAGATTAAACGCGTGTTCGCCGAGGGCGATTACGTGATCCTGCATGTGCATGCGGTGCGCGAGCCCGGCACGCGCGGCAACGCCATCATCGATATCTTCAAGCTCGAGAACGGCAAGATCGTCGAGCACTGGGACGTGATTCAGCCGATCCCGGAGACGATGGCGCACGGAAACGGGATGTTCTGAGGGACCTTGCGAGCCGCCATCCTGAGCCTCGAAGGATGACACGTTCGGGCTGTCACCCTTCGAGGCTCGCTGCGCTCGCGCCTCAGGGTGACGGTTTTGCATTGGCGGGGATGACGACGCCGGTGACGCGCCGGCGATTGCCATTGCGGGCGGGGCGTGCTGGATTCCGCCATCACGGATTCCCAGCACGAGCCCCGCAATGCAGACGCTTCACGTCAACGGATATGACATGGCCTATCTCGATGTCGGAGAGGGGTCTGACAACAAGCCCACACTCGTCTGCGTGCACGGCTCGCTCTGCGATTTCCGCATCTGGTCGCCGGTGCTCGGGCCGCTGTCGAAAGAGCATCGCGTCATTGCGGTGAGCCTGCGGCATTGCTTCCCGGAAGCGTGGGACGGCGAGGGGAACCATTACTCGATCGACCAGCATATCGAGGATGTGATCGCCTTCATCGGGAAGCTCGATCAAAAGCCGGTCGACCTGATGGGCCATTCGCGCGGCGGACACGTGTCGTTTCGCGTGGCGCAGAAGCGGCCGGACCTCCTGCGCAAACTGGTGCTGGCCGAGCCCGGCGGCGAGCCGGACAAAACGCTCTCGACGGAAGCGCCGGACGGGCCATCGCCGCTGGCGAAGCGGTTCGGGGACTTCGCTAAGACGATCAAGGGCGGCGATGTCGACGGCGGACTTCAGATGTTCATGGACATGCTGGAAGGGCCGGGGGCGTGGCAACGGCTGCCGGCCGCGGCGAAGCAGCTCCTGCGCGACAACGCCATGACGATGGTCGGGCAGGCGAAGGAAATCCGCCGGCCGTATACGCTCGCCGACGCACAATCGGTGAAACTGCCGACGCTCCTGATCGGCGGGGCGAAGACGAAAGGCATGCTGCGGATCGTGCTCGATGCGCTCGCCGCCACCATGCCGGATGCGAAAGTGGCGATGATCGACCGCGCGTCGCATCCGATGTTCGAGCAGCAGCCGCAGGACTATGCGCGCGCGGTGCTGGATTTTCTCTCCGCGTGAGCGGCGGCGCCGCCGCTTACCCGTCCTTCTCCTCCTCGCGCCGCGCCGCCAGCACCTTGTCGATGCGCCGCCCGTCGAGGTCCATGATCTCGAAACGCCAGCCGTCGAGATCGATGCGCGCGCCGACCTCCGGGATCGTGCCGAACGCCTGCAGCAGATAGCCCGCGAACGTCTGATACGGAACGCTCGCCGGCAGTGCGATGCCGAGCAGCGAGGCGAACTCCAGCGCCGGCATCCAGCCCGCGATCAGATAGGAGCCGTCGGCGCGCTGGACGAAGGCGGGCTCCGCCGGGCCTTCCTCGGTGTGGAAGCTGCCGACGATCGATTCGAGAATGTCCGCGCTCGTCACCACGCCCTGAAACACGCCGTACTCGTCATGCACGAGGCCGAGATGCACCGGCGACTCGCGCAGGATCGCGACCACGTCGCGCGCGTCCACCGTCTCGGGAATGATCGGCGCATCGCGAACCAGCTCGCGCAGGTCCGGCGTCTCGCCGGCGAGATAGGCGTCGAGCATGTCCTTGGCCTGGATGATGCCGATCGCCGCGTCGCGGTTGCCGTCGAAGACGGCGAAGCGCGAGTGATGATGATCGAGCAAGGTCTTGTAGATCGCCGTCTCCTCGTCCTGAAGATCGATCATCGCCACCTCGTGACGCGGCGTCATCACCGCGCCGACCGGCAGATCGCCGAGCCGCATCACGCCGGCGATCATTTCCTTTTCGCCGGGCTCGAGCACGCCGGCCGTCTCCGCTTCCGCGACGACGGTGTGAATTTCCGCCTCGCTCACCTTGTCGGCGGCCTGGCCGCGATGGCCGAGCAGCCACAGGATCGCCTTGCCCGACTGATCGAGCAGCCACACCAGCGGCAGCGATGCCTTCGCGAGCAACGTCATCGCCGGCGCGACCTTCACCGCCACCGCTTCCGGATCGCGCAGTGCGATCTGCTTCGGCACCAGCTCGCCGACGATCAGCGAGGCATAGGTGATGACGGTGACGACGATGCCGACACCGGCCGCATCCGCCAGCGTCTTGCTTGCGCCGAGTTCGAGAAACAGATTCGACAACCGGGTGCCGAGCGTCGCGCCCGAGAACGCGCCGGAGAGCACGCCGACCAGCGTGATGCCGATCTGCACGGTGGAGAGAAACTTGCCGGGATCGGAGGCGAGCGCGAGCGCGCGCTTCGAGCCGGCGACGCGCTTCTCGATGAGGGCCTGGAGGCGGGCGGGGCGGGACGACACGATGGCCAGTTCCGACATCGCCAGGAGGCCGTTCACGATGATCAGCATCGCGACGATCCCCAGCTCAAGCCACAACATCTGAACGATCCTCCGGGACAACGTGCCGCAAAAAGAAAAAGCCGCGGGTGCGCGGCTCGGCACTATACAGGCACTATATAGCAACGGCGGCGCGATTCCGCCGCAGGCCGGCATTTTTGCATTGCCGCCACGCGCACCGATGAAGGTCAGCGGCGGCCGCGGGCGGGCGCTTTCGGTTCGCGCGGAGCGGGTTTTGCCGCAGATCGCACCGTCGGCTTCGGCGGCAGGCCGCCCACGTATTCGCGGGCCATCCGGACCCATGCGGCGAGTGCGCGGCCGCGGCAGGCATCGGCCGCGACGAAGATAAAGCCGCCGATCCGCCGGCCGCCCATGTCGACGATCGATGCGCCGGGGCGCGTCAGCGCGCGCGCTTCATTGTGCTTGCCGACGCGGAACATCAGGCGATCGTTGCCGCCCTTGTCGCGGTCGATGCCGCAGACCATGTGGCCGTTCATGAGCAGGCACAGCCCGCCCATCATGCGCTTCTCGGTGACGCGGCCCGCATCGCCGATCGCATCGCGCAGCCGTTGCGCCAGTGCCTCGTCGTAGCTCATCGTGCTTGCCCAGCCCGCCTCTCAATGGCTCGCCGCCTCGTAGATGCGGATGCTCGACACGTAAGGGTTCGTCTGCGCCAGCCGCTCGGCCTGCGCGAGGTCGTCCGCTTCGATGATGACGAAGCCGGTGAGCGCGGCGAGGTCCATCGGCAGATCGCGCGTGCCCGCGCGCGAAATCTCCCGTCCGTTGCGCAGGCCCGCCATCTCGACCACGTGCGGCTGGATCGTAGCGAACCACGCCTGCCACGCCGCCATGACGTCCGGGGTGGGCTTCTCGAAACCCACGGACAGCAGCACGAACCGTTTCATCATTGACCTCTCATTCCTGATTATGTACTACTACTACAATAAATGTAGTAGGCTAGCAAGCCTCGCGGCAAGGAGACATGCGATGACGACCCTTTCACCGGCCGCGGGCCGGACCGGCGCCGGCCGCTTCCTGCTCGGTATGGCCGCCTACATCGTCCCCACCTTCGCGCTCGGCTACGGCTGGCATCTCGTCTGGTTCGAGCCGTCGTATGCCCGCCTCGGCATCTATCGCCCCGACCCGATCATTCCATTCGGCCTCGGTTCGATGATCATCCAGGCGGCGCTGTTCGCGTGGCTTTATCCGCGCGCGTTCGGACACGGCGGCGACGCCGTTCGCGACGGCCTGCGGTTTGGCGCGTTCATCGGCCTGCTGGCGTGGTCGTTCACCACGCTCGCCGTCGCCGCCAAATATCCGATGGCCTCGATCGGCGATTACGTCATGCTGGAGACGGGCTTCACGCTGGTTCAATCGCTGCTGGCGGGGCTGCTGATGGCATGGGTCCACCGAAATTGACCGCTGCCGCGCGCCGGGCCATTGTCGGAGGTGAATGACGGGCACGACCTACAAGCAGTTCTGCGCGCTGGCGCGCGCCGCCGAAATCGTCGGCGAACGCTGGACGCTGCTGATCATCCGTGAGC
The DNA here is from genome assembly GCA_049323835.1 of Pseudomonadota bacterium. GTDB lineage: Bacteria > Pseudomonadota > Alphaproteobacteria > Rhizobiales > Xanthobacteraceae > SG-bin9. Next base: position 1,026 of record JBMOOJ010000084.1, on the reverse strand, counting down.
TGCTGCTCGGCCCGAAGCGCTTCGGCGATCTGCACGCGCATCTGAACGGCATGAGTCCGACGCTCTTGACCGACCGGCTCAACGCGCTGATCGCGGACGGGCTGATCGGGCGCCGCACGCTGCCGCCGCCCGCGAACGTGCAGATCTACGAGCTGACCTATGTCGGGCGCGACCTGCAGGCGGCGATCCGCGAGCTGATCCGCTGGGGCGGGCACTTCCTGTTTCCGCCGCGGTCGGACGACGTGTTCGAGCCAGACTGGGTGCTGCTGGCGCTCGACGCCATCACCCGGCGCGACGCGGTGCCGGCGGTGCGTGTCGGGCTGACCGTGCGCTACAAAACGCGAGCGGCGGATTTCACGATTCAAGGCGGCGAGGGCGGCTCGCGCATCCTGCGCGGCCACGATGCCTGCAAGGCGGTGTTGGACGCGCCGTTCGACGCGGTGCTTCAGATCATCGGCAAGCGCATCTCGCTTGACGATGCGATCAAGGCGAAACGCGCCGCGGTGCAGGGGCCGCTCGCGCCGGTGCGCAAGCTGCCGCAGCTGTTCGACCTCGCCGACATGATCGCGGCGCGGCCGCAGGCGTGAAGCGTCGCGCAGCGGCGGCCTGCGCGTCCGGCGATCACCCCTTGCTGTAGCCGCACTTGTTGCTTTGCGGCGTGACCCAGCAGCCGGTGGAGCGGCATTTTGGCAGGGCTTCGGCGCAGGCATTGGTGCAGACCGCCGTGCGGCTGGCGCAATTCTTCAGGCACAGCGCGTGCCGCTGCGTGCAACTCGCCGCGGTGGCGGCATCGGCAAGCGCCGCGAGCATGAGGGCGGCCAGAGCAAACGAGATCGTGCGCATGATGGGCTCCGTTCTGAAATGACGCCGGTGCAATGGCGGCGATTGTCCGGGATTGCGAAGCAAGGATCAAGACGGATCATCTCCCGTCGTTCCGGGGTGCGAGCACGTGCGAGCCCGGCATCCATATTCGCTGTGTTCGTTGAGATTTGCTGCGCGAAGCGCGTGTTCACCTCTCCCCGTGTA
>JBMOOJ010000083.1:0-11524 GCA_049323835.1 Pseudomonadota bacterium | reverse complement strand
GTTCGCGAAACCGCACGCCGGTCGCATCGAAGATCGCATTCGCGATCGCCGCCGCGCTCGGCACCGACGCGGATTCGCCGACGCCGAGCGGCGGTTGATCCGGACGCGGCAGCATCATGACGTCGATGGACGGCAACTCGGGAAACGTGATGATGGGATAGGTACCCCATTCGCGGCTGGTGACGCCGGTGCCGTCGAAGGTGACTTCCTCCTTCAGCGTGCGGCTGATCGACTGGATGACGTTGCCGTGGATCTGATGCTTCACGCCGTCCGGGTTGATCATCAGCCCGGAGTCCTGCCCGGCGATCACGCGCGTCACCGCGACGTCGCCGGTCGTCTTGTTCACCGCGACATCGGCGATCCACGCCGACCACGCCGCGCCGTATCCCGGAAACTTGCTGTGGACGTAGAGCGCGTAAGCGAAACCGCGCCCGCGCACGATATCGCCTTCGCCGGGCTTCGGCTGCCATTCCGGCCGCGGCTGCCAGTTGCCGCGCTCGGCCACGGCCTTCACCAGATCGGCGGCGCGCGGGTCCTTCAGATAGCGCAGGCGATATTCGACCGGGTCGACCTTCGCTTCCGCCGCCAGCTCGTCGATGTAGGATTCATGCGCGAACGTGTTCGGCAGCGCCGAGACGCCGCGCAGCCAGGCCGCGCGCACGATCGGCGGCATGTCGTGCGCGACCACGCGCATGTGCTCGTAATCGTAGGGTGGGATCGCCGTGCGGTCGCCCATCTCGAAGACTTGCGGCGCCGGCGGGATCATGCCGGTGAGGATCAGCGCTAATGTCGGCGCGCCGTTGGATGGATAGCGCGTCTGGAAATCGTAGGCCGCGACGCCGCCGTCGGCATCGAGCCCGCCGTTCACGTCCATCAGCTGCCCGGTGCCCTTCGGCTCCCACGCATGTTCCTGCTCGCGGGTGAGCTGCACGCGCACCGGCCGCCCGACCGCGCGCGACAGCAGCACGGCGTCGGCGGTGACGTCGTCGGCGCAGTTGCGGCCGTAGCAGCCCGCCGCTTCCATTCGAATGAGATCGATCCGCTCTTCCGGCATGCCGAGAAGAAACGCGAGATCGACGCGCAGGATGTGCGGGTTCTGCGTGCCCGACCACACGCGCACGCCATCCGGCCGCACGTCCGCAAGCGCGCAGGACGGTCCGATCGAGCCGTGCATGTGATACGGCCATATATATGTGCGCTGGATCGGCTTCGCCGCGCCGGCAATCGCTGCATCGACGTCACCCTTGTCGATGAGCACACGCGGCGTGCTCGGGTTGGCGCGCAATGCGGTGGCAATATCGTTGAGATCGCGCACGGCAGGCGTCGGCTTCCACTGAACTCTTAGCTGCTCGGCCGCCTTGATGGCGTTTTCCTCGCGCTCGGCGACAATGCCGATGAAATCGCCGTGCGTGACAACCCCGACGATTCCGGGGATGTGCGCGATCGACGACTCATCGACCGCAATCAGACTCTTGCCGACGAAATCACCTGCATCGACGCCCGCATACGGCGGGCGCACCACGCGCCCGTGCAGCATGCCGGGTACGCGCATGTCATGCACGTAGACCAGTTCGCCGGTCGCCTTGGCGGGGAGATCGATACGCGGCTGCGACTGGCCGACGATGCTGTAGGACCCGACGGCCTTCACTTGCACGTCGTCGGCGAGTTCGAGCCGGATCGTCTCGCCCGCGATCAGTTCGCCGTAGGAGACGCTGCGGTTGTCGTGGCCGCGAATGAGGCCGTCGGTGATGGTAAGTTGCGCCTCTGGCAATTCGAGCCGCGCGGCCGCGCGCGCCACCAGATAATGCCGCGCCTGCGCCGCCGCCTTGCGCAACGGAATGGCCGTGATCTGAATGGTCTCGCTGGCGATGGTCGCGCCCTGGTTCGGCGTGCGCGATGGGTCGCCAAGCACGATTCTTACGCGCGCGAACCCGACATCGAGTTCTTCGGCGACGATCTGTGTCAGCGCCGTGCCGATGCCGGTGCCGAGATCGACATGACCGTTGTAGGCGACGATCGCGCCATCCTCGCGGATTTCGACGAAGGTCTCGTCGCCGGATGCTGCCGGGCGAACGATGCGCAAGACGCCGGTCATGTTGCCGTGCGCTCCGGCGCGGCTGCGCGTTTCACGGCGTTGACAATTTCCACATGCGCGCCGCAGCGGCAGAGGTTGTAGCGCAACGCTTCAAGAATTTCTGAATCGGTCGGCGCTGGATTGCGCAGCAGCAGCGCCTTCGCGCTCATGATCATGCCGTTGAGGCAATAGCCGCATTGCGCGCCTTGCTCGGCAATAAACGCGCGCTGCACCGGATCGGGCCGCTCGCGCGTGCCGAGCCCTTCGAGCGTCGTGATCTGATGTCCCGTGCAGCCTTCGATCGGGATGACGCAGGAGCGTGCGGCGACGTTGTCGATCAGCACCGTGCAAGCGCCGCATTCGCCGAGACCGCAGCCGTATTTCGGCCCGTTCAGTTCGAGGTCGTTACGCAGCACATAAAGAAGAGGTGTGTCCGGCGCGGCGCCGACGTCGTGAGTCCGGCCGTTGACCGTCAGACGCAACGTCACGGTCATGCGCGTAACTCGCCTGTCTTTGTCGTCCCCGCGTGCGCAGGGACGGCCCGGTAAAAATGATTGCGCTCCAATTCGCCCATCATCCGAAAACCATATCGTTTGTATACAAACGTGCAAGATTGCGCATCCACCATCCACCACGTTGCGTCAGTAAACCTCACCCATCGGCATCGCTGCACAGAAACTGTACGATCCCGCTGTGCAAATGCAGCAATATGCGCCAACGCGGCGAAAGTGCGCTTTGTCGCGCTTGACAGCGAAATGGGTCCCGCGCAAGATCATTCGTATACGAATGAACTCGCCGGTGCCGTTCCGGCGTAATCGGGCCGCGTATGATGTCGAACGACGCATCGTCGGAAGTTCAGCCCGCCGCATCGGACAAGATCCGCTGCGATGCGTGTCCCGTGATGTGTTACATCAAGCCCGGCGCGGCTGGCGCGTGCGATCGCTATGCCAATGATAACGGCGTACTGGTGCGCGTCGATCCGCATGTGGTGCTGGAGCGCACCGTTTCGCACGGCGGCAAGGTCGTGCCGTTCCAGATGGGAACGGAGTGGGACGGCAGTCTCGTCCGCGACGGCAAGGTGTTCGTTACCGCCATCGGCGCCGGCACGACTTATCCCGATTACAAGCCGGCACCCTTCATCGTCTCGTCGAGGGTCGACGGCGTCGACATGGTCACGGTCGTCACCGAGGGCATCTTCAGCTACTGCGGCGTCAAGGTGAAGATCGATACCGATCGCTATCTCGGCCCGGAAACCGCGACGGTGCGTGCGCAGGGCGAGGCGGTCGGTCACGTTACCACGGGCGAATACGGCTCGCAGATGCTGTCGCTCGGCGGCGTGCATCATCTGACCGGCGGCTCGAAGAAGGAGGGCCGCGTCACCTGCGACACGCTGATGGACCTCTGCAACGGTAAGGCCGTCGAGCTGACCGTCGATGGCGGCTCGAAGGTCGTCGTTCAGGCCGGCAAGGCGCCGATCGTCAACGACGTGCCGGAAGAGCGCATGCGCGTCGGTTGCGGCTCGGCGACCATCGGCATGTTCGCGAAGCAATGGCACGGCCATGTCGATGAGGTTGTGGTCGTCGACGATCACATCACCGGCGTCCTGTCGGAGCATCAGGCGGGCAAGCTGCTCGATATTCCCGACACCGGAATCAAAATGAAGGGCAGACGTTCGACGCCGGGCCGTTACTTCCAGGTCGCCGAACCGGGCACTGGCTGGGGCGGCACCAACATTTCCGATCCGCTGTCGATTCTCGGCCCCTTCGACAAGAAGGAAGCGAAACCCGGCATGCGCATGCTGATGGTGTCGACCACAGGCGAGCATGCGGCCTACTACGAACTCGATGAGGCATTACACCCCGTCGAGAAGCCGCTGCCGCCGGTGCTGCAGGCGTCGGTCGATCGTATTCAGGAAAATTGCGAACCGGCCCTTTGCACGGTGCTGTTCATGATGGGCGCGGGCGGTTCGCTGCGCGCCGGTGTCACCGACAATCCGGTGCGGCTGACGCATTCGGTGAAGGACGCGCTGACGTCGGTCACGAGCGGCGGCGCGCCGACGTATCGCTGGCCCGGCGGCGGCATCACCGTGATGGTGGACGTGACGCAGGTGCCGCCGAATGCATTCGGCTATGTGCCGACCCCGGCACTGGTGGCGCCGATCGAGTTCACGATGAAGCTTGCGGATTACGCCGCGCTCGGCGGTCACATGGATTACGTGCGGCCGCTCGAAAGCCTCGGCAAGGCGACGCAGGTGCTGCGCCAGCAGGACGGCGAGCCGCCGGTTGCTGCGGGAGGCAAGCGATGACGCGCAGCCCCCAGATCGCCTGGCTCGCCGACGGCAAGCGTCTCCACCTTCAGGACGGCCCGATCGATCTCATCATCGAAGCGAATGGCACGCCGGACAACGTGCGCACGGCTTACGCGAATGCGGCTGCACGCTTCGATGGTTTACTGGATGAATTGTGCGCCGAACTCCAGCTGTTGCGAGCGCAGGCCGATCCGGTTTCCTCGAAGCTGCAAGGCACGACCGCCCGGCGCATGCACGACGCTGTCGCGCCGTTCGCGGGCGATCACTTCATCACGCCGATGGCGGCGGTGGCCGGCGCGGTTGCGGAAGAAATCCTCGAAGCAATGACGCTCGCGGCGACGCTCGACCGCGCCTACGTCAACAACGGTGGTGACATCGCGCTGCATCTGGCGCCCGGACAGTCGTTCTCCGTCGGTCTGATCGACCGGCCCAACCGGCCGTCGCTGATCGGCAAGACTGTTGTTCGCTCGGAAGACGCGACGCGCGGCATCGCTACCAGCGGCCGCCATGGCCGCAGCTTTTCGCTCGGCATTGCCGACGCGATCACTGTTCTCGCCAAAACCGCGGCGCAGGCCGATGCCGCCGCCACGATCATCGGCAATGCCATCGATCTGCCCGGACATGCGGCAATCGCCCGCGTTCCGGCGCGCGACGTTCAGCCGGATAGTGACCTCGGTGAAAGGCTTGTGACGCGCAGCGTCGGCCTGCTGTCGCAGGGTGAGATCATGCAGGCGTTGGCTGCCGGTGCCGATTGCGCCCGCGAACTGGTCGAGCGGGGCCTGATCGAGGGCGCGGCATTGACCTTGCAAGGTCAGATCGAAATGATCCGAACCGAAATTGTGCGGCCCGTAACACTACCCGATACGGTCCAGCTACTCGCTCCGGCCGCATAAGGAAAACGAGATGCCCGCCGTCATTCGCAAGATCGTTGTTGTGGTCGAAGAAACGCTGAGCGAGCAGGGGCAGAAGGTTTCGCCGCCGGCGCGCCGCGCGGCTGCGATCGCCGTGATCGAGAATCCGTTTGCCGGGAAATATGTCGAAGACCTCGCGCCGCTGATCGACATCGGCGAGGAGTTGGGCGCGCTGCTGTCGGCGAAAGCCGTCGCCGCGCTCGGCATCGAGGGGCCGAAAGCGCAGAGCTATGGCAAGGCCGCGGCTGTCGGCGAGAACGGCGAACTCGAACATGCGGCTGCCTTGTTGCATCCGAAGATGGGCGCGCCGGTGCGGAAAGTTCTCGGCAAGGGCGCGGCGCTGATTCCGTCCAGCAAGAAGCGCGGCGGGCCGGGCGTTCCGCTCGACATTCCGCTGGGCCACAAGGACGCGGCCTTCGTGCGTAGCCATTTCGACGGCATGGAGGTGCGGATCAATGACGCGCCGCGCGCCAACGAGATCATGGTCGCGGTTGCCGTCACCGACAGTGGGCGTCCGCTGCCGCGCGTCGGCGGATTGAAGCTCGATGAGATCAAGGGAGAAGACGGGCTGCGGTGAAGCCGCAAGCGCCGCGACGAGGTTTGCCGCGCCATAAGCACGGCGAAGAGGTTGACGGGACAACAGGGAGCGAAGCTCCCCAATGGAGGTGTTGAATGAAACGCAGAGACCTTCTGATCGGCGCAAGTTTCGCGGTGGCCTTCGCGGGCAGCGCGACGGCCGCGTTCGCGCAGGCCGAAATCAAGATCGGCGAAATCAACAGCTACTCGGCGCTGCCGGCATTCACCGAGCCCTATCGCAAGGGCTGGCAGCTTGCGGTCGAGGAAATCAACGCCGCCGGCGGCGTTAACGGCAAGAAGATCGTCGTCATCTCGAAGGACGACGGCGGCAAGCCGGCGGATGCGCTGACGGCAGCGAACGAACTGGTCGAGAAAGAAAAGGTGACGATGCTCGCAGGCACGTTCCTGTCGCACATCGGCCTCGCCGTATCCGACTACGCGCTGCAGAAGAAGATCTTCTTCCTTGCGGCCGAGCCGCTCACCGACGCCATCACCTGGTCGAAGGGCAACAAGTACACGTTCCGTCTGCGTCCATCGAATTACATGCAGGCGGCGATGCTGGTCGAGGAAGCGGCGAAGCTTCCCGCCAAGCGCTGGGCGACGATCGCGCCGAACTACGAGTACGGCCAGTCGGCGGTCGGCGTGTTCAAGAAGCTGCTCAGCGCCAAACGTCCGGATATCGAGTGGGTGGACGAGCAGTGGCCGCCGCTCGGCAAGATCGATGCCGGCCCGGTGCTGCAAGCAACGGCGGCGGCCAAGCCCGACGCGATTCTCAACGTAATGTTCGGCGCCGATCTCGCCAAGCTCGTGCGCGAAGGCAACACCCGCGGCACCTTCAAGGGCCGCGCGGTGGTGAGCTTCCTCACCGGCGAGCCGGAGTATCTCGATCCGCTGAAGGAGGAGACGCCGGAAGGCTGGATCGTCACCGGCTACCCCTGGAACGACATCAAGACGCCCGAGCACGACAAGTTCCTGAAGGCGTATCAGGCGAAGTTCAACGACTATCCGCGTCTCGGCTCGATCGTCGGCTACCAGACGATCAAGGCGGCGGCGGCGATCCTCGCCAAGGCCGGCTCGGAAGACACCGACAAGATGATCGCCGCGGCGGAAGGCATCACCATGCCGTCACCGTTCGGCGAGATCACCTTCCGCAAGATCGACCATCAGTCGACGCTTGGCGCCTTCGTCGGCAAGACGTCGCAGAAGGACGGCAAGGGCATCATGGTCAACAACGTCTATCGCAACGGCAAGGACTTCCTGCCGAGCGACGAGGAAGTCTCCAAGCTCCGTCCGAAGGACTGAGCGCTTGTCCCGGACGCGATGCAGCGTGTTTACGCTGCGTCGCTGATCCGGGATCGTACCAACCTCCGTGGTTTGGCGGCCCCGGATCAGCAGCGCGTCATTTCATGCCGCGCAGCGTCCGGGGCAAAATCAAGCTTGAGGATCACAGCACCGCATGGGTTTCTATTTCGTCCAGTTCCTGACCGGACTAGCCAGCGCGGCGTCGTTGTTCCTGGTGGCATCGGGGCTGTCGATCATCTTCGGCGTCACCCGCATCGTGAATTTCGCGCACGGCGCGTTCTACATGCTGGGCGCGTACATCGCCTTCACGCTGACCGAGCGCTTCGCCGGCGCGTTCGGGTTCTGGGGCGGCATCGTGCTGGCGGCGCTGGCCGTCGCGGTGATCGGCGTGCTGGTCGAGATGCTGCTGTTGCGGCGTATCTATTCCTCGCCCGAACTGTTCCAGCTGCTCGCCACCTTCGGCCTCACGCTGATGGTCGAAGACCTCGTGGTGATGATCTGGGGCCCGGACGATCTGCTCGGCCGCCGCGCGCCGGGATTCCGTGGCGCCGTCGAAATCTTCGGCCAGAACGTGCCGTCCTACGATCTCTTCATGATTGTGCTCGGGCCGGTCGTGCTCGGCATTCTTTGGCTGCTGTTTCATCGCACCCGCTGGGGCGTCTTGGTGCGTGCGGCGACGCAGGACCGCGATATGGTCGCGGCGCTCGGCGTCAACCAGAAGTGGCTGTTCACCAGCGTCTTCGGTGCGGGCGTATTTCTCGCGGCACTTGGCGGTGCGCTGCAAATTCCGCGCGATGCCGTGCACCACGCGCTCGATCTGCGCATCGTCGTCGAAGTCTTCGTCGTCGTCGTCATCGGCGGCCTCGGCAGCATCACCGGCGCGTTCGTCGCCGCCGTGCTGGTCGCCGAGCTGAATGCCTTCGGCATCCTCATCTTTCCGAAAGTGTCGATCGTGCTCGTCTTCCTGGTCATGGCGGTGGTGCTGATCGTGCGGCCGTGGGGCCTGTTCGGAAAGCCGGAGGCGGCAGCGCGCAAGACGCCGGGTCTCTCCGTGCGGCCATGGGCGCCGTTCACGAAAAACGAGCGCATCGCCTGCCTCGTCGGCGTCGTGCTCGCCGCGTTCCTCCCGCTCGTCGCCGGCAATTACGCGCTGACCGTCGGCGCGGAGATCGCGATCTTCGTCATCTTCGCAGCCAGCCTCCATTTCCTGATGTCGGTCGGCGGCCTCGCGTCGTTCGGTCATGCGGCGTACTTCGGCCTCGGCGCGTATGGCGTCGCGTTTCTCGCGAAACTCGCCGGCCTGCCGATGATCCTCTGCCTCGCGCTTGGGCCGCTGCTCGGCCTCGCGGGTGCGGCGATTTTCGGCTTCTTCGCGGTCCAGCTTTCCGGCGTCTACTTCGCGATGCTGACGCTCGCCTTCGCGCAGATCGTCTGGTCGATCGCCTTCCAGTGGGTGCCGGTCACCGGCGGCGACAACGGCATTCTTGGCATCTGGCCGGAAGCGTGGGTCGCGGGCCCCGCGCGCTTCTACTGGCTGAGCCTTGCGGTCGCGACCGTCGTGGTGACGATCCTGCGCATCATCGTGTTCTCGCCGTTCGGCTACGCGCTGCGTGGCACGCGCGACTCGGTTCTGCGCAGCGAGTCGATCGGCATCGAAGCGAAGCGCATCCAGTGGACGGCGTTCGTCATCGCCGGCACCGCGGCGGGCATCGGCGGCGCGCTGTTCGCCTACCTCAAGGGCAGCGTGTTCCCGGATAACATCGGCATCGGCCTCTCGGTCGATGCGCTGGTGATGGTGCTGCTCGGCGGCGTCGAAACGGTGTCGGGTGCGGTGATCGGCGCGATCGTCTTCAAGGCGCTGAGCATCTGGCTGGTCAGCCAGACCGACTGGTCGAAGCTCGTGCTCGGCGCGATCGTCGTGCTGATCGTCGTCGCCTTCCCGAAGGGCATCGTCGGCATGATCGAATCGTGGCGCGACCGCTCGTCCTCATCGCGCGCTACCCGTGTCGGCGCCTCGCAGACGGAGGGCGCGGAATGAGCGAAGCGCCGAAGCTCCTGTTCGTCGAAGGCCTCTCCAAATCGTATGGCGGCGTGCATGCGGTGCGCAACGTGTCGTTCTCGCTTGCGCCCGGGGAAATCCTCGCGCTGATCGGGCCGAACGGCGCGGGCAAGACGACGTGCTTCAACATGCTGAATGGACAGACGCCGAGCGACAGCGGCCGTGTCGTGCTGCGCGGGCAGGACATCACCGGCAAATCGCCACGCGAGGTCTGGCGGCTCGGCGTCGGCCGCACCTTCCAGATCACCGCGACGTATCCGAGCATGACCGTGCGCGAGAACGTGCAGGTGGCGCTGATCTCCCATCGCGCGAAGCTGTTCGACATGCTCGGTTCGACCGCGCGCTTTGCCCGCGACGATGCAGACCGGCTGCTCGCGCTCGTCGGCATGGAGGGTTACGCGGCGCGGCCGTGCGGCGAACTCGCCTACGGCGATCTTAAGCGGCTTGAACTCGCGATCGCGCTCGCCAACGAGCCCAAGCTGCTCTTGATGGACGAGCCGACCGCCGGCATGGCCCCGCGCGAGCGCGTCGAGCTGATGCGGCTCACCGCGCAGATCGCCCGCGAGAAGGAGATCGGCGTGCTGTTCACCGAGCACGACATGGACGTGGTGTTCGAGCATGCGGATCGCATCATCGTGCTCAATCGCGGCATGATGATCAGCGAAGGCTCGCCGGACGAGGTCCGCAACGACCCGCAGGTGAAGGCGGTCTATCTCGGCGACGGCCTCGTGTTCGGCCATCACGCGGAGGCGCATGCATGACCAAGCTCGAAGTCGCGGCGCTCAACAGCCATTACGGTCAGGCACACATCCTGTTCGACGTCGATCTCAACGTCGGCGCCGGCGAAGTCGTGGCGCTGCTTGGCCGCAACGGCGCCGGCAAGTCGACCACCTTCCGCTCCATCGTCGGCCTTGTCGCGCAGCGCGCAGGCCAGATCCGGTTCGAAGGCCACGAGATCGCGCGCGAGCCCACCTACGCCATCGTCCGCAAGGGCCTCGGCTATGTTCCGGAGGAGCGCCGTATCTTCACCGACCTCACGGTCGAGGAGAATCTCGAAGTCGGCAAACAGCCGCCGCGGAACAACGCCGCGCACTGGACGCCGGAAAAGCTGTTTACGCTGTTTCCGAACCTCGGCGAGATGCGCAAGCGGCCCGGCGGCCGCATGAGCGGCGGCGAGCAGCAGATGCTCACGATCGCCCGCACCCTGATGGGCAATCCGTCGCTGGTGCTGCTGGACGAGCCGTCGGAAGGCTTGTCGCCGAAGATCGTCGAGCAGATGGCGAACGCGATCCAGACCATGAAGAAGGAGGGCGTCAGCATCCTGCTCTCCGAACAGAACCTGCACTTCGCGCGCCTGATCTCCGATCGCGCCTACATCATGGAGCGCGGCCGTATCCGCTTCTCCGGCACCATCGCCGAGCTCGAAGCACGTCCCGACGTGCGCGACCAGTATCTGGCGGTTTGAGGGTTTACGATGAACAAGGCCGCACCCCTCAAGGCGACTCGCCGCAAGTCCGCCGCGAAGCCTTATGTGCTGGACGAGCAGGTCGGCTTCCTGCTGCGCCAGGTGTCGCAGCGGCATGGCGTGATCTTTGCGGAGCACATCGGCAGCAACCTGACGCCGACGCAGTGGGCGGCGCTGGCGAAGCTGGCTGAGACGGGGCCATGTTCGCAGAACCAGCTCGGCCGCATGACGGCGATGGATGTCGCGACCATCAAGGGCGTGATCGATCGTCTCACCGCGCGCGGTCTCACCGAAACCAGCGCCGATCCAGCGGATGGACGGCGCCTGCTGGTGAGTCTCACGCGCGCCGGTCAGGCGGTGGTTGAGAAAACGCTGCCGCTGGCCGCCGACATCACTGAGGAAACGCTGGCGCCGCTCAGCGCCAAGGAACGCGAGACGCTCGCCGCGCTGCTGGCGAAGCTGCTGTAGCTCCAATCCGCCGCCCTGAGAGCCCGTCCCGGACTTGATCCGGGATGCACGCGCTCCCTCTCCCCGCCTGCTGGGAGAAGGTCAGAAAGTGCGTAGCCCGGATGAAGCGCGGAGCGCGCAATCCGGGGCAGTCATGCATGCTCCGTCCCCGGATTTCGCTGCGCTCCATCCGGGCTACACGCTTGACATTTCCCGTGCTAGGATTATAATCCTTGATGTCCCGTCCCACAGAGGGGCGATCGCGATCGTCACGATCCGCGGGGCGGGATGCGGTGGACGCGGCAGCGTCAGGCGCGGACGATGCGTGGTTGGGGATGTGAGGGCCGTGCTCCGCAGGGGTAGCCGTCGCGTCTATGGACCC
>JBMOOJ010000082.1:0-11609 GCA_049323835.1 Pseudomonadota bacterium | reverse complement strand
AAGCGTATTCATTAGGAGTGACTGCGGCGCGATCCGTGAGGGATCGCGCTGCACATCAGCAGGGGCAATCATGCAGCACGCCGCGACACTTCAACTCATTCTTCACGGCGCAATTATCGCGCTGATCGGCACCCTCTGCGGCATTCCGTTCGGCCGCGCGATCGTCGGCCGCAAGGACGAAGCCATTGTCAGGGGATGGCGGGTGGCGCATACGGGTATCCTGAGCACCGGCGTCGCCATCGTCGTGATGGGACTGGCGCTTCCGCATCTGAAAGGCTCACCGTCGCTGGTCAATGCGATGGTGTGGGCGACCATCGTCTCCGGTTACGCTTTCGCGATCGGGTTGACGCTCGGCCCTATTGTCGGTCAGCGCGGGTTGCGGCCGGGTGCGCCGCTCGCGAACATGCTCGTGTACACGGGCAACGCGATCGGTTCGCTCGGCTGGCTCGTGGCATCGCTGATCTTCGTGTGGCTGGCGCTGATGGCGGCGCAAGCCGGCTGATCGCCCGGTCGCCGTCGCGCACGGCCGATCGTTACTGTGCGGCTGTCGCCTTCGTCAGCAGCCGCTTGGGATGCTCGCCGTTCACCATGCCCATGAACGGACCGAAGATCGAATAACCGATCATCGATTGCAGCATCGGCGACAGACTGGCGGCGCGCGGCCTGTCGAGTTCGAGCAGGAAGTTTTCCTGCTGCCGCAAGTAGGGCTGGCAGTACTGGCACGTCACCGCGAGCCGCGCGGCATCGCTGCGATTGGCGCCGCCGCCATGCCACAGCGTGCCGAGAAAGAACACGGCTGATCCCGCAGGCATCGCGACGGAGATGGTGTCGCCGACGGCGGCTTGCCGGTCATTTCCCCAAAGATGGCTGGCCGGGATCACGACGGTCGCGCCGTTTTCCGCGCTGAATGCGTCGATCGCCCACACGGTTGCCGCACCCATCGGCGGCCGGGGCCGCGGAAACTGGTAGAACGCATCGTCATAGTGCAGCGGCTGCGCAGCTTCGCCGGGCAGGATGTTGATCACCTGCATCTGACTCAAGAGATAATTGGGAAGGAATATCCGGTCGAGCAGCGCAAGGACGCGGGGATGGTCGGCCAGGCGATCCAGCGCGCCGGTCTTGGAGAGTACGTCATAGACGCGCTGCGTCTTCAATCCCTCGAAGTTGTTGCGGCCTGTCCTCGCGAGGTGTGGCGCGCAGGCGGCGCGGATCGCATCCAGTGCATCGGCATCGATCAGCCTTTCGAGAATGACGTATCCGTTCTGCATCAGCGCGCGATAGTCGGCGTCGGTGAGCTTCGGATTGATCTGCACGTCGCGCGATACCGCCTTGTGCGTGCCGGCAAGATCGCGTGCGAGGTCTTCCTGGCGTTCGATCCTATGCTGCGTCATGGGATTTTCTCCTGCTGTCGGTTGCCGGCAGCGCCAGCGCGCCGCTGATGAAGGCCCAGATCTGGGTTTCGAGGTGATCGAGCGATGGCGGGATTTCAGCCTCGATCGCGCGGTCGAGCGTTTGGCGAATGCCGCCGAGCAGCATGGCCACGGTGACCTCAGGATCGAGATCGGCCCGCACGATGCCCAGGCGCTGGCCCTGGATCAGGTTGCGCGCACCCTCGCGCAACTCCTCGGCCGTGAATGCGCGCTGCACGTCGATCACTTCGGGGGATTGCGCAAGGCGGCCGAGCAGAATGCGGCCGAACGGATCTTCGAGGTAGATGCGCAGGAAAGCACGTAGCCTGATGCGCTCGCGTTGGCTCCAGTCCGTTTCCGCGTGCGCGGTCTCCTGCTCCAGCGTGCGCCGCAACTGCGCGTGAAAATCCTCGACGACCCCGGCGATCAGCCCGGCTTTGGAGCCAAAGTGGTGATAGGCGATGCCGACGGAGACACCGGCGCGGCGTGCGACTGCCTGCACCTCCATCACGCCGCCGTTGGCGGTCAGTTCGTCGCGTGCAGCGGTGAGAAGACGGGTTTTCATGTCCATGCGGGCAATGGTCGTTGGTGTGCTTAGACATCAGCTAACATTGAATTGAATTCAATTCAATGGGGAATCGAGCGATGAACGAAGTCCTGGACACGTAGCAGGCGGCGCTGGGACTTATGGCCAGCGAGCCGGTGGCCGATGTTGCCTGCGGTGTTGAAAGAACGCGATTGCTGGCCAATGCGAGGGAGGTTCATCGCCCATCAGGAGACATACGCCTGGTCCGCTTTCGCCAGCTGTGTGATGACGGCGGAGCAATCCGCCGGCGCGTATCCTCAAGAGAACAGGAACAGCACCGCGCCCGTCGCAGTCACTGCGAAAACCGCCACGGTAGCCACGAACAGGGTCACACCGACCACGAATGCCTGAATTCCTGCCATTCAAAATCCTCCGGCGGTGGAAAAGCCGGTTCGCGTCAAAAAAAGCGGTTCTGATAAGAAGGCGCGACGGGCGATTTGGTTCAAAGGCGCCGGTGGTTTTTCTACTTGCACCGGCAGTGCAGCTCTCCCGAGCCACTTTTGGCCGCACCGCCCGATGCGAGGGCTTGTTATGCCGCGAAATGTTGTACGGTAGGTGCAGGAGTCACGCGGGCGGGGCGACTTTCAGAGCATGGGAAAATCCAAGTCGACGAATGGCGGCAAGACCGGCCCGGTGCTCGATCACGATCGCTACGTCCCCGCACTGATCACCATTCTGGCCAACAAGCTCTCGAAGAACGCGACCGGCGTTTATCAGAAGCGGTTCGGCGTGAACGTCACCGAATGGCGGATCCTGGCGCTGCTGGCGGTCGAGCCGGGTATCCCGGCCTCGCGCATCTGTCAGGTGATCGGCTTCGACAAGGGCCCGGTCAGCCGCAATCTGGCGGTCATGGAAAGCCACGGGCTTGTGGCCATCAAGGCCGATCCCGAGGATGGCCGCAGTCACTCGATCGCGCTGACGGCAAAAGGGCGCAACACGCACAACAAGGTGCTTCAGGTCGCGCTCGAGCGCGAGCGCAAGCTGCTGTCGTGCCTGAACCGCGACGAGCGCGAGGTGCTGATCGGATTGCTCCACCGCATTCACGGCAATCTCGATTCGGTCATCGGCCCGGCGGCCGACTGACGCAGCTACGCTGCCACCGGCGCGGCGGCTGCGCGGGCTTTCAGATCGAAGGCGGGATCGGCGGCCTCGGCCGGCGTCAGCGCGGTGCCGGCGCCGATCAGCCGCCGTGCGATCATGTGATCGGCCGGCTTGTTGACGGACTCGACGCCGGTCAGCTTGCCGTCGCGGAAGCAGAACACCGAGAACGCGCTGGCCGCGGGATCGCCGCGCAGCACCGCGTGATCGTGCGGCATCGACAGTCCGGCCATTTGCAGCTTCAACGGACCCTGGTCGCTCCAGAACCACGGCACCGCGCGATAGGGCCTTGCCTTGCCCATCAGCCGCGCGGCAACGCATTTTCCATGGTCGGTCGCATTCTGTACCGACTCGATCCGCATCATTTCGCCGGCGGCGAAGAACTGCGGATAGGCCGCGCAATCACCGATCGCCGAGATCGCGGGGTCCGCCGTCAGCAGCAACTCGTCGACGACGATGCCGTTGTTAATCGCAAGCCCGGCCTCGGCGGCGAGTTCGGTGTTGGGAATGACGCCGATGCCGATCAGCACCACGTCCGCCGGGAAGATGCGGCCGTCGGCGGTCTCGACCGACGATACGCAGCCGTTGTCGCCGTCGATGCGCACGGCGGTCGTGCCGAAGGCGAGGTGGATGTTCTGCTTCTCATGCGCGGCGCGGAAGAATTCCGACATCGGTTCGGACAGCGCGCGTGCCATCGGCCGGTGCGCGGCTTCCAGCACGGTAACGTTTGCGCCGAGCGATGCAGCGACGGCAGCGACTTCGAGGCCGATGAAGCCGGCGCCGATGATCACGATGTGCTTGAGCGTCGAAAGGCGCGGGCGCAGCAGGTCGGCCTCGGCGGCCGTGCGCAACTGACAGACGCCGTCGAGCGTGTGGCCCGGAATCGGCAGCGGCCGGTTGCGGGTGCCGGTGGCGATGACGAGATGATCGTAGGCGTAGGACGCGCCGGCGTCCGTCACAGCGGCGTGCGCGACGCGATCGATCCGCGCGATCCGGCAATCGGGGACCAGATTGATCGCGAGCTTCTCAAAAATCTCCTTCGGCCGCAGGTCGAGCGACGCATGGCCGATCTTCCCGGTGAGATAAGCCTTGGAGAGCGGCGGGCGCTGATAGGGCAGGCCCGGCTCGTCGCCGATCAGGTCGATGTTGCCGGTGAAGCCCTCGTCGCGCAGCGACAGCGCAACCTGAAAGCCCGCTTGTCCCGCGCCGGCAATGACGACGCGCTGAAGCCCCGGCTGCCCCGTGCTCTCCTGCATGAACGCTCCCCAATCACTCACACCAAGTCGCCGCAGCATATCCTGTCGCGGGCGGCGGCGACATTGTCATAAAATAACTCCACTAGAAAGCTATTAAAATTCGTAAAAGATGACTGAGCTGCTCTCCTGCCGGCTGCGTCTCACTCGGCCGCGGCTTTGTTCGCGAGTTTGCTCGCAGCCTTCAGCACCTTCTTCGACAGCGCATCGTCGGTCACCGTCCGTGCCACGATGATCGCACCTGCCATCAGGCATAGAAGCGAGATCGCCCGCGTCTCGCGTTCCTTCACACCGTCACTCATCAACTCCTGGATTTCCCCGATGTAGGTCCTAAACCGCTCGGTATAGAGATCGCGTGTCGCTTCATCGCTGCGCTGAACGTCGCTCGACAGCGTCGCCACCACACATCCGAGCTCTGGATGATCGCGATGATGCTCGTTCAGGTAGACCTTGATGAAGTCCGACAGGAAGTCACCTTCTCGCCGCCGGTTGATCGCGCCGAACAGATCCACGCGCGCCTGATCGAAGGCTTGATTGAGCGTTTCGCCGATGAGTTCGTCGCGCGACTGGAAATGACTGTAGAACCCGCCGTGGGTCAGGCCCGCGGCCTCCATCAGTTTGGCAATGCCGAGCGACTGCAAGCCGCCTTCGCGGACGGTGCGGGCGGCGATCTCCAGCAGCAGCTGGTGATGCTCGGCTTTCTGCTTCTGTGACGATCCCATCAAAAAATCCTCGAAAAGCTTGCTTGACATTCTGAATGATGATCATCATTCTGAATATCTACATGATGTCCATCATGCAGATAAGAAACGTGGAGGATTCGTTCAATGTCATCGCGCGAAACGGCGCATCTGCTGGCGACGAAAACCGGACTCGAGCTGCTGCAAGCGGCGCGGGACGGCGCTCGGGAGGTCGGGGGAATGCCCGGGCTGATCGGGATGAAAGTGCTCGAGGTCGAGCCGGGCCGGATCAGGCTGTCGGCTGTTCCGGAGAGCCGGCACAACAATCCGCTCGGCACCATCCACGGCGGCTTCACGGCGACGCTGCTCGATTCGGCAATGGGTTGCGCGCTGCACGCGACGCTTCCGGCGGGCGTCGGCTACACCACCCTCGAGTTCAAGATGAATTTCATCCGCAGCCTGAACGCCGGCAGCGGCCAGGTGATCGGCGAGGGGAAAGTCGTGCATGCCGGCAAGACGACCGCGATCGCCGAAGGTTCGCTCTTCGATGCGGATGGCAAACTTGCTGCCACCGCCTCGACCACCTGCATCATCATTCATCCGCGAGGCCACTAATGTCCGCCATGTCCAGCCCACTCAAGCCCAAACGCTTTGTCGTCAATAGCGATGGTGCCAACATCCAGGGTTACCTGCGGGTGCCGCCCCTGGCGACGGGGAAGGTGCCGGCGATCGTGATGGCGATCGGATTTTCGGGGGTCAAGGACGGCTACCTCGATCTGTTCGCGCAACGATTTGCCGACGCCGGCTTCGCCACGATCTCATTCGACTTCCGCGGCCTCGGCGACAGCGACGGCGCGCCGCGACAGGAGATCGATCCGTGGGCGCAGATCGCGGACTATCGCAACGTCATCACGTTTGCCGAGAGCGTGCCGCAGATCGATGCCGGCAGGATCGGTGTGTGGGGATCTAGTCTCAGCGGCGGGCATGCGCTCGTGCTGGGTGCGATCGAGCCGCGCGTGCGCTGTGTCGTGGCGCAGGTCCCGCAGATCAGTGGCGCCGAGGCGGTGCGGCGGACTTTTCAGCCCGCCCAACTGGCGTTTCTGCGCAACGCGCTGAATGACGATCGCAAGCGGCGCAGCCAAGGCGCACAGCCGACGATGCTTCCGGTGGTGGCGAAAGATGCAACCACGCCGGCTGTATGGACGCGGGCTGACGCGTATCAGTTCTACTTCGGCGCGAAAGAGAAGTTCGGCACGCAGTGGGTGAACGAAGTCACCTTGCGGTCGATTGAGAACGTGCAGGCGTATGAGCCGGGCAGCTACATCCCGCGCATCGCGCCGACGCCGCTGCTCATGATCGTCGCCGATGGCGACGATCTCACGTTCACCGATCTTGCGCTGCAAGCGTATGCGAGCGCGGCCGAGCCGAGATCGCTGGTGCGTTTGCCGGGCGGCCACTTCGATATCTACGAATAGGGTTTCGAACCTGCCGTTGGCGCAGCCATCGACTGGTACCGGCAACATCTCAACTGAAATCAGAAAACGGAGGAAATACCTATGCCCATGATTCACTTCCATCATCCGAAGGGTTCGCTCGATCCGGTCAAGAAGGCGGCGCTCGCCGAGAAGCTCACCCATGTCCTGATTGAAATCGAGGGCGGCCCCGGCATGGATGGCCCCAAGGCGCGCTCGATCTCGTGGGTGATGTTCTACGAAATCGCCGAAGACGCCTGGATGATCGGCGGCAAGAGCGATGACACCTACGTGTCGCCGCCGGGCAAGTTCCTCGTCAACGTCCATGTGCCCGAGGGCTCGCTGAGCAACGCCCGTAAGGCCATGGTGCAGAAGATGGTGTTCGAGAGCATCTTCGAGGCCTTCGGCCTGGAGATCCCGGCCGATCCGGAAACGGTCAGTCCCAGCATCTTCGTCATGATCACCGAATGGCTGGAAGGCAACATGGGCGCGCGGGCTCGCACCTTCGGCCTCGCCGACATCGGCGCCTACATTGGCGGGACCGGCAACAGCGAAATCCGCCAGCGCGGACGCCACTACATGCAGGCGCGTGCCAAGCACCGTGCCACGGCCGGGTATCCGGACTGAGCGGAGGCTGAAGCGATGCATGAGTTCAAGACGATCAAGCGCGTGGAGCGTGACGGCGTGGTTTTCGTCGCGTTCGACAATCCGCCGGTCAACCTGGTCGACCTCGCGTTCATGAGCGATCTCGAAGCGCTGTTCTCCGATCTGGAGAACAGCATTTCGGCAAAGGTGCTGGTGTTCCGCAGCGTACTGGCGGACTACTTCGTCAATCATTATGATCTGTCGCCTGCGTCGTTTCCGAAACCCGGGGCCGAGCCGCCACCGATTTCGCTGTTCCGGCTGCTGATGCGGCTGGCCGAGCTGCCGCAAGTGACCATCGGCGAAATCCGCGGGCGGGTGCGCGGGGGCGGCAGCGAATTCTGCCTGGCGCTCGACCTGCGCTTTGCGTCGCGCGAGAAAGCGTTGTTCGGACAGCCGGAGGTGGGCGTCGGCTTACATCCGGGAGCGGGAGGAACGCAGCGTTTGCCCGCACTGATGGGACGCGCGCGCGCGCTCGAGGTGATGCTATCCGGCGAAGACTACGGTGCCGATATCGCCGAACAATACGGCTGGATCAACCGCGCGTTCCCCGATGCCGAGTTGTCGGGCTTCGTCGACAAGCTGGCATATCGCATCGCGAGCTTTCCTGCGGCCGGTCTCGCCAACATCAAGAAGTTCGTCAACGCGAGTTATCTGCCGTCGGAAGCCGTGCTGGCCGAAGAATCGAAAGCGTTTCGGACCGCACTGGCGAATCCGGAATTTGCCGCGCGGCTGGGCTGGCTGTTTCGGCAAGGTGCGCAGACGGCCGGCGAGACCGAACTCGATCTCGGCGGCGTCCTTGCCCGGTATCCGCAGCAAAGCGGGTCAGCTTGATGCGGCCCGCGCCATCCGCCGATAGCGGGCCGTCAGCAGCTGAAACCGCGCGATCAGCAGGATCGCGTTCGCTGCCGTGCCGCAGGACAGCCCGATCCAGACGCCGATGGCGCCGAAACCGAACGTGAATGCCAGCAGATAGGCGATAACGAAGCCGAGCACCCAGTAGCTGAACGCGGCGATCAGCATCGGCACGCGCGTATCGTTCAGCCCGCGCAGTGCGCCGGCCGCGATCGTCTGCACGCCGTCGGCGACGAAGAACGTGGCGCCGACCATCAGCAGCGTCGCGACGAGTTCGGCGGTTCGCATCGTCTCATCGCCCGCGCCGAGGAACGCATGCGCGATCTGGTAGCGCACGAGAACGATGATCAGCGTCATCACCGCCATGAATGCGGCGCCGAGCGTAATTGCGACGTAACCGGCGCGGCGGATCGAACCAGGATCGTCGCGGCCGAGCGCCTGACCGACGCGCACCGTCGCCGCCATGCCGATGCCGAACGGCACCATGAACAGGATCGCGGCGACCTGCAGCGAGATCTGGTGCGCGGTGAGCGCTGTGGTGCTGATCCACCCCATCAGCAGCGCCGCCGCCGAGAACAATCCGTATTCGAGCAGGAACGACATCGAGATCGGCATTCCGACCACGAAGAGCTGGCGCATCAGCGACCAGTCGATCCGCCAGAAGCGGCCGAGCACATGAAATTTCCTGAACGGGCGGCGCGTGTGACAGAACCACAGTCCGGCCACGCACATACCGGCGTTGACGATCGACGTGCCGACGCCCGCGCCGAGCAGGCCGAGCTTCGGCAGGCCGAAGTGGCCGTGGATCAACGCATAGGCGAGCAGTGCATTCGCCGGGATCGCCGCGAGCGTGATCCAGAGGCCTGGCTCGGGCCGGTTGACCGCGCCCATGAAGCTGCGGATCGCGATGAACCACAGTGCCGGAATGACGCTCCAGCCGAGGCCGAGCAGGTAGGTCTGGGCAAGCTTCGCCGTCTCCGGTTTCTGGCCGAGCGCGATCAGCATCGTCTCCCCATGAAACGGGAGCATCATCATCATGGGCAGCGACAGCATCAATCCCGCCCACAGGCCGACGCGCAGCGCGCGGCGCACGACCCGCGGATTGCGCGCACCGAAGGCTTGTGCGGCCAGTGGTGCAACGGCAGACACCAGCCCCATTCCGAGTGTGAAGAAGATCCAGAAGACGATATGCGCAAGCGCGGCACCCGCGACGGCGTCCTCGCCGAGCCGGCCGATCAGCGCGAGATCGGTCGTCATCATGGCGATCTGGCCGAGTTGCGTCAGCGCGATCGGAATCGCGAGCTTCAGCGTCTCGGTCAATTCGCCGAAAAGCAGCCCGTTTTGCGCCGAAACGGCCTCGCCGCCCGCGACAGGCGGGCGCGTGATAGCCTCAGTCGAAGTCATGATGCCGCCCCGTCTGGCAGGACTCTTGGCCGAAACCGTGGCCAATGCCCGCTCTTATAATCGAGTTGTTACACGGGATGTAGGATGTCTTTCTCGTGCGTGCCACCCGAGAAATTTCGATAAATGAACCGTGATGCGCCTTCCGCGGCTTCACGCTCTGCTGTTTTGAAGATCGTTTCATGCAGCGGAGATAGCACGCAGGCCGGATCAGTATTGGCAGCATTGCCGGTGAGGGCGAACGCCTGGCAGCGGCAGCCGCCATAGTCCTCTTCGCGGTGATCGCAGCTTTTGCAGGGCTCCGGCATCCAGCCGGTGCCGCGATAGCGATTCAGCGCCGGTGAATTCTCCCAGATCCATGCGATCGAGTGATCGCGCACGGAATCGAAGGCGAGCCCGGTGATGGTTTCGGCGGCGTGACAGGGCAGCACCTTGCCGGATGGCGAAATGTTGAAGAACTGCCTTCCCCAGCCGCCCATGCATTTCTTCGGGCGGATCGCATAGTAATCCGGGACGACGTAGTCGATCGCGAGCGTGCTCTTCAACCGCGCCTGCGCTTCCTCGACGATGCGCGTGCAGTCCTCGATCTGCTCCAGCGTCGGCATCAGCGCCGCGCGGTTCTTCAGCGCCCAGCCGTAGTACTGCACGTTGGCGACCTCGAGCCGGTCGGCATCGAGATCGACGGCCATCTGGATCACATCCTTGAGCTGATGCAGGTTTTGCCGGTGCATCACCGCATTGACGGTGAGCGGCAGGCCGAGTTCGCGCGCCCAGCGTGCGACTTGTATCTTTTTCTCGTGCGAATTCGCCAACCCCGCGACACGGTCGGCGACGGTTGCCTCGCTGCCCTGGAAGCTGATCTGGATGTGGCAGAGCCCGGCGTCGGCCAGTTCCTTCAGTTTGTCCCTCGTCAGCAGCACCGCCGACGTGATGAGGTTGGTGTAGAGCCCGACGTCATTGGCGTGACGGACGATCTCGGCGAGATCCTTGCGTGCGGTTGGCTCGCCGCCGGAGAAATGGATTTGCAGCACGCCGACGGCGGTGAGTTCGCTCAGCGTCTTGCGCCATTCATCGGTCGTGAGTTCGCTTCCGGCGCGATCGAGTTCGAGCGGGTTCGAGCAGTACGGACATTGCAGCGGGCAGCGATGCGTCAGCTCGGCCAGCACGGCCAGCGGAATCACATGCGTCATCGCCGCCGGTGCGTTGAAGCCATCAGCCTGTGTGACTTCGGGCGCGCCCATCGCTCACGCTCCGCCGCTGTCGGCGAGAAACCCCTTGTCGGCCAGGAAACCTTTATCAGCGAGGTCCTGCAGCATCGCGATCACGTCGGCGCCGATCAGCGCGCGCTCGGCGGCGTATTTCTGCGCCAGCACGTCGACGATATCGCCAACGCTGCGGTTGCCGTCGCAGAGCTGAAGCACCTCGACCGCAATTTCGTCCGGCGCCAGCACGCGCTCCGGCGCGAGGATCACCCATGCCTGCCGCGCCTCGTCGAAACGAAACCGCACATGCCGCGGCAGCGTCGGGACGCTCGTCTCCGCCACCTGCATGCTACGGGTCCGCGCGGTCATGGCTCACGCTTCCTTGGACGCATCTTTGGGCACGAACGCGCCCGGCGGAATGTGCCCATCGACGTAGGCGTGATACAGCGCGTCGAGTTGCACCCACAGCACGTTGGTCTTGAAGATCAGCGCATTGCAGACGGCCGCACGTTCGTCCGGATTGCGCGCATGCTCGCGCACGTATCTCAGTGCGAAATTTGCGTCGCGCGGCGCCTGCTCCATGCGGCGGCTGAAGTAGCTCATGATGTCCGGGTTGACGAAATCATAGTGCTTCAGCATGCCGGCGATGCGCTCTTCGTGCAGGTTCGGCGCGAACAGCTCCGTCAGCGAGGAGGCGATGGCTTCGAGCGGTGTCTTCTCGCGCACGAAATGCACGTAGGCTTCGACCGCGAAGCGCGTGGCCGGCAGGATGCCTTCGGTCGACTCCACATAGGCGCTGTCGAGTCCGAGTCCCTCGGTCAGCTTCAGCCAGCGCTCGATACCGCCCTCGGAGCCGAGATCGCCGTCGTGATCCTCGATGCGGTGCCGCCACTCCAGCCGCGTGGCGCGATCGCGGAAGCGCGAGATCACGACCGCGTCCTTGATCGGGATCGTGCTCTGATAGAAGTAGCGGTTCAGCGCCCAGGCCTGCACCTGACCCTTGTTCAGCTT
>JBMOOJ010000081.1:0-11783 GCA_049323835.1 Pseudomonadota bacterium | reverse complement strand
CCATCCCTCCCCGGAATGGGGAGGGTGGCTGACCGAAAGTCAGCCGGGTGGGGTGATCGCGCCATGACCGTCTCCCGCATCCAGCGCCTGTCGCTCACGCACTTCCGCAGCTACCGCGCGGCGAGCGTGCGCACCGACGCGGATCTCGTCGTGCTCGCGGGGCCGAACGGCGCCGGCAAGACCAATTGCCTGGAGGCGATCTCGTTTCTCTCGCCCGGCCGCGGCTTGCGCCGCGCCACCCTCGACGACGTCGCTGACAATGAGGGCGACGGCTCGTGGGCCGTCTCCGCCGAAGTCGAAGGCGCGCTCGGGCTCGCGACGCTCGGCACCGGCATCGATCCGCCGGCTTCCGATGCGGCGACGAACACGCGCCGCTGCCGGATCGATCGCGAGCCGGTGAGTTCGGCCGCGCATTTCGGCGATCACCTGCGCATGGTGTGGCTGACGCCGGCGATGGACGGCCTGTTCACCGGCGCCGCATCGGAGCGGCGGCGCTTCTTCGATCGTCTCGTGCTTGCGATCGACAGCGAGCACAACGGCCGCGTCTCGGCGCTGGAACGATCGCTGCGCTCGCGCAATCGCCTGCTCGAAGATCGCAACTTCGATACGCACTGGTGCGATGCCATCGAACGCGAGACGGCGGAACTCGCGGTTGCTGTTGCCGCCGCGCGCGGCGAAACCGTCAAGCGCCTGTCGGCAACGCTCGCCGCCCGCGCGGCGACATCGCCGTTTCCGGCGGCGCGCATTGCCCTCGACGGCTGGATGGAAAATGCTCTGCTGACGCTGTCCGCCACCGACGTCGAGGATCGTTATCGCGAGCGGTTGCGCGAAAACCGCGCCCGCGACGCTGCCGCCGGCCGCACCCTCGACGGACCGCACCTCACCGACCTCGACGTGATCTACGCACCGAAGAACTCGCCGGCGCGGGATGCCTCGACCGGCGAGCAGAAGGCGCTCTTGATCGGCCTCGTCATCGCGCATGCGGGTCTCGTGACGGAAATGACCGGCATCACGCCGCTATTGCTGCTGGATGAAGTCGTCGCGCATCTCGATCCGGATCGCCGGACCGCGCTGTTCGACGCATTGGCGCAGCTCGGCGCGCAGGTCTGGATGACCGGAGCTGATCCGGCCGCGTTCGCGGGCGTTGCGCAGACGGCAGAGATTTTCCGTGTCGAAGCGGGACAGATCGAACGGCGCGCTTGAACGCAGGGATAATCCCACTGCTGGCAACCGAACGAAACAGCGTTTCATTCGCTTCCAGCTGTCGTTCCCGGCGTTCGTTTCAGACCCGGTGGAGGGCTGAAAGCGGGTGCCCAAGACCCCCGCGGCGCAAGTTTTTCCGGGCATTGAAATCGGCCTTTTGCGTCCTTGAAAAACGGCCAAAAATCGCTACATCTTCAAAGCGTTAGCAGGCGCGAGTTTGCCCTGTACGCAATGCGCGATTCATGGCACAAAATGACGATTCTGCGTGCGCGTTTGACCGCTGATTCGAGACCCGTTCCGAAAGCTCCGACATGACCGAACCTGCCCGGCGGCAAGACGCCGATTCCCCCGCCGCTGCCCCCGCCGAATACGGCGCAGAATCGATCCGGGTGCTGAAGGGGCTCGACGCGGTTCGCAAGCGGCCCGGCATGTACATCGGCGATACCGACGACGGCTCGGGCCTGCATCACATGGTCTACGAAGTCGTCGACAACGCGATCGACGAAGCGCTCGCCGGCCATGCGACGGCCGTGACCGTCGTGCTCAACGCCGACGGTTCGGTGACGGTCCGCGACGACGGCCGCGGCATTCCGACCGACATTCACAAGGGCGAAGGCGTCTCGGCGGCCGAGGTCATCATGACCCAACTGCATGCGGGCGGTAAGTTCGACCAGAACTCGTACAAGGTCTCCGGCGGTCTGCACGGCGTCGGCGTCTCGGTCGTCAATGCGCTCTCGACCAAGCTGCAGCTGCGCATCTGGCGCGACGGCAAGGAGCACTACATCGAGTTCGCCCATGGCGACGCAGTCGCCCCGCTCAAGGTCGTCGGCGACGCCAACGGCAAGCGCGGCACGGAAGTCACGTTCTTCGCCTCACCCGACACCTTCACCAACATCGAGTTCGATTTCGCGACGCTGGAGCATCGCCTGCGCGAGCTCGCCTTCCTCAATTCCGGCGTGCACATCGTGCTCTCCGACATGCGCCACGCGGTCGAGAAGCGCGAGGAAATGCGCTACGAAGGCGGCATCGAGGCGTTCGTGAAGTATCTCGACCGCAACAAGAAACCGGTCGTCTCTGACGCCATCGTCGTGCGCGCCGAGCAGAACGGCATCTCGGTCGAAGCCGCGCTGTGGTGGAACGACAGCTACCACGAGAACGTGCTCTGCTTCACCAACAACATTCCCCAGCGCGACGGCGGCACGCATCTGGCGGGCTTCCGCGGCGCGCTGACGCGCCAGGTGACCGGCTATGCCGACATCATGGCGAAGAAGGAAAAGATCGCGCTCACCGGCGACGACTGCCGCGAGGGCCTGACCGCGGTTCTCTCCGTGAAGGTGCCCGATCCGAAATTCTCATCGCAGACGAAAGACAAGCTCGTCTCGTCCGAAGTCCGCCCGGTGGTCGAGAACGTCCTCAACGAAGCGCTCCAGGCGTGGTTCGAGGAACATCCGGCGGAAGCCAAGATCATCGTCGGCAAGGTGGTGGAAGCCGCCGCCGCACGCGAAGCCGCCCGCAAGGCGCGCGAACTCACCCGCCGCAAGGGCGCGCTCGATATCGCTTCCCTCCCCGGCAAGCTCGCCGACTGTCAGGAACGCGATCCGGCGAAATCCGAACTGTTCATCGTCGAGGGTGACTCGGCCGGCGGCTCGGCCAAGCAGGGCCGCAACCGTGAATTCCAGGCGGTGCTGCCGCTGCGCGGCAAGATCCTCAACGTCGAGCGCGCGCGCTTCGACAAGATGCTGTCGTCCGAGCAGATCGGCACGCTGATCACCGCGCTCGGCACCGGCATCGGCCGCGAGGACTTCGATCTCGGCAAGCTGCGCTATCACAAGATCATCGTCATGACGGACGCCGACGTCGACGGCGCGCATATCCGCACGTTGCTGCTGACGTTCTTCTTCCGGCAGATGCCGTCGCTGATCGACGGCGGGCACCTCTATATCGCCCAGCCGCCACTCTACAAGGTGACGCGCGGCAAGTCCGAGCAGTACCTCAAGGACGAGCGGGCGCTGGAGGACTATCTGATCGACGCCGGCCTCGACGATTGCGTGCTGAAGCTCGCGACCGGCGAAAGCCGCTCGGGCCGCGACCTGCATGCGCTGGTCGAGGACGCGCGTGTCATTCGCGGCGTGCTGCACAACCTGCACAGCCGTTACAACCGCAGCGTCGTCGAACAGGCGGCGATCGCCGGCGTGCTCAGCCCCGCGATCATCGGCAATGTCGAAACCGCCAATCAGGCCGCCGCCTACATCGCCAAGCGCCTCGATGCGCTGGCCGACGAGGTCGAGCGCGGCTGGACCGGCCGCTTTACCGAGGGCGAAGGTTTCGTATTCGAGCGCACGGTGCGCGGCGTCAAGGATGTCGCGATCATCGACGACGCGCTGCTCGGCTCGGCCGATGCCCGCAAGCTCGACGAATTTGCCGGCAAGCTCCAGGAGGTTTATCCGCGCACCGCGACCCTGCGCCGCAAGGACAGCGAAATCGCGATCCACGGCCCGGTGTCGCTGTTCGAGGCGGTGACCGATGGCGGCCGCAAGGGCGTGGCGCTGCAGCGCTACAAAGGTCTCGGCGAGATGAACCCGGAGCAGCTCTGGGAAACGACGCTCGACACCAATGTCCGCTCGCTGTTGCAGGTGAAGGTCAAGGAGGTCGACGAGGCCGACGACATCTTCACCAAGCTGATGGGCGACATCGTCGAGCCGCGCCGCGAGTTCATCCAGGACAACTCGCTCAGCGCCAACGTGGACGTTTGATCTTCTCGTCATTGCCGGGCATAGCCGTTCTCAAGAACGGCGTTCTTTGAACGCCTATGCCGGCAATCCATCTTCACTTTCCAAAAAGATGGATGCCCGCGTCAAGCGCGGGCATGACGAATGTGAGAGCCCACGCTATCGGCGGCGCCCCACACCGCCGCGCTTGTTAACTGCCCCATCTTTCCCCGCTTCGTGCTGAAGCTGGAGAAACATCGCCAGCGCCAGACGATCGATCATTTCCTGATCGTCGAGCTGCACCAGCTTCGGCTTGTTCAGCACCGCATTGATCAGCGTTCCGAACACCATCTGAAACGCAAAGCCGATCGTGCGCTCCTTCGGCGCGCGACGCCCGCGTCCCATCCGCGCCAGCAGCAGCGGCATCGAGCGCTCGATCAGCCCGGTGCCGGTTTCGCGCACGGTGATCCAGCGCGCCGGCTGCACCGCCTTGTACTGCATCGCCGCGCGCAGCACGCCCTCGTTCCTGCGGATGATGCCGGTGACCACCGATACGACATGATGGCAGGCGGCCTCGAGGCTCGCGTCGGCGCGGATATCGTCCGCGACTGCGGCTTCGATATCGGCGAGGCTGCGCTTCGAGACCAGCGACATCAGCGCCGCGAAGAATGCATCCTTGCTCTCGAAGCGGCCATAGAACGCGCCGACGGTGACGCCCACCCGGGCGCACAGCTCGTCGATCGGCAGTTCGTCGAAGGCACAGCCGCGCAGCAACTCCGCGCCGGCATCGAGCAGCGCGACCGTCGTTTCCTGGCTACGGCGTTGGCGCGTCGGCAGAATTCCCGGCAGATCCTGGATCAGCGGCCAGCCTGCGACGTCGGAAACTTCGGTCACGCGACCTCCGAAAATGGGTTGACGGCAATATTATAGTCATGACTATAATTTGGAAACAATCAAAACAAGAACCGCGTCCACCGCGGCAACAACGAGCCCGGCTTTTCCCCGCCCCGCGCGGGACGCACGGGCCTTACAGGGGAGGTTTTGTGATGCCGGGAAAAATCAGGCTGCGCGTCGATCCCGACAAATGTCAGGGCCACAGCCGCTGCAAGTCGCTCGCGCCCGAGCTGTTCGAACTCGACGAATATGGCAACGCCCATGAGATCGGCGACGGCACCGTGCCGGACGCACTGGTCGAGAAAGCCTATCTCGCCAAGTCGAACTGTCCCGAGCTTGCCATCGAGATCATCGAGGACTGAACCGTCTCTCCTTCCTGCACGCTGCAACGCCACGCCCGCATTCGGAGGAAGTTTCCATGAATCAGCACACCCCCGCTCCGCCCCCGCCCGTCACCGACTGGCTGAACGACTTCGATCACACCGACCCGCGCTGGACCGAGAATCCGTTTCCGATCTGGGACGAGTTGCGCGAACAGTGCCCGGTGGCGCACACCAAGCGTTTCCTCGGCGTCTATCTGCCGGTGACGTATGAAGCGGTGAAGCAGATTTCCTACGACACCGAGCACTTCTCCTCGCGCCGCGTGGTCGTGCGCAACGTCCGCCCGGAAATCACCCAGCCAGCGCCGCCGATCACCTCCGATCCGCCGCATCACAAGCCGGCGAAGCAGCTGCTGCTGCCGCCGTTCACGCCGGATGCGATGAAGAAGCTCGAACCGCGGGTGCGCGCGATCTGCAACGAGCTGATCGACGCCTTCATCAAGGACGGCAAGTGCGACGCGGCCGCGCAATACTCCAAGCACATTCCGACGCGCGCCATCGCCCACATGCTCGGCATTCCGGAAAAGGACGGCGACCTCTTCATCCGCTGGATTCATCAGATTCTCGAACTCGGCATCCACGACGACGCGGAGCTGATGAAAGCCGTGCAGGAGATGAATGCGTACTTCGCCGAACACATCGAAGCGCGCAAGAAGCACCCGACCGACGACCTGATCATGGACCTGATGAAGGCCAAGGGCCCGGACGGCCAGCCGCTGTCCGATCCGCACGTGCTCGGCTCGCTGCGGCTTCTGCTGATCGCCGGCATCGACACCACCTGGAGCGCCATCGGCTCGTCGATGTGGCACCTCGCGAAGACGCCATCCGATCGCCAGCGGCTGCTCAACGAGCCCGAGTTGATGCCATATGCCATCGAAGAGTTCCTGCGCGCCTATGCGCCGGTGACGATGGCGCGCGAGGTGATGAAGGAGACGACCGTCGCCGGCTGCCCGGTGAAGCCCGGCAACATGGTGCTGCTGTCGTTCCCGGCCGCCAATCGCGACCCGGCGATGTTCCCGGATGCGGACAAGGTCATCATCGACCGCAAGGAAAACCGCCACGCCGCATTCGGTCTCGGCATCCACCGCTGCGTCGGCTCCAATCTCGCACGCATGGAAATGATCGTTGCGCTCGAAGAGTGGCTGAAGCGGATTCCGGATTTCCGGCTCGACCCGGCCGGCAAGGTCACCTGGTCTGAAGGGACCGTGCGCGGCCCGCGGCAACTGCCGTTCCTGTTCGGCTGAGTCGCCTGACCGCCCTTTGCAAAGGCGTGCGGGGCGTCGCGTCATTCCCAGCGCGTCATGCCCGGGCTTGACCCGGGCATCCATCTTTCCTCTTTCGCTTCAGAAAAAGCTGGATTGCCGGGTCAAGCACGGCAATGACGAACTCAATAGCTATCTGTGTTCTCGACCTATCGAACCTTAATGGTTCGAAAGTCGAACCAGATGCGCGTTTCGCCGCCTGTGTTCCCGCCACATTCTGAGCTAGTGTCCCGTTTCCGAAGTTCGCATGAACTCGCTGCATGCACCTTTGCGAACTTCGGAAACAAAGGGACACTAGCAACTTATTGAGCTGGTGTGGCTTTGGTTCAGAAGTCCGCACGGTGACGATGCGGCAATGGTTTGCGGACTTCTGAACCGCCACACCAGCATCCGGTCAATCGCGGATGCCGGCCAAGGATGTGCAATGAACCGACCGAAACCAGCGCCTGTCTCCGAGCGCGCCTCGTCGTTCCTCAACGACCTCCTCAACACGCTGACGGAGCGCGGCCGCAACCTGCTGTCGTGGCGTTCATCCGGCGCGCCACTGACCCGCATGCAGCTGATCGAGCTCGCCGAGACGCTGCTCTCGCGCAAGGGCGAAGCAACCGGCGTCGCACTGGCGCGGACGCTTCTCGAAGCCTACGCGAACGCCTCACGCGAGGACCGCCTGGCCTTCCTCGATGCCATGGCGGAGCAGTTCGGCCCGGATGAAACGGCATTGACCCGCGCGATCGAGGCGGTACGCGCCGGTAGTTTCGAGCCCGGCGCCGTCAAGCGTCTGCACAAGGCGGCCGAGCCGCGGCGGCAGGAACTGATCCGCCGCCTCAACCTCGCACCCGGCGGCACGTCGTCGCTTGTGAAGATGCGCGAGGAACTGCTTGCCGTGCTGCGCGAGCGCCCCCAATTGTCGGACGTCGACGACGACTTCGTCCATTTGTTCAGTTCGTGGTTCAACAGGGGTTTTCTCGTGCTCAGGCGCATCGACTGGACCACGCCGGCCAACATCCTCGAAAAGATCATCCGCTACGAGGCGGTGCATGCGATCGAGAACTGGGACGACCTGCGCAACCGCCTCGCCCCGCCGGACCGGCGCTGCTACGGCTTCTTCCATCCGCAGCTCGTCGATGAGCCGCTGATCTTCGTCGAGGTGGCGCTGACCCGCGACATCCCGCCGGCGATCGCGCCCCTGCTCGACCTCGACCGCAAGGTGATCGGCTCGGACGAAGCCACCACCGCCGTCTTCTATTCGATCTCGAACACCCAGCGCGGTCTGGGCGGCATCTCGTTCGGCAACTTCCTGATCAAGCAGGTGGTCGAGGACCTCAAGCGCGAGCTGCCGAACCTGACGACCTTCGTCACGCTCTCGCCGGTGCCCGGCTTCGCCGACTGGCTCAACCGCGAGCGCAAGAACGACGCCTCCACGTTCCTCGATGCCGATCAGCGCGCGACGCTGACGAACCTCGACGTGCCCGGCTGGGCCGACGACCCCTTGCTCGCCGCCCGCGTCGAGCCGGCGATGCTGTCCGCCGCCGCGGCCTATTTCCTCACCGCCCGTACCTCGCGCGGCGGGCTGGTCGATCCGGTCGCCCGCTTCCACCTCGGCAATGGCGCGCGGCTGGAGCGCCTCAATGTCCTCGGCGACCGCTCGGACAAGGGCATGCAGCAGTCGCACGGCCTGATGGTGAATTACCTCTATGCGCTGAACGAAATCGAGAGCAACCACGAGGCCTATGCTGAGAAGCGGCAGGTGGCCGCCTCCAGTCAGGTCCGCAAACTGCTGACCGCCCGCGCCGCGCCCGGCGATATTGCACCGCTTGCACCCGTGACATCCTGAAAGACCGCTTCACATTTCAGAATGGTTGGTTAGCTTGCGCGGGTCTTGACCGCAGCAATCAGCCGGGAATCAGCGATGGCCAAAGAAACCCAAACGCTCGCCGCCTATGTCGCGGGCCTTACCTATGACGCGATCCCGGCCGAAGTGCTGGAGCGCGCCAAGGTTCTGACCCTCGATTTTCTCGGCAGCGCGGTGCGGGCCCGCAGCGAGGCGGACTCGACGCCCTCGATCCTCGCGATGCTCGCGGCGCTCGGCCTCGACGGCAAGGGCGAAGCGACCGTGTTCGGCGATACGAAGACCTACACGCCGGCCGTCGCCGCGCTGGTCAACGGCGCGCTCGGCCACTCGCTCGACTTCGACGACACGCATGCCGACTCCTCGCTGCATCCGAGCGCACCCGTGGTCCCGGCTGCATTCGCCGTCGGCGAGATCGTCAACGCATCGGGCCGCGATGTGCTGACCGCGATCGTCGCCGGCTACGAAGTCTGCTGCCGCCTCGGCAATGCGCTCGATCCGACCTCGCACTACGCGAAAGGCTTTCACCCGACCGCGACCGCCGGCACGTTCGGCGCCGCGGCCGCCGCCGCCAAGCTCTACAAGCTTTCCGCCGAACAGATCGTCTCGGCCTTCGGCGTCTCCGGCAGCCAGGCGGCCGGCTCGCTGCAATTCCTGCTCAACGGTGCCTGGAACAAGCGCTATCAGGTCGGCGCTGCCGCGATGAACGGCGTCGTCGCCGCAACGCTCGCGAAGAACGGCTTCATCGGCTCGAGCGACGCGGTCGAGGGCAAGCACGGCCTTCTCGTCGGCTACAGCGACAACGCCCATCCGGAGAAGGCGACCGCCGGTCTCGGCACCGTCTACGAGACGCTGAAGGTCGGCATCAAGCCCTATCCAAGCTGCCGCTATACGCACGCGGCGATCGACGCGCTGATCGCCATGCGCCGCGATCACAACCTCACGCCGGACAACATCCAGAAGGTCGAGATCGGCCTGCATCGCAACGGCATCACGCTGACCGGCGACGCCTCGACCAAGCGGCGGCCGAAGAACGTCGTCGGCGGCCAGTTCTCGATGTTCTTCACCGGCGCGGTCGCGCTCGATCAGGGCTCGTTCGGCTGGGACGACTACAAGCGCCTCAACGATCCGGCGCTGCTTGCGCTGTCCGACAAGATCGACGTGGTGCAGGACGAACGGCTCGAAGGCCGCACGCATCCGTTCGGCGCGCGCGTCACCGTCAAGACGCTCGACGGCACGCACGAGCGGCTGCACGACGATCCGTCGGGCGAGCCATCATCCTTCCCGCCGAACACGGCAATGCAGCAGAAATTCATGCAGCTTGCGAAGCCGGTGCTCGGCCATCGCGCCGCGAGCTTTGCCGAAGCCATCCTCGGCATCGACAAGCTCGATCAGGTGCGGCTCGCCGCCGGACTGGGACGGCCGCAGTAAAGACGTCATTCAGGGGTGCGAGGGACTATCCCTCGTCATGGCCGGGCATAGCCGTTCGAAGAACGGCGTCGCTTCGCTCGCCTATGACCCGGCCATCCATCTTTTTGCGATCATTGTCAGAAGAAGATGGATCACCGGGTCAAGCCCGGTGATGACGACTGAATATGCCACTGCGCTGTAGCTCTGCTTACCCACAACAGCTCAAAACGCCGTATACCCGCCGTCGATCACGAAGCAGTCGGTCGTGTGATACGACGACGCCTTGCTCATCAGATAGACAGCGATGCCGCCGAAATCCGACGGCTCGCCGAAGCGCCGTACCGGAATGCGCGGCATCACGTTGTCGACGAACTTCTCGTTCGCCATGATGCCCGCGGTCATGTCGCTCTTGATCCAGCCCGGCAGAATCGCGTTCGCGGTCACACCGTGACGCGCCAGTTCGACGCCGAGCGCGCGGCACAGCGCGTTGAGCGATGCTTTCGTGGCCGCGTAATGCTCGTTGCGCGCGGTGCCGTAGAGCGACGCGAGGCTTGAGGTCGCGACCAGCCGTCCGAACTTGTCGCCCTTCGCCGCGCGCTCCGTCATGTGACGCGCTGCCGCCTGAAACGCATGAAAGACGCCGTCGAGATTGGTCGCGAACATCTTGCGCCACTCTTCTTCGGTGCGCTCGATAAACGAGCGGCGACCGCCTCCACCGATTCCCGCGTTCGCAAAACAACCGTCGACGCGGCCGAAGGTGTCGAGTGTCTTCGCCATCGCCGCGTTGACCGACGCCGCATCGGTGACGTCGCAGATCACGCTGTCGGCCTTGCCCCCGGCCTTGACGATGCCCTCGACCGACGCCCTGTTCTTGTCGGCGTTGCGGCCCCAGATCGACACGGCGCAGCCCTGTGCCGCAAGCGCCTGCGCGATGCCGAGCCCGATGCCGCCGTTGCCGCCGGTGATCACCGCGACGCGGCCGTTCAGATCGAAAATGCTCATGCGCTACACTCCCTGTTTTCTTATGACGCTCGTCTTTTATCGGTCGTTTTATCTCTTGCCATTTCGGCCCGGCTCCCAATGATGCCACCCGGAAACAGCGACGGCGCACATTCAGGTAGGCCGTCTGAAAACGCAACTGCGCTCAATTCCGCCAGGCGATACTGGCCGTAGCGGCGCATGTAAAACCCGCAAAGAAACGAGAGGAAGCCATGCAGTTCAAACACGCCACCTTGGAGATCAACGATCTCGTCGCCGTCCTGAAGCTCGATCATCAGGAGGTGATGAACGCCGTCTCGATGGACATGCTTGGCGGTCTTGGCGAAGCGCTCGATGCCATCGACGACAGGCGCGACGAGGTGCGTTGCGTGGTGCTGACCGGCGCGGGCCGCGCGTTCTGCACCGGCGCCAACTTGCAGGGCCGCAACCAGCAGACCTCGAAGCGCAGCAATGCCGGTCAGTCGCTCGAAGTCGGCTTCCATCCGTTCCTGCGCCGCCTGCGCAACCTGCACTGCCCGCTGATCACCGCCGTCAACGGCCCGGCTGCGGGCGCCGGCATGAGCTTCGCGCTGATGGGCGACATGATCCTGTGCGCGCGCTCGTCGTATTTCCTGCAAGCCTTCCGCCGCATCGGCCTCGTGCCGGATTGCGGATCGACGTGGCTGCTGCCGCGCCTGATCGGCAAGGCGCGCGCGATCGAGCTATCGTTGATGGGCGAGCGCCTGCCCGCCGAGACCGCGCTGGCGTGGGGCCTCGTCAACAAGGTCCATGACGACGCGGTGCTGATGGACGAAGCGATGAAGCTCGCGAAAGATCTCGCCAACGGCCCGACGATCGCGCTGACACAGATCCGCAAGCTCTACTGGGAGAGCCCGGACAACTCGTTCGAGGAACAGCTCAACATGGAGTATCAGAGCCAGCGCATCGCCGGCGCCGCGAGCGACTTCAAGGAGGGCGTCACCGCGTTCCTCGAAAAACGCCCGGCGAAGTTCACGGGGAAGTAGTCCGAGCAATCAACGTTGTCACCTCTCCCCGTTTACGGGGAGAGGTCGGCGAACGAAAGTGAGCCGGGTGAGGG
>JBMOOJ010000080.1:0-12091 GCA_049323835.1 Pseudomonadota bacterium | reverse complement strand
AAAAGGCGAGCCCAAGGAACCGATGTCCGGCACCGACAAGACCAAGATTGCGAAGGCGTTGGCAGGGCCAATCGTCGTTCTCGTTGAGCCGCAGCTCGGCGAGAACATCGGCATGGCCGCGCGTGCTATGGGCAATTTCGGGCTCACGCGCATGCGCATCGTCAACCCGCGGGACGGCTGGCCGAACGTCGCCGCCCAGCGCGCCGCCGCCGGCGCTGACCACATCCTCAATGCCGCCGAACTGTTCGTCACGGTCGAGGCGGCGATCGCCGACTGTACGCTGGTGTTCGCCACGACGGCCCGCGCCCACGATCAGGCGAAGCCGGTGGTTGGGCCGGAGGCGGCGGCGCGCGAGACGGTGGCCCACGTGGCGGCCGGCACGAACGCGGCGATCCTGTTCGGCCGCGAGCGGGCCGGGCTGATGAACGAGGAGGTGGCGCTCGCCAACCGGATCATCACCTACCCGGTGAACCCGGCCTTCGCCTCGCTGAACCTGGCGCAGGCCGTGCTGCTGATGGGCTACGAATGGTTCAAGCTGGCCACCGCAGCCGAACTGCCGTTCGCCATGCCGGAGCGGTCCGAGCCGGCCTCGCAGCACCAGATGCAGGCGTTCTTCGACAATTTGGTTCGCGAGCTCGACAAGGTCGAGTTCCTGCGTCCGCCGGAAAAGCGCGACACCATGCTGGTCAACCTGCGCAACATCTTCTCGCGCATGGAGCCGACCAAGCAGGACATGCACACCCTGCACGGGGTGATCATGGCCATCGCCGACGGCCGCAAGGGCCCGGCCAAGGGCGGCGTGCTCGACAGCGAGGGCGCGACGCGGCTGCGGGCACTGCTCGCCGAGCACAGCGAGGGCCGCTCCTCGAACGACTCCAGTACCGTGCGCGGGCTGGCGCGGTTGCTCCGCCGCAATCCGACCGACGCGGAGCGCGCGCTGTGGCAGGCCCTGACCCGGGACCGGCGCTTTGCGGGATTGTTCAAGCGGCAGACGCCGGTCGGCCGTCACATCCCGGATTTTGTCTCGTTCGTGCAGCGCGTCGCTGTCGAGCTGATCGTGCCCGGCGAGAGCGAGGCGATCGTAGCCGACCGCGCGTCGCGTGCGGCGTGGCTGGAGGCGCGCGGCTATCGCGTGGCGATGGTCAAGAGCGAGGATGTCGAGCGCGATCTCGAAAGCGTGCTCGTGCCGATCCACGGGATGCTTGCCAGCGAGCAACGATCGTCGTCCTGAGGTGGCCGCGCCACCGAAGCCTATCGAACGGTCGGCGTTGCT
Organism: Pseudomonadota bacterium; assembly: GCA_049323835.1. GTDB lineage: Bacteria > Pseudomonadota > Alphaproteobacteria > Rhizobiales > Xanthobacteraceae > SG-bin9. Next base: position 10,818 of record JBMOOJ010000080.1, on the reverse strand, counting down.
CGCGGCCCTCGAAGGGCGACGTCGGAGGTGTCATCCTTCGAGGCTCGCGGAGCCTGTCATCGGGCCGCGCATTCGCGCGGACCCGTTGGCTCGCACCTCAGGATGACGAAGCCCTTGCCGCAGGGGCTTTTGCGATTCCGAGCGCCTTCATGCGTGACGCCAGCGTCGTCGGCTTGATGTCCATCAATTCCGCGGCGCCGCCGCGCCCGAACACCTTGCCGCCGGTGGCCTGGAGCGCGGCGAGAATGTTGGCGCGCTCCTGCTCTCGCATTGCCTCGTCCGTCAGCACTGCCGGACGGGCATCGGCGCGGGGACGTCCGGTGCCGGTGGTTGGGCTGAAGCCCTGATGGTCGGGCAAATCGATACGCAGCTTTCCGTTTTGCGCGAGGATTGCCGCGCGCTCGATGACGTTCTGGAGTTCGCGCACGTTGCCTGGCCAATCGTAACGCGACAGCCGCCGTGCATCGCCTTCCGAAAGCCGCAACCCCGACTTGAACGCCTTGCCCTCGCTGGTGAGGAAGTGCTGCGCAAGCAGGGGAATATCCTCGCGGCGCTCGCGCAACGGCACGGACTCGATCGGAAACACGTTGAGGCGGAAGTAGAGGTCCTCGCGGAAGCGCCCCCGCGCGATCTCCTGCTTGAGGTCGCGGTTGGTGGCCGCGATCAGGCGCACGTCGACCGTGCGCGTTCGTTCCTCACCGACGCGCTCGAAATGCCCTTCCTGCAGCACCCGCAGCAGCTTACCTTGGAGCTCAAGCGGAATTTCGCCGACCTCGTCGAGAAACAGCGTGCCGCCGTCCGCGAGTTCAAACCGGCCGATACGGTCGCGAACGGCACCGGTGAACGCGCCCTTCACGTGACCGAAAAACTCGCTCTCGAACAGTTCACGCGGGATCGCGGCGCAGTTCACGCGGATCAGTGGCCGGTCGCTGCGGCCGCTCGCTTCGTGAATCGCGCGCGCGATCAACTCCTTGCCGGTGCCCGACTCGCCCATGATCATGACGTTGGCGCTGGTCGGCGCGACGAGGTTGACCTGCACCAGCGTTTTCTGAATGGCCTCGCTCTGTCCGATAATGCCGCGCGGATTGGTCTCGATGCGGATTTCTTCCTGCAAGTAGGCATTTTCCAACTCGAGCCGCTCACGCAGCCGATCGACTTCGGCCAAAGCGGCGCGCAGTTGCTCGTCCGCCTCGCGGCGCTGGCTGACATCGCGGAACACGATCACCGCGCCGACGACGAGATCGCGATCGCGGATCGGCGTTGAGGTGTACTCGACCCACACCGGCGCTCCATCCTTGCGCCAGAACACTTCGTTCTCGACGGTGTGTACGGAGCCATCGCGGAACGCGGCATAGATCGGGCAGTCCTCGTGCGGGTAGTGACGTCCGTCATGATGATGGTGATGAACTTTCGCGTGAATGTCGGTTCCGACGAGTTCCTCTGCGGTCCAGCCGAGCATGCGCTCGGCGGCTGGGTTGACGAAGGTGGTTTTGCCTTCGGCGTTGACGCCATAAATGCCTTCGCCGGCGGCACGGAGAATGAGCTGGTTTTCGCGCTCGATGTCCTGGAAAACGCGCTCGACGCGCTGCCACGCCGCAATGCCGCCGCGCATGTGGTCTTCGGCAACCGTATCGATGCTGCGGCGATAACGCTGCTCGAGGTCGCTCATGGTCAGCAGGAGCAGCGGCGTCCCTTCGCGCGGAACCAGCGTGCCCGCGTATTCCAGCATCAGCTTCTTGCCGGTCGCATGGCGCGGAGTGAGCGACGTCGACCAGTAGGACGTCTTCGCCATTACCGCTTGCGTGAAAACGATCAGCGCCGGCAACTGCCCCTCATGCAGCGTGCTGATCCGGGTGTCGCGCAGAAGGGCGCGGTCGTAGCCGAGGAGGGTGCAGGCTGCGGCGTTGGCGTCGAGAATGCGATCTGCGTGCGGGTCAAGAAGCAGCGCCGGCTCGATCAGGAAATCGAAGGCGATCGAGCGCAAATCGGGCCCGCCGGACGACGAAAACGGTGCGGGATGGACCGTATCCAAAGGTGCGCTTTCCTCAGAGATTAGCCACGAAAAATCGTAATTTGATTACGATAATTCGTATATCACGAATTCTCGTAATAGCCAAGTTGTCGCACAGATACTGTGATTGCAGGGGAATCCGGCGTTGCCGCCGCTGGCACGCCTCTTGCTGAGATTTGCTCAAAACTCACGCAGGAGTGCGCCATGTCGATTTTCGATAACCCGTTCGACCCCAACCGCCCGCTGCACCGGCAGGGCTGCGCATGCGGCCAGCACGCGAGCGCCGCCGAGCACGAGGCCGACCTGCAGCGGCAGCTGCAGGTCGCCCAGGACAGCGAACAGAAGCGCTACGAGGGCGTCGTCGCGAATGCGGTGATGCGTGCCATGTTCCCGCAGGATGTCGCCCGGCGTTCGTTTCTGAAAGCGGTCGGCGCCTCGACCGCACTCGCGGCAATCTCGCAGTTCTTTCCGCTCGCGACTGCGACCGATGTGCTCGCGCAAGGCGCGCCGCTCGAGAAGAAGGACCTCAAGGTCGGCTTCATCCCGATCACCTGCGCGACGCCGATCATCATGGCTGCGCCGATGGGCTTCTATGCCAAGAACGGCCTCAACGTCGAGGTGATCAAGACCGCGGGATGGGCGGTGATCCGCGACAAGACCATCAACAAGGAATACGACGCGGCGCATATGCTGTCGCCGATGCCGCTGGCGATCTCGCTCGGCGCGGGCTCGAACCCGATCCCCTACACCATGCCGGCGGTCGAGAACATCAACGGCCAGGCGATCACGCTCTCCGTCAAGCACAAGGACAAGCGCAATCCGAAGGATTGGAAGGGTTTCAAGTTCGCCGTGCCCTTCGATTACTCGATGCACAACTACCTGCTGCGCTACTATCTCGCCGAAGCTGGGCTCGATCCGGATGTCGACGTGCAGATCCGCGCGGTGCCGCCGCCGGAAATGGTCGCGAACCTGCGGGCGGACAACATCGACGGCTTCCTCGCACCCGATCCGGTCAACCAGCGCGCGGTCTATGACGGCGTCGGATTCATCCATGTGCTGTCAAAGGAAATCTGGGACGGACATCCGTGCTGCGCCTTCGCCGCGAGCAAGGAATTCATCACCTCGTCGCCAAATACCTATGCGGCACTGTTGAAGTCGATCATCGAGGCGACTGCATTCGCCAGCAAGACTGAAAATCGCAAGCAGATCGCCGAAGCGATCGCGCCGGCGAACTATCTCAACCAGCCGGTGACGGTGGTCGAGCAGGTGCTCACCGGCACCTATGCGGACGGTCTTGGCAACGTGAAGACCGACGCAAAGCGCATCGACTTCGACCCGTTCCCGTATGAAGGCTTTGCAGTCTGGATTCTGACGCAGATGAAACGCTGGGGCCAGATCAAGGGCGATGTCGACTATGCGAACGTGGCCAAGAACGTCTTTCTTGCCACCGATGCAGCACGGCTGATGAAGGATGCCGGTCTGACGCCGCCGACGGCGCCGAAGAAGATCTCGGTGATGGGCAAGGACTTCGACGCTTCGAAGCCGGAGGAGTATCTCGCCAGTTTCAAGATCAGGAAAGCAAGCTGAGCCTTCGTTCACGCAACAAGTCTCTTCCCGATCAGGGAGGGGCTTGGAGGAAACCATGACAAGTTCGCTTCGCCTGCGCGCGGCCATCATGTCGGTCGCAATCCTCGCCGTGTTTCTCGGCGCCTGGCATATCGCCACGCGCTCGAGCGGCAGCGTTGCTAATCTCAACCCGGAATATGCGAAACTGATGGGCGCGACGGCGACGCAGGGCAAGTCGGCCATGCCGGGCCCCGCGGATGTCGGCAGCAAGCTCTGGGAGCATCTCAAGAGTCCGTTCTACGACAAAGGCCCGAACGACAAAGGGATCGGCATCCAGCTCGCGTTCTCGATCGCGCGCGTGATGCTCGGATATCTGCTGGCCGTCGCGATCGCCATCCCGCTTGGCTTTCTCATCGGCATGTCGCCGTTGATGAGCAAGGCGCTCGATCCGTTCATTCAGGTGCTGAAGCCGATCTCGCCGCTCGCGTGGATGCCGCTCGCACTCTACACGATCAAGGACTCATCGCTCTCGGCGATCTTCGTCATCTTCATCTGTTCGCTGTGGCCGATGCTGCTGAACACCGCGTTCGGTGTCGCGGCGGTGCGCAAGGAGTGGATCAACGTCGCGCGCACGCTTGAAGTGGGGACGGTGCGTCGCGCGTTCACGGTTATCCTGCCGGCAGCCGCGCCGACGATCCTCACCGGCATGCGGATTTCCATCGGCATCGCGTGGCTCGTCATCGTCGCGGCCGAGATGCTCGTCGGCGGAACGGGCATCGGTTACTTCGTCTGGAACGAATGGAATAATTTGTCGATCACAAATGTGATTATTGCGATTTTGGTGATCGGGCTGGTCGGAATGATCCTCGACCAGATTCTGGCGCAGGCGACGCGCCTCGTGACCTTCCCGGAATGAGGCGACAGCGATGACCGACCGATTCATTTCCATCGAGGCGATCGCCAAGCGCTACCCCGCGAAGGGCGGCGGCGAGACGACGATCTTCGAGAACCTCTGGCTCAGCATGCAGCGCGGCGAGTTCGGCTGCATCATCGGCCACTCCGGCTGCGGCAAGACGACGGTGCTGAACATCCTCGCCGGCCTCGACGAGCCGAGCGAGGGCGCGGTGATCGTCGACGGGCAGGCGATCGAAGGCACGAGCCTCGACCGCGCGGTGATCTTCCAGGGGCACGCGCTTTTTCCCTGGCGCACGGTGCTCGGCAACGTCTCCTTCGCGGTAAAGTCGAAGTGGCCGAAGTGGAGCACTGAGCGCATCAAGGCGCACGCGCAAAAATTCATCAGCCTCGTCGGCCTCGCCGGCTCCGAGCACAAGCGCCCGGCCGAACTCTCCGGCGGCATGAAGCAGCGCGTCGGCATTGCGCGCGCGCTGTCGATCACGCCGAAGATCATGCTGATGGACGAGCCGTTCTCGGCGCTCGACGCGCTCACCCGCGGCACCTTGCAGGACGAGGTGCGCCGCATTTGTCTGGAGACCGACCAGACCACGTTCATGATCACGCACGACGTGGACGAGGCGATCTACCTCGCCGACAAGATCTTCCTGATGACCAACGGCCCCGGCGCGGTGCTGGCGGAAATCCTCGAGAACCCGCTGCCGCGCGACCGCGCGCGCACCGACCTGCATCGCCATCCGCTCTACTATCCGCTGCGCAACCACATCGTCGATTTCCTCGTCACGCGCAGCCGCACGTTCACGCAAACCGCGACGGATTACGATCCGCGCAAGGTGCCGGTCGTGCGCCTCGCGCTGCCCGAACCCGTGATCGCCGCCAGTTCTTCGTCATTGCCGGGCACAGCCGTTCAAAGAACGGCGTCCTAGAGAACGCCTATGCCGGCAATCCATCGCAAACACATAGCACCCTTCAAGCTGGATGCCCGGGTCGATTTGCTGAAGACGCGCTTCGCGCTTTCGCCCGGGCATGACGGCAGAGAAATACAACCAAGGAGCCCATCATGAAGCGAAGCGACCTCACCGAGAAGCTGCTCGATATCAAGCGCGAGAAGGAATGGACCTGGAAATACATCTGCGAAAGGATCGGCGGCTATTCCGACGTGCTGATCGTCGGCGCGATCATGGGCCAGATGAAGCTGACGAAGCCGCAGGCGGCCAACGCGGCCGAGCTGTTCGGCCTCTCGAAGAGTGAGACCGCGATGCTCAACGAGGTGCCGATGCGCGGCGAGGGCACGCCGATGCCGCCGACCGATCCGCTGATCTACCGCTTCTACGAGATGGTGATGGTGAACGGGCCGGCGTGGAAGGCGCTGATCGAGGAGGAATTCGGCGACGGCATCATGTCGGCGATCGACTTCGACTTCATGTTCGAGCGCGTGGCGAACCCGAAGGGCGACCGCGTCAAGATCACGATGTCGGGCAAGTTTCTGCCGTACAAGTATTACGGCAACAGCGGCAACGTGCCGGACTACGGCTTCAAGGAGGGGTGATCCTCGCCTCGGGGTGATCGTTTCCTCGCTCTCCCGCTTGCGGGGAGGGTTGGGGAGGGGGCACTTCTTCTTCCGGTGTGAGAAGGTCGTCATGCCCGGACTTGATCCGGGCATCCATCTTTCTTCGCAAGAAGATAGATTGCCGGGTCAAGCCCGGCAATGACGAGACAAAATGTTGTCCGGCCGTGTATCCTCATTTGCTTGCCGCCGCGAGCAACGGTTCACCGATACACCTCGCGCCGGTGGCCGACGGTCACCACCAGCACCACGAAGCGATCGTCCTCGATCGCCGCCACGATCCGGTAATCGCCGACGCGGTATCGCCAGAAGCCTTGTTTATCGCCCGTCAGCGGCTGGCCGAGACGGCGCGGATCGCCGCTCACGGCAACGCGCGTGCGCAAGAACGTCAGCACGCGGCGCTCGGCCTCGACGCCGAGCTTTTTCAGATCGCGCGCGGCCGCCTTGTCGAATTCGATCCGCCAGACGGGCGCAGCCATCGTTGCAGTCTCTAACGCTTGGTGCGCTTGGCGAGATCGCGCTCAAGGCTGTCGAGGCTGACGCGCGGGCCGCGGCGCGCCACGCGGCGGCGGGCGAGGTAATAGTCCTCGATGTCCTCGATCTGGCGCAGGATCGCCTCGCGCGCATAGAAACTCTTGCTGCGGCCGGTCTTCTTCGCGAGCGCGTCGAGGCGCTGCTCGATCTCGGGTGGAAGGCGAAGGGCAAGCATGGCGGACGCTCCGGCAAAGACTCCAATAGAGAATATGCTATACATGTATAGCACCTGGCGCTGCCGTTCAATGCCGGTGTGAATGGCGCTGATCGAGGAGGAATTCGGCGACGGCATCATGGGCGAAGCGACGTCGTCGTCATGTTCGAGCGGGTGGCGAACCCCAGAACCTTTAAGTGAGAGCGACCGCGTCAAGATCACGATGCAGAAAAATGGTTCTGAGGTTTGATGTGGATCAGAATCGTGAAAATACGTTCTTAATAAGCTTTTCTATGTGGGCGGCGACGCTGTTTTCTGCAATCGATACCGAGTTCGGATGCCCACAAGCGTTGCGGAGCATTAGACACTCGTTCTGCAATATCTGCTTCACATTCTTTCCGATGACTCCAATAGTTTCGCAGACATCTAGAAAGTCGTGTTCCTTCATACGGCCTAAATCATCTTGTTGTTTGGCCAAACGCCATTTGGCATCTCGACGAGTAGCTTCGGTATTGAACTCAGCCAGCTTGTGCTTAAAGATATGTCCGTGAAGAAGAGCAATGGCGCCAGCCCACGAAAAGACTACTGCTGCGCGATATTGATGCGCTTCAAAGCAGACGATCGCTTCCATGACAAATGATTTGGTGAGTTGATCGGAGATTGAGTCGGCGTGACCTCTTAGTGATTGACTGGAGTGCGAAACTACGAGGTTTACATTCGCGGCCTGCGCAATTTCCCGTACTCGCAAAATACCGAGTTGCTGCAGTTCCCATCCTGTTGGGGTCCGTGCGACAAATCCGTTTGCTGACCCGAGAACATCAGAAATGTTCATTTTTGCAAGGCGCGGTAGCCCTGCTGTTGTGCACCGTTCTTTTATCCTTTGAACTGGTAGTGGTGAAACTGGATTGACGCCAAGCAAAACAAGAAGCTGATCCCTGCTGGTTAGTTTGGGTCCATGAAGAATCCGTTTTGCTTCGTCGAGTTGCAGCATCCGCTACTCCGATGTCTTCGCCGAGGGAGCGGATTTTGATTTCCGCCCGGGCTTAACACCCCACCGCTCTCCGAATTCAAGGCCACCAGTCGCCGTCGGTTTGAAAGAGCTTTTCCCTGCATCCTGGAATAACTTTTTCCCTTTCTTTGCTGCTTGCCTAAAGGTCATATCAAGCCGATCCGGAATGATGACCCCAGCCTCGGTTGCGATCGCTCGGATTTCGGTGATTGAGAAGGGAGCCGCTCCAAATTGAGAGAAGTGATACGCGGCGCATAGATAACCATAGTCGGACGGCTTCAAATCCTCATCACGATTGAAGAAGGACGCCAGGTCGGAGTGAGCCTCGGCGGGTTCGTCGTGCGATTGCTCTAGTCGAATTGTTGCTGAAGATGGCATCGGCTCACCCAGCAATAGCATTGCAGCTTGGATCGAACGCTGACGAGTTGCTGCGTCCTCGTTGATAAGGATGTCCACGATCTTTTGCGCCACTTTGGCCGCCTTCGCGGGATCAGTAGAGTTTTCGGTCATTGCTGAAACTCCTCTTGGTCATGAGGTTATCTTGAGCGAATTGAGGTGCTCGAGCCCGCTTGCCGATACGCGGTACTTGCCATCCGAGACCACAAACGCGCGTTTGGTATGAATAAGTCGCCGTATGTTTTCAGATGCGTTCGCTACTTTGATGTTTTGATCGATCAACGCCTGATTTGCGGCCTTCGTCGTGAATAGCCGCTCTGTGTCTCGCGCTTGAATGAAGGCTGCGGCGACCAGTACCTTGTCGACGTCTGTGATGTCTGACCGGAATTCGGTGAAGAACTCACCAAATATTTCGGGCATCTGACTAGCAGATTTCGCGTTCGCGGGGACTCGTGCTCCACCTTCCTGAAGCAGGGTAGGTGCCAACGCTTCTTGCTGACGCACCTCCGGCCACAGCTTTTCCCACCACTCCGCAACAACTTGAGACGGTCCCTCTATCTCAAGCTCTCCAGTGCTTCTGTTTACTCTTACTTTTAAGCGTGTCTCGGCCACCGCATTTCTCCCATCTGAGCACGCAGGCCGACTCGCAGCCTGATCGTAGGCAACCATACGTTGTGATGAGATATCAGTCAAATTTATTGCGATCAACTTTGATCGATCTACTTGATATATATTATTGAATTCATTCAATGATCTCGATGAGATTTAAGCAGGTCACATATCATGTGATGCTACCCTTATCCACAGGCTTTATTGTTCTTGGGTGTTCGCCATCTGCCAAGCCGAACCGAGCAAGGGACGAGCGGCGCAAGCAGCGCGGTTGACGTCATCGGCGCCTCTGCCTCAACGCCGGGTGATCGTCCTCAGGTGAGGGGATTGCGTCCATCACCAATTCCAGGGCTTCCGCTGGTGCGCGGCCGATGTCGACGCCGCCGCGGCGCATCTTCTTTAGCGATCGCGTCCTTCGGCGGGTTACGGCGCGTCGCGCCTAACCCACCCTACGAGTTTGTTAGAAAGGAAGGAGCTGGATGCCCGAATCACGTCCGGGCATGACGACTATCATCATGGTCAACGTCATGCCTTTACACCAGCTCCAGCCGCAACGAGCGGCCCACGATCCGCGCGGCGCGTTGCAGCGTCGTCAGGGTCACGTTGCCGTCTGTCGGGTCCAGCAAGCGGCCGATCTGGCTGCGGCTTGTTTTCATTTTCGCCGCCAGCGCGCTGCGTGAGAGCTTTTTGGCCTTCATGGCCTCGGCAATCTGCCACGCGAGGACTTCCTTGATGGCGACAGCCTCAAATTCATCGCGCTTGCCGTCTTCCTTGAGAAGATCGTCGAGGGTGCTCAATTTCGCGGGCGAACGCCCGAGGGCTTTCTTTTTTTTCATTCAAGCCTCCTTCAGGCTTCGAATTCTTTCTTGCGCTTACGGGCGAGCGCCAGATCGTCAGCAGGTGTCGTCCGGGTCTTCTTGATGAAGCCATGAAGAATGACGATGCGATCGCCATGAACGCTGAACAGCGTGCGGGCGATCCGATTGCCGGGAAGGCTTGTACGCACCTCCCACAATCCATCCCCCATGGCGCGACACAGCGGCATGCCGACCGGCCAGCGAAACTGCACGCGCATCAAATCCTGGCCAAGCGCGTGCCGGTCCTTCTCCGGCAGGCCGCGCAGCCAATCCCGCACGACCTCCGAGCCGCTGCGCGTCCGATAGAAAACCACCGGAATCCTGCGTGGCGTCTTACCGGCCATGACGGCCTTTATATGATACATGTATCATATAATGTACATACCTTGTGATCAATAGTGTCCGGTGAGCATGCTGGGGTGGGCCGGATATGCCGGTGCTTCAGGGATGCGAGCGCCGCTTCCCCCTCCGTCTCAACGCCGGGTGATCGTCCTCGGGCGAGGGGATTGCGTCCATCACCAATTCTAGGGCCTCCGGTGGGGCGCGGTCGATGTCGACGCCGCCGCGGCGCATCTCCTTCAGCGCGGTCTTGATCGCCTCCTGGCGCGACAGCCATTGCGCGCCGGTCTCGGTGGGGCCGTGCCATTTCGGCCGCCGCCGCCGGCCCTGCGCCTCGACGCGCGCCATCCTCAGCACCTGCAACGCCTGCATCAGCGCCTCGATCTCGACGCGCGGGGCTTCTTCCAGTTCACGGATCGCGCGCTCGGCCAGCGCATGCAGGCGCTCCGCGAGCTTGCGCTGCTTCAGCTTGCGGCCGGCGCGCTCCGTCGGCATGCGATCGGTCGCGCGCGGCGCGTTTTCCGGGCGCAGCCACTTCCCGTCGCGCGACCAGCGCGAGATGCTGGCGCGGCCGACGCCGGTCTTTGCAGAAATTTCGGAGTAGGTGAGCGTGGTGCGTTCGATCAGGCTTTTGACGGCCGCGACGCGCATGTCGGTGTGCGGGCGGCGCGAGGTCTTGCCGTTTGTCTTCGGGCGCTCGTTGGTGACCGCCGGCGCGTCGCCCTGTTTCGGCGGGTCAGGCGTGACGCGGAGGCGGGTGATCGGCGGCGGGGTGAGGGGGTGCATGCGCGGAATATAGTCCTATTGCCGGGAGAGGGCAATGGGACTGCTCCCTCTCCCCGCATGCGGGGAGAGGGTTGGGGT
>JBMOOJ010000079.1:0-12491 GCA_049323835.1 Pseudomonadota bacterium | reverse complement strand
GGAGGCGCTTCTCCCGATCGCGATTGTGCTGATCTCCGTATCCATCGTCGCGACGCTGCCGTGGCTTGCCTTCGTCGGCGGCGGCATCGGGGCGATCGGCACGCTGCTGATGGTCAACGGCTACACGCTGCTTGTAGACATTCCATTCATGAGCTGACGTTTGTTGCCGGATGGCGCTTCAATCCGTCACCGGCGGGCGGTATGGTGATGGGGCAGGCGTGCTGGCCTGTTCTCGATGGGGGTAAGCATGGGTGAAGCGCAGGCATTTTTCAGCCAGCCGGGTGTCGGCTTCTTCACGATGCTGCTGATCGGTGCGATCGCCGGCTGGATTGCCGAGCGGGTCACCGCCTCGGACCATGGCATTCTCACCAATATCCTGGTCGGCATAGCCGGCGCCTTCGTCGGTGCGAAACTCGCGGAAGTCGGCCAGATCACGGTGTTCGGCTTCTGGCAGACCCTGATCTCGGCCACCATTGGCGCGATCATCCTGCTGTTCGCATGGCGCGCCATCCGCTCACGCTGAGCGCCGCGCGCAGGTAGCCGGAGCGGGTTGCCGGGCGGCAACGGATGTTGCGCGTCCGCCACACTTCCTGAACATTTAACCACCGCCGCAGCGGACCCTTGCGTGCGCCGCGATTTAGCCACACGGCTTCGTGAAATCATACCTTCATAAGGCTAATCGCCCGGCCGCATTGAAGGTTTTGGAAGATCATCCTGATTTTCCGCGTTTTCGGAAGTGGCTGCGGGGTAACGGTACCAATGGACGCCAAGACCAACATCAAATCGCGTTTGCCGAGCCGCCACGTGACGGAGGGCCCGGAGCGGGCGCCGCACCGGTCGTATCTCTACGCCATGGGTCTGACGACCGAGCAGATCCACCAGCCGTTCGTCGGCGTCGCGTCCTGCTGGAACGAGGCCGCGCCCTGTAACATCGCCCTGATGCGTCAGGCGCAGGCGGTGAAGAAGGGCGTTGCTGCCGCCGGCGGCACCCCGCGCGAGTTCTGCACCATCACCGTGACCGACGGCATCGCCATGGGCCATGACGGCATGCGCTCGTCGCTGCCGTCGCGCGAAGCCATTGCGGACACCGTCGAGTTGACGATGCGCGGCCACGCCTATGACGCGCTGGTCGGTCTCGCCGGCTGCGACAAGTCGCTGCCGGGCATGATGATGGCGATGGTCCGCCTCAACGTGCCGTCGGTTTTCATCTACGGCGGCTCGATCCTGCCGGGCAATTTTCGCGGCCAGCAGGTCACGGTTCAGGATATGTTCGAGGCGGTCGGCAAGCACTCGATCGGCGAGATGTCGGACGAGGATCTCGACGAAATCGAGCGCGTCGCCTGTCCATCGGCCGGCGCCTGCGGCGCGCAGTTCACCGCCAACACCATGGCGACCGTATCGGAAGCCATCGGACTTGCGCTGCCGTACTCGGCCGGCGCGCCAGCGCCGTATGAAATCCGCGACTCATTCTGCATGACCGCGGGCGAGAAGGTGATGGAGCTGATCAAGCTCAACATCCGCCCGCGCGACATCGTGACCCGCAAGTCGCTCGAGAATGCGGCGGCGGTCGTTGCGGCCTCCGGCGGCTCGACCAATGCAGCGCTGCATCTGCCTGCAATTGCTCACGAATGCGGGATCGAGTTCAATCTGTTCGACGTGGCGGAAATCTTCAAAAAGACACCGTATGTCGCCGATTTGAAGCCGGGTGGCCGTTATGTCGCCAAAGACATGTTCGAAGCTGGCGGTATCCCAATTCTGATGAAGACCCTGCTGGAGAACGGTTACCTCCACGGCGATTGCATCACCGTCACCGGGCGCACGATCGCTGAAAATCTCAAATCGGTGAAATGGAATCCTAACCAGGACGTGGTTCGTCCTGCGAACACGCCGATCACCCCGACAGGTGGCGTCGTCGGCCTCAAGGGTAATCTCGCGCCGGACGGCGCGATCGTGAAAGTCGCCGGTATGTCGAATTTGAAGTTCTCCGGTCCTGCGCGTTGCTTCGATTGCGAAGAAGATGCGTTCGCGGCCGTGAAGAACAAGACGTACAAGGAAGGCGACGTCATCGTCATTCGCTACGAAGGACCGAAGGGCGGTCCGGGCATGCGCGAGATGCTGCAAACGACGGCGGCGCTGACCGGGCAGGGCATGGGCGGCAAGGTTGCGCTCATCACAGACGGCCGCTTCTCCGGCGCGACGCGCGGCTTCTGCATTGGCCACGTCGGCCCGGAAGCTGCGGTCGGCGGTCCGATCGGTCTGATCAGGGACGGCGACATCATCGATCTCGATGCGGACAACGGCATCATCAACGTCCGTCTGACGGATGCTGAACTCGCCGAACGCAAGAAGAGCTGGAAGCCGCGCGAGCACAATTACGGCTCCGGCGCGATCTGGAAGTATGCCCAGCAGGTGGGACCTGCATTGTATGGCGCCGTGACCCATCCGGGCGGCGCAGGTGAGACAAAAGCTTATGCAGACCTCTAACCGGTTTATTGCTGTCGCGCTTGTTGCGGGCGCCGCTCTTGCGGCGAACGCAGCGAAAGCGTTTGAGGGCAATCCGGTCTCTGGCCCCGATGCTGCAATCCCGCTGGTGTCGCCGCCGGCTGCGCTGGCGCCGGCCGTGAGCGCTCCGATAGGGACTCCCGCTCTGAGGAAGGTCGCGCCCGCAACCGCCCCGACATCGCATAGTCCGTCGACGTCGTTGTCGGCGCTTCAGTATGCGGCCGAGGGCGGCCATCCGATTGCGCAGTGGAAGCTCGGCCAGATGTACGCGGTCGGTGACGGCGTTGCGCAGAACGATTTGCGCGCGTTCGAGTACTTCAGCCGCATCGCCAGCGCACATGCGGAAGACAACCCGACGGCCCCGCAGGCGAGCATCGTCGCGCGCGCCTTTGTTGCGCTTGGCCGCTATTACCTCGACGGCATTCCGAACTCGAGGGTGAAGGCTGATCCGGATCGCGCCCGCGAGATGTTCCATTACGCTGCGTCGTACTTCGGCAATGCCGATGCGCAGTACAATCTGGCGCGTCTCTATCTCGATGGCTCATCGCGTGAGGCGAAGTCCGGGTTGCGCTGGCTGAGCCTTGCCGTCCAGAAGAATCACTATCAGGCACAGGCGCTGCTCGGACAGATGATGTTCAACGGCGATCAGCTGCCGCGGCAGGCCGCGAAGGGGCTGATGTATCTGACGCTCGCGCGTGACAGCGCTGGTCCCGGCGATGCCTGGATTCGCGAAAGCTACGCCAGCGCGATGAAGAAAGCGTCGGAGAACGACCGCGCCATGGCGCTGCAACTGCTTGAGCGCTGGGTTCGCGGCCAGCGCGACTGAGCGCCATTTTCGGTCTGCTTGTTTCAGGCCGCTTCCAGATCGAGATCGACCCACACCGGAACGTGATCGGAGGCTTTCTCCCAGCCGCGGAGATGCTTGTCGATGCCCGCGTTCGCCAGGCGGTCACTCGCCTGCGGTGACAGCAGCAGATGATCGATCCGGATGCCGTTGTTCTTGGCCCAGCCACCGCCCTGATAGTCCCAGAACGTGTACTGGCCGGCAGCGTCGGTCGTCGCGCGAACCGCGTCGGTCAGTCCGAGGTTCAGCAGCGACTGGAACCGCTCACGGGTTTGCGGCAGGAACAGCGCGTCGCCCGCCCAGGCGCGCGGATCGTAAACGTCACGCGCGTCCGGAATGACGTTGAAGTCACCCGCGAGGACGAACGTTTCTTCGTTCGCCAGCCGCTCGCGGGCGTATTCATGAAGCCGGGACATCCATTTGAGTTTGTAGGGATATTTCTCAGTTTCGGGCGGATTGCCGTTGGGCAGATAGAGGCAGCCGATGCGCAGGACGCCGTGCTTGAGCGTCACCACGCCCTCGATGAAACGGGCCTGCACGTCCTCGTCGTCGCCGGCCAGCCGGGGCTTGGTCTCGTCGAATTTGAGCCGCGACAGCAGCGCGACACCGTTGAAGGTCTTCTGGCCGTGGGTCACCACGTTGTAGCCGAGCGCCTCGATCGGCTCGCGTGGAAACGCCTCGTCGACGCACTTGATCTCCTGCAAGCAGACCACGTCCGGCGCGGTATCCTTGAGCCACTTGAGCAGGTGCTCAAGCCGCTGCCTGACCGAATTCACGTTCCATGTTGCGATGCGGATCATGTGGTCCCGAACATTAGCTATAATTCATCAGCGGCCCATACCCCGCCGGACAGGCCTGTGATAAACCGTCAGGACTCGCTACACCAACGAAATAAAGCTGGTTTCAAGGGGTTAACGGTACGATCGCCCCTTGCAATGAAAAGGCGCGCAATCAGCGCGGGACGACATGAAGCGACGTAGCTGGCTGGTGGCAATCGTGCTCGTGGGAGGCGTTGCCGCGGCAGCCTTTGCCACTCGATCATCATGGATGGGGACGGGCGCCAACGCACAAGCGCCGCAGCAGCGCGTGCGGGTGATTTCGATCGAGACCGCGAAAGCCGAACGCAAGACTGTTCCCATGGAGGTGGACTCGATCGGCACGGTGACGCCGATCGCGAGCGTCGCGATCAAGTCGCGCATCGAGACGACGATCGTCGGCGTCCATTTCGAGGACGGCGCGCGGGTCAACGAGGGCGACATCCTCTTCACGCTCGACGCGCGCCAGATCGACGCGCAGATCGCGCAGGCGGAAGGCGCGCTCGCCCGCGACCAGGCGCAGCTGGCCGGCGCGCAGCGTGACCTGAAGCGCTTCACCGAACTGTTCGCAAAGGGTGCGACGACGCAGGTCAATGTCGACAATGCCAAAACCCAGGGCGATATTCTCGCAGGCACCATTCAGGCTGGTGAATCCGCGCTGGAGAACCTTCGCGTCCAGAAGAGTTACACCGTGATCCGCGCGCCGTTCGCCGGCCGTATCAGCGCCGCCAACGTCAAGGTCGGCAATTTCGTCCGTCCCGCCGACCTCACGCCGATGGCCACCCTCAACCAGATGGCCCCGGTCTACGTGAGCTTCGCGGTGCCGCAGCGTGTGCTCGGTGAATTGCGCGACGGCATCAAGGACGGCGTTTCCATGGTCAAGGCGACGATCCCCGGCAGCGGTCGTTCCGAGAGCGGCAAGGTCGCGATGATCGAGAACGCCGTCGACGCCACGACCGGCATGGTCACGGTGCGCGGCATCATGGACAACAAGGTCGAAACCCTGTGGCCGGGCACGCTCGTCAACGCCAAGCTGACGGTACGGACGGAGGAGGCGGTGGTCGTTCCCTCGGTCGCGGTTCAGCGCAGTCAGACCGGCAATTTCGTATTCGTGGTCAGGAACGGCACCGCCAATGTCCAGAAGGTCGACGTGGGCCGGACCGCTCAGGGCATGTCCGTCATCACCAGCGGCCTTGATGGCACCGAAGAAGTCGTGATCGACGGCCAGCTGCTGCTGTCGAACGGCACGAGGGTCGAGGTCCGGCCGCGCCGGACAGGCGCCTGAAGAAGGTCAGGGGCGGGACTGGACGATGAATCTCTCCGAACTCTGCATCCGCCGCCCGGTCATGACGACGCTGATGACGGCGTCGATCATCGCATTCGGCATCTTCGGATTTCGCCTGCTGCCGGTCTCGGCGCTGCCGAAGGTCGACTTCCCGACCATCGCCGTCACCGCAACCCTGCCCGGCGCCAGCGCGGAGACAATGGCGGCTTCGGTCGCCGGTCCGATCGAACGCCAGCTCTCGACCATCGCAGGCATCTCGTCGATGTCATCGACATCGGCGCAAGGCACGACGGCGATCACGATTCAGTTCGACCTCAACCGCAACATCGATGCGGCTGCGCTCGACGTGCAAACCGCGCTCACCATCGCCCAGCGCCGCCTGCCGATCGAGATGACGACGCCGCCGAGTTTCCGCAAGGTCAACCCGGCGGAGTTCTCGATCCTGTTCATCTCGCTCACGTCCTCGACGCTGCCCCTGTCGACAGTGAACGATTACGCCGACATCGTGCTCGGCCAATCGCTCTCGCAAATTCCGGGCGTCGCGCAGATCCAGCTCTTCGGCCCGCAGAAGTTCGCCATCCGCGTACAGGCCGATCCGGAAGCGGCTGCGGCGAGGGGCCTGTCGCTCGATGACATCCGCACGGCCGTATCGCGCGCCAATTCCTCGACCCCGGTCGGCACGCTGAACGGGCCGCGGCAGGACACCGCCATTCAGGCGTCCGGCCAGCTCGACAAGGCGATCGACTATCGCCAGGTGGTCGTGGCGTGGCGCAACGGCTCGCCGGTCAAACTGGAAGAGGTCGCCAAGGTCTATGACAGCGTCGAGAACGACAAGGTCGCGACCTGGTTCAATGGCGAGCGCTCGATCGTCATCGGTATCCAGAAGCAGCCCGACGCCAACACGGTCGCCGTGGTCGACGCGATCCGCGCCAAGCTGCCGTCGCTGCGGGCGCAGATTCCTGAATCGGTGCGGATGGACGTCACACTCGACCGCTCGGTGTCCGTCCGACAGTCGGTCGCCGACGTCGAGGAGACGCTGCTGATCGCCATCGGCCTCGTCATCGTCGTCATCTTCCTGTTCCTGCGCTCGGCGTCGGCGACGTTCATTCCGGCGCTGGCGGTGCCGATTTCGATCCTCGGCACTTGCGCGATCATGTACGTGCTGGACTATTCGATCAACAACATGACGCTGCTGGCGATGACCCTCTCGGTCGGCTTCGTGGTCGACGATGCCATCGTCATGCTGGAAAACATCGTCCGGCACATCGAGCAGGGCATGAAGCCCTATGAAGCGGCACTCAAGGGTGCGCGCGAGATCGGCTTCACGATCATTTCGATCACGTTCTCGCTGATCGCCGTGTTCATTCCGGTGCTGCTGATGGGCGGCATCGTCGGCCGCGTGTTCCGCGAGTTCGCGGTGACGATTTCGGTGGCGATCCTGGTGTCGGGTTTCGTTTCGCTGACCCTGACGCCGATGCTTTGCGCGCGGTTGCTCAAGGCGCACGATCCGAACCACGGGCAGAATGTAGTGTTCCGCGCCTTCGAAGCCATGTTTGCGGCGTGGCTGCGCGCCTATGAGTGGACGCTCGACAGGGTGCTGGCGTGGAAGGGCGTGATGCTGTTCGTCACACTGGCGACGCTCGCCGGCACCGTGTGGCTCTACACGGTCGTACCCAAGGGTTTCTTCCCGCAGGAAGACACCGGCTTTCTGGTCGGCACCACGGAATCGGCGACCGACACCTCGTTCGAGGCGATGAGCGTCCGCCATCGTGCGCTGTCGGCAATCCTTCAGGCGGATCCGGCTGTTGAGTTCGTCAACTCGACCGTCGGCGCGACCGGCATCATCGCCACCAACAACAACGGGCGGCTGTTCATCGGCCTCAAGCCGCGAGCTCAGCGCGACGCCGCGCCGGTGGTGATCGCCCGCTTGCGGCAGAAGGCGACGCAGGTGCCGGGCATCACTGCGTTCTTCCAGAGCATCCAGAACCTGAACATCGGCGGGCGGCCGTCGAAGAGCCAGTATCAGTACGTGCTGCAAAGCGGCGATACCGAAGCGCTCTATCGCGTCGCGCCCGAACTGCTTGAGAAGATCAACAAGGTCGAGGGTATCCTCGATGTGACCGCGGACCTCTATCTGAAGAACCCGCAGTTGACGGTCGAAATCAATCGCGAGAAAGCGGCGGTCTATGGGGTGACCGCCGATCAGGTCCGTAACCAGCTGTTCAATGCATACGGCGCGCGGCAGGTCGGCACGATTTATCAGCCGTCGAACGACTACCAGATCATTCTGGAGGTGCAGCCGCAGTTCAAATCCGACCCGTCCGACCTCTCGAAGCTCTACGTCAAGACGCAGAACAATCAGACCATCCCGCTTGAAGCCGTAGCGCGGATGGTGCCGACGGTCGGCCCGCTCCAGATCAACCACCAGGGCCAGCAGCCGGCCGTGACGATCTCGTTCAACCTCGCGCAGGGCGTGTCGCTCGGCTACGCGGTCGACAAGATCACGCAGATCGAGCGCCAGTCGAACCTGCCGGCGACGGTGTTCACCGGCTTCTCCGGCACGGCGCAAGTGTTCCAGGATTCGCTGCGCGGGCAGGGCGTCCTGATCCTCGCCGCGGTCTTTGCCGCGTTCGTCATTCTCGGCATTCTCTACGAGAGCTTCATCCATCCGATCACGATCATCTCCGGCCTGCCGTCGGCGGGCATCGGCGCGATCCTGACCCTGATCCTGTTCAAGATGGACCTGTCGGTGATCGCGATGATCGGCATCGTCATGCTGGTCGGCATCGTCAAGAAGAACGCGATCATGATGGTCGACTTCGCCATCGAGCGGCGGCAGGTCGGCCTCAGCGCCGAGCATGCGATCCGCGAAGCCGCGCTGATGCGGTTCCGGCCGATCATGATGACGACGTTCGCGGCGATCTTCGGCACCTTGCCGATCGCGCTCGGTGCGGGTGCGGGCGCCGAACTGCGGCAGCCGCTTGGCGTCTCGGTGGTCGGTGGCCTGCTCGTGTCGCAGCTCTTGACGCTCTACATCACGCCGGTCGTCTATATCTACCTCGACCGCATCGATCGCCGCCTGAAGCGCCGCCTCGAGCCGAACCTCGAGCACGAGATCGAGGACCGGCCGCGCGCAGCGGCTGCGGAATAAACCGCTGCAACTTCCGTCACCCTGAGGTGCGAGCCAACGGGTCCGCGCGAATGCGCGGCCCGAAGACAGGCTCCGCGAGCCTCGAAGGGTGCGGCCCATCCTTCGAGACGCCCGCTACGCGGGCTCCTCAGGATGAGGTTGCGACAATCTCAGATCGAAAAACTCGTCCCGCAGCCGCATGAGGCGGTGGCGTTCGGGTTGTTGACCCGGAACGACGCGCCGATCAGGTCGTCGACAAAGTCGACCTCCGAGCCCGCGAGGAATGGCACCGAGGCGGGGTCGACCAGCACGACCGCGTCGTCCCGCGCGATCACGAGGTCGTCATCGGCGCGGGTACGCTCGACATCGAACTTGTACTGAAATCCCGAGCATCCGCCGCCTTCGACGCTGATGCGCAGCATCGCGCCCTGGCCTTCCGATTTCAGGATCTGGCCGATCCTGCGGGCCGCGCGTTCGCTGATGGTGACGTTGTCGGTCAGGGTTTCGGTCATGGGCGATCTTCGAGCTTAGGTCTTCGTGTTTGAATCTCGTCTCGCCCCATAGTTAAGTGCGCCCACCTCAAGAATCAAATGCCAAAAGGGCCCAAAAGTGCCGGTCGGAATGGCCACCCAGCGTAAGCCCTATGCCTGCGATCCGGAGAAAAGCCGCGGCCGGGCCCATGCCGAGCCGCCAAGCAAGACCCGCAGCGACTTCCGCCGGGACTGCGACCGCGTCATCCACTCGACCGCTTTCCGCCGCCTCAAGCACAAAACCCAGGTCTTCGTGTTCCACGAAGGCGATCACTATCGGACCCGCCTGACTCATTCACTCGAAGTGGCACAGATCGCCCGCGCGCTGGCGCGTCAGCTTGGCCTCGACGAAGACCTGACCGAGACGCTGGCGCTGGCGCATGACCTCGGTCATCCGCCGTTCGGGCACGCCGGCGAGCGTGCGCTCGATGCGTGTTTGCGCGGTTACGGCGGCTTCGACCACAACGCGCAGACGCTGCGCGTCGTCACAAAACTCGAACGACGGTACCCGGCGTTCGACGGGCTCAATCTCACCTGGGAAGCGCTGGAGGGGATCGTCAAGCATAACGGGCCGCTGACCGACAAGGTCGGCAACGCCATCGGTCGCTATCGTGAAACCGGCGTGCCGATCGCGCTTGCCGAGTATGTCCGCAAGCACGACCTTGAACTGTGGAGCTTCGCTTCCGCCGAGGCACAGGTGGCGGCCGTTGCCGACGACATCGCCTATGACGCCCATGACATCGACGACGGCCTGCGGGCCGGGCTGTTCCGGATCGACGACCTGAAGATCATCCCCGCGCTCGACGAAATGATCGGCGAGATCGACCGGAAGTTTCCGGGCCTCGACGAGCCGCGGCGCGGCGCGGAACTGATCCGCGATCTCATTGCCTATTTCATCAACAGTGTCGTCGCGGAGACCCGGCGCCGCATCGCGGTCGCGCAGCCCGGTTCGGTCGACAGTATCCGCCAGCGCGGCGAGCCGATGGTCGGGTTTCCGCCGGATGTCGCCGCGAACGAGCGGGCGATCAAGGCGTTCCTCTGGGAGCGGATGTATCGCGCCGAGCGGGTGATGCGCATCATGAGGGATGCGGAAGACATCATCCGTGACCTGTTCGACCGCTACCGCCGGCGGCCGGGAGACATGCCCGCGGACTGGTCGCCCGCCGGTGGCGGGGCGGCACTGGCGAACGAGCGAAAAATCGGCGATTTTATTGCCGGAATGACCGACCGTTACGCCTTGACCGAGCACGCCCGGCTCTTTGACTCGACCCCTGATTTGCTTTAGGCGGCGGCTGTTCTTTCAATTTTCGCGGCGCCGTTCATGTCCACTGTTTCGTCCCATAACCTCTTTGCCGACATGCTGTCGCGCGTACATGGCGTGTGCGCGGCCGTTCTGCCGGCCGGCCTCGACCTGTCGCGGGTCGTGGTCGAGCCGCCGAAGGATGCGTCGCACGGCGATATGGCGACGAATGCGGCGATGGTGCTGGCGAAGGACGCCAAAGCCAAGCCACGCGATCTCGCCGAGAAAATCGCCGAGCAACTGCGCAGCGACGAACTGGTGTCCGCCGTCGAGATTGCCGGACCGGGCTTCATCAATATCCGGTTGAAGCCGCAGGCGTGGACGGATGCGTTGCATGCGATCCTGCGCGAAGGCGAGGGCTATGGGCGCAGTGCGATCGGCAGGGGCGAGAAGGTCAACGTCGAGTACGTCTCGGCCAATCCAACCGGCCCGATGCATGTAGGTCACTGTCGCGGCGCCGTGTTCGGTGATGCTCTCGCGAGCTTGCTCGCAGCAGCTGGTTACGATGTCACACGCGAGTACTACATCAATGACGCCGGCGCGCAGGTCGACGTGCTCGCGCGCTCGGCGTTCCTGCGCTATCGCGAGGCGCTCGGCGAAGCTATTGGCGCAATTCCGGAAGGCCTCTATCCGGGCGATTATCTGAAGCCGGTCGGTGAAGCGCTGAAAGCCGAGCACGGCGACAAGCTGACGGCGATGGGCGAGGCGCAATGGCTGCCGATCGTCCGCGCCAAGGCGATCGCGATGATGATGGCGGAGGTCGCGGGCGACCTGAAAGCGCTCAACATCACGCACGACGTGTTCTTCTCCGAGCGCTCGCTTGTCGAAGGCGGCAACAATCGCGTGGCCGAAACCATCGATTATCTGCGCGGGAAGGGCGACGTCTACGAAGGCCGCCTGCCGCCGCCGAAGGGCGCTCCGGTCGATGATTATGAAGATCGCGAGCAGACGCTGTTTCGCGCGACCGCATTCGGCGACGATGTCGACCGGCCGCTCAAGAAGTCGGACGGTTCCTACACCTACTTCGCGTCCGATATCGCCTATCACAAGAACAAGTACGACCGCGGCTTCGCCAACATGGTCGACGTGTGGGGCGCCGATCACGGCGGCTACATCAAGCGCGTGCAGGCGGCGATCAAGGCGGTCACCGGCGACAAGGCGACGCTCGACGTGAAGATCGTTCAGCTCGTGCGCTTGCTGCGCAACGGCGAACTGGTGCGGATGTCGAAGCGCTCCGGCGATTTCGTCACCTTGCGCGAGGTCGTCGACGAGGTCGGCTCCGATGCGGTCCGCTTCATGATGCTGTTCCGCAAGAACGACGCGGTGCTCGATTTCGACCTCGCCAGGGTGCTGGAGCAGTCGAAGGACAACCCGGTTTTCTACGTTCAGTACGGGCACGCGCGCGGCTACTCGATCTTCCGCAATGCGCTCGAGGTTGTCACAGGATTGCCGCAACAATTCGCGGAGCGTTCAGCCTTCCTCGGCAAGGCCAATCTGGCGCGTCTGGATGACCCGGCCGAGCTCGATCTGATGAAGCAATTGGCGCTCTATCCGCGCGTCGTCGAAGCGGCAGCTCTTGCACACGAGCCGCACCGAATCGCTTTCTATCTGTATGATCTTGCAAGCGCCTTTCACGCGCTCTGGACGCGCGGGCGCGATTTGCCTCATTTACGCTTCATTATCAATAATGATGCAGAAATTACGGTTGCAAGACTGGCGTTGGTGCAAGGCGTTGTTTCGGTTCTGGCTTCAGGCCTTGCCGTTCTCGGCGTCAGCGCGCCGGTCGAAATGCGATAATCGGGGATACACCGCCTCTGGGGACAAGTGGCGGTGGTGAGCGGCAGCCGCTTTCGCCAGAATCGGCGGGGTGCGGCTTTCCCGAAGGGGATGCAGCGTCACAATGGCGGATCGATATCAGAACAGGGCTTACCCGCTCGATGACGGCTACGGCCGTCAACCGGCGCAGCAGCAGCCGTCCGCCGAGAGCGATCCTCTCGCGGAACTGGCGCGCCTGATCGGTCAGAGCGACCCTTTCAACAACTTCGGCAAGGATGCGCGCCCGGCGCCGTCTCGCGACACCAGCTT
>JBMOOJ010000078.1:0-13321 GCA_049323835.1 Pseudomonadota bacterium | reverse complement strand
TCTTCTGCCTGAAATACCGTTTTGGCCATTGAAATTGCCTCGGTCTGCGTCTTTGTGGATGCGGTAGGCTGCTGCTTGCCGTGATAGCGTAGGCCGCTGCGGAGCGCGTTCGCGGTGCGGACCGCGCGAAGGAGAGATTTGTTATGGCCCCGACGGAGGCGCAGTCCCGCCGCCCACCCGGCGATCGTCCGGAAGTCAGCGAGACGCTGCGCGTGCCCGCCGTCATGATGACTTATCTGCTGGAAACGACGCCGGCGCTGATGCGGCGGAAGATCGCCAAGGGACAGGTGCTCTACAGTCAGGGCGAACTGAGCAATCAGGTCTTCGTCGTCCTCTCCGGCCGTATCGGCATCACCATGCTGCGTGCGGACGGCCAGGAATTTCTCATCGATATCGTCGGCGCCGGTGCACTGTGCGGCGAGGGTGCAGCCTTCGACGGCTTGCCGCGCTTCTCCAACGCTTCCGCGATGGAAGCGGCCGAAGTTCTCGTGATCCCCGCGCCTGATTTTTGCGCGCTGATCGCGTCGGACGCGAAGTTTGCGACGTCTGTCGTTCATACGATCGCGCTAAAGCAGCGGACGCTTGCCTGCCGTCTCGCACAGGTGACGCAGGCATCGCCTGAAGTGCGCATCACCGAACTGCTGTCGCAGATCACATCTCCTGAATCGCCGACGATTGTGCTGACGCATCAGCAGATCGCCAACCTGATCGGTGCGTCGCGCATCACCGTGACGCGGGCGATGCAGCGGCTGCGGCGCGCAGGCGCCGTGCAATGCCGCCGCGGTCACTATCAGCTCGTGCGCACGCCGGTGGATTCGCTACGCGCCTTGTCGTAGGCGCCGCGCAGCGCTGAGATCGCAGCCCGCAAAAACCTCCACCGGCGAATTTCCCCGCTTGGTAGCGGAAGATACAGACGCCATCTGCCGGGGCGCTAACGTCATGGTCACATTTGCGCACTCCGGCGATGACTGCATTGCACGGAAGGCGAGCATTCAACGACAGCAGAGGTTGGACCGTGAGCAAGGGCCGCATCAAGGATATCGCCAACATCCAGAAGCTCGGACATATCGAATTCCGTACCACCGACCTTGAGCGGGCGCGGAATTTCTACGTCGATCTCGTCGGCCTGCATGAAACCGCTCGCGACGAGAACCGGATTTACCTGCGCTGCACCGAAGACCGTCAGCATCACACCTTTGTTCTGCGCAAGGCCGACTCAGCCGGCGTCGGCACCATCGGCTTTAAGGTCGCGACCGAAGGCGATCTCGAACGCATGAAGGTGCGCTTCGAGGAGCTCGGTCTGCCCGTGCGCTGGGCTGGCAACGACATGCTGGGGCAGGGGCGAACCTTGCGCATGCAGGACCCGCTCGGCTTCACCATCGACTACTACGCCGAGATCAAGGAAGAGCCCTGGCTGGTGCAGCAGTATCATCTGCACAAGGGCGCTTCGCCGACCCGCATCGACCATGCCAACGTGCTGACGCCGGACGCGCAGGCGGGCTACGACTGGTACACACAGGAGCTTGGCTTCGGCTGCGCCGAATATACCGAGTCCGAGCCGCCGGAGCCGCGCATCTGGGCAAGCTGGCTCTATCGTAAGGCGACCGTGCACGATATCGCGGTGATGACCGGCGCGGGGCCGGCCGCGCATCATGTCGGCTTTTCGCTGCCCGATCCGCTCGCCATCATTCGAGCGTGCGACATGCTCGCCGGCGCCGGCTATCACGATGCCATCGAGCGCGGTCCCGCGCGGCACGGCATCTCGAACGCGCTGTTCGTCTACGTGCGCGATCCGGACGGCAATCGCTTCGAACTCTACACCGGCGACTATCTCACCGGCGACATGACGGTCGAGCCGGTGCGCTGGAGCCTCAACAATCCGGTGCGGCAGACGCTGTGGGGCGCACCGCCGCCGCGCCGCTGGTTCGAGGAAGCGATGTCAGTGGAGACATTCGACGGCTCCGCCATGCAGCCGACCAAGCCGGCGCTGCTGCCGCCGGTTCCGAATTACGTTCTCGATTAATCGGTCAACACAAATCCGAGCTGGGGAGAGTTCATGATGAAACTTCTGTCTGCCGTTTCCGCCATCGCGCTGCTTGCTGCGACATCCGCCCTCGCGGCTGACAGGCCCGAGCTGCGCATCGGCTCCGTCGTCGCCATGACCGGGCCCGCGTCCGCGCTCGGTGTGCCGGCCAAGAACGCACTCGAGCTGCTGCAACTGCAGGTCGCTGCCGACAAGAGCCTGCCGTTCGACGTCAAGTTCATCACCTACGACGACGGGTCGGACCCGACGAAGGCGGTCAACAATGTCCGCAAACTGATCACTGAGGATCGTGCGCATGTCGTGATCTGCTGCTCGACCACGCCGGCGTCGATGGCCATCCTCGAAACCATCACCCAGGCGAAGGTGCCGAACGTCTCGCTGGCGCTGGCTTCGACCGTGATCGAGCCGGTGAAGGACCGCTTCTGGATCTTCAAGACGCCGAGCACCGACCACCTGCAGATTTCGGCGCTTGTCGACGATATGCTCAAGCGCGGCATCAAGAAGGTCGCGTTCCTTGGCCTCGAAGATTCGTTCGGCGAGGGCGGCTGGACGGCGCTTCAGGCCGTCGCGAAGGAGAAGGGCGTCGAGATCGTCGCCGCCGAGCGTTTCGCGCGTACGGATACCAACTTCACGCCGCAGGCGCTGAAGGTACGTCAAGCCAATCCGGGCGCAGTGTACGTTCACGCGATCCCGCCGTCGTCGGCGCTGATGCAGCAGGCGCTGAAGCGCGTCGGTCTCACCGCGCCGATCTATCAGTCGGGTGGCTCGGCCAACACCGCCTTCATTTCGATCGGCAAGCAGGATGTCGAAGGCTCGCTCGTTGGAACCACGCCGGTTCTGGTCTACAAGGATCTGCCGGAGAACAATCCGCTGAAGCCTGTGATCACCAAGTTTGCGGCGCTTTACGAAAAGCAGTTCAACGTGCCGAAGGTCGATATCTTCCCGGGGCAGGCCTGGGATGCAGGCAATCTCGTCGTCCGTGCGGCTGGCGAGGCGGTGAAGGGCGGTGCCAAGCTCGACAATCTCGAGGCAGCGCGTGCTGCAATCCGCGACAAGCTCGAGACCGGGAAGGAATTCGTCGGCGTCGGCGGAATCTTCAACTACTCGGCGAAGGACCACCTCGGCCTCGACCGGCGCAGCACGTTCATTGCCGTCGTCAAGAATGGCGAGTTCCGTTTGCACGACACGAAGTAAGGCATGTTCGATACCGCGCTCTTTCTGCTGGTCGATGGTCTGACCAACGGCCTCGTCTACGCCTTGCTCGCGCTCAGCCTGGTGCTGGTGTTCACCGTTACCCGTGTGGTGAACATCGCCCAGGGCGAGTACGTGATGCTCGGCGCGCTGACGCTCGCCGACCTTTTGCAAGGGCGCGTGCCGGGTACGCTCTACCTCTTGCTCGGTGGCCTCGTGCTCTGCGCCGTTATCGACCTCGGTCGCTGGCGCCGCGACTGGCGGGGAGCGCTCGTCTTCACACTCTCGCTTGCCGCCGGTGCTGGCGCTGCGGTGGCGCTGATCTGGGCTTCGCTGGCGCTGCGGTTTCCCGTCATCGGCATGATGCTGGTCGCGCTCGCGCTCGTGGCGCCGCTCGGCGTGCTCATCTATCGCTTCACGGTGAACCCGATTCCGAATGCACCGACCATCGTGTTTGTGATCATTACCGTCGGCGTCTCGATGAGTCTGCAAGGGCTGGGACTCTTGATCTGGGGCGCCAATCCGTATCCGGTCGATCCGATCGCGGCAGGCGGAACGATGATGGGGCCGGTGTTCATTCCGTATCAGAGCTTCGCCATTCTCAGTACGGCGCTCGCATCGATGGGCGGCCTCTATCTCTTCTCCGAGTACACGCTGATCGGCAAAGCGTTGCAGGCATCCGCCATGAACCGCCTCGGCGCGCAGTTCTGCGGCATTCCGGTGGCGACCGCGGGAGCGCTGGCGTTTCTGCTCGCTGCCGCCTTCAGCGCGTTGAGCGGGATGCTGCTCGCGCCGCTGATCACCGCCAACTACGAAATGGGATTCATGGTCGGCCTGAAGGGCTTCGTTGGCGGCGCGCTCGGCGGTCTCATCAACTATCCGCTGTCGCTCGCCGGCGTCATGCTGGTCGGCGGTCTGGAATCGACATCGGCCTATCTCGCCAGCGCGTTTCGCGATGTGCTGGTGTTCAGTCTGCTGATTCCGATCCTGCTCTGGCGTAACGCTCGGCAGGAGGTGCGCTGATGCATCGCCGCAGCCTGCTCGCGCTCGCCGCGAGCGTCATCCTCCTTGCGCTGCCGTGGTTCCTGCCGCCGTTCTATGTCGGCATCTTCGCCTACGCCGGCATCTACGCGCTCGTCGCCGTCGGCCTCGTGCTGCTGTTGCAGGCTGGCCAGATCTCGCTCGGGCAGGGCGCGTTCATGGGGCTCGGCGCCTACGGCTCGGCGCTGGTGGCGCGAGCCTACGGGATCGACAGCGTCCTGACGCTGATCGTTGCGATCGGCGCAACCGGCCTCATCGCCGCTGCGATCGGCTTCATCACGCTGCGCCTTCGCGGGCACTTCCTGCCGCTCGCAACGCTTGCCTATGGCATCGCGCTGGCCGGTGTGTTTGTGGCCTGGCATTCGGTCACCGGAGGCGCGTCCGGTCTCGACACGATCCCGCCGCTGGGGCTGTTTGGTTTCGCGCTCACCGATGATCGGCTCTACACGCAGCTGATCTGGGCGATCGTGCTGCTTGTCGTGCTCGGTCTGTCCTGGCTCAAGACCTCACGCATCGGCCGCGCCATCGCGACGCTGGAGAACCACGACGGCATGGCGCGTAGCTTCGGTGTCGATACGACCGTGCTGCGGGTGAAGGTGTTCGTGTTCTCGGCCGTGCTCGCGGCGCTGGCGGGCGGGCTCTATGTGCATCTCTTGCGCTTCGTCAGTCCGTCGCCGTTTTCGCTCCTGACATCGTTCAAGGTGCTGATCATGGCGGTGGTCGGCGGTCCAATGAGCGCGGCCGGCGGGGTCATCGGCGCACTGACGCTCGAGAGCGCACAGTGGACGCTTCAGGACATTCTTGCGCGATGGGGCGGCGCCGGAAATCTCGAAGTCATCGTCTTCGGCGTCGTGCTCGTGGTGATGCTGCTGAAATGGCCGCAGGGTCTGTGGCCCGCGGTCGAGCGGCTGTTGCCGCATGCGGTTCGCCGCAGCAGCGCGAGTGAGGGGCTCGAAGCCCATCAGCCGGCGCAGGCCGACGGCGCTGTGCTGCTGAAGCTTCAGGATATCGGCATCCGGTTCGGCGGCTTGCAGGCGCTCGACGGCATCAACATGGAATTGCGGCGTGGGGAACTCGTCGGTCTGATCGGACCGAACGGCGCCGGCAAGACGACGCTGTTCAGCATCATCTCCGGCTTGCAGCGCGCGACCAATGGTCAGGTCACGCTCTTCGGCAAGGATTTGCCCGCGAGTCACAACGTCATCCGTCAGGGCATGGCGCGCACGTTCCAGCATGTGCAGCTCGTGTCCGAGATGAGTGTGATCGAGAACGTCGCGATCGGCGCCTACTGGCGCACGGGATCGGGATTCCTGCGCGGCTTCCTTGCACTTGACGAAGCGGAAAACCGCAAGGCGCTTGCGAGCGCGCGCAAGGCGCTGGAGCGCGTCGGGCTCGCGGCCGAAGCCGATCTGCCGGCCGGCAGCCTGCCGCTCGGCAAGCAGCGCATCGTCGAAATCGCGCGCGCCCTCGTCGCCGATCCGCAAATCCTGTTGCTGGACGAACCGGCCGCCGGACTGCGTCTGTCCGAGAAGCTGACGTTCGTGCGGCTGCTGCGCCAGCTTCAGGCGGAGCGCGTGACCATTCTGCTGGTCGAACATGACATGGAGCTGGTGATGGGATGCGTCGAGCGGCTTGTCGTACTTGATCGCGGCCGCATCATCGCGGAAGGCACGCCGCGCGACGTGCAGGCCAATCCGGCCGTGATTGCTGCTTACCTGGGCGGGGCTCGTGACAAAGCTGCTTGAAGTCTCTGGGCTCTCGGTCGGCTATGGAGCTGCGGTCGCCATCGAAACGATCAGCTTCGATGTCGCGCGGGGCGAGTTCATCACGTTCATCGGCCCGAACGGCGCCGGCAAGACGACGTTGCTGAACTGCATCATGGGCGTCGTGCCGGGGAAATCCGGTGCAGTGTCGTTCAAGAGCGAGGATATCCGCGCGCTCAAGCCGGAGACGCGGGTTGCGCGCGGCATCGTCATCGTGCCAGAGCGGCGCGAACTGTTTCCCGCGTTGAGTGTCGAGGACCATCTGCGCCTCGGCGCATTCCTCAAGCGCGGGCAGGGGCGTGCCAGGATGGAGGGCGCGCTCGATCGCATCTATCAACTGCTGCCGAAGCTGAAGGAGCGGCGGAAGCAACTGGCCGGGACGCTCTCCGGCGGCGAACAGCAGATGGTCGCGGTCGGCCGCGCGCTGATGGCGGAGCCGCAGCTTCTCCTGCTCGATGAGCCGTCGACAGGGCTTGCGCCCCGCATCACGGAAGAAATCTTCGAGGCGATCAATCGCCTCAAGGCCGACGGCATGACCGGCATCCTCGTCGAGCAGAACGCGCATCTCGCGCTCTCGGTTGCCGACCGCGGCTTCGTGCTGGAAGTCGGCAACGTCGTCGCATCCGGCGACCCCGAGAGCCTGCGCAACGATCCGCGCGTGCTCGCGGCCTATCTCGGCGCGGGCGATCGCTACCGCGATATCGGTGTCACCGACGGCCCGTGCGGCCAGACCAAGTAACTGCAATAGAAAAGGAAGTGCAGATGTCACGTGATGTTATCGTTCCGCCCACCGGCCTGCGCGCTGGCCTCCCGTATTCGCCGGCGATCCGCTGGGACAAGCTTCTCTTCGTCTCGGGCCAGACCGGCTCCGATCCGGTGACGCGCGAGTTTCCGGCAGACATCAAGGGGCAGACGCGCATCGCGCTCGACAACGTCAAGGCGCTGGTGGAAGCCGGTGGCGCGACGATGGACTCGGCGCTGAAGATGACCATTCACATGACCGACATGATGAACGAGTTCGGCGCGATGAATGAGGTCTTCCGCGAGTACTTCCCGAAAGATCCGCCGTCGCGCACGACCGTCGGCGTCGCGCACCTGGCGCGGGCGGGTCTCAAGATCGAGATCGATATGATCGCTGTGGTCAAGGATGGCCGCTGAGCCGACCACGCTCTTACGCAACGGCCTGATCGGCGCGGACGCGGCTCGCGCCGATAGCCTTCTGATCTGCGGCGGCCGTATTCTCTGGATCGGAAAGGCGGCCGATGCGCCTTCCGCGGACCGCACGATCGATCTTCAGGGCTCGCGTCTCGTCGCAGGGCTGACCGACGCCCACGCCCACCTCTATATGCGTGCGCAGGAGTTGCTCAATCTGCGGCTCGGGCCTGATGTCTCGTCTGTTTCCGCGCTGCTCGAACGTGTACGGCGCGCCTGCGTAGCGGCGCGGCCCGGCGAGTGGGTGATATCGGTCGAATACAGCGAGCAGTTTCTCGCCGAGCGCCGCCATCCGACGCGCGACGAACTCGATGCCGTGTCGAACGGGCGGCCCGTCCTGCTGCGGCGGACCGGCGGGCATCTTTCTGTCGCGAACTCCGCAGCGCTAGCCCTCGCCAGGTTTGACGAAACGAGTGCCGACCCTCCCGGCGGGACCACCGAGCGGGAAGGTGGCCGCCTATCCGGCGTGCTGACCGAGAACGCGGCCGATATCGTCGCCGCGCTTATCCCGCCGCCATCGCAGGCGCGGACGATCTCCGCCATCGAAGACGTCGCGCGCGAGTGCCTCGGCTACGGCATCGTCGCTGCGGTCGAAGCGGCCGTGGGTTTCAACAACGGCTTCGATGTCGAGTGGCCGACATGGAACGCGCTGCGCGATCGGGGCGGGCTGCCGTTGCGCATGGGCTTCATGCTGCGGATCGATCCTGAGGATGCACGTCGGCGGGGCATCGCGCCATCGCCGGTCGACGAACGCTGGCAGATCAACACGCTGAAGTTTTTCGTCGACGGCATTATCGGTGCGCGCACGGCGGCATTTTCGTCGCCGTATGCGGATCGCGACACCTGCGGCCTACTGATGGAGGACGAAGCCTCGTTGCGTGCCAAGGTGATCGACGCGCACGCGGCGGGATGGCAGGTGGCGGCCCACGTGATCGGCGATCGCGGCATCGCGCACTGGATCGATTGCCTCGAAGCCGCACAGCGCGCGAACCTGAGACCGGATGCACGTCATCGGCTGGAACACTTCGCTGTACCGGGCGAGGGGGCCGTGGCCCGCGTGCGTGCTCTGGGTGCCGTCGTTGTTCCGCAGTACGGCTTTTTGCGGCGGCTCGGTGCGTCGTTTGCTGAAGCGATTGGCCCCTCGCGTGCGCAGCGGCTCTATCCCGGCAAAAGCCTCCGCACCGCCGGAGTTGCCGTCGCCGGCAGTTCCGATCACCCGATCGGCCCGCTGTCCCCACATCTCGGCATTGCGGCTGCGGTCGACCGGATGGCGGCGAACGGCCTCGTGCTCAATGCAGGCGAAGCGCTGAGCGTCGCTGAAGCGCTTTTGGCCTATACCGAGGGCGGTCCCTACGCGATGCGGCATGAGGGCCGGCGCGGGCGGCTCGCCCCCGGGCAATTGGCCGATCTGGCCGTGCTGGACCGCGACATCCTCAACGTGCCGCTGGCCGATATTGCGGAAACCCGCGCGCGGCTTACCATTGTCGGCGGCGAAACTGCCTTCTCCGACGGAACACTCGTTTAGGTATCAAAAAGCCGGCATCGGGTGGAAAATGGGGTTTGCAGGCATCAATTTAACATGTTAAATATCTGGCAGATGGCAGCGTCGGATAGGTTCGATTGCCATACGAGATGAGACCCGGAGTGCCTCCGCTGGAGGACAGCGCCGAAAGGGAAGCGATATGAACAAGCCCCTCGCCAACGATGCCTTGACCGACAACCTGCGCAAGGCGTCGCAATTCCTCGCCCGCTTCAAGAACGAGGTGGTGCCGCACCGGATCGCCGGCGAGGCGGTCATCGGCAAGGACACGTTCGATAACCTCGACCCGAGCGACAACAGCGTCATCGGCCGCGTGGCTTCCGGCGGAGCTGCCGAGGTCGACAAGGCCGCGCGGGCCGCCGAGGCCGCGTTCCAGGTCTGGAAGACGGTGCCGGGCGAAAAGCGGCGCGCACTGCTGCACACGATTGCCGACCGGATCGAGAAGCGCTCGGAGGAAATCGCGCTGGTCGAGAGCGTCGATAGTGGCCAGCCGATCCGCTACATGTCGAAGGCGGCGCTGCGCGGCGCCGAAAATTTCCGTTTCTACGCCGACAAGGCCCCGGAGGCGAACGATGGCACGTCGCTGCCGACCGAGACGCATCTGAATTACACAATCCGCCAGCCGATCGGTCCTGTCGGCGTGATCACGCCGTGGAACACGCCGTTCATGCTGTCGACCTGGAAGATCGCGCCGGCGCTCGCGGCCGGTTGCACGATCGTGCACAAGCCGGCGGAGTGGAGCCCGCTCTCGGCGGTGATCCTGTCGGAGATCATGAGCGAGGTGTTCGAAGGCGCGGGCCTGCCGAAGGGCGTCGTCAATCTCGTGCATGGTTTTGGCGAAAGCGCAGGCAAGGCCCTGACCGAGCATCCGGCGATCAAGGCCCTCGCGTTCGTCGGCGAAACCGTGACCGGCAGCCACATCATGGCGCAGGGTGCGCCGACCTTGAAGCGCGTGCACTTTGAACTCGGCGGCAAGAATCCTGTGATCGTCTTCGACGATGCCGATCTCGATCGCGCGCTCGATGCCGCGCTGTTCATGATCTACAGTCTCAACGGCCAGCGCTGTACATCCTCGAGTCGCGCGCTGGTGCAGCGCTCGATCTACGACACGTTCACCGCCAAACTGAAAGCGCGCGTGGAGAAGATCAAGGTCGGTCATCCGCTCGATCCGGACACCGAGATCGGACCGCTGATCCATTCGCGTCATGTCGAGAAGGTTTTGAGCTACGCCGATCATGCGAAAAAAGACGGCGCGCAGATCGCGTTCGGCGGTCAACGGGCCCTCGACGGCAAGGGCAACTTCGTCAGCCCGACGCTGTTCACTGGCGCGGCCAATTCCATGCGCATCGCGCAGGAGGAAATCTTCGGGCCGGTGCTCACCGCGATCCCGTTCGACGACGAGGCCGATGCACTGCGCATCGCCAACGATGTGCGCTATGGTCTCGCGGCCTACATCTGGACTGGCAGCGTCGGCCGTGCGCATCGCGTCGCGCAGAGCGTCGAGGCCGGCATGGTGTGGGTCAATTCGGAGAACGTGCGCCATCTGCCGACGCCGTTCGGCGGCGTGAAATCGAGCGGCATCGGTCGCGATGGCGGCGAATATGCCTTCGAGGTGTATATGGAGCACAAGAACATTGCGATCGGTCTCGACCGGCACAAGCCGCCGAAGATCGGCGTCTAACAGCGTTAGGAGAAGAGCGAGAGATGGGACACGTTGAAAGCCGGCTGCCGCCGTTCGATCCGGGTCTGTTCGCGCAGGTCGGGGCGGGCGCAAAGGTCTACGAGCTGTCGCACGCGATGGCGCCGTCGATGCCGGTCTATCACCAGCACATCCCGTTCTCGCTCGCGCTGCATCGCCGCCATGGCGATCCGCATCCGTCGCCGCGTGTCGACGGATCGAGCTTTGCCAACGAGGTCATCGTCACCTCGGGGCACTCGGGCACGCATATCGATGCGCTCGGGCATTTCTCGCGCAACGGCTGCCTGCACGGCGGCGTCAAGGTCTCGGATGTCGAGACCCGTGACGGTTACCGCGAACTGAACGCTGCCGACATTCCGCCGATCCTGCAACGTGCGGTCGTGATCGACGTCGCGGGTGCAAAAGGCGTGGATTGCCTGAAGCCCGCGGAAGAGATCAGCGTCGACGATCTCAAGCGCGCGCTCGACCATTCGAAGAGCGAGATCAAGCCCGGTGATGCGGTGCTGGTCCGCACCGGCTGGGCCAAACACTGGACCGACAACGAGACCTTCATCGGCCGCAAGGGCGGCATGCCGGGGCCGGGCGAGCAGGGCGCGCGCTGGCTGGTCGAGCGCGGCGCGCGGCTCGTCGGCTCCGACACGCCGGGCTTCGAGTGCCTGCCGACGCCGGGCGTATCCGTTCACGCCATCATGCTGGTGGATGAAGGCATCCACATCATCGAGAATCTCAATCTCGAAGACATCGCCAAACAGCGCAAACCGCATGTGCTGTTCATGGCACTGCCGCTGCGGCTTTCGGGCAGCACCGGCTCGCCGATCCGGCCGGTCGCCATCGCCTGACGCGGCAAGAGCTGCTGCGTCATACGCTCACCGAATTTGTTTGCGGCGGCGGCGCGGCATGTCCATGCTTGCATTTCGGTGGTGAGCGAAACGAGGGCAGGCATGACGAACGATCTTTGGCGGTGGACGGCAACCGATCTTGCACGCGCGATCAGGCATCGCGCCATTTCCAGCCGCGAGGCGGTGCAGGCCAATCTCGATCGGATCGCCGCCGTCAATCCGGCCGTCAATGCAGTCGTGGAGGTTCTGGCGGATGAAGCGCTGGCGGCGGCCGATCGGGCCGATGCGGCGGTCAAGGCCGGGGAGCCGGCAGGGATTCTGCACGGCGTCCCGGTGACGGTGAAAGTGAACGTCGATCAGCGCGGCTGCGCGACGACGAACGGCGTCGTCGCCTTTCGCGAGATCATCGCGGACAGCGACAGTCCGGTGGTCGCCAATCTGCGCAAGGCAGGTGCGGTGATCATCGGGCGCACCAATACGCCCGCGTTCTCGCATCGCTGGTTCACCTCGAACGATCTGCACGGCGCCACGCGCAATCCCTGGAATGCGGCGCTGACGCCGGGAGGATCGAGCGGCGGCGCGGCGGCGGCCGTTGCGACCGGTATGGGCGCGATCGCGCACGGCAATGATTTCGGCGGATCGATCCGCTATCCGGCTTATGCCTGCGGCGTCGCGGGTCTGCGCCCGACACCGGGGCGTGTGCCGGCATTCAATCCGTCGGCAAAGCGCGATCGCCCGATCACCGCGCAGATGATGTCGGTGCAGGGGCCGTTGGCCCGTTCGGTCGGCGATGTTCGGATTGCGCTCGCGGCGATGGCGGCGGCCGATCCGCGCGACGGAAACTGGGTGCCGGCGCCGCTCGAGGGACCGGCTCCGAGACGTCCGATGAAGATCGCGATTGCGCCTGACCCGACCGGCGACTGCACGCCGGACATCCGCGACGCCGTCCGCTCCGCGGGCCGCTGGCTCGCGGACGCCGGATATGTGGTGGAGGAGATCGCGCCGCCGAGTCTCGCCGAGGCCGCCGAGCTGTGGCACCAGCTGGTCGGCAGCGAGGAGCGCCGCACCCTGGTCCCGGATATCCTCAAATACGGCGACGTGACCAGCAAGCGCAACATCGAGGCGCACCTCGCCTACATGCCGGCGCTTGATGGCGATCAGATCCTTGCGGGATTCGAGCAGCGGCTGTCGCTCATCCGCGCCTGGCAATTGTTCATGGAGGACTATCCGGCCATCGTGATTCCCGTATCGCACCGGCCGCCGTTCGAGGATGGACTCGATCAGACGAGCGACAGGAACGTGATTATGTCGATGATGGATGCGCAACGCTCGCTGCTCGCCATTCCGCTGCTCGGCTTCCCGGGATTGTCGGTGCCGACGGCGGTCACCGCGCACGGGCCGATTGGCGTGCAGGTGGTCGCAGGCAGGTTCCGTGAGGATATCTGTCTGCGCGTGGCGGAAACCATCGAAGCGCGCGCATCGGTCGCGACGCCGATCGACCCGAGGGGCTGAGCGGACTACTTCCGCCGCGTGCTCGTGGTCTTTGCCGCCGCGCGCTCGGACGATGCGTTCGCACCCAGCGCCATCACCGACATGGACACGATGCGCTCGGTGATGCCGTCGACGTCGGTGAGATCACAGGCGCCATCGGACAGCTTGGTCAGGCGCTCGACATCGTTGATCGTCTGATGCGCCATCGCCAGTGCCAGATGCAGGCTCCAATAGATGTCCGTATCGGTGCGGCCGGGCAGGGCGCGTTTCATCGCCTCTGCGAAGCGCCGCAGGTGATCGACTTCCTTGTTCTTGATCCGGCGGAAAGTGGGAATCGATTCCGTCGATGCGCGGATCATGAAGCGTGACGACGCCGAGCGCTGCCGGTCGGGATCAAGGCATCCGCGCAACAGCGGTTCGATCAGCGCGCGCAGCACCTCATCGGGCCGGGCGCGGCCCTGGCCGGCATCCTCGGCGATCTTGAGCGCGGAGAGGCGCTCG
>JBMOOJ010000077.1:0-109664 GCA_049323835.1 Pseudomonadota bacterium | reverse complement strand
GGGACGGAGCATGCATGACTGCCCCGGATTGCGCGCTCCGCGCTTCATCCGGGCTACGCACTTTCTGAACCTCTCCCCGTTTACGGGGAGAGGTCGCGAGCATCTTTGATGCGAGCGGGTGAGGGGCAACTCTGACGCACCTCCCCCCTCACCCCAACCCTCTCCCCGCAGGCGGGGGAGGTGAGAAACGTACAGCAATGCCTAGCATGCCGCGCCCTACTTCGCCTCTGCGCCGAAGCCGAGATAGCTCGCGACCACGCGCGGATCGGCGGCGATATCGGATGCCTTTCCGTCGAGGATGAATTCGCCGAGCTCCATGACATAGGCGCGATCGGCGATCTGAAGCGCAGCCTTCGCGTTCTGCTCGACCAGCAGAACCGCAACACCGGCGGCCTTCAGGTCCGCGATGATGCGGAAGATGTCGGCGACGATCTTCGGCGCGAGGCCAAGGCTCGGTTCATCCAGCATCAGGAGGCGCGGGCGGCCCATCAGCGCGCGGCCCATGGCCAGCATTTGCTGCTCGCCGCCGGAGAGCGTGCCGGCAAGCTGCCATTGCCGCTCCTTCAGCCGCGGAAACAGTCCATAGACCCGCTCGAATGACGCGGCGGTTTCCTTCGGCGCGCGGAAGGCACCGAGCTGAAGATTTTCCTCGACCGTCATGGTCGCGAACAGTTCACGATGCTCAGGCACGAGCGCAAGGCCGGACGCAACGCGATCCTCGATGTCGAGTCTGGCGATCTCGCGTCCCGCGAACGCGATACGGCCCTTGAGCGGCAGGATGCCCATCGCCGCGCCGAGCAGCGTGGTCTTGCCTGCGCCGTTGGCGCCGATGATGGTGACGATCTCGCCATCGTTGACCTTCAGCGAGGCGGAGCGCACGGCCTCGACCTTGCCATACGCGATCGAGACATCGCCGATTTCAAGTAGCGCGCTCATGCGGCGCCTCCGAGATAGGCGCGGATCACATCCGGATTGGTCTTGATCGCATCGGGCGGGCCTTCGGCGATCTTGGTGCCAAAATCGAGCACGACGATCCGCTCGGCGAGGTTCATCACGAAGCCCATGTCGTGCTCCACGAGAAGCACCGACATGCCTTCGCCGCGCAGCTGCCGCAGCAATTCCGCAAGCTGCTGCTTCTCCTTGTGACGCAGGCCGGCGGCAGGCTCGTCGAGCAGCAGCAGGATCGGATCGGCGCACAGCGCGCGGGCGATCTCGACGATGCGCTGCTGGCCGAGCGAGAGCGAGCCTGCCAGCTGATGCATCTGGTCGCCAAGACCGACGCGCGTGATCTGCTTTGCGGCTTCCGCAAGCAGCTGTGCCTCATCCGCACGATCGAACCGCAGCATGCTGGCGATCGCACCGGCATGACCGCGCAGATGCGCGCCGAGCGCGACGTTCTCCAGCACCGTCATGTCCGGGATCAGCTTCACGTGCTGGAAGGTACGCGCGACGCCGAGGCGAACGATCTTCTGCGGCGGAATGTCGGTCGTGTCCTGGCCGAGGATCGAAATGCGTCCGGCCGTCGTCGGCAGAACGCCGGTGACGAGGTTGAACGTCGTGCTCTTGCCGGCGCCGTTTGGGCCGATCAGCGCCACGATCTCGCGCGCGCCGACGGTGAAGCTGACGTCGTTGACGGCAACGACGCCGCCGAACTGCTTGCGCGCGCTTTCGATCGTCAGCAACGTTCCGGTGGCAGCCGTATCGCGTTCGCGCGCAGGGAGTGTGGCTGCGGCCGTCGTCTGCGGGCCGCGATGCCTCGAGGGCAGCAGCGCCATCAGGCGCGGCCACATGCCGTTCGGCGCGAGTTGCAGCAATGCCACCAGCAGGATGCCGAACACGACGATCTCGAACTGTGTCTCGTTCTTGAACAGCAGCGGCAGATAACTTTGCAGGATCTCCTTCAGCACGGTGACGATGCCGGCGCCGAGCACCGCGCCCCAGACGTATCCGGCGCCGCCAAGCACGGCGACGAACAGATATTCGATACCCGCCTGCGGGCCGAACGGCGTCGGATTCACCGCGCGCTGGAAGTGCGCATAGAGCCAGCCGGAAAGGCCGGCCAGCACGGCGGCATAGATGAAGACCAGCAGTTTCGCCTGCGCCGTCTGCACACCGAACGATTCGGCGGCGATGTGGCCGCGGCGCAGCGCGCGGATGGCGCGGCCGGTGCGCGAGTCGAGCAGGTTCAGCGTCAGCCATGCGGCAATGATGACCGCGAGCCAGATCGCAAAGTAGATGGTGCGCGGATCGCGCATCTGGAAATCGCCGATCGCAAGCGGCGGAATGCCGGAGATGCCGTCGTTGCGGCCGAGGATTTCGAGCTTGCTGAAGAGATAGAACAGGCTGATGCCCCAGGCGATGGTGCCGAGCGGCAGGTAATGACCGGAGAGGCGCACGGTCATCAGTCCGAGAATGACGGCGGCGATGCCGCTAACCACGAGTGACGCCGGCAGCGAGAGCCACGGCGAGAGGCCGTAGGACGTCGTCAGCAGCGCCGTGGTGTAGGCGCCGAAGCCGCAGAATGCGGCCTGGCCGAACGAGGTCAGGCCGCCGACGCCGGTGAGGATGACGAGGCCCATCGCCACCAGCGCGGCGAGGCCGATGTTGTCGAGCAGCACGATCCAGAACGGCGGAATGCCCGGCACGAACGGGATTGCCGCCATCATCAGCGCGAACACGAGAATGGGGAGCCGCTGGGTCATGAATCAATCGTGCTCCTCTTCGACGGCGGGCGCGGCGAGCGAGCGCAGCACCAGCACGGGGAGGAGGAGCGTGAAGACGATGACTTCCTTGTAGTTCGAGGCATAGAACGACGAGAACGCCTCGACGACGCCGACGAGAATGGCGGCAAGTGCCGTCAGCGGATAGCTGATCAGGCCGCCGATAATCGCGGCGACGAACCCTTTCAGGCCGATCAGGAAGCCGGTGTCGTAGTAGATCGTCGTCACCGGCACGATCAGGATGCCGGACACCGCGCCGATCACGGCGGCGAGCAGAAACGCGAGCTGGCCCGAGAGCGAGGTGCGGATGCCGACGAGCCGTGCGCCGAGCCGGTTCACCGCAGTTGCGCGCAGTGCCTTGCCGTAAAGCGTGCGGCCGAAGAACAGCCACAGCGCCACGATCAGCAGCAGCGTAATGGCATAGATGCCGAGGCTCTGGCCGGTGATGCGCAGGGCGCCGAGCGTGATCGCGGTCTCCGAGATCGGCGGGCCGCGCAGGCCCTCGGGGCCGAAAAACACGAGGCCGAGGCCCTGCAACGCCAGATGCACGCCGACCGAGGCGATCAGCAGCACCAGCACCGAGGCATGCGCGATCGGCTGATAGGCGATGCGGTAGAGATAAAGTCCGATCGGCGCGACGATCACGAGCGAGAGCAGGAAGTTCAGTGCCACCGGATTCTTCGGGCCGGTCACCGCGCCGGTGAGACCGAGAATGGCGAACGGCAAAACAGCGTAGATCAGCACCGAGCGGAGTACGCTGCGCATCGTCAGCGTGCTGCGCATGGCGATCAGATCGAAGCAGAGCGCGACAAGGCCGAGGATGACGGCAAGCCGCGCGGTGCCGGGCAGCTTGCCGACCGCGAGCGAGGCATAGGTCAGCGCGCCGAAGGTGACGAACTCGCCCTGCGGGATCAGGATGACGCGCGTGACCGCAAACACCAGCACGAGGCCGAGCCCGAGCAGGGCGTAGATCGCGCCGTTGGTTATGCCGTCCTGCAACAGGAACAGCAGAATTGTCGTATCCAAATCCGGCGTCCTCTCCCCGCGCGTGCACGGTCCGAAGGTGTGCAGCGCCCGTTACCCGGCGGTTGAAGTCCGCCCTTGGTGATTGATATGGTCAATAACAATTATCGACTATAATCTCAAGCTGCGGTCCGTTCCGGACCTGCAATCTACAGGGCGGACGGGGCGAGGGCGATGGCTGTTTCCAAAGCGGTTTCCAGGCCCGTTGCCAAACCTCCAGCGGCCCGTTCAAAAGCCTCGCGCGTGCAGCGAAAGGTCGCAGATGCGTTGCCCGGTGCGCCGCTCGATATCGGCGAACTGGCCGACCTGCTCGGTTATTCGATGAAGCGGGCGCAGCTGCGGATCTTCGATGATTTCCTCAGCGTGATGGGACCGTTGCGGTTGACGCCGGCGCAGTTTTCCGTGCTGCTGCTGCTCGAACGCAACCCCGGCCGCAACCAGACCGAGGTGGCCAACACGCTCGGCATCCTGCGGCCGAACTTCGTGGCGATGCTCGACGGGCTGGAGGCGCGCGAGCTCTGCACGCGCAAGCGCTCCAGCAGCGACCGCCGCTCGCATGTGCTGATGCTGACCGAGAAGGGCAAGACCACGCTGGCGCGCGCCAAGAAATGCGTCACGAGCAAGCACGAGGCGCGGCTCAGCGCAGTGCTCGGCGAGGAGAACCGCGTCGCGCTGCTGCGGATGCTGGCCAAGGTCGCGCGGGAGTTTTGATGTCATTTCGCAGCATCACAAACTAGATATCTCAGTCGTCATGCCCGGCCTTGTGCCGGGCATCCACGTCTTTCTTACATCCGCAGCCAAGGTGTGGATGGCCGGGACAGGCCCGGCCATGACGGAGTTTGTTGTTCGCCCCCCGGAACTGACGATCACTCGATCAAAATCACCCGCACGTCGTTGACGTTGGTCATGGTCGGTCCGGTCTGAACCAGATCGCCGGTGGCCTCGAAGAAGGTGGTGGCGTCGTTGTTGGCGAGATAGGCGGCGGGATCGAGACCCTTCGCGCGCATGGTCGCAAACGTCCGCGTATCGATCATCGCGCCGGCCGGATCGCTGGCGGAACCTGCGCCGCCGTCGGCGCCGTCCGTATCGGCAGCGAGCGCCGAGATGCCGTCCGTGCCGGCGAGATGCATCGCCAGCGCCAGCGCGTACTCCTGGTTCGGCCCGCCGCGGCCGTTGCCGGTGACGGTGACGGTGAGTTCGCCGCCGGAGAGGATCGCGAGCTTCTTGCCTCCGGCCTTGGCCTTCAGCGCCATCGCGGCGTGGGCCGCGGCGACTTCGCGGGCTTCGCCTTCGAGATCGGCGCCGAGATCGACCGTCTCG
This sequence comes from Pseudomonadota bacterium, assembly GCA_049323835.1. Classification (GTDB taxonomy): domain Bacteria; phylum Pseudomonadota; class Alphaproteobacteria; order Rhizobiales; family Xanthobacteraceae; genus SG-bin9. The sequence continues at coordinate 104,601 of JBMOOJ010000077.1, read as the reverse complement.
TACCCGGCCTGTCGCGCGACGGCAATCGCCGCATCGAGCGAGTCGCGCGGGCGGGCGATGATGGCGTAGCGCGCGGCTGCCAGTTCCGGATCGCCCGGCTTCACGCTTTCGTTCTGCGGATCGGCGAGCGCGCGGACGATCTCCGCATCCGGCGTCAGCTTGTATTTCGCGATCACCGCGCGTGCGTCCGCGAGCGTCGACGGATCGGGCACGGTCGGTCCGGATGCGATCACCGCGGGATCGTCGTGCGGGACGTCGGAAATCGCCAGCGTCAGAACCCGCGCCGGATAGGCGGCGCGCGCGAGCCGTCCGCCCTTGATGCGCGAAAGATGCTTGCGCACGGTGTTGATGTCGCCGATCGGTGCGCCGGAGCGAAGCAGGGTGCGGTTCATCTGCTGCTTCTGGGTGAAGCCGACGCCGTCGACCGGCGCGAACCAGTTGGCCGAGCCGCCGCCGGAGATCAGCACCAGCACGAGGTCGTTCGCGTCCGCACTCTTCGCAAGCTGCAAGGTGCGCTCGGCGGCTTTCAGCCCGGCTTCGTCGGGCACCGGGTGGCCGGCCTCAGTCACCTCGATGTAGCGCGTCGGCACGCCATGGCCGTGGCGCGTGGTGGCGAGGCCGGCGAGGCGCGCCGGATCGAGCTTGAGCGTGTCGACGTAATGTTTCTCGGCTGCGGCGGCCAAGGCCGCGCCGCCCTTGCCGGTGGCAAGCACCATGATTCGTCCGGTCGGTGGCGGCGGAAGATGTGCTGCGAGAATGCGGTCGGGATGGGCAGCGGCAACGGCGGCGTCGTAGATCGCGCGCAGCAAGGGGCGGGTGTCGGTCATGGAGCGAGGTTAGCGCGCGGGAGGTTGAAGAAGAAGGGCGAGGCCTTCTCCTTTATCCCGGTTTGCCGCCATGCGGGAGAGTAAGGAGGGAGCGCAAAGGAAAACCCCCGCGGCAGCACCGCGGGGGTTCGTTGTGAGACTTGCGTTCGATCAGCCGCCGATTTCGCCCGAGATCACCTCGCCGAACAGCTCCCAGGTCTCGCCCTTGAAGCGCATCAGCTGCACCTGCTCGATCGGCGCGAAGTCGGTCGCGCTGGTCTTGAGCTTGATGCCCGGCAGCATGGTCGCCGTGGTGAAGTCCTTCAGGCTTGCGGCCTGCTTCATCACGTTCTCGCGGGTCAGGTTATCGCCGCACTGCTTCAGAACCTGCACCATCGTCTGCGCCGAGTTGTAGCCGTACATCACCGAACCGTCGATGCGGTTGCCCTCGGGGAAGTATTTGGCAAGGAACTCGTCGAAGCCTTTCATTCCGGCGTCGTTCTTCCACTGCGGATCAGCGGCGTCCTTCATGTAGGCGGACGAAATGATGCCCTGCGAGTTCTCATAACCGGCCGGCTTGATCACGGCGCCGATCGAGGCCGAGACGTTGTTGAGAAGGTGCGTCGGCTTCCAGCCGATTTCGCCCATCTTCTTGATCGCCTGCGCCGCGAACTTCGGCGTGGTGATGTTGAAGAACACGTCGGCGTTGCTCGACTTCATCTTGACGATGTTGGAGTCGATCGTCGGCTGAGAGACTTCGTAGCTTTCTTCAACCACGATCATCGACGCCGCCTTGGCGCCGAGGCCGTCCTTGAAGCCCTTGAGGTAGTCTTTGCCGTAGTCGTCATTCTGATAGAGGATCGCGATCTTCGCGTTCGGCTTCTCTTTCAGGATGTACTTCGCGTAGATGCGGCTCTCGCTCTGGTAGTTGGGCTGCCAGCCGATGGTCCACGGAAATTCCTTCGGATCGTTCCATTTGGTCGCACCGGTGGCGACGAACAGCTGCGGCACCTTCTTGGCGTTCAGGTACTTCTGGATCGCCGAGTTCGGCGGGGTGCCGAGCGGCGCGTAGATGGCAAGCACTTCGTCGCTCTCGACAAGCTTGCGCGCCTGCTCGACCGTCTTTGGCGGCGAGTATCCGTCGTCATATGAAACGAAGTTGATCTTGCGGCCGTTGATGCCGCCTTCGGCGTTCACCTTCTTGAAGTAGGCTTCCATGGTCTTGCCGATCACGCCATAGGCGGACGCCGGTCCGCTGTAGGGCATGATATTGCCGATCTTGATCTCGGTGTCGGTTGCGCCGGGATCGTATTTCTTTTGAGCGAGCGCGGCAGTCGCGCTGAGGGCGACGGCAGCAAGCGCAGTTGAGATCAGCGCGAGCCGCGAGTGAATCTTGGACATCGATGTTAGCTCCCTGTTCGAATGGCAATCTCCTTCTTCTTGTCGATCAAGCTGTTCGCCGCTTTGGATCGAATTAGATACTCTTTGTGACTGTCGTTCAAGAAAAAGCCCCCGCGGCAATGCCGCGGGGGCCGTTCGTTCCGCTATGCGGTACTAATCGGCGGTATAGAGTTAACCGCCGATCTCGCCTGAGATCACCTCGCCGAACAGGTCCCACTTCTCGCCCTTGAAGCGCATCAGCTGGAGCTGCTCGATCGGCGCGAAGTCGGTCGCGCTTGTCTTCAGCACAATGCCAGGCAGAAGCCCTTCGAGCTGAACACCATTCAGGCTGGCTGCCTGCTTCATGATGTTCTCGCGGGTCAGGTTGTCGCCAGCTGCTTTCAAAACGTGCACCATGGTTTGGGCCGTGTTGTAGCCGAACATCACCGAGCCGTCGGCGCGATTCGCTTCCGGAATGTACTTCTGGAGGAACGCATCGAAGTTCTTCATGCCGGCGTCGTCCTTCCACTGCGGATCGACGGCGTCCTTCGCGTAGTTGGCCGAGATGATATCCTGGCCGTTCTCGAAGCCGGCCGGCTTCATGACCGAGCCGATCGAAGCGGCGACGTTGTTGAGGATGAACAGCGGCTTCCAGCCGAGTTCCGCGACTTTCTTGATCGACTGCGCGCCGAACTTCGGCGTCGTGATGCTGATGAAGGTGTCTGCGCCCGAAGCCTTCAGCTTGACGATGTGCGAGTCGATGGTCGGTTCGGACACCTCGTAGCTGGCTTCGGCGACGATCATCGACGTCTTGGCGCCGAGACCGTCCTTGAAGCCCTTGAGCAGATCCTTGCCGTAGTCGTCGTTCTGATAAAGGATCGCAATCTTCGCGGCCGGCTTCTCCTTCATCAGGTACTTCGCGTAGATGCGGCCTTCGCTCTGGTAGTTGGGCTGCCAGCCCATCGTCCAGGGAAAGTCCTTCGGGTCGTTCCACTTGGTCGCGCCGGTGGCGACGAACAGCTGCGGCACCTTCTTGGCGTTCATGTACTTCTGGATCGCCGAATTGGACGGCGTGCCGAGCGAGTTGAACACCAAAAGGACTTCGTCGCTTTCGACGAGCTTGCGGGCCTGCTCGACGGCCTTCGGCGGCGAATAGCCGTCGTCATACGAGATGAACTTGATCTTGCGGCCGTTGATGCCGCCCTCGGCGTTCACCTTGTTGAAGTAGGCTTCCTGAACCTTGCCGATCACGCCATAAGCGGATGCGGGGCCGCTGTAGGGCATGATGTTGCCGATCTTGACCTCGGTGTCCGTTGCACCGGTATCGTATTTTTTTTGCGCGAGTGCTTCGCCGCCTGCCACAGCGAAAGCAATGACCGCCGTTGAAAGAGCAGCGATTCGTGTTTTTGAGAACGAAAGCATTTCTTCTCCTTGGTTGTTGCCTGATCGTCCAATCAGGATGATTTCCCGATCATTCTGCCGATCAGGTGTTGCGCCATGTACGCGACTTGCCTTGCCCCGTGCGGGACCAGGAAGATGATGATGATCAGGATCACGCCGAAAACGGCGCCTGACAGACCCTTCGAGATGCTCTCAGCGATGTTCGGCACGAACACGATGAAGGCCGCACCGGCAAGCGAACCGGGAAGCCAGCCGACGCCGCCGATCACCATGCCGAGGAACAGTGCGATCGCGAGGTTGATGGTGTAGCTGTCCGGCGCGACGAACGCGACGGCGATGGCGCCGAGCGCGCCGGCGACGCCGGTGATGCCCGCCGAGATGCCGAACGCCAGCGTCTTGTAGAGCGACACGTTGACGCCCATCGCGTTGGCGGCGATCTGGTTGTCGCGGATCGCCATCATGGCGCGGCCCGAACGCGAGCCGAGCAGGTTGGTCGAGGCAAAATAGATGCCGAGCGATATGGCCAGCGTAAAGTAGTAGAGCCACATGTCCTGCGACACCTTGAGGCCCATCGCCTTCAGGAACTCCGGCGGATCCGGCTTGATGATGACGAGACCCTGCACGCCGCCGGTCCAGTGCTCGAAGAAGTGCAGCTTGAGCAGCTGGGGCATCGCCACGGCGAGCGCGAAGGTCGCAAGCGCCAGATAGATGCCCGAAAGCCTGAGCGCCGGAAGGCCGAACAGGAAGCCGAAGATGAAGCAGATGATCCCGGCCGCCGGCAGCGTGAACACGTAGTTGATGCCCATGTGCTCCATCATGATCGCCGCCGTATAGGCGCCGACCGCGTAGAATGCGCTCTGGCCCAGCGAAAACTGTCCGCTGCCGCCGGTCAGGATGTTCAGCGCCAGAACCGCGATGGCGTAGATCAGCCATTGCGTCATCTGGAAGATGTAGAAGTTCTTCAGGAACAGCGGCGTGAAGAGCAGCAGCGCGAGTGCGATCAGCGAGGCGACCCGCGCCACGGTCATCGACGGAGTTGCAGCCGGCTTGGCGGCCGGAGCATCGGTTGCGGTTTGATGAGCTGTGGACATGGATCAAACTCGCTGCTGTGCGACGCGGCCGAACAGGCCACCGGGTTTCAGGACGAGCACCGTCACGATCAGGGCGAGCGCGATGGGCAGTTTGAGTTCGTTGCCGACGCCGGGGATGTAAGTGCCGACGAGGTTCTCGAACACGCCGACGAGGAATCCGCCCATGACGGCGCCAAACGGGCTTGTCAGCCCGCCGAGCACGGCGGAAGCGAAGCCGTACACCAGCACGCCACCCATCATGTTCGGTTCGAGGAACACCACCGGCGCGATCAGGATGCCGGCGATAGCGCCGATGCCCGACGCCATGCCCCAGCCGAGCGCGATCATCCAGCTGACATTGATGCCGACGAGCTTCGCCGATTCAGGCAGCGCAGCGGCGGCCCGCATCGCGAGGCCGACGCGGGTGTAGCGGAAGAACACGAACAGCAGGATCAGCAGCACGAAGGTAATGCCGATCATGCCCGCCTGGTGCGTCGAGATCAGCTGGCTGCCAAGGAACGGTGCGTTGCCGAAGGGGGTCGGGAACTGCTTGATGGTCCAGTCCCAGGTCAGCCCCGCGACGCTGTTGATAATCGCAAACAGCGCGATGAAGCCGGCGACATGCACCAGCACCGGCGCGTTGCCGAGCGGCTTGAACAGCGCCCGCTCGATGGCGACGCCGCCCGCGAACGAGATGATCAGCGTCAGCGGGAAGGTCCACCAATAGGGGACGCCCCACTGCATCAGTTGGAAGGCGATGAAGGTCGAGAACATCGCCATTTCGCCCTGGGCGAAGTTCAGGTGGTCGATCGCCTGGTAGATCATCACGACTGCGAGCGCCATGCACGCATAGATCGCGCCGGTCGAGATGCCGGCCAGGACTTGGTTCACAAACAGTTCCATAGCCGGTCTCCTCAATAACCAAGATAGGATTTGCGGATGTCTTCGTTCGACGCGATGTCCTTCGCGTTGCCCGACATGACGATACGACCGGTTTCGATCACGAACGCGGTTTCGGCGAGCTCGAGCGCCAGCTGCGCGTTCTGCTCGACGACCAGGATCGTCACCTTGTCTTCCTGATTGATCTTCTTGAGGATGCCGAACAGATCGCGCACGACCAGCGGCGCGAGACCGAACGATGGCTCGTCGAGCAGCATCAGGCGCGGCCGAAGCATCAGCGCGCGGGCGACCGCAAGCATCTGCTGCTCGCCACCCGACAGCGTGCCGGCCTGCTGCTGATAGCGCTGTTTCAGCACCGGGAAGTAGGCGTACATCTTCTCGATATCCGAGGCGATCGCCTTCATGTCCTTGCGCGTGATCGCGCCGAGCTGAAGGTTTTCCTCGACCGACAGCGTCGTGAAGGTGCCGCGGCCCTGCGGCACGTGGGCAATGCCGTACTGGACGATGCTTTCGGTCGACTTGCCCATCAGGGACTTGCCCTGAAACTCGATCGAGCCGGTCGAACGCACCATGTTGCAGACAGCGCGGATGGTGGTCGTCTTGCCCGCGCCGTTGGCGCCGAGCAGCGTCGTCACCGCACCCTCGTTCACCGACAGTTCGAGCCCGTGCAGCGCCTGCACCTGGCCGTAGTACGAACGCAGATCCTTGATCGTGAGCAACGCACTCATGACTCTTTGCTCCCGAGATAGGCCTTGATCACTTCCGGATTCTGCTGGACCTGTGCCGGCGTTCCTTCGGCGAGCTTGCGGCCGAAGTTCAGGGCGACGACATGGTCGGCGATCGACATCACGAGACCCATGTGATGCTCGACAAGCAGAACCGTGATGTTGCGATCCTTGCGGATCGCCTTGATGAGGTCGCCGAGGACGTAGACTTCCTCGTGATTGAGACCGCCCGCCGGTTCGTCGAGCAGCAGAATCTTCGGCTCAGCAGCAAGGGCGCGCGCGAGTTCGACGCGCTTCATGGTGCCGAACGGAAGACCGGCGACGACGCGATCGGCGACGTCGTTGAGCTGGAGGTAATCGATGATCTCGCCGACCCGCGCATTGATGTGCGCTTCGGTCTTGCGCACCCAGGGAAGCTGCAGCGAGTCACTCACCACGTCGGTGTTGGTGTGCGAGTGCATGCCGATGCGGACGTTGTCGAGCACCGACATGTTCTGGAACAGCGACACGTTCTGGAACGTGCGGCCAATGCCGATCTCGGCGATGCGATGCACCGGACGGGTCAGGATCGACGATCCTTCCATCAGGATGTCGCCCTTGCTCGGCTGATAGAGCCGGCTGAGACAATTGAACAGCGTGGTCTTGCCGGCGCCGTTCGGCCCGATGAGACCAAGGATCTGTCCCTTGTGCATGTTGAACGACACGCCATTCAAGGCGACGATGCCGCCGAAAACGACGCTGACGTCGTTCACGGCGAGCAGGGGAGCATTCCCCTGTGCGGGTTGCGCTTGCATCGGTCTTAAACCGCAGCTGCCAATGCTGTGGCCGGCGCAGGCCGAGCGCTATCGAGTCCCCTGAAACACGCGTGCAACTTTTCCTCCCGTTTTCGCTTTTTTGTTTTGCTCGTTGAATCCGGCCGACGCCGGTCCAACGTTCAATGCACTTTCGATGTCCCTTAGCATCGCCAAAAGACGAGGTCCAATATCGTTGACAAGCCGATCTTCCGTGAAACGGAAAGCCGGCGCGCCGCAATTGAATGCATAGGTTCCCGTGCCGTCGCTCATTCTTAAGGCGACGCCGACCGCATGCACATCGTCCTGCCATTCGCCTGCGGAAATCGTGAACCCGTGCTTCGCAACGAATTCGCCGGAACGGTCGAGGCCGTCACGCATTTTTGCCCAGCGCGCCCCGTAATGCTCGCGCATCTCGCGCTGCAGGTCGGCGCGTTCCGCATCGTTCAGTGCCCAGAAATAGGCGCGGCCCATCGCGGTGCTGGCGATGGGAATGCGCGAGCCGACGTCGAGCTGCACGCCGACCGTGCGGGCGCTGCGGCTCTGGCCGACATAGATCATGCCGAGACGATCGCGTGCGCCGACCGCGACTGCACCGTCGGTTTCCCGCATCACCTGGTCGCGATAGGATTGCGAGATATGCCGTATGCCAAGGTTGGCGAGTGCGGAGTATCCGAGCGCCATGGCTGCGGGAGCGAGCTGGTACTTCTCAAACCGCGGAACAGGTATAAGGTATCCAAGCTTTGTCAGCGTGTACGTCAGCCGTGAAATGGTTGGCTTCGGCAACTTCGTACGGGCCGCAATCTCTTGATTGCCAAGAAGTCCGTCATTGGGATGAAATGCGCGCAACACATCGAGACCGCGCGAGAGCGCGACGACGAAGTTGCGATCCGTCGCCACTGTTTTGGCTGGGCGCTTCATCGACCCGAACTCAATTGACTCGAACCCAATCGGACCACACGCTGCCGGTCCACACGTTGACAATTGACGCTGTTCAAAATAACCCTCCGCTGTCAAGGTGTGGAATTAAATTTCGCACAGCGAAACTGATGCAATCCCCTCGTTTCGAGGGCAAAAAGATCAAGGGAGAGTTGCGTGAGCGAAGTGGTCAAGGTCGAACGTCATGACGCCATCGCCATCATCAAGATCAACAATCCACCGGTGAACGCGCTCAGCGCGGCGGTCCGCCAGGGCATCGCTGCCGCGATCAAGGAAGTCTCGGCCGATTCCAGCGTCCAGGGCGTTGTGCTCGCATGCGAAGGCCGCACGTTCGTTGCCGGCGCCGACATCACCGAATTCGGCAAGCCGCCCCAGCCTCCCGGATTGAGCGAAGTCATCACGCTGATCGAGAATTGCCCGAAGCCGGTGGTTGCCTCGATTCACGGCACGGCGCTTGGCGGCGGCCTCGAACTGGCGCTGGGATGTCACTTCCGCGTCGCAAATAAAGAAGCCCGTATGGGCCTGCCGGAAGTCAAGCTCGGCCTCTTGCCGGGCGCGGGCGGCACGCAGCGTTTGCCGCGCGCGGTCGGTCCCGAGCTTGGCGTGAAGATGGTTGTCACGGGCGATCCGATCGGCGCTGCCGAAGCACTCAAGAACGGCCTGATCGAGGAGATCGTCGAGGGACCGGATTCCGGCGCGGAAGCTTTTGTCCGCAAGGCGATCGCTGAGAAGCGCCCGCTGCGCAAACTGCGTGACGACGACAGCAAGCTCGCTGCCGCGCGCGCCGATCGCAAGATTTTCACCGACGCCGCTGCTGCCGCCAACAAGCGCAACCGCGGTATGGATGCACCTCTCGCCTGCGCCGAAGCGGTGAGCTGGACGCTGGATGTGCCTTTCGATGAGGCGCTGAAGAAAGAGCGCGAGACGTTCCTGCGTCTCGTCAGCGGCGATCAGTCCAAGGCGCAGCGCTATGCGTTTTTCGCGGAGCGCGAGGCCGCCAAGGTTGCGGGCATTCCTGATGGCACGAAATCGCGACCCGTCAATCAGGTGGCAGTGCTCGGCGCCGGTACGATGGGCGGCGGCATCGCCATGTCCTTCGTCAACGCCGGTATCCCGGTGACGATCATCGAGACCGGCGAGGAGCCGCTGAAGCGCGGTCTCGGCATCATCCGCAAGAACTATGAGGCGACCGCCGCCCGCGGCGGCATGCCGACCGACGCCGTCGAGAAGCGCATGGCGCTGCTGACCGGCAAGGTGGGTCTCGAAAACGTCAAGGATGCTGACCTCATTATCGAGGCGGTGTTCGAGACCATGCAGGTCAAGAAGGACGTGTTCACCGAGCTCGACAAGCACGCCAAGCCCGGCGCGGTGCTGGCGTCGAACACCTCCTATCTCAACATCAACGAGATCGGCTCGGTGACCAAGCGTCCGCAGGATGTGCTCGGCATGCACTTCTTTTCGCCGGCCAACGTCATGAAGCTGTGCGAGATCGTCCGCGCCGACAAGACTGCGCCGGACGCGCTGATGACCGCGGTCAACATCTCGAAGAAGATCGCCAAGGTGCCGGCCGTGGTCGGCGTCTGCGACGGTTTCGTCGGCAACCGCATGCTCGCAGCCCGCTCCAAGCAATCCGAGAAGCTGCTGTTCGAAGGCGCGCTGCCGCAGCAGGTCGACGCCGTCGTCACCAAGTTCGGCATTCCGATGGGCCCGTTCGCCATGGGCGATCTCGCCGGCCTCGATATCGGCTGGCGCTCGCGCAAGGATCGGGGCATCAAGTCGGAAATCGCCGACGCGCTGTGCGAGGCCGGACGCTTCGGCCAGAAGACCGGCAAGGGCTACTACAAGTACGAGGGCGGTTCGCGTTCGCCGCTGCCGGACCCGGATGTCGAGAAGCTCATCGTCGACACCTGCGCCCGCCTCGGCCTCAAGCGCCGCGAGATCAGCGACGACGAAATCCACGAACGCATGATCTATCCAATGATCAACGAGGGCGCGCGCATTCTCGAAGAGGGCATTGCCGCGCGTCCGAGCGATATCGACGTGGTCTGGCTCTACGGCTACGGCTTCCCGGTCTATCGCGGCGGTCCGATGTTCTATGCCGACCAGGTCGGCCTCAAGCACATCGCCGATCGCCTGTCGTACTACGCCAAGGCCATCAACGATCCATCGCTCGAACCGGCGCCGCTGCTCAAGAAGCTCGCTGCCGAGGGCAAGACCTTCGCGTCGCTCGGCAAGGCGGCATAACACAAGGATCGGGCGATGGCTCATCCGGGCGAACAGTTCTATCCGGAAGGTGTCCGGTGGGATCAGCCGATCCCGTTCGGCACCATCCCGGGGTTCCTCGCCAAGTCGATCGCGGAATTCGGTGCGCGCACCGTTATCGAATTCCGCGACCGTCCGATCACCTATGCCGAGCTTGGCGCGATGGCCGACACGGCGGCTGCTGCCTTCCTGCGTGCCGGCTACGGCAAGAACACGTCGATCGCGCTCTTCCTTGGCAATACGCCGGATCATCCGGTCAATTTCTTCGGTGCCCTGAAAGCGGGTGCGCGCGTCGTGCATCTGTCGCCGCTCGACGGAGAGCGGGCGCTGACGCACAAGCTCACGGATTCCGGGGCGCGCATTCTGATCACCACCAACAGTCCGTTTCTGCTGCCGATCGCGCTGAAGTTCCTGGAGAAGGGATTGCTCGATCGCCTCGTCGTCTGCGAGGACGATCAGTGGGGGCCATCGGGTTTCCCGGTCGCGCCGTATCCCGCGAGCGACAGGATCGTCACCTTCCGCCAGTTCACCAAGGATGTGACGAAGCCCGCGCAGTGGCCGCAGATCGACCCGGACGACATCGCGCTGCTGCAATACACCGGCGGCACGACGGGTTTGCCGAAAGGCGCGATGCTCACGCACAAGAACCTTACGGCTGCCACCGGCATCTATGAGGTCTGGACGACGAAGTCGCGCATCGACCGTGCCGGCGCCATCGAGCGTGTCATCTGCGTGCTGCCGCTGTTCCATATCTTCGCACTGACCGTGGTGCTGCTCGGCAACGTCCGTTTCGGCAACACGATCTCGCTGCATCAGCGCTTCGACGTTGAAGCCGTCATGCGCGACATCGAGGTGAAGCGCGCGACGAGCTTCCCCGGCGTTCCGACCATGTGGATCGCCATCGCCAATCTGCCCGATCTCGACAAGCGCGATTTCTCGTCGCTGGTGTCTTGCGGTTCCGGCGGTGCGCCGCTTCCGGTCGAAGTCGCCCGTATCTTCGAGGAAAAGACCGGCAACAAGCTGCGCAGCGGCTGGGGCATGACCGAAACCTGCTCGCCCGGCACTGCGCATCCGAAGGACGGCCCGGACAAGCCCGGCTCCATCGGCGTGATGTTGCCCGGCATCGAAATCGATATCGTTGCGCTCGACGATCCGAAGAAAGTTCTGGCTACCGGCGAGACCGGCGAAATCCGCGTGCGCGGCCCGAACGTCACCAGGGGTTACTGGAATCGCGAGAAGGAAAGCGCCGAGTTCTACGTCGGCGACCGCTTCCTCACCGGCGACATCGGCTACATCGACGAGGACGGCTACATCTTTCTGGTCGACCGCAAGAAGGACATGATCATCTCCGGCGGCTTCAACGTCTATCCGCAGATGATCGAGCAGGCGATCTACGAACACCCCGCCGTGCAGGAAGTCATCGTCATCGGCGTGCCGGATCAGTATCGCGGCGAAGCGGCAAAAGCCTTTGTCACCCTGAAGAAGGACGCGCAGCCGTTCACGATCGACGATCTGCGCGCATTCCTCGCCGGCAAGATCGGCAAGCATGAATTGCCCGCCGCCGTCGAATTCATGGCAGAGTTGCCGCGCACGACGGTCGGCAAGCTCTCGCGTCACGAACTCCGTAATCTTCAACAGCAGACCGCCCAAAAACAACTCTCAGCAACAAGGTGAAACCCATGACTGAAGCCGTCATCGTCTCGACCGCCCGCACCCCGATCGGCAAGGCCTATCGCGGCGCGCTGAACGCTACCGAAGGCGCGACCCTGCTCGGTCATGCCATCGAGCACGCCGTCAAGCGCGCGGGCGTCGATCCGAAGGAGATCGAGGACGTGGTGATGGGCGCCGCCATGCAGCAGGGCGCGACCGGCGGCAACATCGCCCGCAAGGCGCTGCTCCGCGCCGGCCTGCCGGTGCAGGTGGCAGGCACCACCATCGACCGCCAGTGCGCCTCGGGCCTCCAGGCGATCGCGCTTGCGGCGCGCTCCGTGCTGTTCGATGGCGTCGAGGTCGCGGTCGGCGGCGGCGGCGAGTCGATCAGCCTCGTGCAGAACGATCACGCCAACAAGTTCCACACGCAGGACCCGGCGCTGCTCAAGATCAAGGGCGACGTCTACATGCCGATGCTCGATACGGCCGAAACCGTCGCCAAGCGCTACAACGTGTCACGCGAGGCGCAGGACGAATACTCGCTCGAGAGCCAGCGCCGCACCGCCGCCGCGCAGCAAGGCGGCAAGTTCAAGGACGAGCTCGCACCGATCACGACGCAGATGGCCGTCACCGACAAGGCGACCGGCGCGGTCAGCATGAAGGAAATTACGCTCTCACAGGACGAAGGTCCGCGTCCGGACACAACTGCTGAAGGTCTCGCCGGCCTCAAGGCCGTGCGCGGCGATGGCTTCACCATCACCGCCGGCAATGCCAGCCAGCTCTCGGACGGCGCATCTGCCACCGTGATCATGAGCGACAAGGAAGCCGCCAAGCGCGGCCTCAAGCCGCTCGGCATCTTCCGCGGCTTCGTCGCGGCCGGTTGCGAGCCGGACGAGATGGGCATCGGCCCTGTGTTCGCGATCCCGCGTCTTCTCAAGCGTCACGGCCTCAAGATCGACGACATCGACCTCTGGGAGCTCAACGAGGCGTTCGCGGTGCAGGTTCTCTACTGCCGCGACAAGCTCGGCATCGACCCGGAGAAGCTCAACGTCAACGGCGGCTCGATCGCGGTCGGCCATCCGTATGGCATGACCGGCGCGCGCCTCACCGGCCACATCCTGATCGAAGGCCGCCGCCGCAAGGCCAAGTACGGCGTCGTCACCATGTGCGTGGGCGGTGGCATGGGTGCCGCCGGCCTGTTCGAGATCGTGCAGTAACAACTCCCTCCCCCTGCAAGGGGGAGGGTTGGGGAGGGGGTCGGCATTCCGACAAGACCCCCACCCGGCTCGCTTCGCTTCGCCGACCTCTCCCTTTCAGGGGGAGGTGTGCTCACTCTCTCAAGGAGAATCCTCATGGATCTCAGCTTCACCAAGGAAGAACTGGCGTTCCGCGACGAAGTGCGTGCCTTCTTCCGTGACAACGTGCCGCCGGAAACCCGGCGCAAGATGCAAGAAGGTCACCACACCTCGAAGCAGGAGCTGGTGGACTGGACGCGCATTCTGAACAAGAAGGGCTGGGCGGTCGCGCACTGGCCGAAGGAATATGGCGGCACCGGCTGGACGCCGGTTCAACAGTACATCTTCCTTGAGGAGTTGCAGTCGTGTCCGGCGCCGTCGCCGCTCGCCTTCGGCGTCAGCATGGTCGGCCCGGTGATCTACACGTTCGGCAATGACGAGCAGAAGAAGAAGTATCTGCCGCGCATCGCCAACCTCGACGACTGGTGGTGCCAGGGCTTCTCCGAGCCGGGTTCGGGATCGGACCTCGCCTCGCTGAAGACGACGGCGAAGCGCCAGGGCGACAAGTACATCATCAATGGCCAGAAGACCTGGACGACGCTCGCCCAGCACGCCGACATGATCTTCTGCCTCTGCCGCACCAATCCGGAAGCGAAGAAGCAGGAAGGCATTTCCTTCATCGTCTTCGACATGAAGTCGAAGGGCGTCACCGTGCGTCCGATCCAGACCATCGACGGCGGTGTCGAAGTCAACGAAGTGTTCTTCGATGACGTCGAGGTGCCGGTCGAGAACCTGATCGGCCAGGAGAACAAGGGCTGGGACTACGCCAAGTTTCTGCTCGGCAACGAGCGCACCAACATCGCCCGCGTCGGCATGTCGAAGGAGCGCATCCGCCGCATCAAGCAGCTCGCGTCGAGCGTGATGGCCGGCGATCAGCCGATCATCAAGGATCAGCGTTTCCTCGAAAAGCTGACCGCAACCGAGATCGAGCTCAAGGCGCTGGAATTGACGCAGATGCGCGTCGTCGCCAACGAGAGCAAGAACGGCAAGGGCAAGCCGGACCCGGCGTCCTCGATTCTCAAGATCAAGGGCTCGGACATCCAGCAGACCATCACCGAGCTGCTGCTCGAGGTGACGGGTCCGTTCGCCATGCCGTATGCGACCGGTGACGAAGGCCGCAACGAGCCGGACGACTGGGCGTCGCCGATCGCGCCGGGTTACTTCAACTACCGCAAGGTCTCGATCTACGGCGGTTCGAACGAAATCCAGCGCAACATCATCGCCAAGGCGGTGTTGGGACTGTGAGCTAGAATCTCCCTCGCCCCGCCCTTGCGGGGAGAGGGTCGGGGTGAGGGGCGAGCGCTCCTGCGAACTCGGTGTTCGTTGTGATGCTTCGCCCGGCCCCTCACCCGCCGCGCCTTCGCTCTTCGAGCTACGGCGGGCGACCTCTCCCCGCAGGCGGGGAGAGGTAAGTACTTTCGAATGATTAGGGGTAAGAAGAAATGGATTTCGATCTCTCCGAAGAGCAGCGGCTTCTCAAGGAAAGCGTCGACGGCCTGCTGGCCTCGTCCTACGATTTCGAGTCGCGCAAGAAATACGCGAAGGAAAAGGGCGGCTACAGCAAGGCGCTGTGGAGCAAGTTCGCGGAGCAGGGGCTCCTTGGCCTTCCGTTCAGCGAGGAAGACGGCGGTTTCGGCTCCGGTCCGGTCGAGACGATGATCGTGATGGAAGCGATGGGCCGCGCGCTCGTGCTTGAGCCGTATCTCGCGACCGTCATTCTCGGCGGCGGTTTCCTGCGTCACGGCGGCTCGGCCGCGCAGAAGCAGGCGCATCTGCCGGGCATCATCGACGGCTCGAAGACGATGGCGTTCGCGCAGCTCGAAAAGAACTCGCGCTATAATCTCGCCGACGTTGCGACCACGGCGAAGAAAAAGGGCAGCGGCTGGGTGATCGACGGCGAGAAGTTCGTCGTTCTGCACGGCGACACCGCGGACACGCTCGTCGTCACCGCGCGCACCAAGGGCGGCCAGCGCGACGCGGCCGGCATCGGTGCGTTCCTCGTCCCGGCGAATGCCAAGGGCGTCACCATCAAGGGTTACCCGACGCAGGACAGCCTGCGCGCCGCCGACATCACCTTGCACAACGTCGAGGTCGGCGCGGACGCCGCGATCGGCGATCCGGAGAACGCGCTGCCGCTGATCGAGCGCGTGGTCGACGATGCGCGCATCGCGCTATGCGCCGAGGCGGTCGGGGCGATGGAGGAATCGCTCAAGACGACGATGCAGTACATCAAGGAGCGCAAGCAGTTCGGCGTGGCGATCGGCACGTTCCAGTCGCTGCAGCATCGCGGTGCCGACATGTTCGTGGCGCTCGAACAGGCGCGCAGCATGTCGTATCTCGCGACCATGGCCGGCAACGTCGACGACGCCAAGGAGCGTGCGAAGTCGGTGGCGGCGGCGAAGGTGCAGATCGGCCGTTCGGCCCGCTATGTCGGCCAGCAGTCGATCCAGCTGCATGGCGGCGTCGGCATGACCATGGAGTTCAAGATCGGTCACTACTTCAAGCGGCTGACCATGATCGAAAGCCTGTTCGGCGATGCCGATTTCCACCTGCGCCGCGTCGCAGAGGCGGGCGGTCTGGTCAACGCGCAGTAAAGCATCAGGGGAAGCTAACCGGCTTCCCCTTTTTCTTTGCAACGATCGATAGCTTGCCTTTTGGTCGTCATTGCCGGGCATAGCCGTTCGAAGAACGGCGTCGCTTCGCTCGCCTATGACCCGGCAATCCATCTTTCCGGAGATCAATGGTTCAAAGGAAGATGGATGCCCGGATCAAGTCCGGGCATGACGAAGGTGGGTTTGGTGCAGCAGCACAAAACAAAAACAAGGAGACATCATCATGGCCAAATCACCGTGGGACCTGAGCGGCAAGGTCGCGATCATCACCGGCTCGAGCCGCGGTATCGGCCGCGCGTCGGCCGAGCTTCTCGCGCAGATGGGCGCGAAGGTGGTGGTGTCGAGCCGCAAGGCGGATGCCTGCGAGGAAGTCGCGACCGGGATCAAGAAGGCGGGCGGCGACGCCATCGTCATTCCCTGCAACATCTCGCGCCAGAACGAAGTCAACGCACTCGTCGATGGCACAGTGAAGCACTATGGCGGCCTCGACATTCTCGTCTGCAACGCGGCGGTGAATCCGTACTACGGCCCGCTGCTCGATATCACTGACGAGGCTTTCGACAAGATCATGGGCTCGAACGTGAAGAGCAACATCTGGCTCTCCGCGCGTGCGATCCCGAAGATGGCCGAGCGCGGGCAGGGCTCCGTCATCATCATCTCATCGATCGGCGGCTTGCGCGGTTCGACCGTGATCGGCGCCTACGGTATCTCGAAGGCGGCAGACTTCGCGCTCGCGCGAAGCCTCGCCGGCGAGTGGGGTCCGAAGAAGATTCGCGTCAACTGCATCGCGCCGGGTCTGGTGAAGACGGATTTCGCCAAGGCGCTGTGGGAAGACGAGGAGCGGCTGAAGCGCCGCACGGCCAATACACCGCTGCGCCGGATCGGTGAGCCGCACGAGATCGCAGGCGCGGTGGGTTATCTCGCCTCCGACGCCTCGACCTTCATGACGGGCCAGACCATCGTCATCGATGGCGGCGTCACGACGGCGTCGGTGTGATCTTCTGACCTCTCCCCGCAGACGGGGAGAGGGAGCTGACCCTTGTTATCGTCATTGCCGGGCATAGCCGTTCAACGAACGGCGTTCTTGCGAACGCCTATGTCGGCAATCTATCTTTCTCTTAAGTAGAAGATGGATGCCCGGATCAAGTCCGGGCATGACGAAAGATAATAGGGAAACGCCGTGGCCACGCACATCCTTGCCATCGATCAGGGCACGACATCGTCGCGGGCCATCGTGTTCCGCCGCGATATTTCCATCGCGGCGATCGCGCAGCAGGAATTCCCGCAGCACTTTCCGGCCTCCGGCTGGGTCGAGCACGAGCCGGACGACATCTGGAATTCGACGCTCGCGACCTGCCGCGAGGCGATGACCAAGGCAAATGTCGCAGCCTCCGATATCGCCGCCATCGGCATCACCAACCAGCGCGAAACGACGGTGGTGTGGGACCGCGCGACTGGCCGCGCCGTGCATCGCGCGATCGTCTGGCAGGATCGCCGCACTGCTGATTTCTGCGCGAAGCTCAAGGCCGATGGCCATGAGCCGATGATCTCGGCCAAGACCGGCCTGATCATCGATCCGTATTTCTCCGGCACGAAAGTCGCGTGGATTCTCGATCAGGTACCGGGGGCGCGCGAACGCGCAGAACGCGGCGAATTGCTGTTCGGCACGGTTGATTGCTATCTCTTGTGGCGACTAACCGGTGGCAAGGTACACGCGACCGACGCGACCAATGCTTCGCGGACGCTGCTGTTCAATATCCACCTAGGGGTGTGGGACGACGATCTCTTGAAGCTGCTGCGTATCCCGCGTGCGATGTTGCCGGATGTGCGGGACTCGTCCGCATCCTATGGCGTGACGATCCCCGATCTGTTCGGCGGGGCGATCGCCGTGCGCGGCATTGCCGGCGATCAGCAGGCCGCGACCATCGGGCAGGCGTGCTTCGAGCCGGGCATGATGAAATCGACCTACGGCACCGGCTGCTTCGCGCTGCTCAACACCGGCACAACGCCGGTTGCCTCGAAGAACAAGCTGCTGACGACGATCGCCTATCAGCTCGGCGGCAAGCGCACCTACGCGCTCGAAGGCTCGATCTTCGTCGCAGGCTCCGCCGTGCAGTGGCTGCGCGATGGGCTCGGCATCATCAAGCAGGCCGCGGAAACCGGCCCGCTCGCCGACAAATCCGACTCGGCGCAATCGGTCTACCTCGTGCCGGCGTTCGTCGGCCTCGGCGCGCCGTACTGGAATCCGCGCGTGCGCGGCGGGCTGTTCGGATTGACCCGCAACACCGGCCCGGCCGAGCTTGCCCACGCGGCGCTGGAGAGCGTCTGTTACCAGACGCACGATCTATGGGCGGCGATGCGCGCCGACTGGCCCGATGCGAGCGCCGCCAATACGGTGCTGCGCGTCGATGGCGGCATGACGGCGTCCGACTGGACCATGCAGCGCCTTGCGGATTTGCTGAAGGCCCCGGTCGATCGCCCGGTAATTCAGGAAACGACGGCGCTCGGCGCGGCCTATCTCGCGGGGCTGAGCGCCGGCATTTATCCGGAACCGTCGCGCTTTGCCGATACCTGGCGGCTGGAGCGCCGCTTCAAGCCGGCGATGAGCGACGCCACGCGCGAGCGCAAGCTGAAGGGCTGGAGCCGCGCGGTCAACGCGCTGCTCGCGAGCGACCCGGGGGAGTAGTCCCTCCTCCCACGAAGTGTGGGGAGGGTGGCGCGAATGAGCGTAGCGAATGGAGCGACGGGTGGGGCTTGACCCCCACCCCGGCCTCCGCTTCGCCATAGCCGGCGCAGAGCGTCGGCGTTAATCTCAAGAACGGCGACCTGAAGGTCGCCTATGCGACCCTCCCCACGCTGCGCGGGGAGGGAATAGGAGAAGCATGTGATCCTGATCGGCCAATACGACTCACCCTTCGTGCGCCGCGTCGCGCTGGCGATGCGCTTTTACGGCATGCCGTTCGAGCATCGGCCGTGGTCGACCTTCAGCGACGGCGGCAAGATCGCGATCTACAATCCGTTGATGCGGGTGCCGACGCTGGTGCTGGCCGACGGCGAGGTGCTGATCGAAAGCAACGCGATCCTCGACCATCTTGATGAAATCGCGGGCCCGTCGCGGGCGCTGATCCCCGATTGCGGTCATGCCCGGCGCGAGGTGCTGAACGTCTGCGCACTGGCGACAGGGCTCGGCGACAAGGCGGTGAGCCTCGTCTACGAAAAGGTGCTGCACGAGACGCAATCGCCGCGCTGGGTCGAGCGCTGCCGCATGCAGATCGCCGGCGTGATGGAGCGGCTCGAAGGCGAGCGAGCGCGCCGCAAGACCGACTTCTGGTTCGGCAGCACGATCACCCATGCCGATATTGCAGTTGCCTGCGTGTTGCGCTTCACGCGCGAGGCGCACGGCCTGTTCGACGAGAAGCAATATCCCGCGCTCGGCAGGCATGCGGACATGTGCGAGGCGCTGTCGCCGTTTCAGGAAATCGTGCAGCCGCTGAGTCCGCCGAAGTAAAGCTACCTCTCCCCGTACTACGGGAGAGGTAAGAGCAACCGTCCGCGCCCGCGCTATCCAGCCGCTGATGCCTTCTTCCGCAGTGCGCGCAGCTCTTCGAAGCGCGCGGTGACGTCGCGCAGCACCGAGGCCATGCCGGTCATCCGTCCGGCGCTGTCCTTCAGTGGGGTGATGGTGAACTCCAGCGAGATGCGCTTGCCGTCCTTATGCAGCGCAGGCACGGACAAGGTGGCGCCTTCGCTGTAACGGCTTTGGCCGGTCGCCATCACCTCGTTGTATCCGGCCCAGTGTCTCGCGCGCTGGTTCTCCGGAATGATGAGGTCGAGCGATTGCCCGATCGCCTCTGCCGCGCTGTGGCCGAAGATGCGTGTCGCGCCTGGATTCCAGAACGTGATCAGCCCGTCGCGATCGGTGGCGATGATGGCGTCGGCGGGCGAATGCAGCAGGGCATCCGCGAGAGTTGTTTCGGTCATACGGCACCTCTTGATGGGGCGCTGGTTTTCTATGACGCACTATGTGCGTCGTCGGTTGATCCCATCAAGGATACTTTGGGGGTGAGGCGCATCCCTCCCCACAAGGGGGAGGGATAACATCGGGCTAACCCCGTGCGCTCTTCTGCCGGAAGCGAAGGTGCGCGACGCAGTTGCAGCCCGTCGGATGCGACGCAAGGTCCTCGCCGAGGTCGGCACCGGAGATCACCGTAACGGATGGTTTGTTCGCATCGTTCGCCGGAGGCGTATTCGCGTTCGCAGCCGGGATGTAGTTCAGCACCGGTGCCAGCCAGCGCTCGGCTTCCGCCAGTTCCCAGCCCTTGCGCGTCGCATAGTCCTCGACCTGATCGCGTTCGATCTTGCCGACGCCAAAGTAATAGCTCTCCGGGTGGCTGAAATAGAGGCCCGACACCGACGAGCCCGGCCACATGGCGAAGCTCTCGGTCAGCTTCACGCCGGCGTTGCGTTCGGCATCAAGCAACTGGAACAGCGTTGCCTTCTCGGTGTGGTCCGGCTGCGCCGGATAGCCGGGCGCGGGACGAATGCCGTCGTACTTCTCGAGGATCAGATCTTCGCCGCTGAACGCCTCGTCCGGAGCGTAGCCCCAGAACTCCTTGCGCACGCGCTGGTGCAGCCGCTCGGCGAAGGCTTCGGCGAGACGATCGGCCAGCGCCTTGACGAGGATCGACGAATAGTCGTCGTTGGCGTTCTTGAAGCGGTCGGAAATCGCGTCCTCGCCGATGCCGGCGGTGACGACGAAGCCGCCGATGTAGTCGGCGACGCCGGTCGCGCGTGGCGCGATGAAGTCGGAGAGAGCGACGTTCGGGCGGTTCTCGCGCTTCTCGAGCTGCTGGCGCAGCGTGTGGAAGGTGGCGACCGAGGCGTCGCGCGTGTCGTCGGCATAGACGATGATGTCGTCGCCGACCGCGTTCGCCGGCCAGAAGCCGATGGTCGCGCGGGCCTTGAACCAGTTGCCGTCGATGATCTGCTTCAACATCTTCTGCGCGTCTTCGAACAGCGAGCGCGCAACCGGACCGGCTTTCGGATCATCGAGGATCGCCGGATAACGTCCGGTCAGCTCCCAGGTCTGGAAGAACGGCGTCCAGTCGATGTACTCGGCGAGCTCGGCGAGCGGATAGTTGTCAAAGCTCTTCACGCCGAAGAACGGCGGCTTCTTCGGCGCTGCCTTTGCCCAGTCGATCTTGACATGGTTGTCGCGTGCCGCCTGCAACGAGAGGCGCGTCTTGTTGCGCTGAGCCTCGGCGTGAACGGTGGCGATCTTGAGATACTCGTCGCGGACTTCGCGTGCATAGGCTTGCGCACGATCCGGCGACAGCAGCGACGAGGCGACGCCGACCGCGCGGCTGGCATCGTTCACATGCACGACCGGGCCGCGCTGGTAGTTCGGATCGATCTTCACCGCCGTATGCACGCGGCTCGTCGTCGCGCCGCCGATCAGCAGCGGCATGTCGAGGCCGTTGCGCTCCATTTCAGCTGCGAGGAAGCTCATCTCGTCGAGCGAGGGCGTGATGAGGCCGGAGAGGCCGATGATGTCGGCGTTCTCGGCCTTCGCGGTCTCGATGATCTTGGCGGCCGGCACCATCACGCCGAGATCGATGACCTCGAAGTTGTTGCACTGGAGCACGACGCCGACGATATTTTTGCCGATGTCGTGCACGTCGCCCTTCACGGTGGCGAGCACGATCTTGCCGGCGGAGTTGCGGCCGTCGGCCGCTTCACCGCTGGCCTTGGCCCGCGCCTTTTCCTCTTCCATGAACGGCAGCAGATAGGCGACCGCCTGCTTCATGACGCGGGCGGACTTCACGACCTGCGGCAGGAACATCTTGCCGGCGCCGAACAGGTCGCCGACGACGTTCATGCCGTCCATCAGCGGTCCTTCGATTACGGACAGCGGCCGGTCGGCGGCGAGCCGCGCGGCTTCGGTGTCTTCCTCGATGAACTCGGTGATGCCGTTGACGAGCGAATGGCTCAACCGTTTGTTCACGTCCCATGTGCGCCAGGCGAGGTCCGCTTCCTTGACCTGCTTCTCCTGGCCGCGGAATTTCTCGGCCAGCGCCAGCAGCCGCTCCGATGCGCCCGGATCGCGATTGAGCACCACGTCCTCGCAGACCTGACGCAATTCCGGATCGAGATCGTCATAGATCGCCATCTGGCCGGCGTTGACGATGCCCATATCCATGCCCGCCTTGATGGCGTGATACAGGAACACCGAGTGCATCGCCTCGCGCACCGGCTCGTTACCGCGGAACGAAAACGACAGGTTGGAGACGCCGCCGGAGATATG
This sequence comes from Pseudomonadota bacterium, assembly GCA_049323835.1. GTDB lineage: Bacteria > Pseudomonadota > Alphaproteobacteria > Rhizobiales > Xanthobacteraceae > SG-bin9. The sequence goes on along the minus strand of JBMOOJ010000077.1, from coordinate 82,466 downwards.
CGCGCCCGGCAGGTTCTCGCGGATCCAGCGCGTCGCCTCGATGAAGTCGACGCCGTAGTTGTTGTGCTCCTCGATGCCGGTGGCGATTGCGAAGATGTTCGGATCGAAGATGATGTCTTCCGGCGGGAAATCGAGCTTGGTGGTGAGAAGGTCGTAGGCGCGTTTGCAGATTTCGGTCTTGCGCGCGAACGTGTCGGCCTGCCCAACCTCGTCGAAGGCCATGACGACCACTGCCGCGCCATGGCGGCGCGCGATCGTCGCCTCGTGCAGGAACTTTTCTTCGCCTTCCTTCATCGAGATCGAGTTGACGATCGGCTTGCCCTGCACGCACTTGAGGCCGGCCTCGATCACGGAGAACTTCGACGAGTCGACCATCACCGGTACGCGCGCGATGTCCGGTTCCGAGGCGACGAGGTTGAGGAACTCGACCATCGCCTTCTCGGAATCGAGCAGGCCCTCGTCCATGTTGATATCGATGACCTGCGCGCCGTTCTCGACCTGGTCGCGGGCGACCTTCAGCGCGGCGGTGTAATCGCCGGCGGTGATCAGCTTGCGGAATTTCGCCGAGCCGGTGACGTTGGTGCGCTCGCCGACGTTGACGAACGGAATGTCGCTGGTCAGCACGAACGGCTCGAGGCCGGAGAGCCGCAGGCGCGGCTCGATCTCGGCGATCGCACGCGGCTTGTGCGGCGCGACGGCCTCGGCAATCGCCTTGATATGCGCCGGCGTGGTGCCGCAGCAGCCGCCGACGATGTTGACGAGCCCGGCCTGCGCGAACTCGCCGATCAGGCGCGCCATGTATTCCGGGCTTTCGTCATACTGGCCGAATTCGTTCGGCAGGCCCGCGTTGGGATAGGCGCAGACGAGCGTATCGGCGACACGGCCGAGATCGACGATGTGCGCACGCAGGTCTTCCGCGCCGAGCGCGCAGTTGAAGCCGATCGACACCGGGTTGGCGTGGCGCATCGAGTACCAGAACGCCTCCGGCATCTGGCCCGAGAGCAAACGTCCGGACTTGTCGGTGATCGTGCCGGAGATCATGACCGGCACGCCGATGTTTCGTGCTTCGGTGATTTCGGCGATCGCGTAGAGCGCAGCCTTGGCGTTCAGCGTGTCGAAGATGGTTTCGACCAGCAGCAGGTCGGCGCCGCCGTCGAGCAGACCGTTGATCTGCTCGCTGTAGGCGATGCGCAGCTCGTCGAAGGTCACCGCGCGGTAGCCCGGATTGGACACGTCTGGCGAGATCGAGGCGGTGCGGTTGGTCGGGCCGAGCGCGCCGGCGACGAAGCGCGGCTTGCCGTCATCCGCCTCGGCGCGCCTAGCTGCGTTTTTCGCCAGCCGTGCGCCTTCAACGTTGAGTTCGTAGGCGAGATCCGACATATCGTAGTCGGCCTGTGCGATCGAGGTCGACGAGAACGTATTCGTTTCGACGATATCCGCGCCGGCCTTGAAGTAGTCGTAGTGGATATCCTCGATCGCCTGAGCTTGCGTGAGGATGAGAAGGTCGTTGTTGCCTCTGACGTCGCGGTGGAAGTCCTTGAAGCGTTCGCCGCGGAAGGCGGCTTCGTCGAACTTCAGCTCCTGAATCACCGTGCCCATAGCGCCGTCGAGCACGAGAATGCGTTCACGGGCGAGGGCGCGGAGTTTTTGCTCGGTGGGGGACTTTGTTTTTGTCACTGACGCGCGTCCTGTTTTTGGTTCGTCATTGCCGGGCTTGACCCGGCAATCCATCTACTAACGAAGAAAGATGGATGCCCGGATCAAGTCCGGGCATGACGAGGTAGGAATGTCCTCAAGCTGCTTTCAACGAACCGTTGGCGCGGAAGCCGAGAAGATGGCTGATCGCGAATACGAGATCGGCGCGGTTCATGGTGTAGAAGTGGAAGTTCTCGACGCCGTTCTTGAACAGCTTCTGCACCTGCCCCGCAGCGACGGTCGCCGCGACGAGCTTGCGCGTTTCCGGATCGTCATCGAGGCCGTCGAACTTGTCTTCGAGCCATGACGGCACGGTGGCGCCGGCGCGGGTCGCGAAGTTCTTTGCGGTCTTGAAATTCTGCACCGGCAGGATGCCCGGCACGATCGGAATTGTGATGCCGCGCGCACGCACGCGATCGACGTAGGCGTTGAAGAGATCATTGTCGAAGAAGAACTGGGTGATCGCGCGATCGGCGCCGGCATCGACCTTCGCCTTCAGCATATCGACGTCGGCATCGAAGTCACGGCTTTCCGGATGCTTCTCCGGATAGGCGGAGACGGAGACTTCGATATCGGGGTAACGGCGCTTGATCGAGGCGACGAGCTCGGCCGAGCTCTGATAGCCGTCCTTGTGCGCGCGATAGACCGTGCCGATGCCTGCCGCCGGATCGCCGCGCAGGGCGACGATATGGCGGACGCCGGTATCATAGTAGCTCGCGACCACATCATCGATCTCGCCACGCGAGGCGTCGACGCAGGTGAGATGCGCGGCCGGCGTCAGGTCGGTTTCCTTCAGGATGCGGGCGATGGTCGAATGCGTGCGCTCGCGGGTCGAGCCGCCGGCGCCATAGGTGACCGAGACGAAGGACGGCTTGAGCGGCGCGAGACGCTTGATCGTCTCCCACAGGTTGCGCTCCATCTCCTCGGTCTTCGGCGGGAAGAACTCGTAGGAGATTGTGGGGCGCTTCGCCGTCTGGGATGTTTCCGGTGCTGTTGCGCCCATGGTTCCTCGCATTGTCGTCCGTGGCCGATACCGCGGAATTTCCGTCGCTTTGATGTGCGGGCAATGTAGGTCAGGCCGGTAAACGAAAACAGCCCAACAGCGGAATGGAGATATGGGAATCTGCCCATACTGGCGGTCTGGATTGTCCAATAAGATGGGCAGTAGCGTGAGTGGGCAGATAATTCTGGCTGAAACTGCCGCATTCGGGAGGATTTTTGGTGGATTTTGCCGCATCGGAGCTTCAGGCTAACTTTGGCTATGATAAAGGTGTCAGATTCTGCCCACTCTGGCCAAGACGCGCCGCGGCCACACGGGAAATTCGCCGATTTCGTGCCCGGGCCGTTTGTGTGGATGAGCCGAGCCACTACCTTGATGCACATGCTTCCATTGTCCGTCCTCGACCTCTCGGTCGTCACCACTGCCACCAAGCCATCGGCCGCGCTGCGCAACTCGATCGACCTTGCGCAGCATACGGACCGTCTCGGCTACACGCGCTACTGGCTGGCCGAGCATCACAACCTCGCCTCCGTCGCCAGTCCCGCGCCTGACATCATGATCGGCCAGATCGCAGCCGCGACCTCGCGCATCCGCGTCGGTTCCGGCGGCGTGATGTTGCCGAACCACGCGCCGCTCGTGGTCGCCGAGCGCTTCAAGATGCTGGAAGCGCTGTTTCCAGGCCGCATCGATCTTGGCCTCGGCCGCGCGCCCGGCACCGACGGCGCGACAGCGCATGCGCTGCGCCGCAGGCTCGACGTGCGCGAGGGCGACGATTTCCTCGAGCGGCTACTCGAACTGACATTGTGGGAGACGCGCCGGTTTCCGGACGGGCATCCGTACAACAGCGTCGTGGCGATGCCGGACGATACCCCGCTGCCGCCGATCTGGCTGCTCGGCTCAAGCGATTACAGCGCTGACCTGTCGGCGCAGATCGGCATGGGCTTCGCGTTCGCGCATCACTTCGCCTCGCACGATGCCGCCGACGCGATGATCCACTACCGCGCCCGCTTCAAGCCGTCGTCGTGGCGGAGCGAGCCGCATGCCATTCTGGCGATCGCGGCCATCGCAGCCGAGACGGACGCAGAAGCGGAAAAGCTCGCCTCGTCGGCCGATCTCAACCGGCTGCGCCGCGACCGCGGCCAGTATCTGCCGCTGCCGAGCGTCGAGGAGGCGCTGGCCTATCCCTATTCGGAGGGCGAGCGTATTTCGGTTCAGCGCAATCGCTCGCGACTGTTCGTCGGAACACCGGCGAAGATCATGCAGGATATCGAGCCGCTGATTGCGTCGACTCAACCGGACGAACTGATGATCATCACGGCGACATTCGATCACGAGGCGCGCAAGCGCTCCTATAGCCTGATGGCGGAGGCGTTTCAGCTCGGGGCGCGCGCGGCGGCGTAAACCTGCCCCGGACGCTGCGCGGCATGAAAATGACGCGCTGCTGATCCGGGGCCGTAACAGCCACCGAATCTGGAACGGTCCCGGCTCTGCGAAGCAGCGCTTTTGCGCATGATCTGATCCGAAAGCCGCTTCGCACTTTTCGGGATCATGCGGCACGCTGCATCGCGTCCGGGACGAGGTATCAGACTTATTCGAACGTCTGCGTCTGCCGGAACGGGTGCGCCGGATAGACGCCGATGATGCGGAATTCCTTCGAGAAGAACTTCAGCTCTTCCAGCGCGAATGCGAGCCCGCGGTCGTCGGGGTGGCCGTCGACGTCTGAATAAAACTGCGTGGCGAAGAAATTGCCGTCCACCATGTAGCTTTCGAGCTTGGTCATGTTGACGTTGTTGGTGGCGAAGCCGCCGAGCGCCTTGTAGAGCGCGGCCGGCAGGTTGCGCACGTTGAAAACAAAAGTCGTGACCAGCGGCCCCGAACCCTGCGCCGCCCATTTCGGCTCGCGCGCGAGAACGACGAAGCGCGTGGTGTTGTGCGCTTCGTCCTCGATGTCCTCGGCCAGAATGTCGAGATCGTAGATCTGCGCGGCAAGGCGCGATGCGATCGATGCGGCGCTCTTGTCGCCGCGTTCGGAGATGATGCGCGCGGAGCCCGCGGTATCGCCGGCGACGATCGGTCTGATCTTCAGCTTGCGGATGATGTTGCGGCACTGGCCGAGCGCATGCACGTGGCTCTCGACCGTCTTGATGTCGCCGAGCTTGGCGCCGCGCACACCCATCAGCTGATGGCGGATCGGCAGAAACCATTCGCCGACGATAAAAAGCCCGGAGTGCGGCAGGAGATGATGGATGTCGGCGACGCGGCCGGCGACCGAGTTCTCGATCGGGATCATGCCGAGGTCGGCGTCGCCATTGGTGATGGCCGCGAGCGCATCCTCGAACGTCGCGCACGGCAGCGCTTCTGCGTCTGGGTAGGCTTCGGAAATGGCGAGATGGGAGTTGGCGCCAAGCTCTCCCTGGAAGGCGATTTTCATCATGGGCTCGTTATCGTGGCGAGGGGCTGCCTGAAAGCATGCGGCGGGCCGTCTCAAGGTCGTCAGGCGTATCGACCCCCAGCGGCACCGAGTCAACGATCATTGCGTCGATCCGCATGCCGGCTTCCAGCGCCCGGAGCTGCTCGAGTTTCTCGCGCCTCTCCAGCGGCGAGGGGGCGAGAGCGACAAAGCGGGTCAGCGCCGCGCGGCGATAGGCGTAGAGGCCGATATGGTGATAGCGCGGGCCCTCATTGGCGGGTGCGGTCGCGCGGGTGAAGTAGAGGGCGCGCAGGCGGCTTGCCCCAACGGACGTGCCGACGAGTTTCACCACGTTCGGGTTGGTGTGCTCCTCGTCCTTGCGGATCAGCGCGGCCAAGGTCGAAATATCAACCGCAGGATCGGCGAACGGCGTCACCACGGCGCGCACATCCTGCGGGGCGATCGTCGGCAGGTCGCCCTGCACGTTGATGACGGTGGCGATGCGTCCGTCGCCGTCGATCCTGCCCAGCGCCTCGAAAATCCGGTCGGACCCCGAGGGATGGTCGGCGCGGGTCATGACCGCTTCGCCGCCGTGGGCCTCGACCGCCGCCGCGATCTCCGGCGAATCGGTTGCGACCGCCACGCGGCCCACCGCCGCCTCCGCCGCCCGCCGCATGACGTGCACGATCATCGGCAGGCCATTGATATCCTTCAATGGCTTGCCGGGAAGGCGGGTCGCCGCCATCCGGGCCGGGATCAGGACGAGGGTATCGGACACGGGCATCGGCGAGGGCGCAAGCGGCTGAGAATGATGAGGAATTAGCGGGTGTTTTCAACGGCTGGCGCGGTTATACGGGTTGCCAGAGCAGGGGCAAACCGTTATCTCATCGGCCTGTCATTACCGCGGCGCACCGTGCGTCGCGTGGGCGCAATCCAAATGGGCCGGTCAACCGGTCCGCTCTTCTCATCTGGCTGGAGCCTGAGCCGTTATGGACTCCTTCGAACTCAACAAGATCATGGGCGCGGTGCTGGCAACGTGCCTGACCCTGCTGGTCACCAACATCGCGGCCGGAGCCATTTTCTCGCACGGCAAGATTGAAAAGCCCGGCTTCGAAATCGTGGCCAAGGAGGCCGACAAGGGCGGCGGCCCGGCTGCGCCGGCGGCGCCCGCGGCGCCGATCGAGCAACTGCTCGCGAGCGCTTCCGCCGAGCGCGGCGCGACCGCCGCCAAGAAATGCGCGGCCTGCCACACCTTCGACAAAGGCGGCCCGAACCGCGTCGGCCCGAACCTGTTCGGTGTCGTCAACCGCGAGCACGGTGGCGTTGCCGGATTCAACTATTCAGCGGGCATCAAGGCGAAGCCCGGCAAATGGGACTTCGACGGCCTGAACAAGTTCTTGCTCTCGCCGAAGGGCTACATTCCCGGCACCAATATGGCCTTCGCTGGCATCAGCAAGGACAGCGAGCGCGCCGACGTGATCGATTACCTCCGGACTTTGTCGGACAATCCGGCGCCGCGTCCGGTCGCGGAAAAGAAGTAAGCGATCATTGCCGAAATTTTAGATTAACCGGCGGCCGGACCAGCGATGGTCCGGCCGTTTTCGTTTGACGTTCAAGTTTGCGCGAGCCGCGCGCGATTGCAGCGCCGCCGAATCGGAATCATCCTCCGGCACAGGCGGTTCCGGGATTATGTCCGATGGACGGTGATAGGGCGTTTCGTCGCAACGCTGGCCGAAACGGGGTGGCATCGCACCGAAAAACCGACATAATCCGTTTTGACGCTGTTTCTCGTTTTCGTTCGTATCTTCAGTCGCGTACGATGTCACTCACCACGATGACGAGGCCCGCTGCTTGAGCATTTCCCGACGACGTTTTCTGCAAACTGGCGCCGCGGTCGCAGCCGCGCCGATAGTTGTCCCGGCAGCGAGCAGCCCGCTGATCGCAACCGCGCAGGCTCAAGCTGCCGCAGCAACCGAAGCACCCTGGTATCATGCGCTGTCGCTGTTCGGTGAGGTGAAATATCCGGCCGGGTTCGCTCGCTTCGACTATGTCAATCCGGACGCGCCGAAGGGCGGCATCGCGCGGCAGATTTCCATCGGCACGTTCGACAGTTTCAACCGCGTCGTCGCCGGGGTGAAGGGCGCCTACGGCGGCGCGTCCGCGCTGGTCTACGAAACGCTGATGGTCCAGTCGCAGGACGAAGTGTCGACCGAGTACGGGCTGCTCGCCGAAAGCGTCTCCCACCCCGCCGACTATTCCTGGGTGATCTATCGTCTGCGCAAGGAAGCGCGCTGGCACGACAGCAAGCCGGTGACGCCGGACGACGTGATCTTCTCATTCGACAGCTTCAAGAAACTCAATCCGAGTCTGGGCGCGTACTATAGTCACGTCGTGAAGGCCGAAAAGTCCGGCGAGCGCGACGTGAAGTTCACGTTCGATGCGCCCGGCAACCGCGAGCTGCCGCAAATCGTCGGGCAGCTTCCGGTGCTGCCGAAGCACTGGTGGGAAGGCACGGACGCCGAAGGCCGCAAGCGCGACATCAGCGCGACCACGCTGGAAAAGCCGCTCGGCTCCAGTCCCTATCGGGTCAAGGACTTCGTTGCCGGCCGCTCGATCACGCTCGAGCGGGTGAAGGATTACTGGGGCGAGAAGCTGCCGGTCCGCATCGGCCAGTATAATTTCGACGAGCTGCGCTACGAATATTTCCGCGACAACACGGTCGCGCTCGAAGCCTTCAAGGCCGACCAGGCCGACTGGATCAACGAAAACTCGGCGAAGCAATGGGCGACGGCCTACGACTTTCCGGCGGCGACCGAGAAGCGTGTGCTGAAGGAAGAGTTCAAGATCAACGACGCCGGCGGCATGCAGGCGTTCGTGCTCAACATCCGCCGCGAGATGTTCAAGGACAAGCGCGTCCGCCGCGCGTTCAACTATGCCTTCGATTTCGAGGAGATGAACAAGCAGCTGTTCTATGGGCAGTACCGCCGCATCAGCAGCTACTTCGAGGGCACCGAGCTTGCCGCGACGGGCGTGCCGCAGGGCGCCGAAGTGCCGTTCCTGCAAGAGGTCTACGAGCACATTCCGCCGGAGATCATGTCGAAGCCGTATGAGAATCCGGTCAACGGCAATCCCGAGAACGTCCGCAACAGTTTGCGGACAGCGACGCGCCTGCTGAAAGAAGCCGGCTACGAGGTCGTCAATCAGAAGCTGGTCAAGGACGGCAAGCCGCTGGCGGTCGAGTTCCTGATCGAAAGCCCGCCGTCGGAGCGCATCGCGCTGTTCTACAAGCCGGCGCTGGAGCGGCTCGGCGTCACGGTTACGGTCCGCCGCGTCGACGACGCGCAGTACGAGAACCGGGTCCGCAACTTCGATTTCGACATCATCACCGCCAACTGGGGGCAGTCGCTGTCGCCCGGAAACGAGCAGCGCGATTTCTGGGGCTCGGCGGCGGCCGACCGGCCCGGCTCGCGCAATCTCGTCGGCATCAAGCATCCGGCGGTCGATGCGCTGATCGACAAGATCATCTTCGCCAAGGACCGCCCGACCCTGGTCGCGGCAACGAAGGCGCTCGATCGCGTGCTGTTGTGGAACTACTACGTCGTGCCGCAATTCACCTACGGGTTCCTGCGCACCGCGCGCTGGGACCGGTTCAGCCACGCCGAGCCGCTGGCGAAGTTCGCGCGCTCCGGCTGGCCGGCGCTCTGGTGGTACGATTCCGCCAAGGCCGCGAAGACAGGCGGGCGCTCTTGACGAACGACATGCGCGCGACATCGCTCACCCGCCGGCATGTGCTTGTGCTCGGCGCCGGAACCGTGGGGTATGCGCTGGCGCCGTATGCGGCGGCCGCGCAGGCAGGCGAATCCTTTCACGGCCTGTCGATCTTCGGCGACCTGAAGTATCCGGCGGATTTCAAGAACTTCGACTACGTCAACGTCAACGCGCCGAAGGGCGGCACCTTTTCGACCATTCCCTCACGCCGCGCCTACAACCAGTCGTTCCATACCTTCAACTCGCTCAACGCCTACATCCTCAAGGGCGACGGCGCCGCCGGCATGGGACTGACGTTCGCGTCGCTGATGACGCGGGCCGCCGACGAGCCGGATGCGATGTATGGTTTCGTCGCGAAATCCGTCGCGGTGTCGGCGGACAAGCTCGTTTACACGTTCTCGCTGCGGCCGGAGGCGCGCTTCCACGACGGCAGCAAGCTCACCGCGCACGACGTGGCGTTCTCGCTCAACACGCTGAAGGCCAAGGGGCACGCCATCATCCAGCAGCAGATGCGGGATGTGGTGAAGGCGGACGCACCGGACGACGCGACGGTCGTCGTCACGTTCGCACCGAAGCGCGGGCGCGACGTTCCGCTCTATGTCGCAGGCCTGCCGATTTTCTCGCGCGCCTATTACGAGAAGCGGCCGTTCGACGAATCGACGCTGGAGATTCCGCTCGGGTGCGGTCCCTACAAGGTCGGCCGGTTCGAGGCCGGACGCTATATCGAGTTCGAACGTGTGAAGGACTGGTGGGGCGCCGATCTGCCGGTGTCACGCGGGCAGAACAATTTCGACTTCATCCGCTACGAGTTCTACCGCGACCGCGAGGTTGCGTTCGAGGGCTTCACCGGCCGCAACTATCTCTTCCGCGAAGAATTCACCGCACGGGTCTGGAGCACGCGCTACGATTTCCCCGCGATCAAGGATGGCCGGGTCAAGCAGGAGGTCTTGCCTGATGAAACGCCGTCCGGCGCGCAGGGCTGGTTCATCAACACGCGGCGCGAGAAGTTTAAGGACGTGCGGGTGCGCGAGGCGCTGATCAACGCCTTCGATTTCGAGTGGACCAACAAGTCGATCATGTACGGAGCGTATGCCCGCACGCACTCGCCGTTCCAGAATTCGAACCTGATGGCATCAGGATCGCCTTCGCCGGAGGAGCTCAAGCTGCTCGAGCCGTTCCGCGGCCAGATTCCGGACGAGGTGTTCGGGGCGCCGTTCACGCCACCCGCCACCGATGGTTCGGGACAGGATCGCGCGCTGTTGCGCAAGGCGTCGCAACTGCTCCAGGAGGCCGGGTATCCGGTGAAGGACGGCAAACGCCTGCTGCCGAACGGCGATGTGTTCCGCATCGAATTCCTGCTCGACGAGCCGACGTTCCAGCCGCATCACATGCCTTATTTCAAGAATCTGGGCACACTCGGCATCGATGCGTCGCTGCGCATGGTCGATCCGGTGCAGTATCGTGCCCGCGTCGACGATTTCGATTTTGATATGACGCCGCAGCGCTTCTCGATGGCCTCGACGCCGGGCGATGGTTTGCGGACGTACTTCTCGTCGCAGGCAGCCGCCGTCAAGGGAACGCAAAATCTCGCGGGCATCGCCAATCCGGCGATCGATTCGCTGATCGAACTGATCATCGGCGCCAACACGCGCGAGGAACTGACGATTGCTTGCCGCGCTTTCGATCGCGTCTTCCGCGCTGGCCGCTACTGGGTGCCGCACTGGTACTCCTCCAGGCATCGCACCGCGTACTGGGATGTGTTCGGTCATCCGCAAAGCATTCCTCGCTACATGAGCGGGCCGGGCGTCCCCGACCTGTGGTGGTCCGTCGCCGAGAAGGCGGCGCGGCCCGAGCAGACCAAAGCGCCATGACAGCCTATATCGCGCGCCGCATCCTGCTGATGGTGCCGACCTTGCTCGGCATCCTGCTGGTATCTTTCATCGTGGTGCAGTTCGCGCCGGGCGGGCCGGTCGAGCGCGTCATCGCCCAGCTCAGCGGCGCGGATACCGGCGCGAGCTCCCGCATTTCCGGATCGCAGGGCGGCGACTTCGGCTCGCGGTCGCAGATCGGCGCGTCGAATGATGCGGTCAACTCGAAGTATCGTGGCGCGCAGGGGCTCGATCCCGCGTTCATCAAGAGCCTCGAGCAGCAGTTCGGCTTTGACAAGCCGCCGCACGAGCGCTTTCTGCTGATGCTGTGGAATTTCGCGCGGTTCGATTTCGGCAAGAGCTATTTCCGCGACGTCAGCGTCATTCAGCTGATCAAGGAAAAGCTGCCGGTGTCGATGTCGCTCGGCATCTGGATGACGCTGCTGACGTACCTGATCTCGATCCCGCTCGGCGTGCGCAAGGCGGTGCAGGATGGCTCGCGCTTCGACGTGTGGACGTCCGGCGTCATCATCATCGGCTTTGCCATTCCCGGCTTCCTGTTCGCGATCCTGCTGATCATCCTGTTCGCCGGCGGGTCGTTCTTCGACCTGTTCCCGCTGCGCGGGCTGACATCCGACAACTGGGCGCAACTGCCCTGGTACAGCAAGATTCTGGATTACCTCTGGCACCTGACCTTGCCGCTGGTCTCGATGGCGCTCGGCGCGTTCGCGACGATGACGTTGCTGACGAAGAACTCGTTCCTCGACGAAATCCGCAAGCAATACGTGATGACGGCGCGCGCCAAGGGCTGCACCGAGCGGCAGGTGCTCTACCGGCATGTGTTCCGCAACGCGATGCTGATCGTGATCGCCGGATTCCCTGGCGCGTTCATTCATGCCTTCTTCTCAGGCTCGCTGCTGATCGAAACCATCTTCTCGCTCGACGGTCTCGGCTTGCTCGGCTTTGAGAGCGTGCTCAACCGTGACTATCCGGTCGTCTTCGGTACGCTGTTCATCTTCTCGCTGGTCGGTCTGGTCGTGAACCTCGTGGCCGATCTCACCTACATGTGGATCGATCCGCGGATCGACTTCGAGGCGCGGGACGTCTGATGTCGGTCACGCTGCAACAGCCGCCGCCCGAAACGACCGCGCTTTCGCCGCTCGGCGAAGCCGTGCCGCCGATCAAACACGGATTCCGGCCGTCGCCGCTGAATCTGCGCCGCTGGCAGAACTTCAAGTCGAACCGGCGCGGATACTGGTCGTTCTGGATATTCCTGCTGCTGTTCTTTGTCTCGCTGTTCGCGGAACTGATCGCTAACGACAAGCCGTGGCTCGTCAAATACGACGGCAAGCTGTATTGGCCGGCGTTCGTCAGCTATTCGGAGACGACGTTCGGCGGCGATTTCGAAACGGCGGCCGACTATCGCGATCCGTTCCTGCAAAAGCTGATCGCGGAGAAAGGCGGCACGATGTACTGGCCGCCGGTCCGCTACTCCTACAGCACGCACAATCTCGACCTGCCGACGCCAGCGCCGTCGAAGCCGACCTGGCTGCTGACGGAAGAGCAATGCAAGCCGGTGGTCGAGAAGAAGGGCCTGAAGGGCTGCCGCGATCTCGAGTACAACTGGCTCGGCACCGACGATCAGGGACGCGATGTGGTCGCGCGGCTGATCTACGGCTTCCGGATTTCCGTGCTGTTCGGTCTCAGCCTGACGCTGATCTCATCGATTATCGGCATCGCCGCCGGCGGCGTGCAGGGCTATTTCGGCGGCTGGGTCGATCTCGGCTTCCAGCGCTTCATCGAAGTGTGGACGGCGATCCCCTCGCTCTACCTGTTGCTGATTCTGTCGTCGGTGCTGGTGCCGGGCTTCTTCGTGCTGCTTGGCATCCTGCTGCTCTTCTCGTGGGTGTCGCTGGTTGGCCTCGTCCGCGCGGAATTTTTGCGCGGACGCAACTTCGAGTACATCACCGCCGCACGCGCGCTCGGCGTCTCGAATCGCACCATCATGTTCCGCCACCTGCTGCCGAATGCGATGGTGGCGACCATGACGTTTCTGCCGTTCATCGTGTCGTCGTCGGTGATGACGCTGACCGCGCTCGACTTTCTCGGCTTCGGTCTGCCGCCGGGATCGCCGTCGCTCGGCGAGTTGCTGTCGCAAGGCAAGTCCAACGTGCAAGCGCCGTGGCTCGGCTTCACCGGCTTCTTCTCCGTCGCGATCATGCTGTCGCTGCTGATCTTCATCGGCGAGGCGGTGCGCGACGCCTTCGACCCGCGCAAGACGTTTCGATGAAGTTATTGCCGATGAGAGGCGCCTGAATGGACGCGATCAACCAGCCGCTGCTCGATGTGCGCGACCTCTCGGTCGGCTTCCGCCATGCCAAGGGTGTGTCGACGGCGGTCGACCGCATCTCGTTCAAGATCGAGCGTGGCCAGTGCGTGGCGCTGGTCGGCGAGTCCGGCTCCGGGAAATCCGTCAGCGCGCTGTCCGTGCTGAAGCTGTTGCCGTATCCGACAGCCGTGCATCCGACCGGCAGCATTCACTTCAAGGGCCGCGAACTGCTCGGCATGTCGGAAGACGAGATTCGCAGCGTGCGCGGCAACGACATCTCGATCATCTTCCAGGAGCCGATGACGTCGCTCAATCCGCTGCATACGATCGAGCGGCAGATCGGCGAAATTCTGATGCTCCACAGCGGCATACGCGGCGCGATGGCGCGCGAGCGGACGCTGGAGCTGCTGCGGCAGGTCGGCATTCCCGAACCGGAAACGCGGCTCGGCAGCTATCCGCATCAGTTGTCAGGCGGGCAGCGGCAACGGGTGATGATCGCGATGGCGCTGGCGAACGAACCGGACTTGCTGATTGCCGACGAACCGACGACGGCGCTCGATGTCACGGTGCAGGCACAAATTCTCGCGCTGCTGTCGGACATCCAGCGGCGGCTCCGCATGAGCCTTCTGTTCATCACCCACGATCTCGGCATCGTGCGGCGCATCGCGGACGTGGTTTGCGTGATGAACAACGGCAAGATCGTCGAGCATGGTCCGGTCGAGCAGGTGTTCACCTCGCCGCAGCACGCCTACACCAAGGCGCTGCTCGCAGCCGAGCCGAAGCCGGACCCGGCGCCGCCGCAGCCGCAGGCGCCTGTCGTGATTGCGGCCGACGATCTGAAGGTCTGGTTTCCCGTCAAGCGCGGTCTGCTTCGCCGCACGGTCGCGCATATCAAGGCAGTCGACGGCGTAAAGCTTGCGGTCCGCAAGGGAGAGACGCTTGGCGTCGTCGGTGAATCCGGTTCCGGCAAGACGACGCTCGGGCTGGCGCTGCTGCGGCTGATTTCGTCGCAAGGGCCGATCGTCTTTCTCGGCAAGGACATTCAGGGGCTGCGCTTCAAGGAGATGCAGCCGTTCCGCCGCGACATGCAGATCGTCTTTCAGGACCCCTTCGGCGCGCTCAGCCCGCGTATGTCCGTCGGCGATATCATCGCCGAGGGGCTCGGCGTGCATCAGCCTTCGCTTGCGCCGGAGGAACGCGAGGCGCGCGTAGTCAAGGCGCTGCGCGACGTCGGTCTCGATCCGGAAACGCGCTTCCGCTATCCGCACGAGTTCTCGGGCGGCCAGCGCCAGCGTATCAGCATCGCGCGCGCCGTGGTGCTGGAGCCGGATTTCGTCGTGCTGGACGAGCCGACGAGCGCGCTCGATATGCTGTTTCAGGCGCAGATGGTCGACCTTCTGCGCGATCTCCAGCGCAAACGCGACCTGACCTACATGTTCATCTCGCACGATCTGCGCGTGGTCGCGTCCCTTGCGAGCCATCTGATCGTGATGCGTCACGGCAAGGTGGTGGAAGAAGGCCCGGCGGCGCAGCTCTTCAAGAATCCGACGTCGGACTATACGCGCGCGCTGTTCGCCGCCGCGTTCCGCCTGGAGACGGCGGCGACCGGCGCGGTCTCGCAATAGCTGTTAGAGCATGATCCGGAAAAGTGTGAAGCGGTTTTCCTACAAGATCATGCTCAAATAGAAAGGATAAAAGCGTGATGGCGATTCTATCGAAAGCCATCATGCTTTAGGCCAGCCGCTTGATGCTGGTGACGGCGCTGCCGGCCGCCGCGATCCGGTCGACGGCTTCCCGGATTCCCTCGATCGCCGTCATCATGTGAAAGGCATTGGCGTGAACGATGGTATCCGCGTCGCGAACGATCGCAACGTGGCCTTTCCAGAAAATCAGGTCGCCGCGTTTGAGGTTCTTCCACTGTTGCTTCGGCAGTGCCGAACCAAGCGCGCTTTCCTGCATGTCGCTGTCGCGTGGCGCCGGCTTGCCGCAGGCCGCGAGCGATACCTGCACGAGACCGGAACAATCGATGCCGAGCGCGGTCTTGCCACCCCAGAGATAGGGGGTGGTCGTGAACTTCTCCGCGATCGCGACGAAGTCGTGCGCGTGCGTGTCGAGAGCAACGATGTGCCGGGCAGGCAGATACGCGCCGTCGTTCGTCACCGCAAACGATCCCTCGATACGCGCGATCGCGACCTGCGCGCCCATCGGCAGCACGTCGCGCGGCGGCAACTTGATCGACGGGCCGGGAAACGCCAGCGTGCGCAGCGCCTCAACCCGGTGCGTCGGCTCGGCGGATGATGCTTCCAAAGCCGATTCCGGCAGCCATCCCACATAGCCGTCAGCCGCAAGCTGTCCCCAGGCCCAGCCGTTGCGGCGGTCGTAGATGGTGAAGCGCTCGCCCCTCAGCGCTTGCGTGTCGAGCGAGGCATCAGCGGACGGTTCATGCCGCAACGGCGCAACGCCATCGGCAACGACCTGCGTCGTGCCTGTGACGTAGCGCTCGGCTTTGACGATGCCGTCGAGATGCTTCGCGGCAATGTCCGCACGCGCGGGCGTCACTCTTGGATCGGTCGGCTTTGGGTCAGCCATACCGTTCACCGAGAAGCGAGTAGAGCGCGCGGGCGGCCTGACACTCGCCGCCTTCCGGCCGTGCGGGTTTGGCCGACGGCGTCCAGCCGTAGATATCGACGTGCAGCCACGTCGTCGCCGGCTCGATGAAGCGCTGGAGGAACAGCGCGCAGGTGATCGAGCCCGCGAACGCGCCCGAGGGTGCGTTGGTGATGTCGGCGGTCTTGGAGTCGAGCCATGCATCGTAGGGCATCCACAGCGGCATGCGCCAGAGCGGATCGTTCTCGGTACGGGCGCATCGCGCAACTGCATCCGCGAGTGCATCGTCGCGCGTGTAGAACGGTGGCAGATCGGGACCGAGTGCCACGCGCGCGGCGCCGGTCAGCGTCCCGAGATCGATCAGCAGGTCGGGCTTTTCTTCTTCGGCGAACGCGAGCGCATCGGCCAGCACGAGGCGGCCTTCCGCATCGGTGTTGCCGATCTCGACCGTCGGCCCCTTGCGCGACTTAAAGATGTCCAGCGGCCGGAACGCATTGCCGGCAACGGAGTTCTCGACAGCCGGAATCAGCACGCGCAGCCGCACCTTCAGCTTCGCATCCATCACCATCTGCGCCAGCGCCAGTACGTTCGCGGCGCCGCCCATATCCTTTTTCATGATCAGCATGCCGCTCGACGGCTTGAGGTCGACGCCGCCGGTGTCGAAGCAGACGCCCTTGCCAACAAGCGTCACCTTCGGATGGGACGGATCGCCCCAGGTAAACTCGATCAGGCGCGGGGCGCGCGTCGAGGCCATGCCGACGGCGTGGATCAGCGGAAAATTCTGCGCGAGGAGGGCGTCGCCGGCGATGCAGTTGAACTTTGCTCCGAAGCGCCTGGCGACATCTTCCGCCGCTGCGGCAAGCTCCACGGGCCCCATGTCGTTCGCGGGCGTATTGATCAGGTCGCGCGCGAGGCCCGCAGCCGCGGCGATGCGCGAGATATCGGTTTTGTCGACGCCATCCGGTGGCACAAGTTTCACCGCCGGCGGTTCGGTTTTGCGATAGCGGCTGAAGCGATAGCTGCCGAGCGCGAACGCCAGCGTGGCGAGGCGGATATCGTGCGGCGCATTGGCAAAACGATACGTGCCTGCGGGCAAAAGCCCCGGCAGTTGCCCGGCACGGAAGGGATCGCGTGTCGTGCTGTCGCCGTTCTCCAGTCCGAACAGCACGCTGCTGAGGCCACCGCCGGCGGCCGGGAGCGTCAGCATCTGTCCGGGTTTTGCCGTGAATGCGCTGGCTTCGGCGAACTGTTGCGCGTCACCGGCGAGCGTGGCCTTCACCTCCGGCCAGTTGGCTTTTGTTGCGAAGAGGATCGGCGTCGCCGAGGGCGCAGGCGCGGTTTCGAAAGCAGGATGCATGAGCGTTCCGGAGAGAAGGGCGGGTGGAATCGAGGCCAATTAACCAGACGTTAGGGTTAACAGTCTATTGCTGCCAGACAGTCTCTCGGGCACCGCACGTGCGAGATCAAGTACCATGCGTAATTTGCGAAACATGTCCCGGTTTCTGGCGTCCGCGGCAGCGGTGGCGATGTTAGCCACTGGCCTTGCAGGTTGCCAGACCACGTCTCCGAATGTCACCGGTTCGCTCGGCGCGCGCGCCGAGGCCCGTGCGCCTGAAGACACCAAGCGTAATGCCGACGATGCGGCGGAACGCTTCCGCGCCAATCCCAAGGATGTCGAGGCGGCGCTGAATTACGGGCAATCGCTGCGCGCCAACGGCCAGCGCTCGCAGGCGGTCGCTGTGCTCGAGCAGGCGACCATCGCCAATCCCGGCAACAAGGCTTTGCTGGCGGCCTATGGGCGCGCGCTCGCCGACAACGGCAATCTGCAGCAGGCGTTCGATACGCTAGCGCAAGCGCATTCGCCGCAGGATCCGAACTGGCGCGTCCTTTCCGTGCAGGGCGCGGTTCTCGATCAGCAGGGCAAGCACAAGGAAGCGCAGCGGTATTATGCGAGCGCGCTGAAGATCGCGCCGGAAGAGCCGTCGGTCCTGTCGAACCTGGGTCTGTCCTATATCCTGACGAAGGATCTGCCGAAGGCGGAGTCCACCCTGCAGCGCGCCCTCGCCAAGGGCGGCAACGCCGATCCGCGCATCCGGCAGAATCTGGCGCTCGCGATCGGCCTGCAAGGCCGCTACGCGGAGGCGGAGACGATCGCCAAGGCCGATCTTCCGCCGGAGGAAGCGGAGGCGAACGTGGCCTACCTCAAGCAGCTCATGAACGGCAACGATGAGAAGAAGCGGCGCGGCGTGAATACCGCGACCGCGGCGGACCGCAACCGGTCCTGAGGCGGCGGTCCGATTACGGGCAGCTCGCCGTTCCGTACAGCACGCAGTTCGACTGGCGCGGCCGCGTGAAGAACTCTTCTTTCAGCGGAATGCCGGTCGCCTTGGAAACCACATAGCCGACTGCCGGCTTGTAGTCGTAGCTGACCTCGCTCCAGATCAGATAGGTGTTCGGCACGGCGAGGCTCGCGGGAATCGTCACCGAGGAATTGACAGGACGCGCCGAAGCATTCGCGTTTGCCTTGCTCCATGCGATCTTCGCGTTCCCGCTGGAATCGATCTTCACCTCGGACACCACGCTCTTGATCGTACTGGTATCGAACGGCGCCATCACGCCCTTGCTCGCCGAGAAGGATTCGTTGATGTCGGTGTCGGTCACCGTGATGGCCTGCGAGATCAGGTCCGACAGTGCGCGGGCCGTCAGCGTCACCTTGCGATCGGCTGCGACGCCGTTGGAGATTTCCACGAGGCCGAAGAACAGCACCAGCATCATCGGCAGGATGACCGCGAACTCGACCGCAGAGAGGCCGCGCGTATCGTCACGCAGCTGAAACGCGGCCTGTCGGGTTCCGCGCCATGCGGTGAGAAGACGTGATTTGGTCATGATCCTCAAGGCTCGTTGCGGAACACCGCTGTCGAGACCAGCAGCCGCTTGCTGCATTTGGCGCCGCTGCCGTCCGTGCCGCCGATGTAGTAGCCAAGGCCGGTGACGAACAAAGGCCATTTGTACAGAGCGCGCACCATGACAACGTCACCGGGGTTCGATGGTGCATAGCCGCCGGTGCCGAGCGGGCCGCACGCACTCTTGTTCGTGGCGCTGAAGTCGGCGAAGTTGGTTTGCTTCTGGACCTCGACATAGAGATCGTTGCACGTGAACATCGACGAGATGCGATCGCAGATTTTCTGCTTGAACTGGGCTTGCGTCATGTTGGCGGTCTGCGCTTGCCCGGTCATGACGAGCCGCGCAGTATCGTGAACGCCGGTTTCTAGCGCCTGACCTGCAAAGAAAACCAGTGCCGTTTCCATGATCGCGAACAGCAACGCGAAGAAGAGCGGGGCGACGAGCGCGAACTGAACCGCGGCTGAGCCCTCGCGGCTCTTCGCAAAGCGCCGATACATGGGAGAGCGAAGCCGAGTGCATGCGGGACGGGGCGACATCGGATGAATCCTGACGAGCCGTGGGATCGAACTACCGCCAAGGCTAGATGAAACAGATTGTTAAAATGTTGCCCGCGATCCGGACAAGGTGGAGGCCGCTGTTAAGCGGCCGTTAATCAAGTCAGGTTGCTAGAGGAAACAGGGGCGCTCGATCAGCGCCGCGGCCCCTGTGCTCCCGCGCCCGCCATGGCTGCCCGCTGCGTCAGGGTCCCGCCCTGGTTGAGCGTGGCGTTGAAGTAGGTCGGCCCGTCGCCGAGCGTGACGCGGCGCTGGCACACCGGCGTGCAGCTGTAGGTTTCGCGATCGATTCCACGGAAAACCGTCACCAGCTTGTCGCTCGATCCCTCGACCAGGATCGTGCGCTCTTCGAGAATTTCGCCAGCCCGGTTCATGACGATCAGATTAGTCGTGCCATAGCCCTTGCCGGTGACGACCATCGCGCCGCCCGGTTGCAGGGTAACGTCGGCGATCAGCGGATTGCCAACGACGATGGTGGCGACCTGCTCCGGCACCTTCACCAGCTTTGCCTGATCGACCACGACATCGATCGGAAGCTTCTTTTCCTGAGCCAGAACCGGGCTCGCGCCGGCGATCGCAAGCATGATGATGAAGGAGGCGCACAGGCGAGTGCGCGAGAAGGCGGCGGACATACTCTACTCCGGGACGTTACAGGCCGGCATAAGCGATACGCAGCGGAGCCGGCGCCCGACATGGGAAATGTGCCGTTAATTCATGAAGGAACTGCAAACGCATCCGGCGCGGCTGACCCCTCTGGAGCGCGCTGGGTGGCGAGGGTCCAACGTGCGAACCGCAGATGCCGATCATCCGATCGAAAGTCTTAATCGGCTGTTTACTCTGTACACTGAGAGCGCGATATCTCGATGTTTATGCAATCGGATTAACGGTGCTGAAATTTTCCAATCCTAGGTTGGCGCATGGTCGCGGCGGTCGGAAAAACGCCGATGAGGCCAAACTAGTTCGACAGCCACGTTATCAACGGAGTGATCCATGAAGAATCTCATTGCCCGTTTCGTCAAGGACGAATCTGGCGCGACTGCCATCGAGTACGCGCTGATTGCTGCCGGTATCGGCATCGCGATCATCACCGGCGTCAATGCCGTCGGCAGCGGCATCAACACCAGCTTCACCAAGATCCAGACCGAGCTGGCGAAGTAACGGCGAGTTTCGCTGTCTCAGCGAACTTCGAGAGGCTCCGGCGTATCCGGAGCCTTTCTTGTTTTGGGCCGGCTTATAACGGCTATGTACGGGATGCGTTGATGATGGGCTCGGTTAGACAGGAACTCCGGCAGCCATATCGGATTGTCTGCGCGGGCCTGATCCTGGCAATCGGTGCAGTCGCCGTTCGGATTCTTACGATGGCGTGATTGCCATGTCTGTTTCACCATTGTTCATCTTCGTCGCCTAGCTTTGCGTCGACCTTCGGAGGGGCGCATGACACGGATTGCCGATTTTTTCCGAAACAGGGATGGCGCGACGTCCATCGAGTACGCGCTGATCGCGGCGGTTCTTGGCATCGCCGTGGTCACGTCGATTGGATCGCTTTCGCCGGTTCTGCAGGGCTTTTTCTCGACGATATCGTCCAAGTTCAACTAGGTATCAGGCGCACGATCATGCTTCTCGATCTTGCCCGCCTGGTCCTGTTTCCCGCTCTGGTCGCGTATGCGGCGGTGAGCGATCTCATGACCATGACGATTTCGAACCGGGTCTCGCTGCTGCTGCTTGCCGGTTTTCTGCTGCTCGCAGTGGCGAGCGGGATGGCGATGAACGACATCCTTCTCCATCTGAGTGCTGGCCTTGTGGTTCTTGCTGTTACCTTCGCCTGCTTCGCGTTCGGCTGGATCGGCGGGGGCGATGCGAAGGTTGCGGCGGCGTCGAGCGTCTGGTTCGGCTTTGCCTTTCTCCTGCACTATCTCGCCTATGCGGCGGCGTTTGGCGGCATTCTGACGCTGCTGCTGCTGCAATTCCGCCGCTGGCCGATTCCCTATGCCCTGAGCGGCCAGAACTGGCTGCTTCGATTGCATCATAACGAGAGCGGCATTCCCTACGGCGTCGCCCTCGCGCTGGGTGCGCTGATGGTCTACCCCGAGACGCCCTGGATCAAAGCGGTTGATCTTGGCCGCTTCTTGCTTCCGTAGTTTGGCGGATAAGGTCTCGTTAACGCGATTTAGATACGCCTCATTAACCATGCTTTGACGAATAGCTGGTCAAATCCGGGTCACAGCGGCGGGTGCGCCGCGGCGTGATGTGGAAAGTGAAGCGTATGAATACCGCGCGTATTGTCGTTTTGACCATTGCGGTCGCTGCGGGTGGCGTTGCCGCTTATCTCGCGAGCGGTTCCGATCAGCCTGTCGTTGTGCAGGATCAGGGACCAAAACTCGATACGGTCGACGTCCTCGTCGCCAAATCCGACATCCCGATGGGGCAACTGGTTTCGGCCGACGATCTGCAATGGCAGAACTGGCCGGCCGCGAGCGCAAGCTCCAATTTTCTCCGCAAGGACAAACAGCCCAACGCGACCGAGCTGATCGTCGGCTCCATCGCCCGGTTTCCGTTCATCGCCGGCGAGCCGATCCGTGAACAGAAGCTCGTCAAGGGCAATGGTTCGGGCTTCATGGCGGCAATCCTGCCGTCGGGGATGCGCGGCATCTCGACCGAAATTTCTCCGGAAACAGGTGCGGGCGGCTTCATCCTGCCGAATGATCGCGTCGACGTGATCCTGTCGCGCCGCGACCGTCAGGGAGAGAGCAGCGGACAGGCCGATGTCGTCAATGCCGAAATTATCCTGAGCAACGTCCGTGTTCTCGCGATCGATCAGACCGTCGCGGAGAAGGATGGGCAGAAGGTTGTCGTCGGCAAAACCGCGACGCTCGAGCTCAAGCCCGATCAGGCCGAATTGCTCGCGCGCGCCCGGCAGACCGGAACGCTGACGCTTGCGCTGCGGAGTCTGGTCGATGCCAGCGCGCCGGACGTACGCGAATCGCGCCGCGACAGCATCAATATCGTTCGCTTCGGCGTCTCGACGCCGGCGACGATCCAGAAGTGATTGAGGGGACGGGCAGATGATGCGCAGAGAAGTGGCAGGGTCGATGCGGACCGTCGCGGTTCGTGCCCTGTTGGCGATCGCCGCAGTGACGATGATGCTCAACCCGGTCCTCGCGCCCGTTCTGGCCAGCGACTACCGGGCGGGCGCGCCCCAAGCGGCAATGGCAGGCGATCAGCTGAACGCGCGGTTCCTTCCGTTGGGGATCGGCAAGTCGGTGGTGATCGATCTGCCGCGCGACATCAAGGATGTTCTTGTTGCCGATCCGAAGATCGCCAATGCGGTCATTCCCTCGGCACAGCGTGCTTACATCATCGGCGCGGCGGTCGGTCAGACCAATATCGTGTTCTTCGATGCGCAGGGTCAGCAGATTGCCGCGTACGACATCGCCGTCAAACGCGACCTCAACGGCGTTCGCGCCGCACTCCGTCAGGCCTTTCCGAACGCGGATATCCAGATCGAAGGCGTCGGCGACGCCGTCATGCTGACGGGTTCGGTGTCCAGCCCCGTTGAGGCGCAGCAGGCGCAAGACATTGCCACGCGCCTTGCAGGCAATGCTGAAAAGGTTGTGAACAACATCGTGGTGCGCGGCCGCGATCAGGTCATGCTGAAGGTCACCGTCGCCGAGGTGCAGCGTGACATCATCAAGCAGCTCGGTGTCGATCTGAGTGCGCGCCTGAACTACGGGACTGCGGTCGTCAATTTCAACAACGTCAATACCTTCTCCTCTCTCGGCCGCGCGATCTCACCCGACAGCAGCATTGTCGGTCAGTTCAAGTCGGTGACGGCGACGCTGCGTGCGATGGAAACCGCAGGCGTGGTGCGGACGCTCGCCGAGCCGAACCTCTCGGCGATCTCGGGAGAGGCTGCGACATTCATTGCCGGCGGCGAATTTCCGGTTCCGGCGGGCTTCCAGTGTGATCCGACCACCCGCATCTGTACCACCCAAATTCAGTACAAGAAGTTCGGCATCTCGCTCAACTTCACGCCGGTCGTTCTCGCTGAAGGGCGCATCAGCCTGCGCGTGATGACGGAAGTGTCCGAACTGTCGTCGGACAACTCCATCACACTGTCGCAGCTTGGAAGCACGCTCAACGTCCCGTCAATCAAGACCCGCCGCGCAGAGACGACGCTCGAGATTCCATCTGGCGGTTCGTTGGCGATGGCAGGGTTGATCCAGGACCAGACCAAGCAGGCTATTAACGGCCTGCCGGGACTGATGCAGCTTCCTGTTCTCGGCACGCTGTTCCGGAGCCGCGATTTCATCAACCGGCAAACTGAATTGATGGTGCTGGTGACGCCCTATGTGGTCCGTGCCGTTGCGCAGAAGGATCTGTCGCGGCCGGACGACGGCTTCGTCGAGACGTCCGATCCGCAGGCTGATCTGCTTGGTAGCCTCAATCGGGTGTACGGCGTTCCCGGCAAGACCGAGCCTGGCCGTCGCTACCGCGGCGCTGGCTTCATTACGGATTGAGGCGGATGGCAATGACAAGACGACTCGAATCCCCGCTTCTCGATCGGCCCGTCCTGCTTAAGGTCGGAGCATCCTTGCTCGTGCTGTCGGCGCTGCTTGGCGGTTGCAACCATGCTCCGAAGGAAGAGATCACGGCCACCATTCCGAGCGACTATCGGCAACGGCATCCAATCGTGATCCAGGAAGCGGATCGCACGGTCGAAGTGTTTGTCGGTTCGCAGCGGGGCGGACTCACGGGGCCGCAGCGTGCGGATATCGCAGGGCTCGCCCAGGCCTGGCTGCGTGAAGGCACCGGAGCGATCGTCATCGAGCAGCCGGTCGGAACGCCGAATGCGCAGGCAGCGCGGGATTCGCTGCGTGAAATCCAAGCACTGCTTGCGGCAGCAGGAGTGCCGCCGCGCGGGATCAAGGTTCGCGATTACAAGCCTGTGAGCGAACGGCAGTTCGCGACCATCCGCGTGAATTATCCGAAGATCACCGCCGACGCCGGTCCATGCGGAATCTGGCCGGAAGACCTCGGTCCGTCGATCAAGAACAAGAGCTATCTTGAGAACCGGCAGTATCACAACTTCGGCTGCGCAACGCAGCGCAACCTCGCGGCCATGGTCGACAATCCGTCCGATCTCGTGCAGCCGCGGACGGAGACGCCGGCCTATACCGCGCGCCGCGCCATCGCGTTCGACAAGTATCGCAAGGGCACTGCGACCGCCACGACCTATCCTGAAGCCGACAAAGCGAAGCTGAGCGACGTTGGAAAATGATAAACTACGCGCAACAGGGCCAGAACGAGGCCGAGCCGGCACCGCCGCTGGCTGAGGATACGCATATCGCGCCAGCTCCGCGCGTCTCCGTGCAGGCGTTCTGCGAGACGGTCGAGACGGCCGCAACCGTCCAGGCCGCCGGCGAGGACCGGCGTCTGGGCAAGGCGCACATCAAGATCCAGATGGGTGGAATGCCGGCGGCGATCGAGGCGTACCGCTCGGCGCCAACCCCCAATGTCATTCTGGTCGAGACCGAGGGCCGGGGCGACATTCTCGGCGGGCTGGATCAGCTAGCCGGCGTATGTGACGCAGGTACGCGCGTCATCGTCATTGGCCGGATCAACGATGTCACGTTCTATCGCGAGCTGATGCGGCGCGGCGTGAGCGATTATGTCATGTCGCCGGTCGGGACTATCGACATCGTTCGTGCGATCTGCGGATTGTTCTCGTCGCCTGAAGCCAAGGCGGTGGGGCGCATCATTGCCGTCACCGGCGCCAAGGGCGGCGTCGGCGCGTCGACGGTCGCGCACAACGTCGCTTGGGCGATCGCGCGCGATCTAGCTCTGGATTCCGTCGTGGTCGATCTCGATCTTGCATTCGGTACCGCCGGGCTCGATTACAATCAGGATCCGCCGCAGGGCATCGCCGACGCGGTGTTCTCTCCGGATCGCGTCGATACCGCGTTCATCGATCGCCTGCTGTCGAAGTGCACGGATCACCTCAGTCTGCTCGCAGCCCCGGCGACGCTCGAACGGGTCTACGACTTCGGGACTGAAGCTTTCGATTCGATCTTCGATACCCTGCGCACGACGATGCCGTGCATCGTCCTTGATGTTCCGCACCAGTGGTCGGGATGGTCGCGCCGCGCCCTGATCGGCGCTGACGATATTCTGATCGTGGCGGCGCCCGATCTGGCGAACCTGCGCAACGCGAAGAATCTGTACGACCTGCTGAAGGGCGCGCGTCCCAACGATCGCGCACCGCTTTACTGCCTCAACCAGGTCGGCGTTCCGAAGCGGCCTGAAATCAATGCCGCTGAATTCGCCAAGGCGATCGAGGCCAATCCGATTGCGAGTATTCCGTTCGAGCCGCAGATGTTCGGTTCGGCATCGAACAACGGCCAGATGATTGCCGAGATCGCCGCGAACCATCGGGTTGCGGACATGTTCCATCAGATCGCCCAGCGCATGACGGGGCGCGGCGAAACGAAGAAGCCGAAGAATTCCTTCCTGGCTCCGTTGCTTGGGAAGCTGCGGCGCGCCGGATAGTTGGAAGAAATGGTCGCGGCGGCCAGCCGTGGTCCTGATGTGTGTGGAGTATCGCTGTGTTCGGTAAGCGTAGCGGAGTTGACAATACTGCCAGAGCGGCGCCGTCGATCCGGCCGGCCGATCCCGCGCCCGCGGCTCCAGTCACCTCCCGTCTGCCGGAGCCGCCCTCTGCTCCGGCGATGGCTTCGCCGCCGCTGGCGCCGGCACGGCAAGCGCCGCCTCCGCCTGCTGATACGCGCCGCTCCGACAATTACTATCAGGTCAAGGCGACGATTTTCGGAGCATTGATCGAGGCGATCGATCTCGCGCAGCTCTCGAAGCTTGATGGCGAATCCGCGCGCGAGGAAATTCGCGACATCGTCAACGAAATCATCGCGATCAAGAACATCGTGATGTCAATCGCCGAGCAGGAGGAACTGCTCGACGATATCTGTAACGACGTGCTGGGTTACGGTCCGCTCGAGCCGTTGCTGGCGCGCGACGATATCGCCGACATCATGGTCAACGGCGCGGGAACGGTCTTCATCGAAGTCGCGGGCAAGATTCAGAAGACCGGCATTCGCTTCCGCGATAATCAGCAGCTTCTCAACATCTGTCAACGCATTGTCAGCCAGGTCGGCCGCCGTGTCGACGAGTCGTCGCCGATCTGCGACGCGCGATTGATCGATGGCTCTCGCGTCAACGCGATCGTGCCGCCGCTGGCGATCGACGGCCCGGCGCTCACCATCCGCAAATTCAAGCGCGACAAGCTGACGCTCGAACAGCTCGTCAAGTTCGGTGCGATCTCAGCCGAGGGCGCGGAGATTTTGCAGGTGATCGGCCGCTGCCGTGTCAACGTGCTGATCTCGGGCGGCACCGGCTCCGGCAAAACGACGCTGCTGAACTGTCTGACCCGCTATATCGACGACGACGA
Source organism: Pseudomonadota bacterium (assembly GCA_049323835.1). Classification (GTDB taxonomy): domain Bacteria; phylum Pseudomonadota; class Alphaproteobacteria; order Rhizobiales; family Xanthobacteraceae; genus SG-bin9. The sequence goes on along the minus strand of JBMOOJ010000077.1, from coordinate 55,872 downwards.
GCGTATCATTACCTGCGAGGACGCCGCCGAACTCCAGCTGCAACAGCCGCACGTGGTCCGCCTGGAAACCCGCCCGCCGAACATCGAGGGCGAAGGCCAGGTGACGATGCGCGATCTGGTCCGCAACTGTCTGCGTATGCGCCCCGAACGTATCATCGTCGGCGAAGTCCGCGGACCGGAGGCGTTCGACCTGCTTCAGGCCATGAACACCGGCCACGACGGCTCGATGGGCACGCTGCACGCCAACAATCCGCGTGAAGCGCTGTCGCGCTGCGAGTCCATGATCACCATGGGCGGCTTCTCGCTGCCTTCGCGAACCATCCGTGAAATGATCTGCGCCTCGATCGATGTGGTGGTTCAGGCCGCACGCCTGCGTGACGGTTCGCGCCGCATTACCCACATCACCGAGGTGATGGGCATGGAAGGCGACACCATCATCACCCAGGACATTTTCGTGTACGACATGGTGGGTGAGGATCTGAACGGCAACATCATCGGCAAGCATCGCGGAACCGGCATCGGCCGTCCGCGCTTCTGGGAGCGTGCCCGCTACTACGGCGAGGAGAAGCGTCTCGCGGCGGCGCTCGATGCCGCCGAGAAGGTCAATACGGAAGAGCCCCAGGGCGTGCGGTCATGAACCTTCAACCGGCTGCTCTCGCCTTTCTCGCAGCTGTCGCGATCGGCGGCGTCGCGTGGGTGTTCCTGTACCCTTATCTTTCCGGGGAAAAAAATGCGGAGAAGCGCAGGGCGTCGATCGCGCGCGCGGAGCCGATCGCTGCCCGGCGGGCCGAGCGCGCCCAGCGCAGCCGCCGCGAGCAGGTTGAGGAGAGTCTCAAGGAAGTCGAGAACAGGCACAAAAAGTCCGAGAAGCTGCCGCTGGCAACCCGGATCCAGCAAGCAGGCCTGTCGTGGTCGAAGCAGCAGTTCATCATCATCTCGGCGGTGATCGGACTGCTCGGCTTTGCGGGCGCCTACTTCGTGGGCATCGCACTGCTACCGTCTGCGGGCTTGGCCTTTGCAGCGGGTTTCGGTGTTCCGCGCTGGCTGCTCGGCTTTCTCAAGAAGCGCCGCGAGAAGAAATTCCTTGAAGGCCTGCCCGACGCGGTCGATGTGATCGTTCGTGGCATCCGTGCCGGCTTGCCGCTGTTCGATTCGATCAAGATGGTCGCCGCCGACGCCAAGGAGCCGATCAAGAGCGAGTTCGCGGCGATTATCGAAACCCAGGCGATCGGCATGCCGCTCGGCGAAGCCTGCGGCCGCCTTTACGAACGCATGCCGCTGCCGGAAACGAACTTCTTCGCGATCGTGATCGCGATCCAGACCAAGTCGGGCGGCAATCTGTCCGAGGCTCTCGGAAATCTGTCCAAGGTGCTTCGTGACCGCAAGAAGATGGCCGCGAAGGTTCAGGCGATGTCTATGGAGGCGAAAGCATCCGCGGGTATTATCGGCGCCTTGCCGTTGGTCGTCATGGCCGCGGTCTATGTCACGAGTCCCGGCTACATGGATGTGCTTTTCACCACCCAGATCGGACACATCCTGCTGGCCGTCAGTGCGATGTCCTACGCAACCGGCATCTTCGTCATGAAGAAGATGATCAACTTCGATTTCTGAAGAGGGTGCCGTGCTCGAACTCATCATCACCAAGTTCCACGATCCCCGCTTCATGGCGATGATGCTCGCGGCCATCGCGGTGACTGCAACCATCTACACGCTGGCCATGCCGATGCTCTCCGGCGGCGGCCTGGCGAAGCGCATGAAGGCTGTCGCCAGCGAGCGGGAACGGATTCGGCAGCGCGAGCGCGATCGGCTCGCGAGATCGGAAAAAGTGTCGCTGCGCCAAAGCCCGAAGCAGGTCGTGCAGAAGGTGGTCGACGATTTCAATCTTGGCAAATGGGTGGGCCAGGAAGCGGCGCGCGATCAACTCGTCATGGCCGGCTATCGCGGGCAGGCCCCGTATGTCACGTTCCTGTTCTTCCGGCTCGTCACTCCGATCGTGTTCTTGATCGTCTCGGCGATATATATTTTCTTTGTGCTCAACAGCGATCAGTCGCCGACGATCAAGATCGGCATGTGCCTGATGGCGGCGCTGCTCGGCATGCAGGCGCCGATGCTGTTCCTGAAGAACAAGATCAGCAAGCGGCAGCTGTCAATCAAGCGCGCCTTCCCCGATGCGCTCGACCTGCTTCTGATCTGCGTCGAGTCCGGCATGTCGATCGAGGCGGCTTTCCGCCGCGTCTCGGTGGAGATCGGTTCGCAGTCGATTCCGCTGGCGGAAGAATTCACGCTGACGACGGCCGAACTGTCGTATCTTCAGGATCGCAGGATGGCATACGAGAACTTCGCCAAACGCACGGGGCTCGAGAATATCAAATCGGTCTGCCTCGCGCTGATGCAATCGGAACGCTACGGCACACCGCTCGGGCAGACCCTGCGCGTGCTGGCGCAGGAGAGCCGGGACTCCCGCATGAACGAGGCGGAGAAAAAGGCGGCGGCCCTGCCGCCGAAGCTGACCGTGCCGATGATCGTGTTCTTCCTGCCGGTTCTGTTCGTGGTGATCCTTGGCCCGACCGGCATCAAGGTCGCGGCAATGCAGTGAGGCAGCAGCCTGGTTCGGGGCGCGCGCAACGCCGCCGTTAACGCAAAGCACCAAGGCTGATCGTCAATACCAGCCACCAAAAGCAAAAGGGCCGCGCATCACGCGGCCCTTCGCCATCTTGCCAGCAGTTGTTGCGTTGACCGCGGCCGGACCGCGGAACGTGTTAGCCTGCGGCGCGCAGATTGTCAGCGGACGACTTGCCCGAACGGCGATCGGCGACGATTTCGTAGCTGATCTTCTGCCCTTCGCGCAGCGTGCCGAGACCGGCGCGCTCGACGGCGCTGATGTGCACGAACACATCGTTGCCGCCATCATCCGGCTGGATGAAGCCGTAGCCCTTAGTCGCGTTAAACCACTTCACTGTTCCCATGCTCACGGGGAAGTCCTTTTCGATACTTAAGTCGCGTCAAAACCCACGGCGAAGCGGGTTGGTGATATCGAATTTTGGGTGAGGTCGTCAGCGTCTAAACCGGCTGTACCGGTGGTAGCTCATGTCACGTCCGGCCGAAAATCGATGCCGGAAAGTTTAGGCGAAAAGAAAGCCTGAAACAATCCGGAGCGGATCGTTTTTTTGGCACCGGGCAATTTGTCTCAATTGCGGCGCAATCACCGGGGCCGACGGCTGCGGATGTCCGCGCCGCCGGTTGCCCCGAAGGCAGGCTAGCGGCGCCGGAACTGGCCGCGCGCCTGACCGCCTCGCGGCACCGGCGCGCCGCCCGGACGCTCATCCTTGTGCCGGAAGATCAGCCGGCCCTTCTCCAGATCATAGGGAGACATCTCGATGGTCACGCGATCGCCGGCCAGCGTCTTGATCCGGTTCTTTTTCATCTTGCCCGCGGTGTAGGCAATGATCTCGTGCCCGGCATCGAGCTGAACGCGATAGCGGGCATCGGGGAGGATTTCGGTGACCAGTCCTTCGAACTGGATCAGCTCTTCTTTCGCCATAGGGTTCTCCAGAACGAATGCGGTTAGCTGCGTGAGTTACGGTTGCGGTTCGGCTGCGCGGGCCGGCTGTCGCGGCGCAAAAATGCGACGCCCTGAATACCATCACTCTGGCCGCCATGCGATGGGTTGCCGCCGTGCGACGGGCGGGGCGCATCGTGCCGGTTGGGCTGGCCACCGCCGCCGTGCTTCCGGCGCCGGCGCGGTCCTTTCGAGGCGGGGCTCGCATCGTCACGCTGCGGCCGGCCACCATGGCCATGGTGATGCGGTGCCCGTCCCGGGCGATGATGCGGGGCGGGGGACGCATCGCGTTGGCCCGGGGTCCGCAGATCTTCCTTCGGCAGGCTGATACGGATCAGCCGCTCGATATCGCGCAGGTAACCCTGCTCGTCGGGGCCGGCGCAGAGCGAGATCGCGATGCCATCGGCGCCGGCACGGGCGGTGCGGCCGATGCGATGGACGTAGGTTTCCGGTACGTTCGGCAGGTCGAAGTTGACCACGTGGCTGACGCCATCGACGTCGATGCCGCGTGCGGCAATGTCGGTGGCGACGAGGGTCCGGATTTGTCCGGACCGGAAGGCGGCGAGCACGCGCTCGCGGTGGTTTTGCGACTTGTTGCCGTGGATCGCCTCGGCGGCGATGCCGGACTTGGCGAGGCCCTTCACCACCTTGTCGGCGCCATGCTTGGTGCGGGTGAAGACAAGGGCGCGGTTGACCGGTTCCTGCGTCAGCAGCCTGGCGAGCAGGGCGGGCTTGGCCGCGTGATCGACCTGGATCACGCGCTGCTCGATGCGGTCGACGGTCGAGGCGACCGGCGTCACGGCGACGCGCGCCGGATCGCGCAGCATCTGCTCGGCGAGATCGGCGATGTCCTTTGGCATGGTGGCCGAGAAGAACAGCGTCTGCCGCCGCATCGGCAGCTTGGTGACGATTTTCCGGATGTCGTTGATGAAGCCCATGTCGAGCATGCGGTCGGCTTCGTCGAGGACGAGAAACTCGACCTGATTGAGCTTGAGCGCATTGCCCTGCACGAGGTCAAGCAGGCGGCCGGGGGTGGCCACCATCACTTCGACGCCCTGCATGACGGCGCGGACCTGACGGCCCATCGGCACGCCGCCGATGGCGAGCGCCGAGGTCAGGCGCATATGCCGGCCATAGGCGTTGAAGCTGTCGAGAATCTGGCCCGACAGCTCGCGGGTCGGGCTCAGCACCAGCACGCGGCAGTGTTTCGGTTGTGGTCTGACGCGCGATTGCAGCAGCAGGTGCAGAATGGGGAGAGCGAAGGAGGCGGTCTTGCCGGTGCCGGTCTGGGCGATGCCGACCACGTCGCGGCCGGTCAGGGCGATCGGGATAGTCTGGGCCTGAATGGGCGTGGGCGTAACGTAGTTTTCTTCCTTGAGCGCACGGGCGATGGGATCGGCGAGGCCGAAATCCTGAAAGGAGGTCAAAAGAGGTCTTTCCATAAAAGGAGAGCGCGTCCCTGGCGGAATGCCAGGTACGGGCAAGTCTCGGGACACCAGCGTGTTTAGGGTGTCGTGTGTTGGCGAGACGGGGGCAAGCCTGAGGCCCAATGGAGGGCTCGAACACGCAGCTTGCAGGGACCTGATGAATCTCAAGGTCGTGCGGGTCATATGGAACAGGAAGACGGCGCTTTCAAGATTAATATGAGCCCGGATTCGGTTTTTTGGGCCGTTTTCGGCCGGTTTGGGCGCCGATGAGCCGTCCGCGCGTTGCAATCAGTAATCCGAGCTCTAGAATTGCCGGTATTTCAAGGCGCTGGCCGCGGCCGGCCCTGCCCAAGAAGCCTGAAAACGACCGGAGGAATGCCGCGTGATCTATGTCGTTGCCACACTCACCGTGAAGCCCGAAACCCGCGCCGAGCTGATTGCCGGCGCAAAAGTCTGCATCGCGGCGACCCTGAAAGAGCCCGGCTGCATCGCGTACGATATGCACGAGAGCGTGACCGATCCGGCGAAGTTCGTGTTCGTCGAGCAATGGGAGAACACGGATGCGCTCGGGCCGCACGGCGCGAGCGACCACATGCGGGCCTGGCGCAAGGTGGTGAAGGAATGCATGAGCGCGCCGGCAAAGATCGAGATCATCACCCCGGCAAAGGTCGATATCCGGTAACGCGAGGAGGCCGCCATGATCTATGTTGTTGCCACCACACAGGTGAAGCCTGAACACCGCGACGCTTATCTGGCCGGCGCGAAGGAGTGCATTGCTGAGACGCAGAAGGAGAAAGGCTGCATCTACTACGACAGCCATGTCAGCGTGAACGACCCCAACCGGTTCGTCGTGGTGGAGCGATGGGCGACGCGCGAGGACCTCGCCGCGCATGCCCGCTCGGCACACATGAAAGTGTGGCGATCGCTCTCGGCGCCGTTCAAGGCGTCGCCGACCGAGATCGAGATCATCAGCGACGGCAATATCGAGAAGCTCTGACCGGAACGGTCCGGCACCCGGTCTGCCTCGCTCTTGCCGGGGTGAGGCAGCGGCCGCCGGGGATGCTTCCTTCCTCCAGACCGGGATTTTCCACCATCCTGCCAAAGGAAATCGGAACGCTTCCGCGCTCAAGCGGTTAGCCCCGATATCGCTGGGTGCGTGAACGATGCTCGACTACGGCAAGATGTTTCTGGGACTCGTCGTCACAGGCATTATCCTGATTGTGGTCGGTCTGATCCTGGCCCGCGCGCAGCCGCGCCTGGATCATATCGGGATGTCGCGCCCGCCACTCAGCGAACTCGTGCGCAAGGCGGCCATGGCGCCGCCGAGCAACTTTGATCCGGAGCGGCAGCGCTGATGCCGGGTAAAAGATTCATCTGCGCCGATGGAACCAAGGTTTGGAACGAGAATTAAGATACTCAGGCTCGCTGCAGGCGGCACTGCAGCCTGCAACCGGGAATTGCGGCGTGTCCCTTGTTCTTTTGTCCCTTTTCTCGACAGCGCCCCGGCGGGGATTTGACCGAAGCCCGTGAACAAGCATCCGATCCATCACGATTTTGAGTAAGCGCGTGCTCCGGCTGGGAATCATGATTGCGCTGGTGGCTTTGCTCGGGGTGCTCGCCTCGGGTCTCACTGCGCTGCGCGTTTACGACCAGGAGCAGTCGCTCGATCAGCTCGCGCTGGCGCGGGCGATCGACAGTCACGCGGGCGCGGTTCAGGACCGGCTCGGCGAACGCGAGCTCTTGATGCGCGTGGCGGTCGGCCTGTTCCGGTCGCCGGCATTCTATCAATCCGACACGCTGAAGCCGTTGCGCCCGGCCATCGTGGCCTCGCGGACCGATTTCGCTGTGGTGAGCTGGATTTCTCGCATCCAGCCCGGCGACCTTGCCGCGGCCGAGGCAGAACTCATGCGTGCGGGCTATCCCAAGCCGGTGCTGCGCGGGTCTGACGACGCGCCGCTTGATCTTGCGGCGGTCCGCGAGCCGCAGCTCGTGATCATGGACGTCGAGCCCAAGTCGCCGGGTGTCATGGCTCTCGCCGGCCGTTCTCTCGAAAAAAGCCCCAATCTCGGGCCGGTGCTCGCGCGTAGCGCAAAGGAAGGCAAGCCGATCAGTTCCAACCCGTTTCGCCTGATCAGCGATGGTGCGCTGGGGGTCGTGCTGGCGGCTGCGGTGACGCGCGACACCTCGGACGACGTTCTCGGCTTTATCTCCATTTCGTATCACCTTGCGCCGCTGATGCTGCCGAGCGATGGCACCGCTCCGTTCACGGTCTCGCTGATCGATCCGGGCAACCCGTCGCAAGAACTGCGAGCGGATGCCGAAGGTAAGGTGACGACCGCGCCCGTGCGCCAGCCGGAAGGCGTGCAGGGCTGGGCGCGGACCGTGATCTTCGGCGGCCGCGACTGGACGCTCACCTACTATCCGAAAACCGAGCCGTCGATCCGCGCGCGCGATATTGCAGGGATCGTCGCGCTGATCGGCATCGCTCTCACCAGTGTCGTTTGCGGGCTGCTGGGCTACGTCGTTCACAGCAATCTGCGCCTGACCCGCGAGATCGAAACCCGGATCGATTTCGAGCGGCGTTTGACGGCTGTCATCGACGAACTCAATCATCGTGTGAAGAACATTCTCGCCGTCATCCAGTCGATCGTCACCCGGACGATCCGGCCCGGCGTCGATCTCAATGTCGCGCGCGAGCTTCTGATCGGCCGAATCCACGCGATGTCGCATGTGGTGACGCTGCTCAGCGATAGCCAATGGCAAGGCGTCAAGCTGAAGGGCCTGTTCGAGGCCCGCGCGATTCCGCACGCCGAACGCATTTCGCTGAGCGGCCCCGATCTCGTTGTCAGCGCGCGAGCGGCGCAAAGCCTGGCGCTGTTGTTCTTCGAGCTCGCGTCGCATTCGGATGAGGGACTGTCGCTGGTCGGCAAGCATCCGAACGTTGTCGTGCAATGGTCGCTGAGCGGCGACGAGCCGAACACGGTTTTCAACTTTCGCTGGGAAGAATTCAACACCAGCGAAGCGACGCGCCGTGCGGACAGCGATTTCGGGCGCATCCTGCTCGAGCGCGTGGCGCCTGAAGCCCTGGGTGGCGCGTCGAAGACCTACTTCACCGATGTGAGCTATGTCTATGAGCTCACGGCGCCGATGAGCACCGTGCTCGACGCGCCGGAAATCCTGCGGACCGGAAAATTGCAGGTGCCTGCGAACCGCACGTGAGCGGAACAAAGCGTCTTCCCGGACATTGGTTTGGTATCAATGTCACGATGTCTGGAGGGTTGATATGGGCCGCTATCTGCTGCTTTGGCTTTTGGGTATTCCGCTTCCGATCCTTGTCCTGATCTGGGCGTTCGGCGGATTGAACTGACAAGCCAGGCCATCTCTCCAGTCGTCTGAGACATCAAAAAGAAAGCGGCCAGTCGAACTGGCCGCTTTCTTTCTACTGGAGGCAAAAGCCTCGATCGAAGCAGCGACTATCCGCCGCCGCCGATCACCGCGCGGACCGTGTTGTCCGGACCGAAATCTTCCGCGCTGTCGACGTAGAGCATCGCGCTCAGCTTCGAACGCGCGCGGTTGACGCGGCTCTTGATGGTGCCGACCGCGCAGCCGCAGATTGCGGCCGCATCTTCGTAGGAGAACCCGGAGGCTCCGACCAGGATCAGGGCCTCGCGCTGATCCTGCGGCAGCTTATCGAGTGCTGCACGGAATTCCTCGAACTCGAGGTGTCCGGTCTGACTCGGATGCGATTTCAGCGTCTCGGCATAGCTGCCGTCCGTATCCTCGACTTCGCGCCGCCGTTTCCGGTAATCGGAGCGGAAGAGGTTGCGCAGAATCGTGAATAGCCACGCCGGCAGGTTCGAGCCCGGCTGGAAGGAGTCGATGTTGGCAAGCGCGCGCAGCAGCGTCTCCTGCACCAGATCGTCGGCGCGATCGCTGTTGCCGCTGAGCGACATCGCAAATGCGCGGAGACTTGGCACGGTTGCCAGAATGTCATCCCGAAGGGCGTTGGTGAGGGGCATTAGTCCCTCCCATCGGTTTTTGCCGCAATGTTTGACGAAGAAGCCGCCGCATGTGGCGCTCCTCCACCCTGCCCAGACGGGTCTCCGGTTCCGGATGCGGATGAGTCCGGCCCGTCAAGTTTCCGGATCAGATCCGCAAACCGATCCGGCACACCCTGGCGCACCACGTCGTCATACATTGCGCGCAACTGATGCCCGATCCGCGATTGAATCTCGGCATTCAGTCCACCGGGTTTGCCAGATCTTGCGGGTCTGACTGCTTGTGGCTTGGCTTCTTTCATCTGCGATCCGTAACCTTCTCAAAGCCTTGAACGGCTAACCTACTCAGATTTTTGATCTTTCCCCGCTTCGTCCCGGCGCGGGCCGCGAGACGTATGAAAGGTCTAATGCAGGTTCGGCTGAAAAGTTCCGAGGCCAGGGAACTTTTATCGCTTTCGGGAGTCGTCAGGAGCAAGATGACATGCGCAGGGATGACGGTAGTGCAGCCGGCCTCGCTGCGCGTGCACAAGCGATGGAGTGGGGATGTCTCGATCTCAAATTGTTGCTGAACACCTGCCGCTGCTGCGGCGCTACGCTCGTGCTCTGACCGGCAGCCAGGCCTCCGGCGATGCCTATGTCGCCGCGATGCTGGAGGCCCTGCTGCAGGATCCGGGGCTTCTCGATGAGAAACACGGGCCGCGCGCGGGGCTCTTCCGCCTCTTCACCGGTATCTGGAATTCCGTAGCGGTGAACGAAAGTGCCGATGCTCCGTTCCTTCAGGTGCCGTCGGAACGGCGCCTGTCGAACATCACTCCGTTGCCGCGCCAGGCCTTCCTGCTGCTGTCGCTCGAGGGGTTTGCGGAAGAAGATGTGGCTTACATCCTGCAAAAGGATGTCGCCGAGGTGCGTCAGCTTGCGGATACGGCCGGCCGTGAAATGGCGGCCGAGATCGCAACCGACGTGCTCATTATCGAGGACGAGACGTTCATTGCGATGGATCTGGAGAGTCTCGTCAAGAACCTCGGCCACAATGTCATCGGCGTTGCCCGCACACACACGGATGCCGTCGCGATGGCTAGCAAGAAACGTCCAGGTTTGATTCTTGCTGATATTCAGCTTGCCGATGGCAGTTCGGGTCTTGACGCGGTGAACGAGCTGCTGAGGGCATTCGAGGTGCCGGTGGTCTTTATCACCGCATACCCGGAGCGATTCCTGACGGGCGAACGGCCGGAGCCGGCGTTCCTGATCTCGAAGCCGTTCCAGCCAGCGATGGTCTCGGCAGTGGCAAGTCAGGCGTTGTTCTTCCAGCGCAATTCGCGCACGCGCAAACCGCACGCCGCTGCGTCCTGAACGCGCGCTACACGGATGATTTGAAAGCCGGGCTGGATGCCCGGCTTTTTTGTTGCCGGATCGGGGGCTTAACGGTGCATTGAACCTGCGGCTTGGTCGCCGCGCCAAATGAAAAGGGCGCGACCGGCATCACCACGGCCGCGCCCCACGTCGCCGGTCAATTGGGGCAGGGGGAAATAACCGGCTGCGTAGGTAACTGTGTCCGCGTGCATCCGTTCCCGGCTTCTCAAGAATTATTGAGAGCGCCGATCCAGTCCCCCGCCGGAACATTGCCTTCCGGCCGCCGTTGATCAGCGAAAGCCCAACGGCAAGCGTGCGAGGCCACTCATGGCGCGATCATTGGCGCGAATTTCATCAAGTCTTCTCGGCGTCGCCGTGGCGGCGCTGGTGTTGAGCGGGGCGCATTTCGAGATGGCGTCCGGCAACGATCTCGGTTCGTCGTTCGGTGCGCGGCACAGCGATGCCGGGCTGATTGCGCCGGGCTCCGCGCCCGAGATCAATCGCGCGGCGAAGCAGGATCGTGGCATCGTGATGGCTCCATCGAAGCAATCGCTGCGGACGGTCTCGATACACGTGGGTCAGCTGGCGCATACGTCCGTGCTGATCCGCATTCCGGCCGATCAGGTGCGCAGCGACAGCACGCCCGCACCGTCGGCGCGACCGGTCAAGCCGAATGGCACGCGCAAGTTGATTGCGTGCGAGCCGGTGGTGAGCGGGTTGACCGAAGTCGCCAAAGTGCTCGATTCCGGCCGCTGCATCACGTGAGATTTTACGTGGGCGGATAACCGGTAGCTACTCTTCCGGCTGTTCGCTTCCAGCGCGACTGGCCATCAGCCCAACTGCAATGCCGCCGATCGCGAGCAGCGGCAATAATCGCCTGACGCCGACCGTGCGAACGATCTGAAGACCCGCCGCCAGCACCATGGGATCAGCAAGCGCGCTCTGCAGCACTGTTTTGGCTTTCTCCGGCACCCCGGCGGCCTGGCGCTTGCGATAGAGATAAACGCCTGCGGCCATCGCGGTCAGGACCGCGTAGATGCCAGCGCCGGTCAGGCAGGCCCACATCAATCCGTACCTGTCCAGTACGACGACAAACGCCGCAGCGCTCAGGAACGCAGTGGTGATGAATAACGAGGCCGCCGCTGCCATGGCGATGGACGTCATGCGCAGAAGCGAACCCGTGCTGTCTTTCAAATCATCGATCAACCGCATCATCCCGACGAACTTTCCCTTTCCAGAGGCGGCCGCCGGCTGGCTGCGGCCCGCGTTCGATCAATGACGTCCGATGTCAGCGGCGCCAGGTCACGCCGATAAGGAAGCCGAGGCCGATGGCGAGGCCGATCGCCGCGATCGGACGCTGATGAATCGCGTCCTCCAGCGTTTCCTCGAGCGTTGCGGCTGCGTCCTGCGCAGCTTCCAGCGCTGCGTTACCGCGTTCGCTCACATCGGACATGACTGAATCCACATTGGCTCGCGCGCGCTTGTACCCGCGGCGCGCTTCCTTGCGGGCGCTGCCGGCAAGCGTGTTCAGCGCTTCGGAAATCTGTTCGCCAAGTGCTGACATCTCGTTCTTCACGGTCTCGATATCCTTCTCCAGGCGGTCATAGGTTGCTTTGTCGGCCATTGTTTTCATCTCGCTTTCGCCGTCGGTACTGGACATTGGCGTCTCTTCTGTCGGTGCAGATGCTGAACAAACGCGCGCCCGCAAACGAAGTTCCATCGGCTGAACCCGGATCAGCCTTCGGCAAGCGATCCGTTCTCATCCGGCGTCAGATGCTCCTTCAGGATCAGTCCGACGATCAGCAAGGGCGATGAGAGAAACGCGCCCATCGGCCCCCACAACCAGGTCCAGAATGCGATCGCGAGAAAAACCACAAGCGCGTTGAGCGCGAGCCGGCGGCCGATGATGGAGGGTGTAATGAAATGTCCTTCGACAAAGATCATCGCGGCAAACAAACCGCAGGGGAGGAGCGCTCCGCCGATGGACGGAAAGCTGATCAATCCAACGACGGCAATGATCGCGAACATGACGATCGGGCCGATGATCGGAATGTAGTTCAGCGTTGCCGCCAGCGCGCCGAGACCGGCAGGACTCGGCATGCCGGTTGAGGCGCAGATCAGGCCGGTTGCAATGCCGACGGCGACATTGATGCCCGTCACCATGAGCAGATAGCCGCCGAGCTGCCCTTCGATGGCATTGAGGATGCGCAGGGTGCGCAGGCGCGCCTCGCGATCCGGAAACATCAGGATCATGGCGCGTCGCATGTCCGGCCAACTGGCGATGAACAGCACCAGCGTCGCGAAAAACACCAGAAGCTGCGCCACCGTCGGCGACAGGAATTCGAGCGTCGAATGCATCCAGTCGACTTTCGGCAGCGAAAGGGAAGGCGCTGCCGTTTCGCCGAACATGTCGCGGAGCTGATGCCAGAGCGCCAGCGGGCGATCGAACACGTGCAGCTTGGATTTCACCGCTGCGGTGATTTCGGGGATGCGCTGGCTCCAGTCGATCAGCGGCGCTGAAATCAGGCCGATCACGAACAGAAGCGCGATGCAGACGCCGGAGACGATCAGCACGGCGCTGATCGTGCGCGGAATGCGGTAGGCCGACAGCTTCTGCGCGGCCGGCGAGAGCATCGTTCCGACGACAAATCCCGTGACGATCGGCAGGAAAAAGAAGCGCCCGGTATAGAGCGCGGCGATGACGGCAATGAACGCGGTCACGATAATGGAATAGCTTGCGATCTCGCGGAGCGAGAACTGCAAACGCGGCGGCTCGTCCGCCGTCAGCCGTACCGCCGGTGCATCTTTCCGCCGTACGGCGTCCGCTCCCGCCATCGACCTACCCTCGACGCAGGCTCGTGCGCGCCTGCGTTACAATCGGCCCAGCAACGCCAGAACGAGAACGATGATCAGGATGGTGCCGACAATTCCGGAGGGGCCGTAACCCCAATTTCCACTGTAGCCCCAGGTCGGGATCACACCGAGCAGCACCAGAATCAGAATGATGACGAGAATGGTTCCGAGTGACATGCCAGCTCCTCAAACTCCCGCACCCAATACTTCAGTCTGACCGGAGGCGATCGTTCGATCGCGCCGCGGTCCGTGTTCTGTCGGATCTGCAACGATGCCGGTGAGGCAAAGTTCCATCGCGCAGTGTTGATGACGCGGAGCGATCGTCAGAAGCGCCGACGCAAGCTGCACAGGAACCGGCAGCGGCCATCCGCGTTTGTCTGGCGCCGGATAAGCCGGCGCAAACGCAGGGGCCTTTCATGCGCGCCAGGTTGAATGTTCGTATCGCAGCGCAGCGGTCGATCTTCGCCGCTGTCACCGTTGTCGCCTTCTCTCTGCCCGGCATTTCAGTTTCGCCGGCGTCGGCTCAGGTGCTGAGCTATGCGCCCGCGCCATCGGCAACGTGGTCAAACGAGGCACTCAGCCGGCCGGGCATCAATGTCGCGGAGGAGGATGCCGCCGCGATGCCCAAGCGCCTCCGGCGCACCACGGTGAATTTTCCGACCCGCGAAGCTGCGGGCACCATCATCATCGATACCGGCAACACGGCGCTGTACTACGTTCTCGGCGGCGGCAAGGCGATCCGTTACGGCGTCGGCGTCGGCCGTGAAGGTTTCACGTGGTCGGGCGTACAGACGGTGTCGCGCAAAATGGAGTGGCCGGATTGGCATCCCCCGCAGGAAATGATCGCGCGCCAGCCCTATCTGCCGCGTTTCATGGCAGGCGGGCCGGGCAATCCGCTCGGCGCCCGCGCCATGTATCTCGGCTCCAGCATCTATCGCATTCACGGCACCAACGATCCGACGACGATCGGCAAGTTCGTCTCGAGCGGCTGTATCCGTCTGACCAATGAGGATGTCGTCGACCTGTTCAACCGCGTCAACGTCGGCACCAAGGTGGTCGTGCTGGCGAAGAGTGCGCCGCTGAAGTTCGAGACGACGGCGGATGCGCCGCGCACGGTCACGTCGGCTTCGTTGCGCGGCGGCGCGATGCCGACGCTCTATTGAGGACGATTCGATGCGTGTCGCCCCGGGATATCTTGCTCTTGCTGCCGCGGCATTCGTCGCGGCGACATGTCTGGGAACGTCGCAAGCGCCGGCGCAGGATCTGTTTTCATTTTTCAACGACGTGTTCGGAAGCGGACGCCGCGCGACACCGCCGCCGTCATATGCTCCCGATCAGCCGTTCGACAACGGCAGCGTGCGGCGTGAATCGAGCAACCGCACGTCGGGTTCCGGGACTTACTGCGTGCGTACGTGCGATGGCCGCTATTTTCCGCTGCCGTCTGCGGCGGGCCAAAGCAAGGCGCAGACCTGCAACAGCTTCTGTCCGGCGAGCGAGACCAGGGTGTTCTATGGCGGCAGCATCGATAACGCGGTGTCCGACGCCGGAAAAAGCTATAGCGATCTGCCGAATGCATTCCGTTTCCGCAATGAGCTCGTCGCCGGCTGCACCTGCAACGGCAAGGACTCGGTCGGCTTGGCGCAGATCAGGATCGAAGACGACAAGACGTTGAGACGCGGCGATATGGTCGCCGGGCCGCACGGATTGATGGTTGCTCGTGGCCGTGCCGACAGCCGGCGCAAGACCGTTCAGTTCTCGCCGGCGTCATCGTCGGTGCAGGCGCGCTTCAGCCGCTTGCCAGTGGTTGCGGCTCAATAGCCGCCGATCAGCACAAAAAAGCAAGGGCTGCGCTCGTGCGAACGCAGCCCTTGCTGATGCTTCCGCTCTGTCAGGCGGCGCGGATCTTGCCGAGGAAATCGTTGACCTGATCGCGCAGGTGCTGCGCCTGCTCGCCGAGCGCTTCGGCGGCCGACTTCACGTTCTGCGCCGAATTGCCGGTTGCGTCCGCACCGGCGCTGACGCCCGTGATGTTGTCTGAAACATCCTTGGTGCCCTGGGCGGCTTGCTGCGTGTTGCGGGTGATTTCCATGGTCGCCGCGCCCTGCTCCTCGACGGCAGCTGCGATCGCGGTGGCAACCTCGCTGACCTCGCCGATGGTGCCACCGATGCCCTTGATGGCATCCATGGCGTCCTGCGCGACTTTCTGTACGGCAGCGATCTGCTGCGAGATTTCCTCGGTCGCTTTTGCCGTTTGGTTGGCGAGCGACTTCACCTCCGACGCCACCACCGCGAAACCCTTGCCGGCCTCGCCGGCGCGAGCCGCTTCGATCGTGGCGTTGAGCGCCAGCAGGTTGGTCTGGCCGGCGATGTCGTTGATCAGCTTGACGACGTCGCCGATCTTGCTGGCCGTTTCCGACAGGCCCTGCACGGTGTTGTCGGTCTGGCGGGCCTGATCGACGGCGCGGCTGGCAATGCTTGCCGCATGGGTGACCTGACGGCTGATGTCGCCGATCGAGGCGCTGAGCTCTTCCGATGCCGCGGCGACGCTTTGTACGTTCGCCGACGCTTCACCGGAGGCCTTCGCGGCCATCTGCACCTGCGAGTTGGTCTGCTCGGAGATGACCGACATGCTCTCGGAGGTCTGGCGCATCTGATCCGAGGCCGATGCAAGCGTATCCAGCGTTTCGCGAACCTGACTCTCGAACGCCGAGATGTGATTTTCGATCGCCTGTTGCCGCGCCGCATTGCGGTCGTGCCGCTCGCGCTGCTCGTTCTCAATTTGCGCCTTTTCGGCGGCGTTCTGCCTGAAGGTGCCGAGCGCATTTGCCAGTGCACCGATCTCGTCCTTGCGGTCGGTGTATGACACGTCGACGCTGGTATCGCCGGCGGCAACCTTCAGCATTGCATCGCGGATGACGTGAAGCGGGCCGGTCATGCGCCTCGTGACGATCATCATGCTTCCGACGGCCAAACCGGCCGCAAGCACGAGCAGGCAGAGCTGAATGATGAGACCGCGCATAGCCGACTGATACAGCGTCACACCGTGATCCTTGGCCGCTTCCAGCGCGCGCTCGGCAACTGCCACCGCACTGCCCATGCGTTCGACGGTGTACGGCGCCCATTGGGCGGACGTCATCTCGGCTTTCTCGCCGTTGATCATGGCGTTCAGCAGCTTGTCGCGCGTGGCGACGTATGCTGGCTCGAAGTAGGCCGTCTTGGCCGCAGACATCGCGCTCGTCAGGGACGACGGCAGGGGTCCGGAGGCCGAGCTTTCCAGCGCGTTCCACGCCGCATCGATACCGCCGACGTGTCGGGTGTACGTCAAGCGTGTCTCGGGTGTGGCTTTGCCGGCGCCAAGGCTGTTCGAAACCAGGAGCGACGCCTCGCCGGCTGTGTTGCGCAGCAGCCAGGCCATTTGCTTGACGGCAAGGTACTGGTCGACCTTGGCGTCGCTATGCTGGATGGTGGCGGCAAGGCGAGTGGAAACCTTGTCCAGAATGTCCAGCAGCGAGGTCTCGTTATCGTAGAGCTCCTTTGCGAGGCCGCTGCGGCGCGCGGCTTTCGGTTTTGCCATTGCATCCCATGACTCAGCCTGCAACCCGACCAGCGTCTGGTTGAGGCGGGTGAGCTCCGGCAGCAGCGCTGCCTTGTCTGCGAACTCAAGCCCGCCGAGGAGATCGACGGCTGCGCGCAGCGCCGGCATTTGTGCATCGCGAATCTTGCGAAGGTAAGTCGCGAGATTCGGGTCGATGGGTGCGTCGTTGTTGAGCGTGCGGGTGGTTGAAGCGCGATCGGTACGCAGGTTGTGCATGGCCTTGAACGCATTCGCCGATGCATCTGCGGCTGCGGCAATACGGCTTGTAACGGTCAGCCGATCCAGCGATCGCCAGCTATCCAGCGCGAGCATCAACACGATGCAGCTGGCCATGACGACGATAACGGACTTCACAAGAAAGCTGCCGCTGAGGCGCGCAAGCATGTCGATATCCCCCTGAAAGACCCGTCTTTTGATCTAGGGGAACTTCGTAAAGAAAGCGGTAACCATTTAACACGCGAGGAACACTCGGCGATTCGCGCGCTGCGTGCATTGAGCCGCTGTTCCGCCGGCGGAACAACAACGCAATACCGGCGTTGACGACGCGATTCACATCCCGGCCTTCGTCCAGTTCGCGCTCATTGGATGGACGCGAATGTCGGGCGCTTGACCGGCAAGCGAGACCCTGTCGAGGCAATTCGAGGTAAGCCCATGTCGTTGCTCATCAGCATCCTGATCACGTTCCTTGTCGTCGTCCTGGTGCTTTATCTCATCAACATGCTGCCGCTGGATGGCCGCGCCAAGCAGATCGCGCGTGCGATCGTTATCGTCATCGGCATCATCTCGTTGCTGAAGTATCTGGCCGTATTCTGAGCGGGCAACGAAAGAAAAGCCCCGGCTTGCGGCCGGGGCTTTTTGCTTGAGAGTGGTGGCTTATCCAGCCGCCTTCGCTTCCTTGCGGCGCTCAGTGAGAATGAACTCGGTGTAGCCGTTCGGCTGTTCCTTGCCCTTGAACACGAGATCGCACGCCGCCTTGAAGGCGATGCCGTCGAACTTCGGCGCCATCGGCTTGTATTCGGCATCTCCAGCATTCTGGCGGTCGACGACGATCGCCATGCGCTTCATCGCTTCCATCACCTGATCATTGGTGACGACGCCGTGATGCAGCCAGTTGGCGAGATGCTGGCTCGAGATGCGCAGCGTCGCGCGGTCTTCCATCAGGCCGACATCGTGAATGTCCGGCACCTTCGAGCAGCCGACGCCCTGATCGATCCAGCGCACGACGTAGCCGAGGATGCCCTGGCAATTGTTGTCGATCTCCTGCTTCACATCGTCCGGCGCCCAGTTCGATTGCGATACCGGAATCGTGAGGATGTCGGAGAGCTTCGCGCGCGGACCTTTGCTCTTCAGTTCGTTCTGGCGCGCGATCACATCGACCTGATGATAGTGCAGCGCGTGCAGCGTCGCCGCTGTCGGCGAGGGGACCCACGCCGTTGCCGCACCCGCCTGCGGATGCGCAACCTTCTGCGTCATCATGTCGACCATCTTGTCCGGCGCGGCCCACATGCCCTTGCCGATCTGCGCATGGCCGGGAAGGCCCTCGATCAGGCCGTTGTCGACGTTCCAGTCCTCGTAGGCCTTGATCCAGGCGCTGCCGCGCATGTCGTTCTTGCGGATCATCGGACCCGCTTCCATCGACGTATGAATTTCGTCGCCGGTGCGATCGAGGAAGCCGGTGTTGATGAAGAAGATGCGCTGATAGGCGCGGTCGATACAGGCCTTGAGGTTCACCGTGGTGCGGCGCTCCTCGTCCATGATGCCGATCTTCAGCGTGTTGGCCGGCAGCGACAGCATCTTCTCGACGGCGGCGAACAGATCGCAGGCGAGTTGAACTTCGTCCGGGCCATGCATCTTCGGTTTGACGATGTAGACCGAGCCCTTGCGGGTGTTGCGGTACTTGGTCTGACCCTTGAGATCGTGGATCGCGAGCAGGGCTGCGACGGCCGCATCGAGATAGGTTTCGGGAATTTCCTGGCCGTTCTCGTCCAGCACGACGTCGGTGTACATGTGATGGCCGACGTTGCGCATCAAGAGCAGGCTGCGGCCATGCAAGGTCACATCCTTGCCGCCGTTCGGCGCCTTGTAGGTGCGGTCGCCGTTGAGCGAGCGCGTCATCGGCTTGCCGCCCTTCTCGAACGTATCCTTCAGCGTGCCGTTCATCAGGCCGAGCGTGTTGCGATAGACGAGCACCTTGTCTTCGGCGTCGACGGCGGCGACGCTGTCTTCCATGTCGAGAATGGTCGAGACGGCCGCTTCCATGATGACGTCGGCGACGCCGGCCGGATCATCCTTGCCGATCGAATGGGTGCGATCGATCCTGATCTCGATGTGCATGCCGTTGTTGACGAGCAGCACGGCCGACGGCGAAGCCGCGTCGCCCTGATAGCCGGCGAGCTGCGCCTCGTTCTTCAGTGCGGTGGCGTTGCCGCTCTTGAGTTTCACGTCGAGCTTGCCGCCGACGATGCTGTAGGAGGTGACGTCACTGTGGTTGCCGGTCGCGAGCGGTGCGGCCTGATCGAGGAAGGCTTTTGCTTTCGCGATGACCTTGTCGCCGCGGGCCTTGCTGTATCCCTTGCCGCTCTCGCTCGGATCGTGCGGGATGGCGTCGGTGCCGTAGAAGGCGTCGTACAGGCTGCCCCAGCGCGCGTTTGCGGCGTTCAGCGCATAGCGGGCGTTGGTGAGCGGCACCACGAGCTGCGGACCGCAGATCTTGCCGATCTCTTCGTCGACGTTGGCCGTCTCGACCTGCCGCGTCGCGGGCTCCGGCAGCAGATAGCCGATCTCCTTCAGGAACGCGGTATAGGCATTGATGTCGATCGGCTTGCCCTTGTTGGCGCGATGCCAGGCGTCGATCTTGCTCTGGAGCGTGTCGCGAACGGTCAGCAGTTCCTTGTTGCGCGGGCCGAGCGCCTTCAGAACTCCGGCGAGCCCGGCCCAAAATGCGTCCGGAGAAATTCCCGTCTGCGGCGCGGCCTCCTTGGCAATGAAATCGAACAGGATCGGCGCGACTTTCAAACCGCTGGCATCAATACGTTTCATCTTCGCAGGTCTCACGAATACGGCCCTGGGGCCGCTTGATTTGAGGGCAAGGAAAAGGCCGCCCGGAGGGGGCGGCTGGCATTCAAGCGCCCTTGTAGCGCCAAAGACCCGGCCAAGGAAAGCCCGCCCCAAGGAGGGGCGGCCGGTCTGGAAACCAGGCCCGTTCAACCCGCAAAGGCTTGTTTTGAAAGTCTTCCCGTGCCCACAGCGTTTCTGGCCGCCGCCTCGCGGCATCAGCAAGCGGCCGGGTGGGACCGCAAGCGCGATCAGATGTTGGCGGCGAGGTCCGCGGGCTCGGCGAACAGCACGCCGGTTCGCGCCAGCATGCGCTCGATCTCGTCGGCGGCATCGGACGCGGATCGATCGGTCGTATCGATGACGAGTTCGGCGGCTGCCGGCTTCTCGTAATCGTTGCCGGTTCCGGTGAAGTTCGTCAGCGCGCCGGCGCGCGCCTTGGCGTAGTGGCCTTTCGGATCGCGGCTTTCGCAGACCTCGCGCGGCGTCGCCACGAAGATTTCGCGGAAGGCGTTGTCGGCGATGCGCCGTGCCTGCGCGCGGTCCTCGGCCGATGGCGAGACGGCGGCGACGATGGCGATGTGGCCGTTGCGCGCGAGATGGCTCGCGACTTCGGCAAGGCGGCGGATATTCTCGGTGCGGTCCTTCGGCGTGAAGCCGAGATCGCCGTTGAGGCCGGCGCGCAGCGTGTCGCCATCGAGGAAGATCGGCGAGCCGCCGCGGCTGAACAGCTTGCGTTCGAGCGTCTGCGCGATGGTCGATTTGCCCGAGCCCGGCAGGCCGGTCAGCCAGAGCACCGCGCCGTTGTGGCCGTAGCGTGCGGAACGCTCGTCGATACGCAGCGCGGATTCGACCGGCACGATATCGACCGGAATAGCGCGTTCGCCTGCGTCGACGCTGAGAACAAGTCCGCCGCCGGCGATGCGGCCCGCGACCTCGATCACGAGGCGACCCGTGCGCGGGTTCTCGGTGTAGGGATCGGCTGCGAGCGGGTGCGCCAGCGCCAGATCGATCTCGCCGACGTGATTGCGCTTGATCGAGTCGGTCTGCACGCTCGCGAGCTCGCCCGGATCGACCGCCTTGTCGATGGCGACGACGGTGGCGCGCGTTTCCTTGGCGCCGAGGCGCACCAGAATCTGCGCGCCCTTGGCGAGCGGCGTGTCGTGCAGCCAGAAGATGCGTGCGCGCAGCCGGCGCGTATCGCGCGGCGCGGTGCCGACATGGCTGATGATGTCGCCGCGTTCAACGAAGAGTTCACGATCGAGCGTGATGCCGACGGAACGTCCAGCGCCCTGGGGGCCCGTGACCGGCGTCACCGGCCAGCTTTCGACCGACCTGATCCTGGCGATCTTGCCGGCCGGCATGATGACGATTTCGTCGCCGGTCGAGAGTTGTCCGGCTTCGATGCGGCCCGCGACGATGCGGCGATCGTCGAACTTGTAGATCGCCTGAATGGGCAGGCGCAGCGGCAGCGAGGTCATCGGCCGCGCCGGATCAAGCCCGTCGAGCGCCTCGACGACGGTCGCGCCGGTGTACCAGCCGATGTTCGGCGTGCGCGTGGTGACGCCGTCGCCGTCACGAGCGGAAATCGGAATGACGGCGACAGGCTTGACGCCGAGGCCGGTCAGATGCGCGGAAATCTCGGCGCTGATCTCGTCGAAACGGCTCTGCGCGTAGGCGACGCGGTCCATCTTGTTGATGACCACGGCAACCTGACGGACGCCGAGCAGATGCAGGAGATAGCCGTGACGGCGCGTCTGGTCGCGCACGCCTTCGAGGGCGTCGATGATCAGCACGGCTGCGTCGGCCTGCGAGGCGCCGGTGATCATGTTGCGCAGGAATTCGGCGTGGCCCGGCGCGTCGATCAGCACGATGTCACGCGACGGCGTCTTGAAGCGGATCTGCGTGGTGTCGATGGTGATCCCCTGGTCGCGCTCGGTCTGAAGTGCGTCGAGCAGGAACGACCATTCGAACGGCATGCCGCGGCGCTCGCTGACCGCCTTCAGCATCTCCAGCTTGCCGTCGGGCAGGCTTCCGGTTTCGTGCAACAGGCGGCCGACGAGGGTCGACTTGCCGTGGTCGACATGACCGACGATGACGATGCGGACTTGCGGGCGGGGAGCGGCGGATGCGGCGCTTGCGATGGCGGCGGCGGGAGCGAGCATGTTCATGGCAACAACCGTGATTTACAGATAGCCCGAGACGCGCAGCCGCTCGAAGGCGTCTTCGGTCTCGTGATCGAGCGCGCGTCCGGCGCGCTCCGGCACTTTGGTATTCTCAAGCTCGATCATGATCTCTTCGATCGATGACGCGGTCGATGCGACGGGGAAGGTGATGTCCTGGTCGCCGAGCGAGCGATAGCGCTTGCCGTTGTTCGACAGGTACAGCGGGATGATCGGGATGCCCTCGCGCTTGGTGTAGGCCCAGATGTCAGCCTCGGTCCAATGCAGGATCGGGTGGATGCGCAGATGCGCGCCGGGCGGCGGCGATGCGTTGAACTGATCCCAGAATTCCGGCGGCTGATCGCGCACGTCCCAGCCGCCCTCGGTGCCGCGCGGCGAGAACACGCGCTCCTTGGCGCGGGTGGCTTCTTCATCGCGGCGGATGCCGGCGATCAGGCCGTCGAAGCCGTACTTCGCCAGCGCCATCTTCAAGCCTTCGGTCTTGCGTGCGGCAGAGCGCGCGGCCGGCGGCAAGGTTGGATCGACCGCATCGATCGGCGGGCAGGGGTCGACGCGCAGGTCAAGACCCCATTCCTTCGCGTACTGATCGCGGAAGGCATACATCTCGGGAAACTTCTTGCCGGTATCGACGTGCAGTGCCGGGAAGGGGACCTTGCCGAAGAACGCCTTGCGGGCGAGCCAGATCATCACGTTGGAGTCTTTGCCGAGGGACCACAGCAGCGCGAGCTTCTTCAGCCGCGCGAACGCCTCGCGCAGGATGTAGATGCTTTGGGCTTCGAGCTCGTCGAGATGATCCATGGTCGGGACGAGGTCGCCGGAATGTGATCGCGGAAGCTCGCTCTTGAGAGCAGGAAATGCATCGCTCATGCGCAGGCCTCCAGCCACTCCCCGAATTCCGAAATCGGCCTCACCGCAGGCGAGAGAAGATCCGTCTCCCGGCCGTGACATTCAGGGTCGAAACATTCTAAAGTTGCGGTGCAGCGTAGAAGAAATAATTTTCTCTTTGCTGTCGATTGAAGATACATATATAGAAAATAATTCCAGTCAACCCCGCCAATGGGGAAGCGGACCGTCGCATGCGCTTTCTGCCAGTTTTCCTTGATCTGCAGACCGGACCCATCGTTCTCGTGGGCGCGGGGGAATTGGTGCGCGCGAAGCTGCGTCTTCTCCTGTCGGCCGGCGCGCGCGTGCGCTGGTATGCGACCGATGGCGATTTCGAGGTTTCGGATCTCGGCGATGCGGGCGCCGCACGCATCGAGCGTGCGATGAGCGATCCGCTGCGCGATGATCTGACGAATGTCATCGCCGTGCTTTGTGCCGGCGCAGGCGAGACAGGCATCGCGGTCGCAGCGCGGGCGCGTGCGGCGGGCCTGCCCGTCAACGTGATGGACGATCTCCAGCATTCGACCTTCATCTTTCCGGCGATCGTCGATCGCGGCGATGTCGTTGTTGCGGTCGGCACCGGTGGAGCGTCGCCGGTGGTTGCGCGCCGCGTGCGCGAGCGCATCGAGGCGGCGCTGCCGGCGCGCATCGGCGATCTCGCGACTTTCATCGGCAAATTCCGCAAGGCGTTTGCCGAGCGCATCGGCGACATGCCGCTGCGCCGCCGTTTCTGGGAGCGCGTGATCGATGGCCCGATCGGCGCGACAGTTCTGGCTGGCCGCATGAGTGATGCCGAAAAACAGCTCACCGCGATTGCCGATCCGGCTGACTTTGCCGGTAAAGCTTCGCCGGGGTTCGTGACGCTTGTCGGCGCAGGCCCCGGCGATCCCGATCTTCTCACCGTGAAGGCGCTGCGCGCGCTCCAGGATGCCGACATCGTCTTCTACGACGATCTCGTGTCACCGGAGATTCTCGATCGTGCCCGCCGCGATGCCGCGCGCGTCTCGGTCGGCCGCCGCATCGGCAAGCCGGGCATCGGCCAGGACAATATCAACAAGCTCATGATCGAAGCTGCGCAAGCCGGTCAGCGCGCCGTGCGGCTGAAGGGCGGGGATCCGTTCGTGTTCGGCCGCGGCGGCGAGGAGATCGCGGCGCTGCGCGAGGCAGACGTGGCCTATACCGTGATTCCCGGCATCACCGCCGGGTGGGGTGCGGCCGCCGAGTCCGAGGTGCCGCTCACCTTCCGCCATCAGGCGCTGCGCATCACACTCCTGACCGCGCACAAGGCGCGCGACGCCGAAACCGTCGACTGGTCGTCGCTCACCGACACCAAGATGACGGTTGTCGTCTACATGGGTATCACCGCGGCCGCGACCATTCGCGAGGGCCTGCTCGCCGCCGGCCGCTCGCCGCAAACGCCTGTCGGCGTGTTTGCCCGCGCGACGCGCCCCGATGCGAAGTCCGTCGTCGGCACGCTCGATCAACTCCCTGCGCTCGCCGCACAGGTCGAGAATGGCCCAGCCATTCTCATCATCGGCGATGTGGTGAAGCACTCCGCGCCGTGGCGCGATGCCTTTCTTAACGATCTCGTCGCTCACGCACCAACCGATACGCAAATGGCTGCCGAATGACTTCTCCTCTTCAGCAAAAAATCAAGATCACCGGGCCTTCGATCGTTACCGCCAACCGCACCAGCGATGGCGCGGTGATCTACCGGACCAGAAATGGCTGGTCGATACGGATTGCCGATGCCGCCGTCGTGCGCAATGCGGACGACGCCCGTGCGCTGCTGGCAGAAGCGGTGGCCGATGACGTCGGCGCCGTCGGCGCCTACATCGCTCCCGTCGATGTGATCGAGGGCAAGATTGAGCCCGGCAACCTGCGTGAACACATTCGCTCGGAGGGGGTGACCATCCCGCTCCTGCCGGTAACGGCCTGAAGGTTTCAAACTCATGTACGCTTACGATGAAATCGATCGCACTCTCGTCAACGAGCGCGTCTCGGAATTCCGCGATCAGGTGCAGCGCCGTCTCTCGGGCGAATTGACCGAGGACGAATTCAAGCCGCTGCGGCTGATGAACGGCGTCTACCTGCAGCTGCACGCCTATATGCTGCGGGTCGCGATCCCCTACGGCACGCTGTCATCGCCGCAGCTGCGCAAACTGGCGCACGTGGCGCGCCGCTATGACCGTGGCTACGGTCATTTCACGACGCGGCAGAACATTCAGTACAACTGGATCAAGCTCGCCGAACTGCCCGATGCGCTGGAAGACCTCGCATCCGTCGGCATTCACGGCATGCAGACCTCGGGCAACTGCATCCGCAATATCACCACCGATCAGTGGGCCGGCGTCGCGCCGGGCGAGATCGAGGACCCGCGCATCTGGGCGGAAATCCTGCGGCAATACTCGACGCTGCATCCGGAATTCTCGTTCCTGCCGCGCAAGTTCAAGATCGCCATCACCGCGTCGGATCACGACCGCGCCGCGATCAAGATTCATGACATCGGCCTGCGCATCCTGAAGAACGACAAGGGCGAGACGGGCTTCGAGGTGCTGGTCGGCGGCGGCCTCGGCCGCACGCCGTTCATAGCCAAGACGATCAATCCGTTCGTCAGCCATCGCGACATCCTGAGCTATGTCGAGGCGATCCTGCGCGTCTACAATCAGTACGGACGCCGCGACAATATCTACAAGGCGCGCATCAAGATTCTGGTGCATGAACTCGGTATCGAGAAGTTCGCGCAGGAGGTCGAGGACGAGTGGGTGCAGATGCGCGACGGCATTCTCGCGCTCGATGATGCGGTCGTTAGCGATATCCGCTCGCGTTTCAGTTATCCCGATTATCAGACGCTTTCCGACGATCCTGACGAGTTGAACAAGGCCAAGGCCAGCGATCCGCGTTTCGCCATGTGGCTCGGCAACTCCGTCGCGCGGCATCGCGTGCCGGGTTACTCGATCGTTACGCTGTCGCTGAAGCCCGTCGGCGCGCCTCCGGGTGACGCGACCGCCGGGCAGATGGATGCCATCGCCGATCTCGCCGACAAGTACTCGTTCGGTGAAATCCGCGTCGGTCATGAGCAGAACCTGGCGTTGCCGCATGTCGCGAAAAAGGATCTGCCGGCGCTGTGGCGCGCGCTCGACAAGATCGGCGTCGCCACGCCGAACGTGAACCTCGTCACCGACATCATCGCCTGCCCGGGCCTCGATTACTGCTCGCTCGCGAACGCGCGCTCGATTCCGATCGCGCAGGAGCTGACCCGGCGCTTCGCTGATCCGGATCTCGCGGCGCTGATCGGCAAGCTGCACATCAACATTTCCGGGTGCATCAACGCCTGCGGCCATCACCATGTCGGCCACATCGGCATTCTCGGCGTCGAGAAAAATGGCGAGGAGTTCTACCAGATCACCATCGGCGGTCGCGCCGACGAGAAGGCCGAGCTCGGCAACCTGGTTGGCCCGGCTGTGCCGTTCGCCGAAGTGGCGGATGTCATTGAGGACATCGTCGAGGCGTATCTGGCGCTGCGCGCGCGGCCCGACGAATCGTTCATCGATACCGTGAAGCGTCTCGGTGTCGCGCCGTTCAAGGAGCGCGTCTATGCCACTCGTTAAGGATCGCCAGATCGTCAGTGATACGTTCGCCGTTTTGGCGGACGACGCGGAACTGCCCGCGAGCGGCGACGTGCTGGTCAGTGCGACGCGCTTCCTTGCCGATCCGGCCGCGATCCTGTCGCGTTCCGGAAAAGCCGGCGTAATCTGGCCGAACAATCGCGACTTGGACGATCTCGTGCCGCATCTCGACAAGCTCGCCGCGGTTGCGTTGATTTTTCCAAGCTTCCGCGACGGGCGCGCTTATACGCAGGCGCGTTTGTTGCGTGAGCGGCACGGCTACAAGAGCGAGCTGCGCGCCACCGGCCAGGTGCTGCGCGATCAGTTCGTCTTCATGCTGCGCGCAGGCTTCGATGCGTTCGATGTGAAGAAGCAGAGCGACGCGGACGCATTCGCCGATGTCGCGACGCGCTATTCCGTGTTCTACCAGCCGACGGGCGATGGCCGCGTGACGGCGTTTCGCAGGCGGGTCGAACGGCAACCGGAGACCGCTGGCTCATGAGCATCGCCGCACCATCCTCGGGCGCCCGCGACTCCGATTTGCCGCCGGTTGCGGCGCGATCCGCCGAAGAGCTGGATCGCGCGCTGGCCAAGGCTGCGCCGCGTGAAATTGTCGCTGCCGCGCTGCGGACGGTCGGGAGAGAGAACCTTGCCGTGGTATCGTCGTTCGGTACCGAGTCTGCAGTACTGCTCAAAATCGTGGCAGATGTCGATCCGGCAATTCCCGTGGTGTTTCTCGACACCGGCTGGCTGTTCGAGGAAACGCTTGCCTATCGCGATGCGCTGACGGCTCAACTCGGCTTGAAAGATGTGCGCAGCATCAAGCCCTTGGACGATACTCTCGCGCGCGAGGATGGCGAGCGCGACCTCTGGTTTTCCGATCCGGATCGTTGCTGCTTCATCCGCAAGGTCGAACCGCTCCAGCGCGCGCTAAAGCCTTTCAAAGCCTGGATTAATGGACGCAAACGCTTCCAGGGCGGCGAGCGCGCGGAGATTCCCGTCGTCGAGACTGATGGCAATCGTCTCAAATTTAATCCGCTGGCGAATGTCT
The DNA here is from genome assembly GCA_049323835.1 of Pseudomonadota bacterium. GTDB lineage: Bacteria > Pseudomonadota > Alphaproteobacteria > Rhizobiales > Xanthobacteraceae > SG-bin9. Next base: position 28,312 of record JBMOOJ010000077.1, on the reverse strand, counting down.
CGCGCGAGGAACTGGAAGCGGTGTTCGCGCATTCCAGGTTGCCGCCACATCCGCTCGTGGCGTCCGGATATGCGTCTGTTGGCTGCATGCCGTGCTCGAGTCGCACCGCGCCGGGAGAGGACGCGCGCGCCGGCCGATGGCGCGGAAAAAGCAAGACAGAATGCGGCATTCACACCGTGAAGCTGTCATAGCATGCTGGTCTACTTCTATTGGCCACAAAGAAATCCGGTTTCGTTGACACAATGAGCCTTCTCCAGGACCTTCGCCGCGGCCTGATGCGACCACTGTCGTCTGGTACATGGAGATCGAAAATGAATCGCCGTCTGGCTCTCGCCGCCGTTGCGAGTCTGCTCTCAGCCAGCTTCCTGGCAGGTTCTGCGTTCGCCGCCGATGTCACGCTGCTCAACGTGTCGTACGATCCGACGCGAGAACTTTATGCCGAGTTCAACAAGGCGTTCGCCGCCGCCTACCAGAAGGACACCGGCAAGAGCATCGAGGTCAAGCAGTCGCACGGCGGCTCCGGCTCGCAGGCGCGCTCCGTGATCGATGGTCTGCAAGCCGACGTGGTAACGCTTGCACTCGCGTATGACATCGACGCGATCGCCACCAAGGGATCGCTTCCGCCGGATTGGCAGAAGCGCCTGTCGCTGAACTCCTCGCCCTATACCTCGACGATCGTCTTCCTGGTGCGCAAAGGCAATCCGAAAGCCATCAAGGATTGGGACGATCTGGTGAAGCCGGGCGTCGGCGTGATCACGCCCAACCCGAAGACGTCCGGCGGCGCACGCTGGAATTATCTCGCAGCCTGGGGCTTCGCGCTCAAGAAGTACGGCTCGGCTGAGAAGGCGAAGGCCTTCACCGCCGGCCTGTTCAAGAACGTGCCGGTGCTCGATACGGGCGCGCGGGGCTCAACCGTAACCTTCGTCGAGCGCGGCGTCGGTGACGTGCTGTTGGCATGGGAGAACGAAGCCTTCCTCGCCGTGAAGGAATTCGGCGCCAACAAGTTCGAGATCGTCGCGCCGCCGTTGTCGATTCTCGCCGAGCCGCCGATTGCGATCGTCGACAGGGTGGTTGACAGGAAGGGCACGCGCGAAGCCGCGGATGCGTACCTGAAGTACTGGTACACCAAGACGGGGCAGGAGATTGCGGCGCGCAACTCGTACCGTCCGCGCGATCCGGAGATCGCCAAGCAGTACGAAAGTGCATTCGCCAGGGTCGATCTGTTCACGATCGATGACGTGTTCGGCGGCTGGACCAAGGCGCAGAAGGAGCATTTCGCCGAGGGCGGAATCTTCGATCAGATCTACAAGAACTGATCCGGACATCGTTGCGGGGGCATTGTGAGCGGAGGATTTGGACGACGGACGCTGCCGGGCTTCGGTCTCTCGATGGGACTGACGCTGACGTGGCTTTCCATCATCGTTCTGATTCCGCTCGCGGGCCTGTTCCTGAAAAGCTTTGAACTGAGCTGGGTGCAGTTCATCGAAATCATCACCAGCCGCCGCACGCTGAATGCACTGAAGATTTCGTTCGGACTCGCGTTCCTCGCCGCCATCGTCAATCTCGTCATGGGGATGATCGTCGTCTGGGCGCTGGTGCGCTACCGTTTTCCCGGCCGGCGAATTTTCGATGCTGTGGTCGACATTCCGTTCGCGCTGCCGACCGCAGTGGCCGGCGTCGCGCTGACCGCGCTGTTCGCGCAGAAGGGCTGGCTCGGTGCGCCGCTGGCTGAACTCGGTATCAAGGTTGCGTTCACGCCGATCGGCATCTTCATCGCCATGGTTTTCATCGGCATTCCGTTCGTGGTGCGCACGGTGCAGCCGGTGCTGATCGACCTCGATCCGGAGATCGAGGAGGCGGCAGCGAGCCTCGGCGCCAGCCGCTGGCACACCGTCACGCGCGTCATTATCCCGAGCCTGACGCCGGCGCTGCTCACCGGCTTCGCGCTGGCCTTCGCCCGCGCGGTCGGCGAGTACGGTTCGGTGATCTTCATCGCCGGCAATTTGCCGAACGTGTCCGAGATCGCGCCGTTGCTGATCGTCATCCGCCTGTCCGAATTCCGCTACGCCGATGCGACCGCGATCGCGGTCGTCATGCTGGTTGTGGCCTTCGTCATCATCTTCTTCATCAATCGGGTGCAGCGCTGGGCGCAGACCCGCGTTCCCGCGCTGTAGGTCACATGGCAGAGCTTGAACTCACCACGTCTGATGCTTTCCCGGCGCAGGAACTCCATGCCGCCGCCCGTGACGTGCGCGCGGAGCCGCGTGTCATCCGCTTCATCATCATCGCGACTGCGATCTCGTTTCTGACGCTGTTCATTCTGCTGCCGCTTGTCGTGGTATTTGCGCAGGCGTTTACGCGCGGCATTGGCGCTTACCTCGCGGCGCTGGCGGAGCCGGAAGCCTTGTCCGCGATCAAATTGACGCTTGCCGTCGCTGCGATCTCGGTCACGCTGAATCTGATCTTCGGCGTGATCGCCGCATGGGCCGTGGCGAAGTTCGAGTTTCCCGGCAAGACCCTTCTCATCACGCTGATCGATCTGCCGTTCTCGGTGTCGCCGGTGATCTCGGGCCTCGTGTTCGTACTGCTGTTCGGGGCGCAAGGCTTCTTCGGCGCATGGTTGCAGGCGCGTGAGATTCACATCCTGTTCGCGCTGCCCGGCATTGCGCTGGCGACGACGTTCGTCACCTTCCCGTTCGTCGCACGCTCGCTGATCCCGCTGATGCAGGAGCAGGGTACACAGGAGGAAGAGGCCGCGCTCTCGCTCGGCGCCTCCGGCTTGCAGACGTTCTTCCGCGTGACGCTGCCGAACATCAAGTGGGGGCTGCTGTACGGCGTGCTGCTCTGCAACGCCCGCGCCATGGGCGAATTCGGCGCTGTTTCGGTGGTGTCCGGCCACATCCGCGGCGAAACCAACACCATGCCATTGCTGGTGGAGATCCTGTATAATGAGTATCAGTTCGTGGCTGCTTTCGCGATCGCATCGCTGCTGGCGATGCTGGCGCTCATCACGCTGGTGGTGAAAACCATTCTCGAAAGCCGGCTGCAAGAAGGGCAGATTCCAAGTGACGATTGAAGTCCGCAACATTGTAAAGAAGTTCGGCAGCTTCGCCGCGCTCGATGGCGTCGACCTCAAGGTCGGCAAGGGTGAATTGCTGGCGCTGCTCGGGCCATCGGGCTCCGGCAAGACGACGCTGCTGCGCATCATCGCCGGACTCGACTGGCCGGATTCCGGCGAAGTGCGTTTCGACGGCGAGAATGCGCTGGCGCGTGGCGCCGGCGAGCGGCACGTCGGATTCGTCTTTCAGCACTACGCGCTGTTCCGCCACATGAACGTGTTCGAGAACGTCGCGTTCGGCCTGCGCGTGCAGCCGCGCGCGGTCCGCCTGAACGAAGCCGCCATCAAGCGCCGCGTCAACGAACTGCTCGATCTCGTGCAACTCGGCTGGCTGGCCGATCGCTATCCGAGCCAGCTCTCCGGCGGCCAGCGTCAGCGCATTGCGCTGGCGCGCGCGCTTGCGATCGAGCCGCGCATCCTGCTGCTCGACGAGCCGTTCGGCGCGCTCGACGCCAAGGTGCGCAAGGAACTGCGCCGCTGGCTGCGTTCGTTGCATGACGAAATTCACGTCACGTCGATCTTCGTGACCCACGATCAGGAAGAGGCGCTCGAAGTCGCCAACCGCGTCGTCGTCATGGACAAGGGCAAGATCGAACAGATCGGCACGCCCGGCGAAGTGTACGACAATCCGGCGACCGCGTTCGTGCACGGCTTCATCGGCGAGTCGATCGTGCTGCCGGTGGACGTGCGCGATGGCCGCGTCGAGCTCGGCGGCAAGCCGCTCAACATCGAGACGCAGGGCGTCAGCGCCGGGCCGTCGCGGCTCTATGTGCGCCGGCACGATATGCAGGTCGGCCCGGTCGGTTCCGGCGTCATCGAAGGCGCGGTGCGCCGGGTGCGGGCATTCGGCCCGATCCAGCGCGCGGACGTGGTCTTGCCCGCCAACAATGGCGAGACGCTGATCGAGATCGACACGCCGCGTGATCGCGAGCTGAATCCCGGCGATGTGGTCGGTCTCCAGCCGCGCCGGTATCGCATTTTTTCGGCTCCCGTCTAGGAAGTCGCCTTCGATATTTGACGTGTGGCCGCTCCTCCCTCTCCCCGCGAGCGGGGAGAGGGTCGGGGTGAGGGGGTGTTGATCCATGCCCCTCACCCGGATTGCTGACGCAATCCGACCTCTCCCCGTAAACGGGGCGAGGTGACAATCCGAACCCCGTTCACCTTTCAGCCACGGTTGATGTGCAACAACCGGGGCTGGATTCGGGGGAAACAGCGGATGCTGCGGCTGGGGTTGGTGATCATCGGGCTCATCGTGTTGAGCGGCTGCGCGGGGGACCGCGATCCGCCGCCGGGCCAGCCCGCGTTCTACCTCAGCATGGCGAGCGCCGGTGCGCGGATCGATCCGCAGGTCGCGGCCTCCATGATTTCCGGCTATCGCCAGAACAACGGTCTCGGCGCGGTCACCGTCGATCCGGAACTGATGAAGGCGGCGGAAACCCAGTCGCTCGCGATGGCCAGCCGGAACAAGCTGGACCACGACGTGGCCGGCAACCTCACCAAGCGGATCAAGGCGACGCGGTTCGACGCGCGGATTGCCGTCGAGAATATATCGGCCGGCTATCACACCCTCGCCGAGGCGTTTTCGGGCTGGCGGGATTCGCCGCCCCATCGCGCCAACATGCTCAAGAGCGGTGTCACCAGGATCGGCATCGCCACGGCCTACGCCCCGAACACCAAGTACAAGGTGTTCTGGACCCTGATTCTGGCCGATTCCGACGGCCGTTCCTGAGGCCCTTTGGCCTCTTCCAGCCTCCCGGAGTGTTGACGGCGTTCCCATGGAACGTAATGCTGCATTGCGGTATATACCCTCTATCGCAGCATCCACTGTCCGGTCATGGCTCCAGACACATCCTCCCAAAAGGCCCCGGCCCAGGCCCAGCGCGTTCTCGTCCTGCAAGGCGGCGGCGCGCTCGGGGCGTACCAGGCCGGCGCGTATGCGGCGCTGTGCCGGCACGATTTCGAGCCGAAATGGATCGCGGGGATTTCCATCGGTGCGATCAATGCGGCGATCATCGCCGGTAACCCGCGCGAAAAGCGCGTCGAGCGGCTGCACGAATTCTGGGAGCAGGCCTCCGCGCCGGTGCCGTGGAGTCCGATCCTTACCGATGATCGCTCGCGTTCGCTGTTCAACGAGTCGAGCGCCGCGCTGACAGCAGCATTCGGCGTGCCCGGATTCTTCATGCCGCGGATTCCGCCGGCGCCGCTCTGGCCGCACGGCAGCCCGCAGTCGTTGAGCTATTACGACATCGCGCCGCTGCGCGAGACGCTCGAACGGCTCGTCGACTTCGACCGCATCAACAATGACGGAATCCGGCTCAGCGTCGGCGCCGTCAACGTGCTGACCGGCAACTTCGCCTACTTCGACAACACCAAGCGCAAGATCGGCCCCGAGCACATTATGGCCTCGGCGGCGCTGCCGCCGGGTTTCCCGGCGATCGAAATCGACGGCGAGCCGTACTGGGATGGCGGTATCGTTTCCAATACGCCGCTCGACTACGTGCTCGAAGCGGAACGCAAGAGCGATCTGCTGATCTTTCAGGTCGATCTGTTCAGCGCGCGCGGGCCGATGCCGGACTCGCTGCTGGAGGCGGCGGAGCGCGAGAAGGACATCCGCTTCTCCAGCCGCACGCGGATGAACACCGACGTCAACAAGCGGATTCACAATGCGCGCCGCGCCTGGCGCGATCTGTTCGCGAAGCTGCCGGACGACTTGAAGAACGATCCGCTGGCGCAGGCGCTGAACGAAGCGGCAAAGGAAAACACGGTGACGGTGGTGCACCTGATCCATCGCCGCAAGAATTATCAGTCGTCGTCGAAGGATTACGACTTCTCCCGTTACGGCATGCGCGAGCATTGGCAGGCCGGCGAGCGCGACGTCGATTGCTCGATGGCGCATCCGGACTGGCTGACGCGGCCGCAGCCCGGCGAAACCATGATGGTCTACGACCTGACCAACGACGGTCAGGCCAGTCCATGCGAAACGAAACCCGCAAAAGATTCCCAGAAACAGGAGTGAGTGATGGCAAACCTCAAGGGCAAGACCGCCGTTGTGACCGGATCGACCAGCGGCATCGGGTTGGCGATCGCGCGCAAGATGGCTGGCGCGGGCGCCAATGTCGTCATCAACGGGTTCGGCGCTGCCGCCGATATCGAGAAGGAGCGTGCGGCGATCGAGAGCGACTTCAAGGTCAAGGCGATCCATTCGCCCGCCGACATGACCAAGCCTGATGAGATCGCCGCAATGATCGCGCTCGGCGAAAAAACCTTCGGCTCCGTTGATGTGCTCGTCAACAATGCGGGCATCCAGTTCGTCTCGCCGGTCGAGGACTTCCCGGTCGAGAAATGGGATCAGATCATTGCGATCAACCTGTCGTCGGCCTTTCATGGCATTCGCGCCGCCGTGCCGCTGATGAAGAAAGCGGGATGGGGCCGCATCATCAACACCGCGTCGGCGCACTCGCTGGTCGCGTCGCCGTTCAAATCCGCTTATGTGTCGGCCAAACATGGCATCGCCGGCCTGACCAAGACGATCGCGCTCGAACTCGCGATCCACAAGATCACCGTTAACTGCATCTCGCCCGGCTACGTCTGGACGCCGCTGGTGGAGAAGCAGATTCCCGACACCATGAAGGCGCGCAACATGACCAAGGAGCAGGTCATCAGCGACGTGCTGCTGGCGGCGCAGCCGACGAAGGAGTTCGTGACGTCGGATCAGGTGGCGTCGCTGGCGCTGTATCTGTGCGGCGACGACGCCAGCCAGATCACCGGCGCGAACCTCTCGATCGATGGCGGCTGGACGGCCGCGTGAGGGTGCCGGTGTAGCGCAAGAGCGTTTCATCGGGTCGTCATTCCGGGGCGCGCAGCACGTGCTTCCCTTTCCCTCCCCCTTGTGGGGAGGGTGGCGCGTTGTGAGCCCCGGATCGGCGCTCCGCGCCGTCCGAGGACAGGCTGCACGAACAAGGCGACGGGTGGGGGTTCTGTGCGTCACCCCACCCCGGCCTCCGCTTCGCTCGCATAGCCGACGCAAAGCGTCGGCGTTCTTCGAAAAATTGACGGCGGCCGGAGGCCGCCTTTGCCCTCCCCATCAAGGGGGGGGATATCCGCGCGCACACTGCGTCCATCACTCTCATCATCTCCAGACGTGCATCATCACCCCTGTTCTTTGCGGCGCGGGGGCGCCGGAGTCTTCTTCACGTCCCTCCCTCGATATCGAGGGCGCGCGGAACGCCGGACGCATCGTGCGTCCGCAGCCCTGCGTGCAGTAATGAAAAAGCACACAGGCAGAGTCACCACGGATGCCGAACATTCGTCCGGCGTTCCGCACGCAGTGGGCTTCCGGCTTGCTTCGTGCTCTCCCCGGCGGCGATTGATACGCTTGGGCTCGTCACCGTCGGAATCTGAGACTGTCCTGCGCGCCGGTCGGCATGCAGGCCCTCCGATCCCTTGATGCCAGCGGCGGGCATCGGGACCACACGACTTGGGCCGGCGCGCAAAGGCGACACGAGTGAGGCGAATCTCCGCCCCGGCCCGCACCGCGCAGCGTCGTCGTCAGCGCTTCCGGTGCGCGGGTCCATAGACGCGACGGCTACCCCTGCGGAGCACGGCCCTCACATCCCCAACCACGCACCTTTCGCGCCTGACGCTGCCGCGTCCACCGCATCCCGCCCCGCGGATCGTGACGATCGCGATCGCCCCTCTGTGGGGCAGGACGAAATGAATATATTCCTATTATGAGAAAAGTCAAGCGCCGCCGTCTTCCCGAGGCGCGAACCACCATTTCAGTTCGTCATGGCCGGGCTTGACCCGGCCATCCACGCTTTTACTCGATGCAATGTAGTTAAGACGTGGATCACCGGGTCATAGGCGAGCGAGGCGACGCCGTTCTTCGAACGGCTATGCCCGGTGATGACGACGGAGGACGTGGCGACACCTTCCGTCATCCTTGTAAGTCATTGATGTCTGCGTCGGCTAGAGTAGCGGTGCGCGCAGCACCGATCCCGGATGTTTCCGGGGATCGGCAAAAGCCGCGCGCCTCGAAGGATGACGCGCCCGGGCCGTCGCTCCAAAAATATCTTAGAGCGCAAGTCTGCTAGCAGACTTGCTACGGCTCGGACTTCGTCCTCGCGCCTCAGGGTGACGGAATGACGAGGGTGGTAAGTGCGTAGCCCGCATGCTGTGAAGCGGAATGCGGGAATGGTTCAGTGAACGACAGTCCCCGGATTTCGCTTCGCTTCATCCGGGCTACACTCGCTTCGCCTAACCCGCCCTACGTGCTGGGTGATTCTCGCGGCAGAGTCGAATCGAGAAATTCGAACTCACCCCACCGCCTTCAGCACCTTCACCAGCTCACCGTGGATCGTCTCGTTGCCGGCGACGATGTTGCCGCTCTTCAGCGCGTCGTCCTTGCCGTCGATGCCGGAGATGATGCCGCCGGCTTCGCGCACCATGAGGATGCCTGCTGCCATGTCCCACGGCTGGAGGTTGCGCTCCCAGTAGCCATCAAGGCGGCCGGCTGCGACGAAGGCGAGATCGAGCGAGGCGGCGCCGAAACGGCGCAGGCCGGCGACGCGCGTTTGCATCGCGCTGGTTTCGCGCGTGCCGAGTTCGATATCGCCGCGGCCGATATGCGGCAGGCCGCAGGCGACCACCGAGTCCGACAGCTTCTTGCGACCGGCGACGCGAAGCCGCTGATCGTTGAGGAACGCACCCTTGCCGCGCTCGGCGATGTAGAGCTCGTCGTTGGCGGGATTGTAGATCACGCCGGCGATCAGCGTACCCTCGCGTGACAGGCCGATGGAAATCGCGAATTGCGGAATGCCGTGCAGGAAGTTGGTGGTGCCGTCGAGCGGATCGACGATCCAGGTATGCGACTTGTCCGCGCCGTCGCGCGTGCCGCCTTCCTCGCCGATGAAGCCGTAGCCGGGGCGCGCTTTCGACAGGTCGGTGTAGAGCATCTCTTCCGCGCGCTTGTCTGCGGCGGTGACGAAATTCGCCGGGCCTTTCAGCGAGACTTGCAGGTTCTCGATCTCGCCGAGGTCGCGCTTGAGGCTGCGGCCGGCGCGGCGCGCGGCCTTGACCATGACGTTGATGACGGCGGAGTAGAGCATGCGGAACATCCAGATATGTGCGAAGATTTGACGCTTGGGTGCCTGCTGCGGCGGGCGGCGTCAAGGGATGGTCTTGTTGTCGGATGCCGATTTTGAATGTCGCCCCCCCGCTTTCGCGGGGACGACAGCTTGGCTACCGGCTGCCGCTCATCCATTTGCGCGCGCGATCCTCAGCCTCCTTGCGCTCGTCGGGCGTGAGTTTGGCGAGCGCGTCGTCGAGCAGCGGATCGCTGTTGCCCTTGGCCTTCGCGACGAGGTGCCATTTCAGCCCCTCGATCTTGTCGAGCGGTGCGCCGATGCCGGTCACCAGCACGCGGGCGAGGCGGTTCTGTGCGATCGGGCTGCCTTGCCGCGACGCTTTCTTCAGCAGCTCGACCGCGGCGATTTCATCCTTCAGCGTGCCGGTGCCGTTGAACAGGGCGATGGCGTACTCGACCTCGGCGTCGAGGTTTTCCGCGAGCGCGGCGGCTTTCAGAAGCTGCACCGACTTCACCACGTCTTTCTCGACGCCGGTGCCTTCCTTGTAGAAGGTTGCGAGCGCGTACTGGGATTCCGGATTGCCGGCGTCGGCGCCGATCTTGAGCAGTTCCGCCGCGCGCTTGAGATCCTGCGGGAACGTGTTGCCCTCGATATAGAACAGCGCGAGGTTGTAGGCCGCCTTCGGGTTGCCGAGCTTGGCGGACGATGCGAGCAGCTTCGCGCCTTCCTCACGATTGGCGGGGCCGGCGCGGCCGCCGATGCGAAACATGGCGAGCGCGAACATCGCCTCGCGGTCGCCGCGCTCCGCCGCCTGCTTGTACCAGTTTGCAGCCTTCTCATCGTCGCGCTTGATGCCAATGCCGTTGGCGTAAAGCTCGCCGAGCAGCGTCATCGACTTCGGATCGCCGAGCTGCTCGGCACGCGCGGTCGCGAGATCGAGCGCGGTCTTGTATTGCCCGCGCTGATATGCGGCGTAAGCCGCATCCGCATCGGTGACGTTCGGCGCATCCTGCTTCGGCGGCGCGGGAGCGGCGGTCGCCGGAGGCGGGGGCGCGGATTTCTTCGGCGCGGCGGATTTCTTCGGTTCCGCCTTCTTCGCGGGCTGCTTCTTCGGCGCGGCTTTCGGCTGCTGCCTTTCGAGGCCGGGCGGCGTCAGCGAAATCTGCGCGGCCGCGGGCGCCGCGAGAGCGGCGCTTAAGGCAATCACCGGCGCAAGGCGCAGCAGGACTTTCATACCGACGTTCTAATCCTTCACGGCCGTTCGAACGGCCCGATTTTGCCCGATCGCGCCCGCAACGTCCATCAGCGCCGCTTTCGGTCCACGCGGGTCTTTCCAGACGAATTCGCCGAGAAGAAGGAATTCCGCGCCGGTCTGCGCGAAGGCGAGCGCCTCGTCCCGCGTTGCCGCGCAGCCGACGCACGGAACTTCAAACACCTCCGCCCACCAGGCGAGCCGTTCGGCAATCGCCTCGGTTGAGGGGCGCGGGCCCTGCACCGGCGGTTCGCCGAACATGACGTAGTCCGCGGTTTCGCCCGCCAGCATCGCATCGTGACGGGACTCGAGCCCGGCAACGCCGGCGATGCGATCGGGTTTCAGAACGGGCAGCGCCTCATTCAGTGCGGCGAGGTCGCGCAGGTGCGCGCCGTCCGCGCCCATGCGTGCGACCAGTTCGAACCGGTCGGCGATCAGCATGGCGGCATTGGCGTTCTGGATCGCGGGCGCCAGCGCCTTGCCGCGCTGGATGATCGTGCGTTCGTCCGCGTCGGCGAAGCGAACCAGCACGGCAGCGATATCGGCGCTTGCGATCAGGCCGGGGAGGGCGCGGACGAGATCGGCGGGATCGCCGACCTCGGGTGTCGCGAGATAGAGTCGTGGAGCTGCGATGCGCGGTGGTGTCTTGTCCTTCGACGCCATCGCAGTCGGTTCAGGCGATCTTGGGCGCGAGTTCGCCCTTGGCGTAGCGCTTGGCCATTTCGGCGGTGGTCAGCACCTTCTTGATCTTCGAGGCCTGGCCTGCGGTGTTGAACTCCTGCAAACGCTGCTTGCAGAGCTTGGTCATCGCTTCCATCGCCGGCTTCAGATACTTGCGCGGATCGAACTCGCCCGGATGCTCGCTGAGAATCTTGCGGATCTGGCCGGTCATCGCCATGCGGTTGTCGGTGTCGATGTTGATCTTGCGCACGCCGTGTTTGATGCCGCGCTGGATTTCCGCGACCGGCACGCCCCAGGTCTGGGGCATCTTGCCGCCGAACTTGTTGATGACGTCTTGAAGGTCCTGCGGCACCGACGACGAGCCGTGCATCACGAGGTGGGTATCCGGCAGCTTGCGGTGGATCTCCTCGATCACGTTCATGGCGAGGATGTCGCCGTCCGGCTTGCGCGTGAACTTGTAGGCGCCATGCGAAGTGCCCATGGCGATCGCCAGCGCGTCGACCTGGGTTTCCTTGACGAACTTCACGGCTTCGTCGGGATTGGTCAGCAACTGGTCGTGCGAGAGCTTGCCCTCGGCGCCGTGGCCATCTTCCTTGTCGCCCATGCCGGTTTCGAGCGAGCCGAGCACGCCGAGCTCACCTTCAACCGAGATGCCGCCGAGATGCGCCATGTCGGTGACGGTCTTGGTGACGCCGACATTGTAGTCCCAGTCGCCCGGCGTCTTGCCGTCGGCCTTCAGCGAGCCGTCCATCATGACCGAGGTGAAGCCCGCCTGGATCGCGGTCATGCAGGTCGCCGGCTCGTTGCCGTGATCGAGATGCACGCAGACCGGGATGTGCGGATAGATTTCCGTCACCGCGTCCATCATGTGCTTCAGCATGATGTCGTTGGCGTAGGAGCGCGCACCGCGCGAGGCCTGGATGATCACCGGCGCATCGACGCCGTTCGCCGCCTCCATGATCGCAAGCGCCTGCTCCATGTTGTTGATGTTGAAGGCGGGCACGCCGTAGTCGTTTTCGGCGGCATGATCGAGGAGCTGACGCAGGGTGATACGGGCCATGTGGGTTCTCGTGTGCTCGTTATTGACCTGATGTTTCCATGACGGTTCGGGCGCTGTCGATGCTGCTTATGATCGCAACACGTCGACGCCCGGCAGCGGCTTGCCTTCCATCCATTCGAGGAACGCGCCGCCTGCCGTCGAGACGTAAGTGAAATCGGCAGCCACGCCGGCCTGGTTCAGGGCTGCGACAGTGTCGCCGCCGCCCGCGACCGAAATCAGCTTGCCGGACTTGGTGCGGCTCGCGGCGTGCCTTGCGGCTGCGACCGTGCCCTTGTCGAACGGGTTCAATTCGAACGCGCCAAGCGGGCCGTTCCAGACCAGCGTATGCGCGTCATCGATCGCCGACTTCACGCGCTCGATCGAGAGCGGGCCGACGTCGAGGATCATGCCGTCATGCGGAATAGCGTCGAGACCGTAGGCCTGCGACGGCGCGTTCGCCGCAAAATGGAACGCGACCGTCGCGTCGACGGGAAGGATGATCGCGCAGTTCGCGGCTTCCGCCTTGTCGAGGATGCGCAGCGCGGTGGCCGCGAGGTCCTTCTCGGCGAGCGACTTGCCGATCTGCACGCCCTGCGCATGCAGGAAAGTGTTGGCCATGCCGCCGCCGATGACGAGCGCATCGACCTTGGTGACGAGGTTTTCCAGCAGGTCGAGCTTGGTTGAAACCTTCGCGCCGCCGACGATGGCGATCACCGGCTTTTTCGGATGGTCGAGCGCCTTGCCGAGCGCGTCGAGTTCGGCCTGCATGGTGCGGCCGGCATAGGCGGGGAGCTTGTGGCCGAGGCCTTCGGTCGAGGCGTGCGCGCGATGCGCTGCGGAGAACGCTTCGTTGACCCAGATGTCACCGAGCTTGGCGAGCTCAGCGACGAATGCCGGATCGTTCTTTTCCTCTTCCTTGTGGAAGCGGGTGTTCTCCAGACACAGAATATCGCCATCCTTCATCGCCGCGACGGCCTTCTCGGCGTCGGGGCCGATGCAATCGTCGGCAAATGCGACGGGCTTCCTGACGATGTGGCCGAGCGCCTGCGCGACCGGCTTCAGCGTTTCCTTCGGATCGCGGCCTTTCGGCCGGCCGAAGTGGGCGAGGAGGATGACCTTGCCGCCCTTGCCGGAAATCTCGGTGACCGTCGGCGCGATGCGCTCGATGCGGGTGGTATCGGTGACCTTGCCGTCGGCCATCGGCACGTTGAGGTCGACGCGCAGCAGCACGCGCTTTCCTTTGACGTCGACGTCGTCGAGGGTGCGGAACGGTTTACTCATGACACCATCACATGTTTCGATTCTGCGAAGCCGCTAATGAACCAGCGCTTACGCTATGGCCACTGTTCCGGAGGAGTTCCTACTGGTGGGCGTCGAACTCGCCAGCCTTGACGAAAGCCATAGATAACGATCGCCAGCAAAATGATGCCGCCGGGGATCGCTATCAATAGAGCAAGGTCCATCGGCACCATTGTTATGAACTCTACCTCTTTGTCATGGCCGGGCTTGTCCCGGCCATCCACGTCTTTTTTGTGGATACGCCGTTAAGACGTGGATGCCCGGCACAAGGCCGGGCATGACGGTAAATGTCAGATCAGCTTGCCCATCGCGACGGCCGTATCGGACATGCGGTTGGAGAAGCCCCACTCGTTGTCATACCAGGACAACACGCGAACCAGCGTTCCGTTCTGCACCTTCGTCTGATCGAGCGCGAAAGTCGACGAGTGCTGGTCGTGGTTGAAGTCGATCGACACGTTCGGGTGCTTGGTGACGCCGAGAATGCCCTTCAGTTCCTGAGAGGCGGCGCGTTCCATCGCGGCGTTGATCTCGTCTTTGGAGGTGGCCTTCCTGGCGACGATCTTGAGATCGACGACCGAGACGTTCGGCGTCGGAACACGGATCGCGGTGCCGTCGAGCTTGCCGTTGAGTTCCGGCAGCACGAGGCCGATCGCCTTCGCAGCGCCGGTCGAGGTCGGGATCATCGACAGCGCCGCCGCGCGGCCGCGATAAAGGTCGTTGTGCAGCGTGTCCAGCGTCGGCTGATCGCCGGTGTAGGCGTGGATCGTGGTCATAAAGCCGGTCTCGATGCCGACGGTGTCGTTCAGCACCTTGGCGACCGGCGCGAGGCAGTTCGTCGTGCACGAGCCGTTCGAGACGACGAGATGATCCTTCTTCAGCGTGTCGTGGTTGACGCCGTAGACGATGGTGGCATCCGCGCCGTCCGACGGAGCGGAGACCAGCACGCGCTTGGCGCCGGCGGTGAGATGTGCGGACGCCTTCGCCTTGGCGCTGAAGATGCCGGTGCATTCCATGGCGATGTCGATGCCGAGGTCCTTCCACGGCAGCGTCGCCGGATCGCGCACGGCAGTGACCTTGATCTTGCCGCGGCCGAGATCGAGCGTGTCGCCGTCGACCTTCACTTCGCCGGGAAAGCGGCCATGCACGCTGTCGAAGCGCAGCAGATGGGCGTTGGTCTCGACCGGGCCGAGGTCGTTGATGGCGACCACTTCGATGTCGGTGCGCTTCGATTCGACGATCGCGCGCAGCACGTTGCGGCCGATGCGGCCAAAGCCATTGATGGCGACCCGGATTGCCATGAGTTTCTCCTTCAAAAGCCGAAAATCCTCCGCTCGAGCGGAAGTTCCAGCATCCTGCGGCATGAGCCTATGTCGCCCGGTTCTGCCGGGCGGCGACGATTGGTAATGGGAACTTGCTAGCCTGTTTTACGGGCTGGCTCAATACTCGGCGGCCGGTCGCTGGTCCGTCATTGCCGCATGGCAGTTTCTGGCAATGGCCGGTTCCGCAGGATGCTCCATCATCGCGCGGGATATCCCGGACGGTGCAACGCATACTGTAGGAATACTTTCATGATCAAAGCGCCATTCAAGGATTACATCAGCGCGGACGAAGCCAATTTCTATCTGGAGGCCGAGGGGCAGAAGAAGAAGGGCGCCCTGCTCTGGGGCGACGGCGTCAAGGTTATCGGCCCGACGAAGAATGGCCGCGTTCAGGTCCGGGCGCGGGGCAGAAAGAACACCGGCTGGGTCGACAAGGATGCGCTGGGCGGCACGTCGCTGCTCGAAGTCTACTTCATCGATGTCGGGCAGGGCGATGGGCTGCTGATCAAGACGCCCGATTTCCGCCACGTCATGATCGATGGCGGACACCCGCGCAAATCGCAAATGACCGGCAAGAGCGCCGCCGATTTCGTGGACTGGAAGTTCTTCGAGGACTACGGCCTCGACAGCATCGACCTCGATGCGATGATCGCTTCACATAACGACTACGATCACTACGGCGGCCTTGCCGACATTCTCGACACCGAGCAGATCGGCGAACTCGATACCAAGTCGGTGTCCGTCGATGCATTCTATCACGCCGGCATTTCATGGTGGAAAGGCGAAAAGTCGAAGACGCTCGGCAAGTTCGTCAAGCATGAGGCGCATAACTATTACACCCAGCTTCTCGAAAATCGTGCTGCTGCGGCCAAGGCCGTATCCGGCAAGGGCAAGCCGCAATTGCACGGCGAGTGGATGGAATTCATCGCGAAAGTTGTGGCGGCCCGGACCAAGACGAAGAAGCCGACACCGATCCACCGCATCAGCCAGGTGACGGGACATCTGCCGGGCTTCGAACCCGGCGGTGACGGGCCGTCGATGATCGTTCTCGGGCCGATCGAGTACGACATCAAGGGCAAGCCCGGATTGCTCAAGCTCGGTGAGGATTCCAAGACCACCAACGGCAACAGCGTCTTGTTGCGGCTGGACTACGGCCGCGTCCGCATCCTGCTGACCGGCGACCTCAACAAGGCAAGCCAGCAGGCGTTGATGGAGGCCTACGAGGGCGACCGGATCGCCTTCCAGTGCGATGTGGCGAAGGCCTGTCATCACGGCAGCGAGGATGTGTCGTTTGCCTTTCTTCAGGCCATGAATGCGGCAGCGACGGTGATCAGTTCGGGCGACGGCGAAGGGCACGATCACCCGCGGCCGCGTATCGTCGCCGCCAGCGGCGCTTCCGGGTACATGACGGTCGAGAACGACGAGATCAAAACGCCGCTCGTCTATTCCACCGAACTGGCGCGCTCCGTCAGCGTGGCCGATCCGGTGGCGATCACCACAAAGGATGCCGCCGGAAATCCGGTCGAGATCAAGGGGGCGGCGCTGGACAGGGCCAAGGTCGATTTCAAGTTCCGCAAGCCGGGCGGGCTTTCCGCCTCGAAAGGCGTCCGCTCGCTCGGTCAGGGCAGTATCGCCGCCAAGCTGATCTACGGCCTCGTCAACGTCCGTACCGACGGTAGGAAAATTCTCAGCGCGACCATGAACGAGGGCGACGGCACCTTCGCCGTCAAAACGTTCGAGTCACGCTTCTGATCGAATCACGCTTTTGAGAGGCGAGCGGCGGCTGCGTCCGCCGCAGCCTCGGCGGTGATGCCGAAGTGCTTGTACAGCGCCTTGGCCGGGGCGCTGGCGCCGTAGCCGTTCATGCCGATGAAGATGCCGTCGGCGCCGATGATGGCGTCCCAGCCCATACGGATCGCCGCCTCGATGCCGACCTTCACCGGGGCGTTGCCGATGATTTTGGCGCGGTCCTCGTCGGAGGCTTCCAGCAGCAGATCCATGCAGGGCACGGAGACGACGCGCGCCGGAATGCCGCGGGCGGCCAGCAGCTTACGGGCATCCATTGCCACCGACACTTCCGAGCCCGACGCGAAGATCGAGACTTTTGCGGCTCCACCTTCGGCGGCGGCGAGCTCGTAAGCGCCGGCGGCGCAGCGGTTCTCGGCATCGTTGGTGAGGCGAAGCTGCGGCAGGTTCTGGCGGGTCAGCGCCAGCACGCTCGGACGGCACTTGGCTTCGAGCGCGAGCTGCCAGCACTCCAGCGTCTCAACCGTGTCGCACGGGCGGAAGACGTTGCAGCCGGGGATCGCGCGCAGCGCCGCCAGATGTTCGACCGGCTGGTGCGTCGGACCGTCCTCGCCGAGGCCGATCGAATCGTGCGTCAGCACGTGGATCGCGCGTTCGCCCATCAGTGCCGCGAGCCGCAGCGCCGGGCGCAGGTAATCCGAGAACACGAGGAACGTGCCCGAGTAGGGAATGATGCCGCCGTGCAGCGCCATGCCGTTCATCGCGGCAGCCATGCCGTGCTCGCGGATACCGTAGTGCACGAAACGGCCGCCATAATTGTTGGCGGAGAACGCGACCATGCCCTTGGCGCGGGTGTTGTTGGAGCCGGTGAGATCGGCCGAGCCGCCGACCATTTCCGGCACGGCGGCGGTCAGGACGTCGAGCACCTGCTCCGACGAGGTGCGTGTGGCGATTTCCTTTGGTGCCGCGGCGAGCGCGTCCTTCATCTTCGCGACCGCATCCGCGAGTGCGCGTGCGGGCAGTTCGCCGGTGACGCGGCGGCTGAAGTCTGCACGGATCGCCGCGTCGCTGTTCATCAAGCGGCGGCTCCACTCGTCGCGCCGGGCGGCGCCGCGCGAACCGGCCGCGCGCCAGGCATCGAGAATGTCCGCAGGCACCTCGAACGGCGCGGCGTCCCAGCCCAGCTTCTTGCGTGCGCCGGCGATCTCCTCGGCGCCCAGCGGCGAGCCGTGCGATTTCTCGGAACCTGCTTTCGTGGGCGCGCCGTAGGCGATGATGGTCTTGCAGGCAATTAGCGTCGGGCGGTCGGCTGTCTGCGCACGCGCGATGGCGTCGGCGATCGCCTTGGTATCGTGACCGTCAATGCGCTCGGCGGCCCAGCCGGCCGACTTGAAACGCGCGATCTGGTCGACCGAGTCGGCGATCGACAGCGGGCCGTCGATGGAGATGCCGTTATCGTCGAACAGCACGATCAGCTTGTTGAGCTTGAGGTGGCCGGCGAGCGCGATCGCTTCCTGGCTGATGCCTTCCATCAGGTCGCCGTCGGACGCGAGTACGTAGGTGTAGTGATCGACAAGATCGCCGCCGAACTGCGCGGCGAGATGACGCTCCGCCATCGCCATGCCGACGGCCGTTGCGATGCCCTGGCCGAGCGGGCCGGTGGTCGTCTCGATGCCCGGCGTGACGAAGTTTTCCGGATGGCCCGGCGTGATCGATCCCAGCTGACGGAAGCGCTTGATCTCGTCGATCGTCATCGCCTTGTTGCCGGTGAGATAGAGCAGCGCGTAGAGCAGCATCGAGCCATGACCGGCCGAGAGCACGAAGCGGTCGCGGTCTGGCCACTCCGGATCGGCGGCGTCGAATTTCAGGAACTGCGTGAACAACACGGTGGCGATATCGGCGGCGCCCATCGGCAGGCCGGGGTGCCCCGACTTCGCCTGTTCGACGGCATCCATCGCCAGTGCGCGAATCGCGTTGGCCAGTTTCGAGGAATCAACGCGCAAGGTCATGAAATCCGTCCGCTATCGCAGGGCTGAAGGATGCGCACGCGCCGTTGAACTGGGGCACGGCCGCGCGACCGGACATCGCGCAAAGGCGGGATAGCATCTGCTCCGGGTGAGTCCAAGGCCGTGAAAGGCTCAATTCCGGCTACCCACCGCTTAGCGGTGCATAGCTTCTGCCCGCCGTTGCGGCGGCCTCGCAGGTCACGTAAGTTTTCAGCTGTAAACGCTTGCCGAACACACGCTTTTCATGAGCGGGCAAGCGTGAATTGGCATGAGGATGCGTGCCACTTGAGGATGCCTTGCGCTTGGCTATGACCGATCGCCAGTCGAGACCCTTTGCTCATCCCGAAGCCGGGACGAACCCTGCTGCCGATATCGAGGCGGCCACGAAGCGGCTTGTCGCGGCGCTGGATGCGCTGGAAGCGGCTGTGGACCGGCGCGTCGAAGCCGATCGCGGCGAGGACGAACTCGCCGCGCGTATCCAGGCGCTCGGCGCGGACCGTTCGCGGCTCGCCAACGAACTCGACAACGCACTGGTGCAGTCGCGGGCGCTGGAGCGCGTCAACCGCGAGATCGCGGAGAAGCTGGATGCGGCCATCGCCACGATCCGCGAGGTGATCGAACCTGAGTCGGGGGAAACGCCGTGAGCCACATCAACGTCACCATCAACGGCCGGCAGTATCGCATGGCCTGCGAAGAGGGGCAGGAGGCGCGGCTGCTGCGGCTCGCCGAAAGCCTCGAATCGCGGATCGTCAGCCTGCGCGGCAAATTCGGTGAGATCGGCGATCAGCGGCTCACGGTGATGGCGGCGCTGATGGTCGCGGACGAACTGACCGACGCGACCACGCGCATTCAGGCCATCGAGGAAGAACTTGAAGCGCTGCGCGATGTGCGTGTGATCGCTGCCGAACGCGCGAAAGCGACGCAGGTCGCGGTGGCGTCCGCATTGAACTCGGCGGCCGAGCGCATCGAGAAGACGACGCAGGCGCTGAACCGCTCGATCGGCGGCGGGATCGCGATCGGGTGATACGGTGAGCGAGCCTGTCTTGGACATTCTTATGAGGGTGCCGTCTCTTCCCTCTCCCCTTGCGGGAGAGGATGCCTGAGCGAAGCGAAGGCGGGTGAGGGGTTGCCAAGCCCTTTACCCCTCACCCGGCTCGAATTCGCTGTCGCTCATTCTCGCCACCCTCTCGCGCAAGGGGAGAGGGAAGAAAGAGCGCTCCCTTTTCGCCGCGATGTGCGGGGTGGCATCACCCCCCATTCGTCGCTACATTAGCCCTCGCGAGGCTGTGTCGCGCGTCAGAAGCCATATATCCCCGGGGCCTTATCGATCCTTTAGGGAACTGTCCCTGGCCGGGTCCGTGGACCCGGACATATGGTGCCCACCTACTTTCGTAGGGAACTCCGGGATCGAGCGCTTCAACGGCGTCTACGGCTTCGCACTTTCTCGTCGTCATGGCCGGGCTTGTCCCGGCCATCCACGCCCTTATCGTTGCTTTCACCGATCGGTGAAGGACTCCACGAGTGGTTGCCTTGAAGTTCGCGAACAGTCGCAGTCGTCAAGCAAGACGTGGATGGCCGGGACAAGCCCGGCCATGACGCGGAACGACTCCAATCAATCTGTAAAAACACAACTGCGCACCGCTGCGCTCGCGCGGCGAGATGGTGTGCCGCGCGAGCAGCGCGACGCGGCCGCAGCGATTCTCGCCGCGCACGAGCTTCCGATCGAGTTGCCGCGGGGCGCGATCGTGTCCGGCTATTCGCCGATCAAGAGCGAGGTCGATCCGACACCGCTGATGAAGCAGATCGCTGCGCATGGCCTGTCGCTGGCGCTGCCGGTGATTGCCGGTCTCGACCGGCCGCTGGTGTTTCGCGCATGGACGCCGGACACGCAGCTTGTGCGCGGACCGCTCGGCATCCTGCAACCGTCCGCTGAGGCCGAAGAGATCGAGCCCGATATCGTCATCGTGCCGCTGGCCGCCTTCGACCGGCAAGGCCATCGCATCGGTTACGGCGCAGGGCAGTACGACCGCACGCTCGAGCAGTTGCGCAAGTCCAAGCATATCATCGCCATTGGCGTTGCGCTGGCTGTTCAGGAGATTCCCGTTGTCCCGGCCGCGGCGCATGACGTGAGGCTCGATCTCGTGCTAACCGAGCGTGAGCTCATCGATTGCCGGAGTTTATAACTTGCGCATTCTGTTCATCGGCGATGTCGTGGGACGCACCGGCCGCGCGGCCGTGAATGACTATTTGCCGGGCATGATCCGCGACTGGTCGCTCGATCTCGTCGTGATCAACGGCGAAAACTCCGCCGGCGGCTTCGGCATCACCGAGGCGATCTATCACGAACTGCTGGAAGCCGGCGCCGACGCGATCACACTCGGCAATCATTCGTGGGACCAGAAGGAAGCGCTGGTGTTCATCGAGCGCGCGCCGCGCCTGATCCGTCCGGCGAATTTCCCGAAGGGCACGCCCGGCCGCGGCGCCGCGCTGATTGATACCAAGACCGGTAAGCGCGCGCTGGTGATCAATTCGATCGGTCGCGTCTTCATGCAGCCGTTCGACGACCCGTTTGCCTCGCTCGAGAAGGAGTTGAGCGCCTGCCCGTTGCGGGAGGCCTGCGATGCGGTGCTCGTCGATTTCCACGGCGAGGCATCGAGCGAGAAACAGGCGATCGGCTACTACTGTGACGGCCGTGCTTCGCTCGTCGTCGGCACGCATACGCACGTTCCGACCTCGGATCATCGCATCCTGCCGAACGGCACGGCCTATATGACCGACGCCGGCATGACCGGCGATTACGAATCGATCATCGGCATGGATCGTACCGAGCCGCTCGGCCGCTTCCTGCGCGGCTATCCGCAGGGGCGGTTCGAAGCAGCGGACGGCGTCGCCACGCTTGCGGGCGTTGCGGTTGAAACCGATGACGCGACGGGACTGGCGGCGCGCATTGCGCCGGTGCGCGTCGGGCCCGGCTTGAGCGAGGCACGGCCGGGGTTCTGGTGAGATTGTCGTCTCTGCGTATAGCAGCGATCCATACGCCGTGCCCTATCGACGGTTTACAGTGTATGGGTCCCGGCTCGCGCTTCGCTGGCCGGGATGATGTTTTTTTGCTGATAGCTAAAGCCTGTACGCCGTGCGGAGGCCGCCCCAGTGACGGCCGCCGACCGAGATCGGCACGTCGATCTCGCGCATCATGACCTTCTGCCCGTTGCCCATGTCGCGGGCATAGGTCTGGACGAGGTAGGCGCGGGTGTTGCGGCCCGCCGCCAGTCCGGCTGCGTCGTTGAAGATTCGCCGGTTGCGCGAGTTGGCCGTGTTCCAGGCGACATCGCCGGGGCGCTGCGGGTGCGAGTACATTTTGTTATGCACCGGCAGGTAGCCGTTGCGGTCGATGCAGGATGCGAATGCGACGCGCGTGTTCTTGGCTGCGAACGCTTCCTGAAGCGCCGGCAACGCGCGATCGGCCCAATCGAGGAATTTCGTGCGGTACTGCACCGGATTGGTGCCTTCGATCTCGACATAGGTCTCGTCGAACAGATCGTCGATCGTGATGTCGCCGCGTGCGACGGCGTCGTTGAAGATCCTGTTGAGCGCCTCGCCGGCTTCCATCGCCTGCATCACGTCTTCGGTGTTGGAGTCCTGGATGGACCACACCTTGTCTTCGATGCGGTTGGCGAGGGCCTTGTCTGGCGACGCGAACGCCGCTTCGGTGCCGACGGCGTTGTGGCCGACGATGGAGATGCGGCAGTCGCCGATGTCGGCAAGAGTAGCGTCGATGGTCTGCTTCGGCGCCAGCGAACCGACCCCGGGGGCGACGATCAGGATGCCCTGCGGCGAAATTTCGAAGACGTCGCCCGTGATCGCGGGCTTGTGCGGCGGCTTCAGTTCGATTGCGAGCTTGCAGGGCAGGCGCGCCACGGCGGCGTTCGGGTCCTGCCGTAGCAGCACGGCGCAGCGGGCCTTCAGTTTGCCGGCGAAGGTGGTGACGGCCTGACCAGCTTCTGCGACCGATGCGCCGTGCGCCTCCGCTTCCCGCGTCGCGCTGTCGATTTCGTTCGCACCGTCGCCGACGGAGGTGATGAAGCTGGAAGCCGCGGCGGCGTTGCTCGCCATTTCGCCGGTGGTCGCGCCTTGCTCGGCGACCGCGCCGTTGACGGTTTCGAATACGGGGCGGATCGCGTCGATCGCCTTCGAGATGCGATGCACGGCATCGATGGAGCTTGCGGCATCCTGCTGAAGCGCGTCGATCTTCCTGCGGATTTCCTCGGTGGCGTTCTGGGTCTGCACTGCCAGCGCCTTCACTTCGGACGCGACCACGGCGAAGCCCTTGCCGGCTTCGCCGGCGCGGGCGGCCTCAATGGTCGAGTTGAGGGCGAGGAGCGTCGTCTGCTTTGCGATGGTCGCGATCAGGTTGACTACGTTGCCGATCGCTGCGGAGGAATCGCGCAGGCGGTCGACGTTGGCGCTGGCTTCGCGCGCGGCGGCGCTCGCGTCGTCGGCGAGTTTGGAGGCGTCGCGCACCTGCGAGCCGATGCCTTCGGCCGACTGGGTGAACTTGTCGGCGGCCTGCGAGAAGGTTGCGGCGGTCGACTGCGCCTCGCTCGAGCGCCCGGTCAGGCTCTCGGTGCGTGTGCGGATCGTCGCAAGCGTTTCGGCTGCGGATTGTGCTCCGGCGACGACCGAATCGGCCGCGCGCTCGAGCTGGCGGATCATCGTGCCCAGTTCGAGCTGGAGCAGGTCGAGAATGGCCTTGGACGCATCGTCGGTGGGCTGGGCTGACAGCGCGGCGACTGCCGGATTCGCTGCAGCGGGCTGGCTGTCTGGTGCTTTCTCAGGCGCAGGGCGGCGGAACAGGGCGAATGCCATGGGAGCGGTCCGGGCGGTGCGAGTGGGAATTCCGTATGGAGGAAGTCTCCCATTACCGCGTAAACCGACGGTTAACCCTGTCGGAAAATGGGCTAAACCTTCGTCGAATCCGACCAAGACTTTGATTTCGGCGGGGTCCGGGCCTATAACCCCGCGCCGCGGGGTTCCCTCAAAACCGAAAATCCAAGAGCGCTGCCATGGCCGGCCATTCCCAATTCAAGAACATCATGCACCGCAAGGGGCGGCAGGACGCCATGAAGTCCAAGCTGTTCTCGAAGCTGGCGCGGGAAATCACCGTTGCCGCCAAGCTCGGAACGCCGGACCCGGCCATGAACCCCCGTCTGCGGGCAGCGGTGATCGCCGCGCGCGGCGAAAACATGCCGCGCGACAACATCGAGCGGGCCATCAAGAAGGCGGTCGGCGGCGATACCGAGAGCTACGACGAAATCCGCTACGAAGGGTATGGCCCGGGTGGCGTTGCCGTCATCGTCGAGGCGCTGACCGACAACCGCAACCGCGCAGCCTCCGATATCCGCTCGTTCTTCACCAAGTCCGGCGGGAACCTCGGCGAAACCGGCTCGGTCGCCTTCATGTTCGACCGCATCGGCCTGATCGAATACGACGCCAAGGTCGCGTCCGCCGACGACATGCTGGAAGCCGCGATCGAGGCGGGCGCCGACGACGTGGTGTCCGGCGAAAACGGCCACGAGATTTCCGCCGCGCCCGATTCCTTCATCGAGGTGGCGAAGGCGCTGGAAGCGAAATTCGGCGAGGCGCGCAAATCCGCCCTGACCTGGAAGCCGCAGAACACCATCGCGGTGGACGACGAGACCGGCGAGAAGCTGCTCAAGCTGCTCGACAATCTCAACGATCACGACGACGTCCAGAACGTCTACGCCAACTTCGAGGTCTCCGACGCGCTGATGGCGAAGATGGGGGCGTAGGCGCTCTTTGCCCCGGACTTGATCCGGGGCCGTACCGACCACTGAGTCTGGAACGATCCCGGCTCTGCGAAGCAGCGTTGCACGCTGCGTCGCGTCCGGGACAAGAGACTTTGGCGTCTTTCGTGGCTATCGTTTCGCCATGCACCGCGCCCCGATTCGCATTATCGGCATCGATCCCGGCCTGCGCCGCACCGGCTGGGGCGTGATCGATGTGGACGGCAATCGCCTGATCTTTGTCGGTTGCGGCTCGGTCGAATCGCGGGACAAGCTGCCGCTCTCCGAACGGCTGCTCGCCATCCATACCGGCCTCGCGCGCGTGCTCGGCGACTTCGGCCCGGCGGAGGCGGCGATCGAGCAGACCTTCGTCAACAAGGACGGCGCCTCGACCCTGAAGCTCGGACAGGCGCGGGGCGTGGCCATGCTCGCGCCGGCGGCGCTCGGTATTCCGGTTGCCGAATATGCGCCGAACCTCGTGAAGAAGACGGTCGTCGGTGCGGGGCATGCTGACAAGAATCAGATCAGAGTCATGCTAGGCATCCTGCTGCCGAAGGCCGATCCGCAATCGGCCGACGCGGCGGATGCGCTGGCGATCGCCATTACCCACGCGCATCATCGCCAGAGCGCCATTTTGAAGGCGAAGATGGCGGTCTAAATTCCGGCGGCTGTCACGATCAGCCCATGGCGAAGCGGCGCGTTTGATGCGAAAATACCGGACCACAGGACTGCCGCCATGGACCTCACCGGACTGCTCGTTTTCGGAACCGCCGTCTTCATCGCCGCCGCCTCGCCGGGACCGGCGATCGCAGCGCTGGTGGCGCGCGTGATCGGGCGCGGGCTCGCCGGCGTGCCGGCCTTCATCGGCGGTATCATCCTCGGCGACCTGACGTGGCTCGCCATCGCCGTGCTCGGCCTCTCGCTGGTGGCGCACAGCTTCGAGATCGTCTTCACCGTCATCAAGTATCTCGGCGCGGTGTATCTTCTCTTCCTCGCCTGGAAGATGTGGACCGCACCGGCGGAACAGATCGACGTTGCGGCGGTCACTGTCCGCAGCGAGGCGCGCTCGCTGCGCTCGTTCCTCGGCGGGCTGCTGCTGACGCTCGGTAATCCGAAGACGATTGCTTTTTATGTGGCGCTGACGCCGACCCTGATCGACGTGCGCCGCATCGACTTCGTCAGCTACGCCGAACTCGCGGGCGTCATCGTGATTGCGCTGATCGTCGTGCTCGGCGGTTACGCGCTGGCGGCGGCGCGGGCGCGAGCCTTGTTCAGGAGTGCGCGGGCGTTGAAGATGCTCAACCGCACCGGCGGCGCGCTGATGGCGAGCGCGGCGGCCGCCGTCGCCACGCGATAGGCGCGCGCCTTGATCGGCAAACTCAAGGGCCTCATCGACTCCTACGGCGAGGATTATGTGATCCTCGACGTGCAAGGCGTCGGTTATCAGGTGCATTGTTCGGCGCGCACGTTGCAGGCCCTGCCGACGCCGGGCGAGGGCGCGACGTTATCCATCGAAACATATGTCCGCGAGGATCAGATCAAGCTGTTCGGTTTCCGCACCGATATGGAGCGCGAGTGGTTCCGGCTGCTGCAGACCGTGCAGGGCGTCGGCGCCAAGGTCGCGCTCGCGGTGCTGAGCACGTTGACGCCATCCGATCTCGCCAACGCCATCGCGTTGCGTGACAAGGCGTCGGTCGCGCGCACGCCGGGCGTCGGCCCGAAAGTGGCCGAGCGCATCGTCACCGAGTTGAAGGACAAGGTGCCGGCGTTCGCCAGCGTTGATCCGGCGGTGGTGCAGCTCTCCGGCGCGATCGACGAGAGCCGCGCGCCGCGGCCCGTCACCGACGCGATCTCGGCGCTGGTCAACCTCGGTTATGGCCAGCCGCAGGCCGCAGCAGCCGTCGCGGCGGCTTCGCAGAGTGCAGGCGAGAAAGCCGAAACCGCGCAGCTCATCAAGCTCGGCCTGAAGGAGCTGGCGAAGTGAGTGCTTTGTCGCCGCTCTGGTCGGCCTTGCGCGCACTGGGAACAGTCGCCGTCTTTGCGATCACGGGTCCGGTTGCGATTGCGCTTGCGAGTGCTGCCGCCGTTGCCGCGCTCGGCGCGCCGTTGCTCGAATTGTTCACGGCCCTGACCGGCCTGACGATCAGCCGCAACTGGATGGTGATCTCGTTCATGCTGTTTGTGTTTTTCCTGGCAACGGCCTCGTTCCTCCCATCGCTCTGTACGGGAATTGTCTTCGCGATCCTCGCATTCGGGTTTGAAAGAGGGACCATATCGGCCGCCTGGGTTGCGGCGCTGATCGTCGTGCTCGGCTTCGCCATGGCGGGTTTGGTCATTGCTCCACCGGAAAGTTCGCCGCTGACCGTGGTTCCGGTGAAGGGCATTTCGCAGTCGCTCTCTCTCGCAGCATTTCTCTTCGTGCCGGCCGCGCTGGCATCGTCACTCGCCTGGCTGTTGTCTCGCCCGCTCCATCGTGCGAAGTCCGTCGCATGAGCGATCCCCGCCTCGTCACGCCCGAACGCCGCTCCGACGATGTCGGCGACACGAACCTGCGTCCGCAAATGCTGTCGGAGTTCGTCGGGCAGGCGCAGGCGCGTGCGAACCTGCAGGTCTTCATCGATGCTGCACGGAAGCGCGGCGAGGCGCTCGACCACGTGCTGTTTGTCGGCCCGCCCGGCCTCGGCAAGACCACGCTGGCGCAGATTGTCGCGCGCGAACTCGGCGTCGGCTTCCGCGCCACGTCAGGTCCGGTGATCGCCAAGGCCGGCGATCTCGCGGCATTGCTGACCAATCTGGAAGAGCGCGACGTGCTCTTCATCGACGAAATCCATCGGCTCAATCCAGCAGTGGAAGAAGTGCTCTATCCGGCAATGGAGGATTTCCAGCTCGACCTCATCATCGGCGAGGGACCGGCGGCGCGTTCGGTGAAGATCGACTTGTCGAAGTTCACGCTGGTCGGCGCGACCACGCGCGCGGGGCTTCTCACCAATCCGCTGCGCGATCGTTTCGGCATTCCGGTGCGGCTCAATTTCTACACCGAGGATGAGCTGGAGAAGATCGTGACGCGCGGTGCGCGCGTGCTCGAGATCGGCATGTCGCCGGATGGCGCCAACGAAATCGCCCGCCGCGCGCGCGGGACGCCGCGCATCGCCGGACGGCTGCTGCGGCGGGTGCGTGACTTCGCTTCGGCGGCGGATGCGACATCGATCGACCGCAAGATCGCCGATCACGCGCTGAGCGCGCTCGAAGTCGATGCCGCGGGGCTCGACGCGATGGACCGGCGTTACCTGACGACGATCGCGCTGAACTATGGCGGGGGGCCAGTCGGCGTCGAAACCATGGCGGCGGCGCTCTCCGAGCCGCGCGACGCCATCGAGGACATCATCGAGCCGTTTCTGATCCAGTGCGGCTATCTCCAGCGCACGCCGCGCGGACGATTGTTAACGAGCCACGCCTTCCGGCATCTCGGTCTCGCCGAGCCGTCGCGCGATCCTTCACAGTTCGGGCTTTTTGGCGGCGGCGACAGCGACGACTAGAAGGTCCGGCTTGAGCCGATTGTCTGCATCGCGTTCGTCACCCTGAGGTGGCCGAACGCAGCAAGGCCCTCGAAGGGTGACAGTCCGAGACCGGAGCGGGTCATCCTTCGAGGCGCGTAAGGGCGCGCACCTCAGGATGACGCAAATCACTTTTGCCCGGACTTTCGTTAATCAAACTTCATCAATTCTGCACCCCAATTCTGCTTCAATCGGTGCTTAGGAAGAGCAGGCATCACGATTAACGATCAATGATTTCACGCCGTCACTTTCTGCGTCTTGCCGCCGGCCTCAGCGCCTTCGGGGCATCCACCGTCGCTTACGGATTCGGCGTCGAGCCGATCCATCGGCTGCGCGTGACGCGCTACGACCTGTCGCCGCCGCAGTGGCCGAAGGATCTCCCGCTCAAGATTGCCGCGATCGCCGATC
>JBMOOJ010000076.1:72207-112522 GCA_049323835.1 Pseudomonadota bacterium | reverse complement strand
TCAGTTCGGTGGCGCGGCCTTTGATCAACATGTGCAATCGCCAGAGTTGAGACATAAAAAAGCGGCCACAAGGGCCGCTTTCGTTTCGATGGATTGCCGGATCAAGTCCGGCAATGACGATAGGAAATCCCAACATCCTTCGAGACGCCCGGCATCGCGAGTGCTTCGCCGGGCTCCTCACGATGACGGATCAACCCGTTCGTCATTCCGGGGCGCGCGTTCTTCACGCGCGAGCCCGGAATCCATGTATCCGCAAGCGCTGAGTGCGTGGAGAGATGGATTCCGGGTTCGCTCGCGATTGCTCGCGCCCCGGAATGACGAGTGAGCCCCTACTTCGCCGGCGGCACCGACTCGATCAGCTTGCCGGTGAACAGGATCGGCCCGGTGGCGCGGCCGGTCGGCGAGCCGCCTTGCGGCTCCATGGTGACGGCGTAGGTCGCGTTGTTGATCGTCTCCTGATCGTAGGAGGCAAGCACCTCACGCTGCGTGAACTCGTTCTCGCCGATCACGCCGAGCGAGCGTGGCGCGTTCAGCTTGTCGGAGACGATCCACAGCTCGTAGCTCGTTCCCGGCTCGGCCTGCGCGCCGACCTTGCGCACGACGAAGTTCTTCGTCGCGGTGTCGACGGTGAGGATGAACGCCGGATAGTCGGCGCCCTTCTGCAGCACGGCGACGAACTGCGCCGGCACGGCGGCCGGCGGCGCCGGTGTCGTCACCTCGACGATCTTCACCTCCGGCTTCGGACGCAGCTGCTGCGGCAGCAGGTCCGGACGATAGGCCTGCACGGCGACCAGCGCCGCGAGCGACGCGGCCATCGCGGTCGCGAGCTGCGCGAAACTGCGCGTGCGGCGCAGGCGGTTCGAAAAGTCGATGATCTGCGCGCTCTCCCGCTCCGGCTCGGCGGTGACGACAGGCGCCGTGTCCGGCGCGCTGGCGACGTCCGGCAGGCCCAGCGGCAACTGCGGATGCGACAGGCCGGCGGCGACGCGGATGCGCTCCCACAGTTCCGGCGGCGGCTCGATCGGATCGACCATCTGGTTGAGGCCGCCGAACTTCATTTCCCATGCCTCGACCACGGCGCGAAAGCCGGGGTCGATCGACATCATGGTCTCGACCTGCGCGCGCTCATCGGCATCGAGGGTGCCGAGCACGTATTCCGCGGCGAGCGCGATATGGTCCTCGCTGTAGGTCATCATGCCAACCCAAGGCACTCGCGGATTTCGATCATACTGCGCCTCAGCCACGTCTTCACAGTATTCACCGGAGTGTCGAACTTCGCCGCGAGCTGTTCGCGGCTCCAACCGTTGTAATACGCAAGCAGCACCAGCTTTTGCCGCTCCGGCTCCAGCCGGCCCACGCATTCGAGAATCCGTTTCAGCTCCTCGGTCATTTCGCGCCGCGCCAGCGGATCGAGACTTTCCGACGCCACTTCCATGGCCGCGGGCTCCTCCTCGATCGAGACCTCACCGCGCTTGCGGACCACATCGATGGCGCGGTTGCGCGCGATCGACACCATCCACGTGATCGGCGAAGCAAGTCCAGGATTGAACTGCCCGGCGCTGTTCCAGATCTTGACGTAGGCCTCCTGAATAACCTCTTCCGTAAGGTCCTGACGGCGCAAGATACGGAGCACGACGCCGAACAGTTTCGCGCGCGTCGCGTCGTAGAGGCGCTTGAACGCCTCCTCGTCGCCCTTGGCGACGGCTGCGATCAGCCAGACCAGCTCAGCCGGCGTCAGCATCGATCCTCCACGACCCAAACCTTCAGCCATTCCAACACTTTCCCGCCAATACTATCCGCCATCCGCCAACATTATCCGGGCCTGATCAAGGCACCACCCGCAAAACCGGAAAACCGGCCTGCGCCGTAAGGTACGTACGGGATCGAGAACGCGGCGGGATCATTTCCGGACGGCGAGGCGGCTTCGGCCTCGCCCGGAAAACACACCCCGGCGCGGGTGCTTCGTAACACATCTTGTCCGGAAGCGGTCCAGCCAGCAGGCCCGGACCGGGCGAAAATCCCAAAAAAGAAACCCGGGCAGCGGTGCCCGGGTACTGAAATTTTCAGCGATGGGCCGGATGGCGATCGCCGCCCGGCCTGCTTGGCCTGCATGGCCTCTCAGGCCATCGCGCCGCCGAGGCGGGCGCGCATCAGGCCGATGTTGTCGAGCTCCGCCTGTTCGCGCGCGTTCATTTCCGCACGCTCGCGCGCCTGATCCCGCTCGTCGAGCAACTCGACCTTCTTCAACTCCTCGAAAGCGTCGCCGAGCGCCGCTTTCGCATCCTCGAGCTGGCCACGCAGTTCATCGGCCGAGCGCACCAGATTCTCGCGACGCTGGATCGCGGCCTTGGCATAGGTCGGATAGGCGAAATGCGACGGATCCTGGATGCCGGCGCGATCCTGCTCGGTCTGGATTTCGCGATCGAGATCGGACGACATCCGCTGGAAATCGGCAATCATGCCCTCGATCTGGGCGACCCGGCGCCGCTTCTCGTCGACCTGAAACTTCTTCAGGCGGATCAGGGTTTCACGTGACTTCATCGACTCATACTCCCCAGAAGTCCCGATACGCACGCGGGACAGAGCCGGCCCCCTGACGGGGGTCCCTCCGGCTTTTCAATACATCGGAAGGGATGATGGCCTGACAAAGTTAGCGTTCCGTTTCCAAATTACCCAAGATTTGCGTGAGTTGCCGGTAGCCGTTGGCGAGCCCCGTGGCCTCGTCCTTGCGCTGGCGCAGGAAGTCCTCCAGCGGCTCGTGCAGCCGGATCGCCTCGTCGACCTCCTCGCTGGAGCCCTGCCGATAGGCGCCGAGCCGGATCAGCTCCTCCATATCGGCGTAGGTCGCCATCACCTTGCGGGCCCTGGTGATGGTCGGCAGGAATTCCGGATCGGCGGAGCGCGGCATGGTTCGCGACACCGACTTGAGAACGTTAATGGCCGGGTAACGCCCGCGCTCGGCGATCGAGCGCTCCATGACGATGTGGCCGTCGAGGATGCCGCGCACCGCGTCGGCGATCGGCTCGTTGTGATCGTCGCCGTCGACCAGCACCGTGAAGATGCCGG
The DNA here is from genome assembly GCA_049323835.1 of Pseudomonadota bacterium. Lineage (GTDB taxonomy): Bacteria > Pseudomonadota > Alphaproteobacteria > Rhizobiales > Xanthobacteraceae > SG-bin9. The sequence continues at coordinate 109,456 of JBMOOJ010000076.1, read as the reverse complement.
TGACAGTGCCCTGCCCCGTGCCGGGTCCGGCGCGTTCGAGCAGCTTCGGCAGTTCGGTGAACACGGTCGGCGTGTAGCCCTTGGCGGTCGGCGGCTCGCCGGCGGACAGACCGATCTCGCGCTGGGCCATGGCGAAGCGGGTGACGGAATCCATCAGCACCAGCACGTCCTGATCCTCGTCGCGGAAATACTCGGCGATGGCGAGCGTGAGGTACGCCGCCTGCCGCCGCATCAATGCCGGCTCGTCCGATGTCGCAACGACAACCACGGAGCGTGCCAGGCCCTCCTCGCCGAGGTCGTCCTGCAGGAATTCCTGCACCTCGCGGCCGCGTTCGCCGACGAGGCCGATCACCGAGACGTCGGCGTCGACGTTGCGCGCCAGCATCGACAGCAGCACCGACTTGCCGACGCCGGAGCCGGCGAAGATGCCCATGCGCTGGCCGCGGCAGCAGGTGAGGAACGTATTGAGCGCGCGCACGCCGAGATCGAGCGGCGCACCGACGCGCTTGCGTGAGTGCGCCGGCGGCGGCGCGGCGCGAAACGGCATCGGCGACGGCCCCTGCACCAGCGGCCCCTTGCCGTCGATCGGTTCGCCCATGGCATTGATGACACGGCCGAGCCATGACGGCGACGGACGCACCTGACTTGCCGCGTTGGCGATGACCGCGCGGCACCCGCGCCGCACACCTTCGAGTCCCGCGAACGGCATCACCACCGCGTTGTCGCCGGTAAAGCCGATCACCTCACACGGGATGGAGCGGTTGCCGCCGGTTTCGATGACGATCCGCGCGCCGACCGACATGGCATGCACCGGCCCTGCGATCTCGACCATCAGGCCGCGCACACCGACGACTCTGCCGTAAATGTTGACGCCGTCGATGTCGCCGATCTGTTCGGCCAGCGCTTTCATCGGGGCTCTTTCATCGCTGAAACCTTAAGTTTTCGCTTCGCCACGTGTGGCCCTTAACTTCGTGTTTACCCGCATCGTTAATCATTACGTCACTTGTCTTTGAACGATTGCGCGCTTTCACAACAGAACGAAGGTGCGAGTCGCGAGAGTCGGTTAGGCCCGGCTCTTAAAGTAGGACTTGAGCTGGCACGGAGACTAAAAACTGCTTCACCGCAATATCTTAGGACGATTCGACAAAAATTGCACCGACAGAACTTGCGTACCCGAATCAGATTTTGTTAACCATGTGTCGTCAGGATCCGAATCAGTTGTTCAAAGGCGTTTTCCAGTGCCGCAGGTCGCGGCCGACCTGACGCCCGGAGCGGCGATGATGGGGGAACTGGCATGCGCGTATTGCTGATTGAAGACGACAGCGCCGTCGCGCAGTCGATCGAGCTGATGCTCAAGTCCGAGAGCTTCAACGTCTACACGACGGATCTCGGCGAAGAGGGTGTCGATCTCGGCAAACTCTACGACTACGACATTATCCTTCTCGATCTCAATCTTCCGGACATGTCCGGATACGACGTGCTCAAGCAATTGCGTGTGTCGAAGATCAAGACACCGATTCTGATCCTCTCCGGCCTCGCCGGCATCGAGGACAAGGTCAAGGGTCTCGGCGTCGGCGCCGACGACTACATGACCAAGCCCTTCCACAAGGACGAGCTGGTGGCCCGCATCCACGCGATCGTGCGCCGCTCCAAGGGTCACGCCCAGTCGGTCATCCAGACCGGCGACCTCGTCGTCAACCTCGACACCAAGACGGTGGAAGTCGGCGGACAGCGCGTCCACCTGACGGGCAAGGAATACCAGATGCTGGAGCTGCTCTCGCTCCGCAAGGGCACCACCCTCACCAAGGAGATGTTCCTCAATCATCTCTACGGCGGCATGGACGAGCCCGAACTCAAGATCATCGACGTGTTCATCTGCAAGCTGCGCAAGAAGCTCGCGAATGCGTCGGAAGGCCGGAACTTCATCGAGACCGTGTGGGGCCGCGGCTACGTGCTGCGCGAGCCGCACGAGGACGACATCCGCATTCCTGCGTAAGTCTCCGTTTGCTCAGTTCCTCCCAGACTGGACCCCGCCGCAAATGGCGGGGTTTTTGTTTTGGGACATGCATTATGCCGGTGACGGCAGCCTCAGCGTGACGCGAAGACCGTGAGGCGCGGCAGTTTCGAGCCGCAGTTCGCCGCCGTAGAGCGCGACGAGGTCGGCAACGATCGATAGCCCGATGCCGTCGCCTGCGATCGTTTCGTCCAGCCGCAGACCCCGCGCAAGCACTCGTTCGCGATCGGCGTCCGGAAGTCCGGGTCCGTCGTCTCCGACAAAAACCTCGATGGCACCCGGCTGTTTGCGCACGGTCAGTTCGACGCGGCTTCTCGCCCATTTGCAGGCGTTGTCGAGAACGTTGCCGAGCATCTCCTCAAAATCCTCGCGTTCTCCGAGGAACACGGAACCCTGCTCTATGTCCGAGTGAATCTCCATGGCGCGCGAGGCATGACTCCGCCTCATCACCAGTACGATGTCGTCGACGATCGGCTCGACCGCGATGCGCTCGGACGCCAGGCGCGTCGTCGCCGCGAAGCGCGTGCGCTTGAGATGATGGTCGATCTGGCGCTTGATCAGCCTGACGCCGAGATCGACGTCGTCATCCCTCGCCTCACCGCGCTGCTGATTGCGAGCCGAGATGAGGCTGAGCGGCGTCTTGATCGCATGTGCGAGATTGCCGGCCTGAGCGCGGGCGCGTTCGACCGTCGCCTGCACCTGTGCCATCAGATCGCGGACGCTGCCTGCGAGCGGATCAAGCTCGCGATAGCCCGGCGGTTTGATATCGACCGGGTGACCGCGCGACGCGCCATCCAGATCGTCCGCAAGACGGCGCAGCGGCTTCAATCCCGAGCGGATAACGACTGCAAGCGCGATCAGCAGAAGGATGGCGACCGACGCAAACGCTGCGATCAGCATCCGCGCCCAGGCCCATATTTCATCGCGGACGGCGCGTTCCGGACCGGCCACCGCAACCACCAGCTCGCTGCGGTCGCGCAGCCTCGTCTCGCGGCTTTGCATCCGCAGGCTTTCGCCGTTCGGTCCTTTGGCTGCATCCTCACCCGACGCTGTTGCCGGCAGAGCCTCCCCGGACCGCAGCGAACGCGAGCGCGCCAGCACCGTCGCGCCGCGGCTGATGCTCCAGTACCAGCCGGAGTTGGCGCGCGCGAAAGCCGGATCGCCGGGCTCGCGCGCCAGCGACAGAATGCCGTCGTCGCCGATATCGACCGCGGATACGAGTTCGTTCAAAGCGCCCGACAACCGCGCATCGAAATCGCGCGTGACGGCAGCTGACACGATGCGCAGCGCCAGCGCCCCGGTCAGCACGAACGCCGCAGCCACAACCGCCATTACAACCAGGATCAGGCGACGGGTCAGCGACCGCATGTCAGGCCGTTTGGTCGGGCAAACAGTAACCCTCGCCGCGTGTGGTCTCGATCCGCTCCCGTCCGAGCTTGCGGCGCAGCCGGCTCACGATCACTTCGAGGCTGTTGAAGTCACGATCATGACCGTGCTCGTAGATGTGCTCGCTGAGTTCCGTGCGGGAAATGGTGCGTCCCGCATGCAGCATGAGATAGGTGAGAACGCGCCGCTCCAGCGCCGTGAGCCGCAGCGGCATCGCATCCAGCGTCGCCACGCCGCTTGTGGTGTCGAGCACGAGCGCGCCCACCCGGATTTCGGATTGGGCGTGACCTGCCGCCCGCCGCACCAGCGCCTGCAGCCGCAACAGCAGTTCCTCGAGCTGAAAAGGCTTGGTCAGATAGTCGTCGGCACCGGCGCGAAACCCGGCCGCCTTGTCGGCGAACCGGTCGCGAGCCGTGAGAATGAGCACGGGAATCCGGTTGTTGGCGGATCGCAAACGCTTGAGCAATGTCATGCCGTCCGCGCCCGGCAAACCGAGATCGAGAACGATGGCGTCGTAGGGCTCGGTCTGCGCCAGATGACCGGCATCGATGCCATCGGCCGCGCAGTCGACCGCCATCCCGGCCTTGCGCAGAAAGCCCGCGATCTCGGTGGCGAGCTTCACCTCATCCTCGGCGATCAAGACTCTCATTGTGCCTCAGCAGCTGGGAGAGGGAACTTTGCCATGTCAGACTGAACCGAAATTGAACAAGACTATCCGGCATTGGTTCAATCGCCGCCGGCTAACGTTCACGGGCATCATGCCGCTCCGAACGAAGGATACAACGATGGGAATCACCAGACACATTACCCGGCATCGATTATTGCTCGCGCTTGCCACCGCCGGCGGCATTGCCGTTGCTGGCGGCGCGTGGTCCCAGGTGCCGATCGGCCAGTTGTCGCCCGATGGCGTCACTATCAAGGGCAAGGCCGTGGACCTGTTCGGCGACAAATTCGTGCTCGATGACGGATCGGGACGCATTCTGGTTCTGACCGGTCCCGGCGGACAGCCGCTGTCCATCAATTCGGGAGAAACGGTCACCGTGACCGGCCTGCCGCGAGACAAGACCTTCGACGCGCGCAAGATCCAGCGCGAGAACGGCGACGTCGTCTTTGCCGCACCTCAACCTCCTCCGCCCCCGGGTCGCGGCCCCGGCATGGAGCCGCCGCCATCCGCTCTCGCTGGCGTTGCACCGCCGCGCACCGACGGCAGGTTCGGTGTCGACCGCGATAGTGTCATGCGCGTACTCAGGGACGCAGGCATTGCTCCGCTCGGCGAACCCGTGCGCCATCCGAAACACATCGAGATCAATGGACGCAACGCGGCCGGCAAAGAGGTGATCGTGTCGCTCGACCGCTTCGGCCGTCTCGATGAAATCGAGGATGCCGACCACGACAAGGATCGCGTCTCCGAGCGGCGCGGATTTGGACCAGCCGAAGCGGAACGGCTGGCGCGCGATGCCGGCTTCACGCCTCGTCCACCGGTCGAGCAGCGCAAGCGGCACTTCGAAATTCTCGCGACCAATTCGAAAGGCGAGACGGTCGAACTGCACATGGATTTCGGCGGGACGATCTACAAGCAGGTCTGGATTCGCTGACGGCTGCTTCGCTGACACGCAAAACCCCGCCGCAAATGGCGGGGTTTTTTGTTTTACGCGCATGGAACCAGGTTCCATCGCAGTTCCAGTAAAAGCAGACACATCGCAAACGTTCACTCGTGAACACGACTGCTCGCTGAAGCGTTCACAAGTGCACGCACAGAACGCAAAAGCGTGACGAGAATACATCACTCGCAGCGAATGATGCCGTGTGTGCTGTTCCGTATGGACCCGTTTACCTTTGAAGCGTTGTGTGGTGGTCAACCTGATGGGGAGAGTCGTCATGCGAAAATTTCTTCTGACCACTTCAGCGCTGCTGCTGATCACCACTGCCGCTTCCGCCGCCGACATGCGTGCACGCACGTACACGAAGGCGCCGCCACCGCCGCCGGCCCCGATCTACAACTGGACCGGCTTCTATCTCGGCGGCCATCTCGGCGCGGCGTTCAGCGACAACAACAACCCGTTCTTCGGCGGCAACAACGACGCGCAGTTCATGGGCGGCGGCCAGGTCGGTTTCGACTACCAGTTCGCGCCGAGCTGGGTGATGGGCCTCGAAGCCAACTACAGCTTCCTGACCAACAGCAGCAACATCAACCGCGGCCTCGGCTCGGTGACCGGCCGTCTCGGCTGGACCTGGGGTCCCGGCCTGCTCTACGTGAAGGGCGGCTACGCCTGGGCCGACACGCGCAACACCTTCGGCTTCGGCCAGGTGGGCAGCGACGGCTACACCGTCGGCGCAGGCATCGAGTACATGTTCGCGCCGAGCTGGTCGGCCAAGGTCGAGTATCAGTACTACGACTTCGGCAGCGTGAACTTCGTCGGCATCATTCCGCCGGCGATCCCCGTCGCCGGCACGTTCCGCAACGACGAGCACACGATCAAGGTCGGCCTGAATTACCGCTTCAATTTCGGAAACGCCGGCGGCCCGGCATACTGATCGCGACGCGAGATATACGATCAACTGCAAGAAGCCCGGCTTATCGCCGGGCTTTTTGTTTTCAACTCTTTTGTTCGCTCCTGGGATCAGCCATCGCGAAGGTCGCTCTTGGCGAGGGTGTACGACAGGCGATAGGGCGCAACGATCGGCGGCGAGCGCATCGCACCGGCAAGCGCCGGAGCGCCGAGCAGTTTAGCGACAGCCTCCCCCGTAACCGTCGCATCGTAACCCGTCACCAGCACGATCCAGTCGGCCTCCGCGTCGCCGCCGCGGATCTGCTGTTCCTTCGTCATGGCCGCAGTGGGCGTTTGCGTCTGAAGCAGATGGCCACCCGTTAGCCCGGGCTGCAACGGCAGCGCCGACAGTGTCGCGGCGAGATGCGTCCGCAGCGCCTCCGGCTGGCCGTCCGCCGGCGACAGGCGAACGGTCATCATCGCACCGGCGATGCCACCGCCAAAGCTTTCCAGAACCCGGCACTGGCTCCGCACCATGTTGCGGTGATGCGGCATCATTTTCGCCGACCACGGCGTCGGATTGTTGAGTCGCGCCAGATAGTGCGGTGACGTCAGCGTCTCGTAGGCATCGAGTTCATAGATGACGAAGAAGCCCTCGCCGCCGGTCGCCGACGCCCAGCGCGACCCGCGCAGGAAGCCGGGGATGCCCATCCGCTCGGGAAAATGCTCGTGGGAGTGCCAGTCCTCGAACTCGGCCCGCATGGCGGACGCCATGTCCCACCACATCGCCACCGCGGCACGACCGAGAAGAGGCATGAGCGTCCTTGTTGTTTCCAGCGACTACGCAGTAGCGTTGCCGATCCAGCATGGACTGGCGGCGCGCAAGAGGAAAGGCTGATCGCATGAAACGGCTGATGATCCTGAACGGACCCAACCTCAACCTGCTGGGAACGCGGGAGCCGCATATCTACGGCACCACCACGCTGGCGCAGATCAAGACGAGCTGCGAGCAGTGCGCGGCGCAGCTGTCACTCTCGATCTCGTTCCATCAGTCGAACCACGAAGGCGTGCTGGTCGACCTGATCCAGTCGGCGCGCGAGAGCGCCGACGGAATCATCATCAACCCGGCCGGCTACTCCTTCACCTCGATCGCCATCCTCGACGCCATCAAGGCCTTCGACAAGCCGGTGATCGAAGTCCATATCTCGAACATTCATGCCCGCGACGAGTATCACCGGCACTCGAAGATTTCGTCGGTTGCGACCGGCGTCATTTGCGGGCTCGGGCCGAACGGCTACATCGCCGCGATGCACGCCCTGGCGCAGATGGCGTAGGCGGACGAATATTTCTGATATTTCCGCTCCAATAATCTATTGACCGCTATGAGGGTCGATGATAGCTAATTTTCGTAGCAATTACGCCAATATATTTGGAATGCCATCGCATGCTGTCGATCCTCACCCGTCAGTTCCTGTGGTCGAAATGGAAGGAAGGGCCGGCAGGCAGAACACCCGGCGAGGTATTCGTGATCGTCACCCACTTTCAGGCGTACCGGATGCGCGACCTGCCGGGGATCGCCCGCAGCAGCTATTCCCTGCGGCAGCGCTGGCCGGAGCTGCCGGGGGCGGTCGGCGTCTGGACGTGGCTCGACTGGCGCAACAAGCGCGTCGGGTCGGTGTCGATCTGGAAACGCGAGCACGATATGCGCGCCTTCCTGCGATGGGAGCCGCACGTCAGGATCATCCGGCGCTACCGCAAAGCCGGCATCACCACATCGCTGAGCTGGACGAGCGAGACGTTCGACCGGCGCGCGACGCATGCCCGTGCTGTACAGGAGCTTTCAAACTGGAAACAGCAGGGCTGACGCTTTCAGCGTTGAGGCGGCGTCATCGTTCGCCGGCACCGCCGGGCCACGCGCGCATCGCCATCTTGCCGACGGCCGCAAGATAGTTCTTGGACTTGCCGTCGCGCGCCTGGATCGCCATGCCGCGAAACAGCGTGGAGAAAAATCCGGCGAGCTGCTTTGCGTCCGTATCCGCCGGCAGGTCGCCGGCGGCGATGCCGCGCTTGAGCCGCTCGGTGAATGCATAGTCGACGACGGCACGGTAGCGCACCATCATCTCGCGCACCGTTTGCAGGTCGGGCGGCGTCTGCGTTGCCGACAACGAGACGAGGCAGCCGGGCGGTAAATCCTTGCGGGTGTATTCGGCGGCGGTCGCCTCGAGCAACTGCTCGAAGGCTTCGCGCGTATCGATCGGCGCGCTCAGGATGCTCTGGATGACGCTGCCGCCCGGGCGGCTGAGATAATGCCGCACCGTCTCCTCGAACAGCTTCTCCTTGCTGCCGAACGAGTTGTAGAACGTCGAGGCGCTGATCCCCATCGCTTCGATCAACTCGGCAAACGACGTGCCCTCGTAGCCGCGATCCCAGAACAGGCGCATCGCCGCGTCGATGGCGCGGGTCCGGTCGAAAGCCAGCGGACGGCCGCGCCCGGGTTTCGCCCTCTCTTTTTCTGATGCATTCACTCCAATATTCCTTGACTACGGCATCATGGCGGGTCTATTGCGCTTATTTAGGAGCAAGTACTCCAAATATCCATCCGGATCGCGCCAATTCAGGCGCAATCCTATTGCCGGAGACCTTCCATGGAACTGTTTTTTCAGCCGATGGCCTGCTCACTCGCTTCACGCATAGCACTTTACGAGGCCGGCATTCCCGCCAGTTTCGTCCGCGTCGACCTGAAAGCGAAGAAAACCGTGGATGGCCGGGATTTCCTCGCCATCAATGCGCGCGGCCAGGTCCCTGCCCTCATCTGCGCCGATGGCGAGGTGCTGACGGAGAACATCGCCGTTCTGGAATACATTGCCGACCTCAAGCCGGAGGCCGGACTTGCGCCGCAAGGCAAGGAACGCATGCACATGCGCAAGTGGCTCGGCCTGATCAATTCCGAGCTGCATACGGGCGCGCTGGAGCCCGTCCTCTCGACAACCACGCCGGCTCCCGCCGAAGCGCGAGGCTACCTGCTCGATCGTGCGCGCAAGGCGCTGGCGTACATCGATTCGGCCCTCGCAGAGCGCGAATGGCTGGCCGGCCAATACTCGATAGCCGACATCTATCTCGCGGTCGTCGTCAGCTGGCTGCAGGCGCCGGCGATGGTGAAAGGCAAGGATCCGATCAAGCTGGCCGACTACCCGAACATCCAGGCGCACCAGCAGCGCGTGCTCGCGCGCCCGGCCGCAGGCAAGGGTTTCCAGGAAGAGCTCGCGTTCTATCGGGCAGCTTAGACGATCGCCGCAGGCTTTCACTGTCCGCTCATGAGGCCGGCGCGCGGTTCACGCCGGCCTCCAACCTAGTGTCCTTTCGATTCCGAAGACGCACCGCGTCGAGAATTTCGTTGCGATAAGCATCATCGGCGACCGCGCGCGCGAGGATGACGCCACCGAGGCACCGATCCCGCCGAACAAGCCCGAGGTGTTTGTGCTGGCCTCTCGCGATTGCGAAGTTACGCAATCGATCGTTTGTATTTTTCGTTGGGCTCGGTAATCCCGCACCATTCATCACACGCATGTGTGTAGAGGCTGACAAGCGCCCGATATTAGTGTCCCCTCGCGCTTAAGAAGAGTTCTAAGAATCCGGACATCGATCCGGGCCGCTGCTCGCGACGGCTGCACGCCGCCTGCCGGGACAACTCGCCGAACACGACGACTGCGATGCCCGGCGACGGGCGACAAGGGGCACATCACATGAGACATCTGAAGGCGGCAACGGCCGCAGCTTTGCTCGGCACCGCCTGCGGCGCCGCGATCGCGTTCTCCGCGCTGGCGGGTGGCGAGAAGGTCGCCTTTCCCGAAGGCTTCGACCAGAAGGACAAGGGAGCGCTCTACTCGATCGTCGACCGTTACGACAACAAGCAGTATCGCGAGCTCTGGGCCTCGCCGCCAAGCGTGGTCGACCTCGCGCGCGAAGGCAAGCCGATCCCGAGCGGCACCGTGCTGACGCTCGTGCAGTACAAGGCGCAACTGGACGCCGCCGGCAATCCGATCAAGGGGCCGAACGGACGCTTCCTCAAGGGCGACCTCGTCGCCTACACCGTGATGGAAAAGCGCACCGGCTGGGGCACCGAGTATCCGGATTCTCTGCGCAACGGCGAATGGGAATATCAGGCGTTCAGTCCTGACAAGAAGGTCAACGACAAGGCGAACCTGAAGGGTTGCTTCGAGTGCCACAAGCCGCACGCCGGGCAGGACTTCGTCATCTCGCTGGCGAGCCTGAAGGGCACGAAGCCCGGTGAGGAAGCGCGGCCGCAACCCGGCCCCGGCATCGTCAGCGTCGCCGACTTCAAGTTCGGTCCCGAGACGGTCGTCGTCGCGCCCGGCCAGCAGATCACCTGGTACAATGCCGACGGCTCGCCGCATCAGGTGACGATCACCGGCCCGAAAGGCCAGCGCACGCCGATCATCCAGAAGGGCCAGACCACGAAGCTCACGCTCGCGGACGCCGGCATCTACGACTACATCTGCGGCCTGCATCCGGCGATGAAGGGCAAGATCGAGGTCAAGGCGAACTGACCGCCGCAACCGTCATCAGCCACAACGCTGATCGCTGCAACTCTCGCAGACATGCGAAGCCCGCCTCCCCCGGCGGGCTTTTTTTGTTGAGTCGGACGCGGCGTCTTTCAACGCGCGTCATGGCCGGGCTTGACCCGGCAATCCACGCCTTACTTGAAGAAGATCGAAAAGACGTGGATGCCCGGCATGAAGCCGGGCATGACGAGCTCTAAAGCTGAATGATACCGGACAAATAACATACCACACCTGCCGCCGAACACACCGCCAGCGTTTGCAGCATCCCGGCCTTGAAGCGGAAGATCGCCAGCGCTGCGCCGACTGACAACAGCAACGCCCACGGGTTGACGCTCGCCAGCACCGGCGCATCGAACGACAGGCCGTAACCATTTACCGCGACCGTGCGCGCGAACAGCGTATGGATCGCGAACCAGACCGACAGGTTGAGGATGATGCCGACGACGGCGGCGGTGATTGCCGACAGTGCGCCCGCGAGCGCCCTGTTGCCGCGCACCGCCTCGATGAACGGCGCACCGACGAAAATCCACAGGAAGCACGGCGTGAACGTCACCCATGTCGCCAGCAGGCCGCCGAGCGTGCCCGCAAGCATCGGCGAGAGCGAGCCGGGATCGCGGAACGCGGCCATGAAGCCGACGAACTGTAACACCATGATCAGCGGACCCGGCGTCGTCTCCGCCATGCCGAGGCCGTCCAGCATCTCGCCCGGCCGCAGCCAGTGATAGTGCTCGACCGCCTGCTGCGCGACGTAAGCCAGCACCGCATAGGCGCCGCCGAACGTGACCATCGCCATCTTGCTGAAGAACACGGCGATCTGGCTGAACACGTTGCCTTCGCCGAAAGTGATCAGCAGCAACGCCACCGGCACGAGCCACAACGCCAGCCAGATGCTCGCGGCTTTCAGCGCACGCGCGAGCGACGGCCTTGCATGCTCGGGCACCTCGTTGCCGAGCAGACTGTCGATCACACCATCCGGCGCGCCGCCGCTATGCCCTGCCCCTGAGAATTCGCTGCGGCCAAGCTTCACGCCGGCAAACCCGATCAGCCCTGCGAGCAGGATGATGACCGGGAACGGCACGCTGAAGAAGAAGATCGCGATGAAGCTCGCTGCCGCGAGCGCGATCATCACGCTGTTGCGCAGCGCCCGCTTGCCGACCCGCACCACCGCCTCGATGACAATGGCAAGCACGGCGGCCTTCAGGCCGAAGAACAGCGCCGCGACGATGCCGACATTACCGTAAGCCGCGTAGATGTAGCTCAACGCCATGATCGAGACGATGCCGGGCAGGATGAAGAGGCCGCCCGCCATCAGCCCGCCGCGCGTCCTGTGCATCAGCCAGCCGACATAGGTCGCAAGCTGCTGCGCCTCCGGCCCCGGCAGCAGCATGCAGTAGTTCAGCGCATGCAGGAATCGCGCGTCCGATATCCATTTCTTCTCGTCGACCAGAATGCGATGCATGACCGCGATCTGTCCGGCGGGGCCGCCGAACGAGAGCAACGCGACGCGCATCCACACGCGAAACGCCTCCCCAAGACTGACGCCGTGACCGGGCGAAGCATTCGCCGGTTTGTCGATGGCAACTGTATCGGTCATGTCAGGCTCGCGGCTTGGCGGTGGGCCAGTTGTGGGTTTCGCCGGTGGCATCGCGGCACCAGCGGTAGAAGGCATCGTAGATCAACATGCCCGCCTCAAGCTGGGCCAGATCGTCATCGTACATCCGCGACAGGCCGAGGGAAGCGGCGAGCAATCCCGGCGCCTCCGGCGACAGGTCGAGCCGCCCGGTATCGGCGCCGCGCACCATGTCCGCCAGACGGAGCAACGGCGGCGTGGCAAGGCCAAATTCCTCGATCATGATATCGAAGGTGCAGAGCGTGCCGCGATGGCTCCAGAACGTGTTCTCGATGTCGAACGGGACCGCGCCGAAGCGTTCACCAACCGCCTCGACCTCCGATGGTGCGACGAACAGGAACACGGCCCGCGGATCGACGAAGCGGCGGATCAGCCACGGACAGGCGATGCGATCGATCTTCGGCCGCGCGCGCGTCACCCAGACGGTACGGCCGCCCGCGTCACGCGGCGGCAGTTTCGCGTCCGGCACCAGCGGCAGCTTCGCCGCCGCCCAGCCAAGGAAGCCGCCATCGAGCGTTTCCGCATCGGCGCCGGCATGCCGAAGCCACGCGGCAACGCCTTCGCTAAGCTTGTGGCCCTTCTGGCAGATCACAACGACCGGCTGACCGGCGGACACGGCCGGCCAGTCCGCTACGTTCTCGTGGGAGCGCCGGACGGCGCCCGGCAGCAGTCGCGGATCGGCGGAAAAATCATCCGGTGTGCGCACGTCGATCAGCATCGGCGCGCGGCTGGTACCGATCAGGCGGGACAGTTTTTCAGCGGAGATGGAGGTGTATGACGGCATGGTTGCGCCCTCGCAAAACAACGGGACGCGATGCTTGGGCTTGCCGCCTCGTGGGGAGATCGCTGGTCCCCATGACCCATGTAAAGCGGCGGCCCGCGTGATTGTCAATCACGCGGCACCGCCAGTTCAGAGCGACATGCCGAGCGAGGCGCTCAGCGTGCCGCCTGCGCTGCGACCTTCATGACACTGGCGCCGGCCGCCGGCGCAATGGATGGCGAGGCCATCTTCGCGAGGTTCGGACGGTAGACGCCGCGGCGATCCGCGAGCGGCTTGTACACGTCGGTCAGGCCCACCACCGTCTCGGCCGCGCCGAGCACCAAGAAGCCGTCGGCCTCGTTGATCCTGGCAAGGCGATTGAAGATCGCGACCTTGGTGTCCTGATCGAAGTAGATCAGCACGTTGCGGCAAAAGATCAGATCGAACGAGCCGAGGTGCGAGAAGTCCTGCAGCAGGTTGAGCTGCTTGAACTGCACCATCGCGCGGATATCCGGATTGAGCTGCCAGAGCTCGCCGGTCTGCTTGAAGTACTTCACCAGCATCTGGATCGGCAGGCCGCGCTGCACTTCGAACTGGCTGAAGATACCAGCCTTGGATTTCTCCAGCACTTCCTGCGACAGGTCGGTGGCGACGATGTCGACGCGCCAGCCGGCCATGGTGGCGCTCATTTCCTTCAGGATCATCGCCAGCGAGTACGGCTCCTGCCCGGTCGAACAGGCGGCGCACCAGATGCGGATCGCCTTGCGGGAGGCGCGCGCTTGCAGCAGCGCCGGCAGGATGGTGTCCTTGAAGTGATCGAACGGCACCTTGTCGCGGAAGAAGAAGGTCTCGTTCGTCGTCATTGCCTCGACGACGTCGACGATCACCGGCTCGGCGCCGGACTTCATCTTGGCCACGAGTTCGCTGATGCCGGGCAGGTTGGCCTTGCGCGCCAGCGGCAAGAGGCGACTCTCGACCAGATACTGCTTATCGGCGGACAGCACGAGGCCTGAGCGGTCCTTCAGGAGCTTGCGAAGATACTCATAATCGGCGGGGGTCACGACCGGTCTCCTGAAAACACGCGCACTAACTTCGGTCCAATCTGATTGAGCGGAAGAATGGCTGAACAAATTCCCGCCTGGGCGGCCGCTCCCGGCATGCCCCAGACCACGCTCGACGCTTCGTCTTGGGCGATGACGTTGCCGCCGGCAGCGACGATGTCCTTGCCGCCGCGCATGCCGTCCGAACCCATGCCGGTGAGGATCACGCCGAGAATCGCGCCATGCCAGATCTCGATCGCCGAGGTGAACATCGGATCGACCGCCGGCTTGCAGAAATTGATCTGCGGCCCGTCGTCGAGCGCGATCGCCGCACCCGCAGTCTGCTTGACGATCCGCATGTGCTTGCCGCCCGGGGCGAGATAGATGCGGCCCGGCCTGATCGCCTCGCCATCGACGCCTTCCGCCGCGGGATGCCGGCTGGCGCGCGCGAGATGCTCGGCGAGAATGGTGGTGAAGGTCGGCGGCATGTGCTGGGTGATCAGCACCGGCACCTTGTCGATGACCGGACCGATCTCGGCGACCAGCGACATCAGCGCCTGCGGTCCGCCGGTGGATGAGCCGATCAGCAGCGCGCGCGGAATGCCGGGCGAGAACGGGCGCGTGGCGGCAGCCACGTGATGCGAGGTGTGCGGCGCCGTGCGGGCAGGCTCGCGCGTGCCGGCGGCGGGCGCCAGCGGCGGGCTCACTGTTGCCGGCACCGACGAGCGGCGGGCACGGGCGCCGAGATGGCGTATCTTCTGCAGCAGGTCGTGACGGAACGTGTCCGCCGCTGACATTTCGCGCGAACTCTCCGGCTTCGGAATGTAATCCGACGCGCCGAGCGACAGCGCCTTCAAGCTGACTTCCGCGTTCCGGCGGGTCAGCGTCGACGCCATGATGATGACGAGATTGCGCTTCTTCGCGAGCAGCAGCGGCAGCGCCGAGATGCCGTCGAGCTCCGGCATTTCGATGTCGAGAACGGCGACGTCGGGATTGATGCGCTCGATCTGATCGACGGCATCTCGGCCGGTGCGCAGGGAGGCCGCGACCACCATGTCGGCCTCGGCGCCGATCCAGCGCGAGATCAATCCGCGGATCACCGCGGAATCGTCGACCACCATGACACGCAGCGGCTCATGCCGTTGCGGCGTGACAGCCGGAGGGACTGCTGTAACAACACTCATTACTCACCAAACGCAACACGTACAAACCAGCAGAGTATCCGGACCGCGGATCTTGAATCGGGGAGCGCTGACTTCTCCCCGAGCCGTCAACCCCAGATCGTCAGATCAGGCCGACTTCCTGGAATTTCGCAGTCACGATTTCCTTGTCGAACGGCTTCATGATGTATTCGTTGGCGCCGGCGTGAAGCGCGCGCGCGATATGCGCGACATCGTTTTCGGTCGTGCAGAACACGACCTTCGGCTGATCGCCGCCGGGCATGCGGCGCAGATTGCGCAGGAACTCGTAGCCGTCCATGATCGGCATATTCCAGTCGAGCAACACCGCATCGGGCAAGCCCTGGCGGCAGGCAGCCAGCGCCTTCTCGCCGTCTTCGGCCTCCGTGATCTGGAAATCGAGACCTTCCAGAATGCGCCGCGCGACCTTGCGTATCACGCTCGAGTCGTCCACCACCAGACACGTTTTCATTTCAGCCTCGCTTCCTTGGTTCGACCGGGACTGGCTGCTTCAATCCCGCCCCACTTGCTTCGCGAATTGCCGGCCTTCTTAAGCGGCCATCATCTCCGTGCCGATCTCGAGCACGCGATCGACATCCAGAACCACCATCAGCTGTCCGTCGAGACGATGGACGCCACCGGCCATCTTCGCCATCCGCGG
Organism: Pseudomonadota bacterium; assembly: GCA_049323835.1. Classification (GTDB taxonomy): domain Bacteria; phylum Pseudomonadota; class Alphaproteobacteria; order Rhizobiales; family Xanthobacteraceae; genus SG-bin9. Next base: position 93,715 of record JBMOOJ010000076.1, on the reverse strand, counting down.
ATCGAGATTGACCGGATTCACCTCGCGGCTGTCGTCCGGAAGCTTCAGCACCTCGCCGATCGAGTCGATCAGCAGGCCGTAGGATTCGCCGCGCAGATCGACACCGACCGCCATCGGCGGACGATCCGTTTCCTCGTTCGGCAGACCAAGACGCGCGCGCATGTTGATCGCGGTGACGATGCGGCCGCGCAGGTTGAGAACGCCCGCCACGTCGTTCGGCGCCAGCGGAACGCGGGTCAGGCGCTCCGGCATGAACACGTCCTGCACGCGCGAGATCGGCAAGCCGAACAGCTGTCCGCCGATCATCGCGGTCACGTATTCGGAAATGCCGCTTTCCACACCCTGGGTCTTTTCGCTCATATCGATATTCCTTATGCGGCGCGGCTGACTTCAGCCGTCTGCTCCTTCAGCGCGGCGATCAGGCCGGGCCGGTCGAATTTGGCGACGTAGTCGTGGAAGCCGGCCTGGCGGCCGCGCTCGACGGCGGCCGGCGACACCAGCGATGACAGTGCGATGATCGGCATGGTGCCGAGACGCTGATCGGCGCGGATCGTTTCCGCAAACTCGAAGCCGTTCATGTCCGGCATCTCGATGTCGGTGAGCACCGCGGCGAACTGCTGGCCCGAACGCAGCACGCTGAGACCCTCGTTGCCGTTGGCGGCGACCGACACGCGGTAGCCCGCCGCCTTGAGCACCGGCGCCAGCATGTTGCGGAAGAAGGCGGAGTCGTCGACCAGCAGCACCGACTGCGCGGAGAGCGACGGACGCATTTCCTTGCGGCTGAACCAGTCGGTGAACGCCATCGGCAGGAAGTGGCCGACGTCGATGACTTCGGTCGCCTGGCCCTTGATGACGGCGGAGCCGAGGATGCCCTCGCGGCCGCTCGCCACCTCGATGTTGAGGCGCTCCTCGACGATGTCGATGATCTCGTCGACGACGAGGCCCATGGAGCGGCCGTCATCGGCGAACACGAGGATCGGCTGCGTGCCTTCGGTGCGAACGCTGACGGATTCCATGCTCACGAGCGGCATCAGCTGCTCGCGGTACTGGACCATGTGGCGGCCGTTCGACAGTTCGATCTTGTCGGCTGCGATCTCTTCGAGGCGGGTGATGAGCGCAAGCGGGACAGCCTTTGGCTGCATCGTACCGGCGCGGAACACCAGCAGCGATGTGAGCTGATCGCCCGAGCTCGCGCGCGTCGCCGCGTTCTCGTCGTTGATCTCGTTCTGGCTGGCAACCGAAGTGCCGAGCGCCTGGGCGATGCCGTTCGGATCGACAATCATGATCACGGCACCGTCGCCGAGGATCGTGTTGCCCGAGAACATGCCGATGTGGCGCAGCTTGGTCGACATCGGCTTGACGACGATTTCTTCCGTGTGGAAGACGCCGTCGACGACGATGCCGAAGGTCTGGCTGCCGACCTGGGTGACGACGATGAATCCGTTCTCCGGATCGATCGACGAACCGTCGTCGATCTTGAGCAGCTTCTTCAGATGCATCAGCGGCAGCAGCTTGTTGCGCAGACGCAATACCGGCGTGTCCTTGATGCGCTCGATGCGGTATTCGGAGTTGGCGCGGGCGCGAACCAGTTCGACCACCGAAAGCTGCGGGATCGCGAAGCGATCACCCGCCGCTTCGACGATCAGCGCGGAGACGATCGCAAGCGTCAGCGGAATCTTGATGGTGACGCTGGCGCCCTCGCCCGCCACCGACTTGATGTCGATGGTGCCGCCGATCTGATCGATGTTGGTGCGCACCACGTCCATGCCGACGCCGCGGCCGGAGACGCTCGTCACTTCGGCGGCGGTCGAGAAGCCCGGCGCGAAGATGAACTTGTGGATCTGCGCTTCCGTCATCTTCTCGATGTCGGCTTCGGTCGCAAGACCGTTCTGCACGGCCTTGGCCTTGATGCGCTCGGTGTTGAGGCCGCGGCCGTTGTCGGCGATGCAGATGATGATGTGGCCGCCTTCATGATAGGCGGAGAGACGGATGGTGCCCTGCTCCGACTTGCCGGCCTTGGCGCGCTCTTCCGGACGCTCCAGACCGTGATCGGCGGAGTTGCGGACCATGTGGGTCAGCGGATCCTTGATCAGGTCGAGCACCTGGCGGTCGAGCTCGGTGTCGGCGCCATGCATTTCCAGTTCGATCTGCTTGCCGAGCTCGGTCGCGAGATCGCGGACGATGCGCGGCAGCTTCTGCCAGGCGTTGCCGATCGGCTGCATGCGCGTCTTCATGACGCCTTCCTGCAACTCGGCTGTGACGTTCGAAAGGCGCTGGAGCGGCACCTTGAAATCCGAATCCTCGTGGCGGCGGCCGATCTCAAGCAGCTGGTTGCGCGTCAGCACCAGCTCCGACACCATTGTCATCAGATGTTCGAGGGTATCGACGTTGACGCGGATCGACTGGTTGGCAACCTTGTCGCTCTCGCTCATCATCGCCTCTGCTGCTTCCGCTGCCGGCTTGCGCGCAGCAGGCTTGGCGGCTTTCGCAGCCGGAGCAGGTGCGGGCGCGGCAGGTGCGGCAGCGGGAGCCTGCATGACTTCCGTCTCGGTTTCGCGGAAAGCCTTCTCAAGATCGTCGAGCGACACTTCGCCCGGGCGCAGCGCGCGTTCGAGCGTCTGAACGACGAGCGTTCCGGTGGTGGAGTCGGCGTTCGCAGCAACCGGCGCCGCAGGCTCCGGCTCGGCGGCCGCGATCGGCGGCGCATCGTCGCTAGCGACTTCGGCGCCATGCTCGGCCATGTGATGCAACTGATCGATGAGATCTTCGTCGGAGCCTTCCGGCTCCGCTTCGGTCGCCTCCAGCTGGCCGAGAATGTCCTTCAGCCGATCGATGGTCTGGAGAATCAGCGTCACGGCGTGGCCGGTGACCGGCATGCCGTCACGGAACTTGCCCATCAGCGTTTCGGCGGCGTGCGCCAGCGCTTCGAGCCGCGGCAGGCCGAGGAAGCCGCAGGTGCCTTTGATCGTGTGGACGAGACGGAAGATGTTGTCGAGGATCTTCGCGTTGTTGGGTTCCTGCTCGAATTTCACGAGCTGATTATCGACGACATCGAGACTTTCGTTCGTCTCGGTGAGGAATTCCCTCAGAAGATCATCCATTGCACTGGCCTTCAAGCAATCAGGCGCGAGGAACGCGCCCTGGAGCTTGAGGAGTTTCGATGGAAAGCGTTTATTTTTGGTGAGCGAGGCGGAAACGCAGTCTGTGCCAACGAGATGCGGCGCATCCGCACAACTTGAGCGATCAGGTTTACGAAGCGTTAGGGGTTTGCGCCAGTGTGGCGGTTCAGAAGTCGCATCATCCTTGCTGCGGATGCGCCAAGCGGACTTCTGAACCTAAGCCACACTAGAACAATAGCAATTTCTAGTGCCCTTCGATTCCGAAGTTCGCAGATGAGGTGCTGCAAGCGAGTGTGAACTTCGGAATCAGGACACTGGATGCGCTCAAGCCGCTGATATCACGACAGCATCGCCCTCGGCCGCGAGCGTGACGGTGAGCCCGCAGGCCGCGGCCAGGAGCCGCGTGTAGTGGGGTTGTACCGCATGCGCGTCGGGCGGCCCGCCATGCGCGCCGCTCAGGATGTCGGAGATGTTCTGGGGAACGCGGGCGTTCAGCCCCGCCGCGACGATCCGGAACCCACCGCTGTCGCCAGCGCCGGAGGCTTCGACGGTCAGCGAACCGCCGCGCGGAATCGTCTGCTGGGCGATCACCATCATATTGAGCAGCAGCTTGACCCGGTTCTTCGGTTGGAGCGTCCGGGGCAGCCCCCACGACAGCGTGACCTTGCCGTCATCAAGGAAGCCGCGGGTCATGGTCTCGGCATCGCCGGTGTCAATCTGCGCGCCGGCGGATCCGGCCGCGCCAAACGCCAGCCGGCAGAACTGCAAACGCCCGGAGGCCGTCTTCGCGCTCTTGCGGATCAGGTCGAGCGCGAACTCGCGATCTTCCGGTTTCGGATTGTCGTCCAGCACTTCAAGGCCATTGACGATGGCGCCGACGGGGCTGATCAGGTCGTGACAGATCCGCGAGCACAGCAGGGCCGCGAGTTCGAGCGCGTCGGGAGCAGCGGATGGTGACGTGCCGGACATATTCTGAATCCTGATCTCTGTTTTCGAATGGCGCGGGCGCGATCACGTCGCGGCGAAGGTCGGCGGGGCCGGGAAAACACTGTTGGAGGTGATACTTACAACGATGCACGACGCTTGGCCCGGCCGGAGCATGCAATCTCCACAGGCCTTTGCAGCACAGGGAACACGAATCACGCATGGTCCCGGTCCGTTCGATTGATACACTGCCCCTACCCGTGCTGCCACCGTATCCGGGGCATGCCCCGGTCTGCCGGAGAGCCTGAGTGAGATCCTTGCAATGAAGCCCCTACCAGCGTCGGTGACCGTGATCGATCGCGAAATCGCCGCCGGACTGATGGAGCCCCTCACCGATCTGGTGGCCGAAGCCGGCGCGGCCATTCTGCGGGTCGATCGCGCAGCCATGGCGGTCGACGGCAAGGCCGACGGCTCACCGGTGACCGAGGCGGACCTCGCCGCCGACAGCATCATCGCCGAAGGGCTGGCCCGACTCGCTCCCGGCATTCCGTCGCTTTCCGAGGAGCGCACGCATCTGTCGACGGCGCCCTTCCGCGGCAGCTTCTTTCTGATCGATCCGCTCGACGGCACGCAGGAGTTCGTGGCCAGACGCGACGAATACACGGTCAACCTCGCGCTGGTCACCGACGGCGAGCCGCTGCTCGGAATCGTCGGCGCGCCGGCGCTCGGGCTGATCTGGCGCGGCCTCGTCGGCCAGGGCGCGGAACGAATCCTTGTGACGAAGGACGCCAGCGCCCGCGGCGCGGCGCAACCGATCAGGACGCGGCCGACGCCGGGTCAAGGCAACCCGTGGGTCGTCACCGTCAGCCGCTCGCACGGCGACAAGCGAACGGAAGCGTTCATTGCCGCGCGGCCGGGCGCGATCCGCCAGATCACCGGCTCTGCCGTGAAGTTCTGCCGGGTCGCCGAAGGCATCGCCGACATCTATCCGCGGCTGTCGCCGACATCGGAATGGGACGTCGCCGCGGGGCATGCGGTCGTCGTCGCCGCCGGCGGCAAGATCACCGACAGCCACGGCGTACCGCTGAAGTTCGGCACGCGCAAGGACGACTACATCGTTCCGGAGTTCATCGCCTGGGGCGATCCGTCAGCCGTTCGCTGACGTCGTTGCTAGGATTGAAGCGTAGCCCGGATGAAGCACGGCAAATCCGGGACCAAACGCGCTCCGCCATCCCGGGTTGCGCATCGCTCCACCGGGGCTACAGATGATCATCGGTGGCGCTTACTCCGCCGCCAGCGTTTCGCTGAGCCGGGCCCAGCGGCGGTCAGCCTCGCGCACATAGCCGGCGGGATCCGCCGCGAATGCATCGCGGGTCTCTTCGCGGCCGAACAGATACAGCCGCTCGCCGTGAATCATCCAGATTTGCGCGACACCGGCCACCGCCTTGCCGCTGGCGACGCCGACCGGATCATAGCCGCCGAAGCGCGGCTCATAGATCTCCGGATTGGCGAGGAAGAACGCCCGGTTGCTTTCCTTGGTGAACCGCCAGATCGCACCGCTCGACACTGCTTCGAAATCGGGGCTGCCGCGCAGAGCATGGGAATCGGTAAAGTACGACACCGGATCGATGCCGCCGATGGCAAGACCGGTATAGCGATCCACCACCACCCGCTCGGTCATGGCCGCGGCCAGCGAAAGTGGCACAATCAGGGCGCAGGCGCCAAGAACAAGCGCCGCGGCCGCCCTCAGACGCATCGAATCTCGCCGCTGTGCCGTCATAGTTCCTCACGATATAAAGAGCGGATTCGGGGACTTCGGAATGCAGGCCGAGCCTAGCAGGCGCTCGTCAGCAACCGGTTAAACGGCAGATACCAATTTGCCCATGCAGGGGGATGGTGGATGACATTCGTAATGCGCCTTGCGGCGGCGGCCTTCACCGCCACGCTGCTGATGCTGCAACCGGTGTCAGCGCAGCAGTCGGAGCGCTCGACATTCGCGCCGGATGAGATCGTCGCCACCGGCGGCCGTTTCTTCGGTAACGTCTCCCGCGGCCTCGCCTCGGTCGTGGAACGCGCCGTCAGCCAGTTCGGTCTGCCGAACGGCTACATCCTCGGCGAGGAAGGTTCCGGCGCGTTCGTCGCCGGGCTGCGCTTCGGCGAAGGCACGCTCTACACCAAGAACGCCGGCGACCTGAAGGTCTACTGGCAGGGTCCATCGGTCGGATTTGACTGGGGCGGCGACGGCGCCCGCACCATGATCCTCGTCTACAACCTGCCCGCCACCAACGCGGTCTACCAGCGCTTCGCCGGCATCGACGGCTCGGCCTATTTCGTCGGCGGCTTCGGCATGACGGCGCTGACCGCAAACAATATCGTGCTGGTGCCGATCCGCTCCGGCGTCGGCCTGCGGCTCGGCGCGAACATCGGTTACCTGAAGTTCACCCAGCGGCCGACCTGGAATCCGTTCTGATCGCTTTTCAGGCGTTCCGCAGGCCAAAGACGGTTAAGGCCCGTCCGGACCGGCCGGATTCACGTTAACGTCTTGTCTTGCTGGCCTTTTCCCTGCCCTCCGTGGCATGATGGCCGGGATTTCAGCGAAAATGCGTGCGCGCGCGGGAGTTTGAGTGATGGTCGAGCCGATCATGTATCTGGCGATCGGTTTTCTGATGTCGATGCTGTTTGGTCTGATGATCATGCCGCTCGTGCACAATCGCGCCGTCCGGCTGACGACCAAGCGGCTCGAAGCCGCGACGCCGCTGTCGATGGCGGAAATCCAGGCCGACAAGGACCAACTCCGCGCCGAATTCGCCATGTCCGCGCGCCGGCTCGAAATGAACGTCGAGCAGCTCAAGAGCAAGACCACGAGCCAGCTCGCCGAACTCGGCAAGAAGTCCGACGCGATCAATCGCCTGAAGCTCGAACTCGGCGAGAAGAACGCGGCGATCTTCGGCCTCGAAGCCCGCGAGAAGGCGCTGAAGGATCAGTTGCGCGCGACGGAAGAAGAGTTTTCCAACAAGACGCAGGCGCTACGCGCTGCCGAACAGGCGCTGAACGACAAGCAGAACGAGCTGTCGAAGCTGTCGAGCGATCTTTCCGAGCGCTCGGTGCTCGCGGAAAGCCGGCAGGTCGAACTCGTCGCCGTGCGCGCGCAGATCGATGCGCTGCAAAACCGCGTCAGCGAGGCCGAGAAGGAATTCGGCGACACGCGCCACAAACTTGAAGAACATCGCGCGCAATCGGCTGCCGCCACCAGCGAACTCGCCGATGCGCGCAGCCGCGCCGAGGGCCTGAACCTGCGTGTCGCCGAACTCGACCGGCAGGTGGTGCTTCAGGTGAAGGAAGCGGAGATGCTCGGCAACCGTATTGCCGATCTGGAAAATCGCCTCGCAACGCAGGGCAAGCTGCTCGCCGAGCGCGAATATGAAAACAATCTCTTGAAGCAGCAGATCGACGCCGCGAAGGAACAGGAAAGAACGCTGCGTGCGGAAATCGCCACGCTGTCGGGCTCCGAGGCGTTCGCGAAATTCCGCGCAGAGAAGGCCGCGGTCGAGGAACAGCTGCGCGTGGCCCGCGACGAGCGCGCGATCGCACAGCGCGATCTGCAGGCGATCCAGAACCAGGCGGAAAGCTCGTGGGCGCAGGAGCGCATGGAGAACGCGCTGCTGCGCGAGCGCATCAACGACATCGCCGCCGAAGTCGCCAAACTCGCGGCGCAACTCGAAGGGCCGAACTCGCCGATCGAGGCGATCCTCGCCGCCGAGCCGGATACGCCGAAGCCGGCGCCGGTCAACGGAACGGGCGTCAACGGCGCAGCCGAAGCCGGAGGCACGCTGGCCGAGCGCATCCGCGCGCTCCAGTCACACGCCTCCCGCGCCCGCCAGACCACGTAAATCGCGGCGAAAAGGCCGATATCAGGTCAACGCGATGCCTTGACCCGCCGCCGCCTATTCCGTAAATCCCGGACCATTCGCCACGACAGCAGACTGGCCTTCTCGTTTCCGGATTGGCCTTCATCCTGCGTCATCGCGGCGGGCGCATAGCTCAGCGGGAGAGCGTTCCCTTCACACGGGAGAGGTCCAAGGTTCGATCCCTTGTGCGCCCACCATCGTTCATCTTTTCCATAAGCAACTACCAATTCTGGCAGTACGCGCGCCATCGGCGCGCGGCGATGCTGGGCGTTGCACTGTCCGTCCGCAATTGAGCCCGGCTCGATGGAGGCTGCAATGACATCAGCGGATTATGTGATCTTTTCGCGCGTCGGCCTGTCGCTGATTCTGGCGTTCGGCGGAATCGCCGCGATCTTCTGGGGCTATCGCCTGTTCGCGAACGGCTCCGGCATCGCCAAGGCTGTCGACAAATTCGATTTCAAATCGGAAGCGGTAAAAGTATCCGCCGCCGGCATGAGCGTCGGCGGCGTGTTGATGCTGACGTCGGGATTCTGGGGCTGGCTCGCCTACTCGTCGGCGCCGAAATACGAAATCGCCGGCGACTTTCTCAAGATCAGCAAGGGCCAACCCACCATCAACTACGCCAGCGGATCGGCGCCGCTGATCGGCTCGCAGGTGCTGACCGCCAAGAAAGAACCGGCCGGCGAGATCACCAACATCCTGATCGGCATGGGCTCGAAGCCAGCCGGCCTCGTGATCGATCTGAAGAAGATGGGCCTCAACAAGAAAGTCGTGCTCGACGCCAGCCGGCTCGAGGCATCCAACTACGGCTCGTTCGAAACCGGGCTGTCGAAGTCGCAGTTCGAGGCGCTGAAGGAATACACCGGGCCGAACAGCTGAACACCGCGCCGGTAAGGTTGAGCGTTCAGGTTACCGTCACTCGCTGACACCGCACGGGTTGTTACTGATTCCCCCGGCGCGGCAGCCGCGTATCTTGCCGGCATGACGCTGTCGCGCGGCCAAGCCGAACCTCGCCGATCCAATCCGGGCCACCTGGCCTGGGGGTGGATTGCTGCTGCCTTCGTGCTGACCTTCAGCGCGCTGGTGTGGGGAGTCGTCGGCGAGTTTCTCTACTGACGCCGCCATTCCGACAGCAGCTCAGACTACTTCGCGTTCTTGCGGGCCTGCCGCTCCATCCACTTGCGCTCGATCCAGCCGAGCAGGCGCACGATCGGCGGCTGAAGCATCGGGATGTCCTGCGCGATGAGGATGAGACCGAGCGGCAGCATCCAGATGCCGAGCACCGGCAGGAAACTGAAGATGCCGCCGACGACGAGCACCAGCGCAATCGGAATGCGCCAGAAGACCGACGATGGTTTTCGTAGCCAGCGCACGCCGTTGGCCAGCCGCTCGGGCAGCCGCTCCTGAAACCATTCAAGATGGCGGTCAAGCTCCGCTTTGGAATCTGCACTCACGGAATGGGGTCCAGCAGGTGGGTCGCGTTCGATGGCGCTCATCAGCGTTAGATAGGTACCGTCTGCGGCGGATTCAGGGCCCGCGGCCTGCTCGCAGGCCCTTGAAAACGCGCGACCGCGACAGGTTATGCCGGAATTCGTCATTGCGAGGAGCGCGTTCGCGCGACGAAGCAATCCAATCGAAACGGGGCCTGGATTGCTTCCGCCCTGTTGGGTCTCGCAATGACGATGGTTAGGTGAGAATTTCAGAACCGCACTTCGATCAGGTACGGCCCCTTGTGGGCGATCGCCGCCGCAAGCGCGGCGTTGAAGTCATCCGCCGTGTCGACGGCGCGGCCCGGCACGCCCATGCCCTTGGCGAGCGAGACGAAGTCGAGCGCCGGATTGTCGATCTTCAGCATATCCATCGCCTTCTGGCCCGGCTGGCCGGCGCCGACGCCGTCAAACTCGCCGCGCAGGATCTGGTAGATTCGGTTGGCGAAGACGATGGTGACGACGTCGAGCTGCTCGCGCGCCTGCGTCCACAGTGACTGGATCGTGTACATCGACGAGCCGTCGCCGACCATGCAGATCACCTTGCGGTCCGGACACGCAACCGCAGCGCCGGTCGCAACCGGCGTGGAGAAGCCGATCGAGCCGCCCATGTTCTGAAGCCAGTCATGCGGCTTCGACGCCGCCGTCGGCGGAAAGAAGCCGCGACCCGTCGTGATCGATTCATCGATGACGATCGCATTCTCCGGAATCGCGTACGCGATCGCCTGTGCGATCGAGGTGTGATTGAGCGCGCCGGTTGGCTTCGCCAGCTCGGCCTTCTTCTGCGGCTGCACGTCGGCGGCCTTGGCGCCGACCGCACCGGCCAGCGCTTCGAGCGCGGCGACGGAGTTCTCGCCGCCCGCGGTCATGCGATGCACGTTGCAGCCTTCCGGCTTCAACAGGCTCGGCTTGTTCGGATACGCGAAGAAGGCCACCGGATCGTTGGCCTCGACCAGAATGATGTTCTTGAAGTCCTTCAGAATCGGCAGCGCCGACTCGATCACATAAGGAATGCGCTCGATGTGGAAGCGGCCGCGGCCGCGCGCCATGCGCGGGTTGTAGGTCTGGCCCATCACCTTGCAGCCGGTCTTGCCGGCGATGCGCTCTGCGAGCTCAAGCCCCGCCTCGGTCAGCGCGCCGCCGGTCAGCAGCAGCAGGGTCGGCTCGCCGCTCCTGAGAATCTTCGCGGCGCCGTCGACCGCCTGCGGCGAGTAGCTCGGCCTCTGCGTCTCGTGCTGAACCTGCGCGATGCCATCGGCTTCGTTCCAGGCGGTGTCGGCGGGAAGGATCAGCGTCGCGATCTGCCCGGGCGACGAACTGGCCGCCGCGATCGCGGCAGCGCCGTCTTTCGCCACCGACTTCGCATCCGGCGACGTGCGCACCCAGTGCGACATCGGCCGCGCCAGACCCTCGATGTCGGACGTCAGCGGCGCGTTGTATTCGATGTGGTACACCGCATGCTGGCCGACGATGTTGACGATGCCGGAGTTCGCCTTCTTGGCGTTGTGCAGGTTGGCAAGTCCGTTGGCGAGGCCGGGGCCGAGATGCAGCAGTGTCGAGGCCGGCGTGCCTTTCATCCGGTAGTAGCCATCGGCGGCGCCGGTGACGATGCCCTCGAACAGGCCGAGCACGCAGCGCATGCCGTCCACACGATCGAGCGCTGCGACAAAATGCATCTCCGATGTGCCCGGATTGGTGAAGCAGACATCAACCCCGCCCGCGACCAGTGTCCGCACCAGACTTTCCGCACCGTTCATCGTCTCGCTCCCCAACTCTCTTTTTTGCTCATGATTGGCTGATCCAGATCAACCACCGTTTTGAGATGCCGTCAAAGGCGGGGGTTCCGCCACACGGCCTGCGGTAAAAAATCGCAACGGAGCCGCGGCGGCAACGCCCGTTGCGGTGTTTTTAAGCAACGCTGCTCCCCGAAATCGCGGCTTCACGGCGCCGTGGCTTGCGAATTTGCAGCAGTTATGGCCTGTCTCCTTGAAATTGGCGCCGCCTCAAGAGGATTTCGATGACTCGCCTTTCCGTCCTTCTCACCGCCCTCATTCTGGCTCTGGCTGCCCCCACGGCCGCGAGCGCCCAGGAAGCGCAAGCGACAGATTTGATGCTCGGCCTGAAGAACATCTTCAGCGGCAGCGGCTCGGGACCGGTTCCACGCCAGACGGTGCGCTTCGAGGGCAACTACGCCCCGGGGACGATATACATCGATACCAAGGAGCGTCGGCTCTATCTGGTCGAGAGCGGTGGAACTGCCATCCGCTACGGCATCGGCGTTGGCCGCGACGGGTTCCGCTGGGGCGGCACGCATCGCGTCACCGCGAAGAAGGAATGGCCGGCCTGGACCCCGCCGCCGCAGATGCTCCGCCGCCGCCCCGACCTGCCGCGCCACATGGTCGGCGGCCCGGACAATCCGCTCGGCGCACGCGCCATGTATCTCGGTTCGACGCTCTACCGAATCCACGGCTCGAACGAGCCGGAAACCATCGGCCAGGCCGTCTCGTCGGGCTGCTTCCGCATGGTCAATGACGACGTCATCCACCTCTACGATCGCGTCAAGGTCGGCGCGACGGTGATCGTCAAGAACAACTGACGCAGCCTTCCGGTTTTGCGCATGCAAACGCTGTTGCCGCTCCGCGGCAGCAGCGTTTACGTTTGGCGGATGAGATATCGCCGAACGATCGCGGGATCGATGCTGCTGCTTGCCGTGACGGCTCCGGCTGCGGCGTCCCCGTCTGCTGCCGCGGACATTCCGCAGATCGCCCAGCGGCAGCGCGCCGAGAAGAGATCCTTCACCGACGAACAGATTCTCGACGGCTTCTTCAAGACCGCTTTCGGCGCCGAGTATCATCTCGCCGGCCGCATCGACCGCATCCGCAAGTATGAAGCGCCGGTGCGCGTGTTCATCGATGGCGCAAGCTTCAAGAAACGCAGAATCCAGCTCGGAAAGATCATCGGCGACATCGGCAAGCGGATTCAGCACCTCGATATCGCCGAAGTCGGTGCACGCGAAGCGGCCAATGTCGTCGTCACGCTGGTGCGCGACCGCGATCTCAACCGCACCATCGCCAAACTCTACGGCGCGGAGAAAGCGCGCGAGATTCAAACCTCGCTCGATCCGCAATGCCTGTCTGGCTTCAGCAAGAACGAAAAATTCCAGATCGGTCGCTCGGAGGTGCTGCTGACCGTCGACAACGGCGACTTCGTCTTCCACGACTGCGCCTACGAGGAACTGCTGCAATCGCTCGGGCCGATCAACGACACCGAGACGATTCCATGGACGATGTTCAATGACGATGTGTCGATGGGCTTCTTCGACATCTACGACCAGTATCTTCTGAACATCCTTTACGATCCGCGGATCAAGGCGGGCATGAGCGTGCAGGAAGCCAGGGAGGTTTTGCCGGCAGTGCTGAAGGACGTGCGCGACTGGGTGGCGAAGACGAACGGGCTGCCGCAGTAGCGGATCGTCATGGCCGGGCATTGCCGTTCGAAGCATTGCTTCGCAAGCCTGGACTATTTTCCGCAGATCGCCTTCAGCGATGCCCACTCCCCGGCGGTCAGCAGCGGTGCGCCAGTGACCGGCCGGTCCTCCTGCGACATGCGCGCGAGGCGCTCTTCCGACAGCGGATGGCTGGAAATGATCGTGCTGATCCCTTTGCCCGCACGTTTGCCCTCGCCGCCCTCCTTGCCAGTCACGCGCAACAGCAACTCACCCAGCGGTTTCGTCGAGCGGCCGAGCTTGTGCATGGCCTCGACCGATGCACCGTCGGCGCTGCGCTCGACATCGCGCGAATAGGACGCATCGAGCAGCTGGCGCGTCGCGAAGATGACCGCGCTCGAGCCGGAGATGTCGCCGAACAGGAGGCCGATCAGGAACGAGGTGCCGCCGGTGTAGATCATGTTGCGCATCGAGTCGCGGTTGCGGACATGGCCGAGCTCATGGGCCAGCACGCCGGCAATCTCGTCGGCATTCTCCGCCTTTTGCAGCAGCCCGTTGAACAGATAGATCTTGCCGCCGGGCAACGCGATGGCATTCGGAACGTCGCTGCCGAGCACCGCGGCGTCGATCGACGTTTCCAGGCCCATCGCCATGCGCAATGTGGTGACGAGTTTGAGGAAAGCTGCCTGCCCTTGCGGATCGGTGCAGATCTTGTCGTCGAAGAAAATCCGGACTTGCCTGTCCGCCGCCTGCCCGATCCGCTGCTCGACCGACTGCGGGATCAGTGGCGTCAGCCGCTCGGCGGCATAAGGCAAGCCGTACATCACGAGAAACGCGATCGAAGCCAGCGCGGCGAGCGACCATCCGACGATCTGCGCGACGCCGCGCTTGCCGACGGCATGCTCGTCGAAGCGCGGGCAGCGCCTGACCAGCTCAAGCGCCAGATCGCGGTCGCGGATCTCGAGCCGCGCCAGCGACGGCCCGGTTTCGCACGCCGCGCGGAGCAGCCCGTCGGTACCATCGGTCCTGCGGATATCGCCGTAGGGCCAGTTCGCAACGAGTTCACCCGCTTCGCGGATTTCGAGCGTGGCCGCGAAAGTCAAATCGACAAGGCGTTTGCGGCTCGACGCGCCGTCGAAAAAGACAGTGCTGCCCGCTCCGGTGCCGATGGGTGCGCTCTCGCTCTCAGTCTGCATAGGACTCGCCTAGAAGCCTCCGACATCAAGGCCGTCGGCAAAGCCCTCGCCGAGCGCGCCGGCGAGATCGCCCTTTGCCGTCACGGCGGCGGTGGACGCAAGGCCGGTGATGCTGACTGTGGCCGCCGCCTGCGCCCAGAAATCGCGTGTGAGATAGAGGCGAGCGACGACATTGAACGCCAGCATCAGCGCGAGATAACCGAACACGGTCGCGACGGCGAACGGGATACTCTGGAGGAATGCGGGCGACTTGTAAGCTTCCGCGAGCGTCAGACCGCTCATCGACGCAGCCAGCATGGCGGCGAATGCGAGATAAGCCACCAGAAGAACAGCGAGCAGTACCGACCAGCCGATCACTTTCCAGTAAAGCTTGATCAGCACGCCGCTTTTCAGCGACGATTCAAACCGGACGTCGCCGAAGCGGACGCCCGACATCCACCAGCGCCACTGGATCGTCTTGAACGCGCCGTATATGAACGGGGTGATCAGCGGTACGAGCGCGAGCGGCGACAACAGCCACAGCCACCAGGCCTGCTTGAAGAAGTCCCAGCCGCTGCCCTCGAACCGGCCTTGCAGGTCGCCGTAGAACGAATGCTTCATCTTGTAGCGTTCGAGCGCGGCATCGCGCCACGGCAGCGCAAGACCGAGCGTCAGCACCACCAGCGTTCCCCACAATGCCGCATAGAACGCATAAGCCCAGCCCGAACCGCTCATCCAGAAGCGGACGCCGCGCCAGACGGTACGACTGAGGCGATAACGCCGCGCACGATAGAGCGCGAACTGGCCGAACACATAGAGGAACGCCACCAGCGGGATGCTCGCGAACGCCTGAATGCGCTCGGCTTCGAGGCCGACCAGGAAATAGGCGAGATAGATCGGCGCGAGGATGGCCATCGCCACCAGGAAGCCGATCAGGAGTTCGCGTCCGCGGCCGGTGTACTCCGGCGCATCGCCGTCGACCACCGTGCGCGACCAGAGATGACGGCGGATATCAGTGACGAGCCAGAAGCGATAGAAGCCAACGGTGATCAGCTCCAGCAGCGCACCGCGCGCGACCAGCTTGAGGAAATCGCCGCGCGCGCCGGAAAACTGGACGGGAACCGGGCGATCCGGTGCAGGAATCGGCGGCACACTGAGCTGGTTCACGACATCACTCCTCGGCAGGACAGTTTGGAGGCAAAGCCTGATCGGAGGATAAAGCGTGATGCCTTCGTCATCACGCTTTATCTTTTTGTCTGAGCACGATCTTTTCGGAAAACCGCTCACACTTTTCCGGATCATGCTCTAGTCGCGCGAACGAGACGAAAAGATCAAACGGCTATGAGGTTTTTTCGAACAACTCGCGGCCGATCAGCATGCGGCGGATTTCGCTGGTGCCGGCGCCGATCTCGTAGAGCTTGGCGTCACGCAGCAGCCGGCCCGTCGGATAGTCGTTGATATAGCCGTTGCCGCCGAGCAGCTGGATCGCGTCGAGCGCGCACTGGGTCGCGCGCTCGGCCGCATAGAGGATCGCACCCGCCGCGTCCTCGCGGGTGGTTTCGCCGCGATCGCACGCTTTCGCGACAGAGTACACGTAGGCGCGCGACGCATTCATGGTCACGTACATGTCGGCAACCTTGCCCTGTACGAGCTGGAAGGTGCCGATCGGCTGGCCGAACTGCTTGCGCTCGTGGACATAGGGCATCACCACGTCGAGACACGCCTGCATGATGCCGAGCGGCCCCGCCGCCAGCACCGCGCGCTCATAGTCGAGCCCCGACATCAGTACGTTGACGCCGCGGCCGACGCCGCCGAGCACGTTCTCCTCCGGCACCTCGCAGTCCTCGAACACGAGCTCCGCCGTGTCGGAGCCGCGCATGCCGAGCTTGTCGAGCTTCTGCGCGGTCGAAAAACCTTTCATGCCCTTCTCGATCAGAAAGGCCGTGATGCCGCGCGGACCGCCGTTCGGGTCGGTCTTGGCGTAGACCACCAGCGTTTCCGCGATCGGTCCGTTCGTGATCCACATCTTGTTGCCGTTGAGGACGTAGCGGTCGCCCTTCTTGTCGGCGCGCGTCTTCATCGACACCACATCCGAACCGGCTCCCGGCTCCGACATCGCCAGCGCGCCGACGTGCTCGCCGGATATCAGCTTCGGCAGATACTTGCGCTTCTGCGCGTCGTTGCCGTTGCGGCGGATCTGGTTGACGCAGAGGTTCGAGTGCGCGCCGTAAGACAGACCGACGGCGGCCGAGGCGCGCGAAATCTCTTCGAGCGCGACGCAATGTTCGAGGTAGCCGAGACCGGAGCCGCCGTACTCTTCCTCGACGGTAATGCCGTGCAGCCCAAGCGCACCGATCTTGGGCCACAAGTCGCGCGGAAACTGGTTGCTCTTGTCGATCTCGTCGGCGCGCGGCGCAATTTCGTTGCTGGAAAAGTCGCGAACGGTTTCACGGATTGCGTCCGCCGTCTCACCGAGATCGAAATTGAACATGCGCTGCGCGTTGGCAATCATTGCGGACCGTCTCCCCGGCGGCGCCTGGCGGCGCCGATCAATCGTTGTCTGGCCCGAACATGCCACAGGCCCTTCTGCGAGAGAAGGGCCCGGGCGGCAGGCGAACGAATGTGTCGGTTATGCCAGCGCGCGCGAGGCTTCCTTGACCTTGCGGGTCGCGTTGTCGACCGAGCGGGTCGCGTTGGCGATCTCGGTCATGTTGTCGTTGATCTCGTTCACGCTGCGGGCGGCGACCTGCATGTTGGACGAGATGCTTTGCGTCACCGACGACTGCTCCTCCACCGACGCGGCGATGGCGCCGGAGATTTCGTTGACGCGCGAGATGGTCTGGCTGATCGCCTCGATCACGGAAACAGCGCTCTGTGTCGAGCCCTGAACCGCGGCGATCTGACCGCTGATCTCGTCGGTCGCCTTCGCGGTCTGCGTGGCGAGGCTCTTCACCTCGGACGCGACCACCGCAAATCCGCGGCCAGCCTCGCCTGCACGCGCCGCCTCGATGGTGGCGTTGAGGGCAAGCAGGTTGGTCTGGTCGGCGATATTGTTGATCAGCTTGACCACGTCACCGATCTTCTGCGCGGCGGATGCAAGGCCGGAGACGATCTCGTTGGTCTCGTTGGCCTGCTGTACCGCCTGCCGCGAGATGTTCAGCGCTTCCGATGCCTGACGGCTGATTTCACCGACGGACGCGGCCAGTTCTTCCGCGCCGGACGCCACCGCCTGCATGTTCGAGGAGGTTTGCGTCGATGCGCTCACGGCCGAGTTCACCCGCTCCGCGGTTGCCGTCACCGACTCGGTGATCGAACCGAGATCGTGATCGATCGACTTCTGCACCTCGGCGCGGCGGATGCGGTCCTGCACCTGCGCGGTCACGTCGGTCGCGAACTTCACGACTTTGATGTTCTTGCCGCTCGCATCCTGGATCGGGTTGTAAGACGCCTGAATCCAGACCTCGCGCCCGCCCTTGGCGACCCGCTTGTACTCGCCGGCCTGATATTCGCCGCGCTTCAGCTTGTCCCAGAAATCACGATAAGCCGCACTCTCGCGATAAGCCTGCTCGACGAACATGCCGTGATGCCGGCCCTGGATTTCGTCGAGCCGATAGCCCATCGCGCCAAGGAAATTCTCGTTCGCTGTGATGATGGTGCCGTCGAGATTGAACTCGATCACGGCCTGCGACTTGTGGATGGCCTGGATCTGCCCCTCGTGATCCGCGCTCTTCAGCCGCGCGGCGGTGATGTCGGTGGCGAACTTGACGACCTTGAACGGCTTGCCGTTGCGGCCTATCAGCGGATTGTACGACGCCTGAATCCATATCTCGCGGCCGCCCTTGGCGAACCGCTTGAACTCGCGGGCCTGAAATTCACCCCGGCGCAGCGACTCCCAGAATTCGCGATACTCCGCGCTCTCCCGGTATGCGGGGTCTACAAACATACCGTGGTGTTTTCCCTGAATTTCATCGAGGCGGTATCCAATTGCCGACAGGAAGTTGTCATTTGCGATCAGTATTTTCCCGTCCAGGTTGAATTCAATGATCGCCTGCGATTTGTTCAACGCTTCCATCTTTGATACAAGTTCCTGATTTCCATTGAAAATATTCATATTCCAATCCTCAGGTTCGGAGCTACCTAGAGTTTAAGGATAAAATGATTAACAACCCTTATGAGAATGTCCCGTTCCAGCACACCAAAAACGGGTTCCAGCGTTGCAACCTTGTTCTCGCGGCCAGCGCGAGGTCTAATCACCCGTAAAGATTACGGGAGGAATGTATGCTGGACATCGCAACCAAGGACCGCGGCTACACCGAGCCCGGCAAAGCAGAGCGCATCAAGGCCGCACGCGAGTACGCCTACGCCACGCCGATCGCGGATTTGCATCCAGGCGCGCCCCAGCTCTTCCGCTCCGACACCTGGCACCCCGTGTTCGAGCGGCTGCGCAACGAAGCGCCGATCCACTTCTGCACCAAGGCGCCGATCGAGCCGTACTGGTCGGTCACCCGCTACAACGACATCATGCATGTCGACACCAACCACGGCATCTTTTCCTCGGACGTGACGCTCGGCGGCATTTCGATCCGCGACGTGCCGCCCGGCTACGACTGGCCGAGCTTCATCGCCATGGATCAGCCGCGCCATTCCGAGCAGCGCAAGACCGTGCAGCCGATGTTCACGCCGAAGCATCTCGACGAACTGGCAATCCTGATCCGCGAGCGTGCCGGTAAGGTGCTGGACAACCTGCCCCGCAACGAGACCTTCAACTTCGTCGAGCGCGTCTCGATCGAACTGACAACGCAGATGCTGGCGACGCTGTTCGATTTCCCATGGGAGGAGCGGCGTAAGCTGACCCGCTGGTCGGACGTGTCGACCGCCCTGCCGAAGAGCGGCATCGTCGAATCCGAAGAGCAGCGCCGCCAGGAAATGAACGAGTGCGCCGCCTACTTCACCAGGCTCTGGAACGAGCGCGTGAACTCCGAGCCGCGCAACGATCTCATCTCGATGATGTGCCACAACGACGCGACGCGCTACATGGACCCCGACAACCTGATGGGCAACATCATCCTGCTCATCGTCGGCGGTAACGACACCACCCGCAACACCATGACCGGCTCCGTGCTGGCGCTGAACGAGAACCCGGAAGAGTACCGCAAGCTGCGCGAGAATCCGGACCTGATCGATACCATGGTGCCGGAAGTCATCCGCTGGCAAACGCCGCTCGCGCACATGCGCCGCACCGCGCTGGTCGACACCGAAATGCACGGCCAGAAGATCAAGAAGGGCGACCGCGTGGTGATGTGGTACGTCTCGGGCAACCGCGATGAGACCGTGATCGAGAATCCGGATCAGTTCATCATCGACCGGGCGCGGCCGCGCATCCATCTTTCGTTCGGCTTCGGCATCCATCGCTGCGTCGGCATGCGGCTTGCCGAACTGCAACTGCGGATCGTGTGGCAGGAAATCCTGAAGCGCTTCGAGAAGATCGAAGTGGTCGGCGAACCGAAGCGGGTTTATTCGAGCTTCGTGAAGGGCTACGAAACGCTGCCGGTGCGCATCCCGGGCTGACGGGATTGCGCGCCGCGCGGCACGCAGATCATTCTTGCGCAAGCTGCATCCATACTTGCTGAACTGCGTAAGTTTGGCTGACGAGTTGCGGGATATCCCGGGATGCTCGTAAAACCTCCGCGTCCCCGCTTTCGCGGGGAGCGTCGATGGAGGTAGCGTTGAGCAAACAAGATCCGCAAGCGCTTGTCGAGATGGTGATGGCGCTTCCGGGTTTCGCGCGTGAGTCCGGCATGCATGTCGTGTCGGTCATGCCCGGCCGCGTAGAACTCGCACTCGTGAAACGTCAAGACCTGCTGCAATTCGGTGGCCACTTCCATGGCGGCGTGATCGCCGCATTGGCCGATCAGGCCGCTGGTGCTGCGGTGTCGACGACCTTGCCTGAAGGCAAGATTGGCGTGACCATCGAGTTCAAGATCAACTTCCTGAGTCCCGCGGATGGCGACAAACTCATAGCCCGCGCCGAAGCCATGCAGGGCGGCGGCACAATTGGCGTTGCAAAGATCGAAGTGATTTCGCAGAACAACGGCATCGAGCGCGTCTGTGCCTTTGGCACGGCCACCATGCGATCCGTCGATCTGCCAACCCGGAAATCCTGAAGCCGCGATGACCCAGCACACTCACGACGAATACACCGACATCCGCGAAGCCGTCGCGAAACTCTGCGCCCAGTTTCCGGGCGAGTATTGGCGAAAGCTCGATCGCGAGATGGCTTACCCCACCGACTTCGTCGGCGCGCTGACGCAATCGGGTTACCTCTCGGTGCTGATCCCCGAGGAATACGGCGGCGCGGGCCTGAAGCTTTCGGCGGGCGCGGCGATCCTCGAGGAAGTTCATCGCGCAGGCTGCAACGCCGGCGCCTGTCACGCCCAGATGTACACGATGGGCACGGTGCTCCGTCACGGCAACGAAGAGCAGAAAAAGAAGTGGCTGCCGAAGATCGCCACCGGCGAAGTCCGCCTCCAGGCGTTCGGCGTCACCGAACCGACCAGCGGCACCGACACCTCGTCGATCAAGACGTTCGCCCGCAAGGACGGGAACAGCGAGTATGTCGTCTCCGGCCAGAAGATCTGGACCAGCCGCGCCGAACATTCGGACCTGATGGTGCTGCTCGCGCGCACCACGCCGAAGGAGCAGGCGAAGAAGCGCACGGACGGCCTCTCCGTGTTCCTCGTCGACATGAAGGCGGCGCGCGGCAACGGCCTCACCATCCGCCCGATCCGCACGATGATGAACCACTCGACGACAGAAGTGTTCTTCGACGAGCTGCGCGTGCCGGCCGAGAACCTCATCGGCGAGGAAGGCAAGGGCTTCCGCTACATCCTCTCCGGCATGAATGCCGAGCGGATCCTGATCGCATCCGAATGCATCGGCGACGCCAAGTGGTTCATCAAGAAAGCGTCGGACTACGCGCGTGAGCGCTCCGTTTTCGGCCATCCGATCGGCAAGAACCAGGGCATCCAGTTTCCGATCGCCAAGGCTTATGCCGCGATGCGTGCCGCCGAATTGATGGTGCGTGAGGCGACACGCCTTTACGAAGCGGGCGAGGATTGCGGCGCAGAGGCCAACATGGCGAAGATGCTCGCGGCCGATGCGTCGTGGGAGGCGGCCAACGCCTGCATCCAGACGCATGGCGGCTTCGGCTTCGCCGAGGAATACGACGTCGAGCGCAAGTTCCGCGAAACGCGCCTCTATCAGGTCGCGCCGATTTCGACCAATCTGGTGCTCTCATTCATCGCCGAGCACGTGCTGGGCATGCCGCGGTCGTATTGAGTTGTGACAGTGAATCGATTTGATGCGATGAGCGCTCCCTCTCCCCGCTTGCGGGGAGAGGGTTGGGGTGAGGGGCGGCATAACCTCCTCACCCGCCGCGCCGACGCCGTGA
>JBMOOJ010000076.1:67840-72197 GCA_049323835.1 Pseudomonadota bacterium | reverse complement strand
GCCGGCGGGCGACCTCTCCCCGCAGGCGGGGAGAGGTAAAGAATGACTACACTGCCGCTTGAGGGACTGACCGTCATCGCCGTGGAGCAGGCTGTCGCCGCTCCGTTCTGCACCTCGCGCCTTGCCGATGCCGGCGCCACCGTCATCAAGGTGGAGCGCCCCGAAGGCGACTTCGCCCGCGCCTATGATGCGGCAGCGAAAGGCCAGAGCAGCTACTTCGTCTGGCTCAACCGCGGCAAGCAGTCGGTCGTCATCGATCTCGCAACGCCCGACGGCCGCGCCAGCCTCGAAACATTGATCGCCAGCGCCGACGTGCTGGTGCAGAATCTCAAGCCCGGCTCGATGGACAAGCTCGGCTTCACCCGCGAGCGGCTGCGCGCGCAGTATCCGAAGCTGATCATCGCCACCATCACCGGCTATGGCGACACCGGCCCGTATGCCGAGCGCAAGGCCTACGATCTGCTCATTCAGGCCGAGAGCGGCCTCGCCTCGCTCACCGGCGGACCGGAAGCGCCTGCCCGCGTCGGCATGTCGGTGGTCGACGTCTCGACCGGTGCCGCCGCGCATGCGGCGATCCTCGAAGCACTGATCGCACGCTCGCGCACCGGACAGGGCGCCGACATCCGCATTTCGATGTTCGACGTGATGGCGGATTGGTTGACTGTGCCGCTGCTCAACGCGGAGAACGGCAACACGCCGAAGCGCATCGGCCTCTCGCACACGTCGATCGCACCCTACGGCGTGTTCCTTTCGAAGGACGGCCGCCCGGTGCTGATCTCGATCCAGAACGAGCGCGAATGGCGCACGCTCTGCACCGACGTGATGCAGATTCCCGAGCTGCTGAAGGATCCGCGCCTCGCCAACGGCATCGAGCGCGTCCGCAACCGCGACGCCACCGACACGATCGTCGCCAAGGTGTTCGGCTCGCTCTCGCGCGACGAACTGGTCAAGCGCCTCGACGACGCCGACATCGCGTTCGCCGAAGTGAACACCATGGACGATCTGGCGAAGCATCCGCACCTGCGGCGCATCGAGGTCGCAACTCCGAATGGCGTCGTCTCTTATCCCGCGCCCGGTGCGCAGGTGATGGGCGAAACGCGCCGCTACGGCGCGGTGCCGGCGATCGGCGAGCACACGGCCAGCGTTCCGGCGACCGCGCAAAAGGGAAAGATCGCATCATGACCGCGACCGCGGAAAAGCTCGACATCGATCATCTGCGCCAGTGGATCGGCAAGACCGAGGAAGTCTCCGACGTCGTCACCGCACAACTGGTGAAGGGCCTGCGCGCGACGCTGTTTCTCGATATCGGCGCGCCGAAGACGGGCGACGCCGCGCCGTTCACCACGCACTGGTGCCTCGCGCCGCCGGTGTATCCCGCATCGATGCTGAGCGAGGACGGCCATCCGAAGCGCGGCGGCTTCCTGCCGCCGGTGCCACTGCCGCGCCGCATGTGGGCGGGTGGCGAGATCGCGTTCGTCGACACGCTGCGCGTGGGCGACGAGGTCACGCGCTCCTCGACAATCGGCGACATCAACATCAAGAGCGGTTCGACCGGCACGCTGTGTTTCGTTGCCGTGAACCACACGATCTCGACCTCACGCGGTGTCGCCATCAAGGAACGCCATGATATCGTCTACCGCGAGGCGACCACCGGCCCGCAGGCGGCGCCGAAAGCGCCGCCGATCCCGCCGGCCGCGCCGCATGTCGAGACGCACATGGCCGACACCGTACTGCTATTCCGCTACTCGGCGCTGACGTTCAACGGCCACCGCATTCATTACGACCGTGACTACGTAACCAAGGTCGAGGGCTATCCGGGCCTCGTGTTCCACGGCCCGATGCAGGCCGCGCTGCTGGTCGAGTTCGCCGCCAAGCTGAACGGCGGCAAGGCGCCGGCGACATTCGCCTATCGCGGCCTCCAGCCGCTGTTCGAAGGCTCCGAGTTCAGCGTCAACGCCAACAGGACGGCAGCGGGTCTGGAGCTGTGGACCGCCAACAGCAAGGGCGAGCCCACCATGAAGGGCACGGCGACGCTCTAAGTCGCGAAACCCCTCCCCTCGCTGCCGCGTATTTGCGGCATGCGCGCCGCACTAATCCCTCTTCTGCTGACGCTGATCCCGACCGCTGCACTCGCCGACGGTTTCTTCGGTGCGTGGGCGCGCGGCGACGGCATCGCGCGGGTCAAGGTCGAGCGGTGCGGCGCGCAGATCTGCATGACCGACACCTACATCCGCCCGGACGTGACGAGCGAGAAAGTCGGCGACAGGATCGTCTTCGACGTCAAGCCGCAGCCGGATGGCACGCTCAGTGGCAGCGCCTACGATCCGCAGCGCGATCTGCGCTTCTCCGTGGTCGTCACGATCGCCGGCGATCGCATGACGACGAAGGGCTGCGTGCTCGGCGGCCTCGTGTGCAGGAACGAAAGCTGGACGCGGATTCGCTAGCTCCCCAACCGTCATTCCGGAAGCCGCGAAGCGGCTGTCCGGAATCCATACGCCGCAGCAATTGTGTGGCGAAAATCGATCATGGCTCTGCACTCAGCAAACATAGGTGGTTATGGATTCCGGGCTCGCTTGCTGCGCTCGCGCCCCGGAATGACGAACAGTAAAATTGCCTTGGCAACCATCTCCGCGGTATCATGCGATGGACTTCCGGTTACTTCGATGTAACCTGATCCCTTCAACCGCAAGGACTTTCCGTTGTCCCGTCAGCCATCGAAGCGCGCCAGCGCATCCGCCACCGTGAAGAGCGTCACCTTCGATCTCCTGCGCGGGTTTGGCATCACGAAGGTGTTCGGCAATCCCGGCTCGACCGAACTGCCGTTCCTGAGCGACTGGCCCGACGACATCGAATACGTGCTCGGCTTGCAGGAAGCCTCCGTCATCGGCATGGCCGACGGCTACGCGCAGGCGACGCGCAACGCGGCGTTCGTCAATCTCCATGCCGCGGCTGGCGTTGGCCATGCGCTCGGCAACATCTTCACCGCGTTCCGCAACCAGACGCCGATGGTGATCAGCGCCGGTCAGCAGGCCCGCAGCATCCTGCCATTGCAGGCGTTCCTCTACGCCGAGCGCGCGTCCGAGTTTCCGCGCCCGTACGTGAAGTACAGCGTCGAGCCCGCGCGCCCCGAGGACGTGCCAGGCGCGCTCGCCCGCGCTTACTACGAAGCGATGCAACCGCCGTGCGGCCCGACCTTCGTCTCGGTGCCGATCGACGACTGGGACAAGCCGGCGCAACCGCTGACCGTTCGCCGCGTCAGCCGCGAACTCGGCCCCGATCCGGAGATGATGCGCGCGCTCGCCGACGCAATTGTCGGTAGCAAGACGCCTGCGTTCGTCGTCGGCCCGTCGATCGACAAGGATCAGGCCGTCGATGCGATGGTGAAGCTCGCCGAGCGCGCGAATGCATCCGTCTGGGTCAGCCCGTTCTCGCCGCGCTGCAGTTTCCCCGAGCGGCATCCGCTGTTCGCCGGCTTCCTGCATGCGTCGCCCGCGCAGCTCTCGGATGCATTGCGCGAGCACGATCTTGTCGTCGTGTTCGGCGCGCCGGTGTTCACCTTCCACGTCGAAGGCCATCCCGAGATTTTCCACGACGGCACCGTCCTCTGGCAGATCACCAACAACCCGGTGAACGCCGCCGTCATGCCGACCGGCTCCAGCATCATCGCGACGATGAAGCCCGCGATCGCCGCGTTGCAGGCGCTGCTGCCGGAGACGAAGCGCGCAAAGCCGTCGGGGCGCATCCTGCCGCCACCCCCGGCCGCAAAGAATCCGATTCCGGCCGAGTATCTGATGCACATGATTGCGGAGACGATGCCGAAGGACGCATTGCTCGTCGAGGAAGCGCCGTCGCATCGTCCGATCATGCAGAAGCACCTGCCGATGCGCGGCCAGGACAGCTTCTACACCATGTCGAGCGGCGGCCTTGGCTGGTCGCTGCCCGCCGCCGTCGGCATCGCGCTCGACCGCAGCCAGCAGCGGACGATCTGCCTGATCGGCGACGGCTCGGCCATGTATTCGATTCAAGCGCTGTGGACCGCAGCGCAGCGCAAGCTGCCGCTGACCGTGATTGTCATCAACAACTCCGGCTATGGCGCGATGCGTTCGTTCAGCCAAGTGATGCAGGTGCGCAATGTGCCGGGGCTCGAACTGCCGGATCTCGACTTCGTCAAGATCGCGCAAGGCATGGGCTGCGATGCCGTGCGCGTCAGCGAAGCATCGAAGCTCGGCGCGGCGCTGAAAAAGGGCTTCGCGTCAACCACCACGACGCTGATCGAGGTGATGGTCGATTTCGCTGTGCCGATCCTCTACGGGCAGAAGCACTAGTTTTGTAGCCCGAGCGTTCTCGGAATCCCTCC
>JBMOOJ010000076.1:0-67830 GCA_049323835.1 Pseudomonadota bacterium | reverse complement strand
TTGGTGCGCGGTGGCCGGGGTGGGGTGAGTACCCCCACCCGTCACCGTTGCTCGCTTCGCTCACAACGCGCCACCCTCCCCACAAAGGGGAGGATTCCATGAGCGCTTTCGCAAACTACTTCAGGCCGCCTTCCCGCAGCTTCGCCTGGATCTTCGCCATGCCGCCGATCCAGCGATCGTAGTCTTCCGTCTTCTTGCGCATGTAGCCGAGCACCTGCGGGTGCGGCAGGATGCAGAACGTCTCCTTGCGGATGCCGTCCAGCGCCGCAGCCGCGACATCCTCAGGCATCAGATTGCCGTCGCCGGATTGCGGCCCCTTCGGCAGGCCCGCGAGCATGTTGGTCTCGACGCCCTGCGGGCAGAGGATCGAGACGCGAATGTTGTGGGCGCGATGCGAGATCGCGAGATTCTCCGCAAAGCCCACGGCCGCATGCTTGGTCGTGGAATAGGCCGCGCTGCCGACCTGCGATAGCAACCCAGCCGCCGAAACGGTGTTGAGGAAATAGCCGCCGCCACGATCCTTCATGCGCGGGATCAGATGCCGCGCAGCGTAGACATGCGCCATCACATGGATCGCCCAGCTTCTCGCCCACGGTTCGTCGCTGGTGCCACCGGCATTGACGGAGAGCGGATCGAAGCCGCCGCCGATGCCAGCGTTCGAACAGAACAGCCCGATCGGCCCGTGGTTCTTCTCCGTCTCATCGATCAGATGTTTGATGTCGCTTTCCTTAGCCACATCGCATTTGAACGCCGAGCCGTTGACACCCTTCGCAACGACTTGCGCGTTCGCCTCGTCGAGATCGGCGACGGCGACATGCTTCGCGCCGTTGCGGTGAAAGATTTCGGCGAGCGCACGGCCGATGCCGTTGGCGCCGCCGGTCACGACCACGGTCTGGCCTGCAATATCCATGGAATCAAACCCGGCTTGTTGAAACGGCGTGCTCGCCGAGTCCTGCCGGTTATGCCAGCACGAGGTCGAGCACCGCCACATAGTGGCAGGCGGCCGCCGACAACACAAATCCGTGCCAGATCGCATTCTGGAAGCGGAGCCGTTGCCAGGCGTGGAACACTACGCCGAACGTATAGAGCAGACCGCCGATCGCGATCAGCCACAGGGTAAACGGCGGCAGCGACGCCACCACGGCGTCGTAGACGACAAAGCCGCTCCATCCCATCGCGAGATAGAGCCCGATCGACACGCGGTCGAAGCGGCCGGGCAGAAACAACTTGATCAGGATGCCGATAACGGCGACAAGCCAGATGCCGCCGAGCAACAGCCATGCCGCGGTCGAATCCTTGATCTGCATCACGAACGGCGTGTAGGTCGCCGCAATCAGCACGTAGATCGCCGAGTGATCGAACCGCCGCAGAACCCATTTGCGCGGCGACACCGGCCACATGTTGTAGGTGGCCGAGAGCGCCAGCATTGTCAGCAGGCCGACGGCATAAACGGACACGGCAAAAATGTCCGACGGCGGCGAGAATCTGCCGCTCAGCACGATCAGCACGGTGGAGGCGATGAGCCCGAAACCGAGGCCGATGATGTGGACCACGGCATCCGCGATCAGCTCCGCGCGGTCGTAGTTCCAGTGAATGGCCCCGGCGATGTCATCAATGAGATGATGCGAGCGTGGAGACTTGAAACGAAAGATTGCCATTCCGACCCGTTTAACCACTCAGTTACGACTTGAAGCACGTGAGCGTCTTGTAATGCTGAACCCAAATGATTGACCTTATGTGACCGTTTTGAGGACGGCGGCGATCATTCAACTCCGTCTCCTGCCTTGCCAAAATCATGCCAATCGCTCTTGAATACCGTGGTGTGGCCATCATCTGTGGCCATTCCGGCCTGGCTGCCGTCCTGTCTTGAAGGGTGTTGTCGTCCGCAATGGCTTTCTTTTCCGATCTCGTCGAGGAGGCCCGCCTCTCGGCACTGGCGCTCGCGGACTATGGCGCAAATCTGCTCAACCCGACCGTGCGGCTTGGCGTCACGGGACTGTCGCGCGCCGGCAAGACGGTGTTCATCACCGCGCTTGTCCATGGCCTGCTGCGCGGCGGCCGCTTCCCGATCTTCGAGTCGCTCGCGTCCGGCCGGATCGCCCGCGCGCGGCTGGCGCCGCAGCCGGACGACGCCATCCCGCGCTTCGCCTATGAGAGCCACCTGAGGACACTGATCGGCGAGCGGCAATGGCCGCAATCGACCACCAGCATCAGCGAACTGCGGCTCGTCATCGACTACCAGCGTGAGAACGGCGCGACGCGCACGCTCACCCTCGACATCGTCGACTACCCCGGCGAATGGCTGCTCGACCTGCCGCTGCTCGACAAGAGCTACGAGGCGTGGTCGGCGGAAAGCCTCGCCCTCTCGCGCGAGGGGCCGCGCACGAAGCTCGCTGCCGACTGGCACACACATCTCGCGACCCTCGATCCGCTGGCGCCGGAAGACGAGCAGGCGACGCTGACCGCGGCAAAGCTCTTCACCGATTATCTGCGCGCCTGCCGCGACGAGCGCTTTGCGATGAGCCTGCTGCCGCCGGGCCGCTTCCTGATGCCGGGCAATCTCGCGGGCTCGCCTGCCCTCACCTTCGCGCCGCTCGATCTGCTGCAAGGCGCGGACGCGCCCGACGGATCGCTGTGGGCGATGATGCGGCGGCGCTACGAAGCCTACAAGGATGTGGTCGTGCGGCCGTTCTTCCGCGATCACTTCGCCCGGCTCGACCGGCAGATCGTGCTTGTCGATGCGCTGGCTGCGTTCAACGCCGGCCCGAGCGCGCTGCACGATCTCGAGGCCGCGCTCGGCGGCATCCTCGATTGCTTCCGCGTCGGCCGCAGCAATTTCCTCAGCGCGCTGGTTCGCCCGCGCGCCGACAAGATCCTGTTCGCCGCGACCAAGGCGGATCATCTGCACCACACGAGCCACGATCGCCTCGAAGCGATCCTCAAGCGCATGACCGATCGTGCGGTTACGCGCGCCGAACACGCCGGAGCGGCGGTGGATGTCGTGGCGCTGGCGGCCGTGCGGGCGACGCGCGAGGCGCAGGTCAAGCGCGGGCGCGACACGCTGCCGTCGATTATCGGCATTCCGGCCAAGGGCGAAACCGCCAACGGCGACGTGTTCGACGGCGAGACGGAGGTCGCGACCTTCCCCGGCGATCTGCCGACCGAGCTCGACGGACTGTTCGCCGACAAGGGCGCATTCCAGGGCCTCTCGGACGCCGAGGCGCACCAGACCGATTTCCGCTTTTTACGATTTCGTCCACCCGTGCTCGAAAAGGACGATGCGGGCGAACCCGCGCTGCCCCATATTCGTCTCGACCGGGCGCTCCAATTCCTGATCGGCGACCGGCTCACCTGAGCGAGATGGCAAGATACCGCAAATGACCACGCACCCGCCCCGCAAACCCGCGACGTTCAAGCTCGACGATCCGTCCGTGATCGTCCGCGATCCCGACGACGCGCCGGGACATGTGGCGCGCGGCACCATTCAGATCACGCCGGAGCCGGACGCCGCGCAGCTTCCCGCGACAATCGAAACGCCGCTGCCACCGGCACGGCACGGTTTCCGCTGGGGCGCACTCTTCTGGTCGGCGCTCGGCGGGCTCGTGTCGCTTGGCGTCGGCATCAGCACGGCGCGGCTGATCGACGATCTGTTCGCCTTCAATCCGGGGCTCGGCTTGATCGGCCTCGGTCTGGCGCTGGCAACGCTGCTCGCGTTTCTCGTCATCGTCGGCCGCGAGGCGCTGGGCCTCGCCCGCCTCTCCGCGATCGAGAAGCTGCACCAGCGCGCGACGGCCGCGCTTCTCAGCGACGATCGCAACGAAGGCCGCGCGGTTGTCGATGAGCTGCTGAAGATGGCCAGCACCAATCCGCGGCTCGCACGCGCGCGCGCATCGCTTGAAAGCCACGCGGGCGACATCATCGACGGCGCGGATCGCATTCGTCTCGCCGAGCGCGAATTGATGACGCCGCTCGATCGCGATGCACGGGCGCTCGTCTCCGCCGCAGCGCAGCGGGTATCGGTCGTCACCGCGGTAAGCCCGCGCGCGGTGTTCGACATCCTGTTCGTCGCCTATGCGGCGCTGCGGATGATCCGCGAGCTCGCGCGGCTCTACGGCGCGCGTCCCGGTGCGCTCGGCATGATCCGGCTGATGCGGCATGCGCTCGCGCATCTCGCCGTCACCGGCGGCATCGCCGCTGGCGATAGCCTGATCCAGCAGATGCTCGGCCACGGGATTGCCGCAAAACTCTCCGCACGTCTTGGCGAGGGCGTGCTCAACGGCCTGATGACCGCGCGGCTCGGATTGGCCGCCATCGACGTGATCCGCCCGCTGCCGTTTGCCGCACTGGAGCGGCCCGCGCTCTCCGATCTGGCCAGGGATTTGCTCGCAAAACGCGAGGCAGGCGAATAATCGCCTGCCTCTAAGCATTTGTAAAACAATCCGCTTTCGCGATTCTCCCGAAAATCGTCATGCCGTTTCGAACCCGCTCGGCTGAGGGGGCGTCCAACTTCGTGACGGGCCCGACAACCCGCCCATTGCAAAACCCGCGCTGCCCCGCGCACCCATACTTTGGAGAGTTATCATGATCCGTAAGCTTGCTCTTGCCCTCGTTGCCACTGCCGCCGTCGGCGCCGCTGCGCTGACCCCGACCACCGCTTCGGCGGGCTGGAAGGGCTGGCATCATCACCACGGCCATCATCACCACTTCCATGGCCATGGCTTCGGCATCGGCTTCGGCTACAGCCCGGTCGTCGTCGGCGGCGGCTATTACGTGGATGGCGGCAGCTGCTACCAGACCCGCCGCGTCCTGACCCCGAAGGGCCCGCGCTGGCGCACCGTGAACGTCTGCGCCTATTGATCGCGTAAGCCAGATATCTGGAGCGCCCGGTTGCTCGGCAGCCGGGCGCTTTGCTTTGGCCTGTTTAGGCGATCGGGTTCCAAAAGTGCCTTGTGGCATACCAAGGCGTACCGCCTGACGATACTGGACTGCGTCAAAGACGGCGGATTGCCAATGGCGGTTGTTTGTACCTGTTCAACATCACCGCATTCAGCTTATTCTGATACAGGCGGCCGTATGCCTGCGGGCACCGGCCGCCATTGATTGTTTTGATACTTCGGAGAAGACGTAATGGCTAAAGGCACTGTTAAGTGGTTCAACCCGACCAAGGGCTACGGATTCATTCAGCCCAGCGCCGGTGGGAAGGACGTGTTCGTCCACATCTCGGCGGTCGAGAAGGCGGGACTTTCCACGCTCAACGAAGGTCAGACGATCGAGTACGAAGAGGTCGCCAATCGCGGCCGGACGTCGGCGGAAAATCTCAAGGTTTGAGACGGCGAAGCCTGCGTGACGAACGCAGGCTTTGGGACTCACGACGTTTAGTTTCAGACTTCTGATTCCAGAGCTCCTGCCCGCAG
Organism: Pseudomonadota bacterium; assembly: GCA_049323835.1. Lineage (GTDB taxonomy): Bacteria > Pseudomonadota > Alphaproteobacteria > Rhizobiales > Xanthobacteraceae > SG-bin9. The sequence goes on along the minus strand of JBMOOJ010000076.1, from coordinate 62,416 downwards.
GCTTCTCCTTCCAGGCAAGACCCGCGTCCGCCTCAGCCGGACGTCAGTTCGCTTGAAGCCATTTCTCGACGGGCATCACGTCCGGCGCCTCGGCAAACTTGCGTGTCCACAGATCGACCGCCCATTCGACGCGCGTCGCGCGGTCGACCAGCACCGCCGTATTGTGCGGCGTCTGCAGGCGCAGCGGATTGCCGCGATAGCGCGGATTACCCACCGTGTGATGCTTGAACAGTCCCCACTCGCGCAGCACCAGCATCAGACTCGTCGTGTTGCGCGTCGTGTCCCAGCAATCGTAGTTGTGCGCGGCGTCGAAGTGGCGGAAGTCGGCATACGCGACGCGGCGGTTGGTGCCGAGCTCCGGCGCCATGCGCCTGTCGAACCAGATCACCGCTTTCTGAAAAGCCGCTCGCTCCGCCTCCGCCGACGCCTTGCCCGCCGTCATGATCTGAGTCAGCGCCTTGCGGTCGGCTGCATTGAAATCGAGAATGGTGCGGCGGCGGCAGACGAAACCGTAGCAGACGGTCATCGACGTTGCGCTGGGCGGATTGATCGACACCGACGAGTAGAGATCGGCAACGGCGTTGCTCATCTCGATCGCGTGCGCAGACGATGCAAGCGGGACGGCAACGAGAGCTGCCCCCATGAGTGCGCACCGAAGTCTTGCTCGCGAATCCATGAAGCCGCTCGCCTTGGTCGAAGAGAAATTTAGCTGAGGCCCGCTGGGGTGCCAAGCAGCGGACGAGGGCGGCAATGGCGACGGCGCGCCGGTGTGGGCGATGCGCCACACAGCGAGCCCCTGTTTGATTTAACAGCGTTGTGATTCCCGCCCGCTATGGCTAGCTTTCCCGGAACCAGCAACGCCGCAAACAACAGCTGCCAGGATGGGAGAGCGTCATGAGTGCAAGCATCAACCGTCAGGTTCTCCTGGCTGAGAAGCCGACCGGCAAACTCACCTCCAGCCATTTCAAACTGGTCGACGGCAAGATCCCGGAGCCGAAGGACGGCGAGGTTCTGTTGCGCACGCGCCTGATTTCCCTCGACGCCGCCAACCGCGCCTGGATGCAGGGCGCGACCTACCGCGCGGCCGTCGAGGCCAACACGGTGATGGCCGGCGGCAGCATCAGCGAGGTCGTGTCATCGAAAGCGCCGGGCTTCGCGGCCGGCGATCTCATCTTCGCCGACACCGGATGGCAGGACTACGCGGCGCTGCCCGCGAAACACCTGATCAAGGTGCCGAAGATCGAACCGATGTCGTATCTCCTCAGCGTCTACGGCATCGCCGGCCTGACGGCGTATTTCGGTCTGCTGAATGTCGGCCAGCCGAAAGAAGGCAATACAGTTGTCGTCTCCGCCGCGGCCGGATCGGTCGGCTCGATCGTTGGACAGATCGCAAAGATCAAGGGCTGCCGCGTGGTCGGCATCGCCGGCGGCGCCGAGAAGTGCAAGTGGCTGACCTCCGAGCTCGGCTTCGATGCGGCGGTCGACTACAAGAACACCGCACTGTTCAAGGAGCTGAAGGCCGCGGCGCCGAACGGCATCGACGTCTATTTCGACAACGTCGGCGGCGACATCTTCGAAGCCTGCCTGTTCCAGATGAACAATCGCGGCCGCATCGCCTGCTGCGGAGCGGTTTCGCAGTATGATGGCGCACCGTCGGCGACCGGCCCGCGCGGCGTCCCCGGTTTGATCGTGGTGAAGCGCCTCACCGTGCAAGGCTTCATCGTCACCGACTTCAACGATCAGCGCGACAAGGCGCTCGCCGATCTTCAGTCGTGGGTCGCGTCCGGCAAGCTCAAGGTACAGGAAGACATCGTCAACGGCATCGAGAATACACCGCAGGCACTGATCGGGTTGCTGAACGGAGAGAACCGCGGCAAGCGGATGGTGCGGGTATGAACGAAGACGCCCAGTCACTTTACCCAAATACCTACCGATGACAGCTTCCACGCGAGCGATGACCTGCTGACGCGCACTGTCAGTGGTGCAGTGTAGATGGGCTCCAACGTGAAGGAGCCTCATCATGTATGTCCTCTATCATTTTCCGATGTCGCAGCACGCGCGCAGGGTTGTGGCGCTCATGGAAGAAGCGAGGTTGCCTTACGAAATTCGCGCAATCGACATGGCGGCCGGGCAGCACATGTCCGATGAATTCCGCAAAATCAATCCGAACCATCAAGTGCCGGTTCTGGTTGACGGCGATCTGGTTCTTGCCGAGTCCAACGCTATCTTGCGTTACCTGTGCGCCCGCCACGATCTCGATACCTGGTACCCCGGCGCAGCCGCAAGCCGCGCAATCGTCGATCAATGGCTCGACTGGAATCAAACCCGGCTCGGTCCGGCTGTCGTCGACATCGTGCTCAATACTGTGTTTCTCGGCCCGAATGGCGACAAGGCTGCAATCGCTCGCGGTCAGCAGCGGCTGGCAGACGTAGCGCCTGTACTGGAAGCGGCTCTGACGCGACGCTCTTGCGTAGCCGGCAGTGCCCCGACCATCGCCGATCTTTCGATCGCATCGAACATCACACAGCTTCAGCTCGCCCGCGCTGCGCCGACAAGCCCCGCAATTGCAGCATGGCATATCAGGATCAGCGCTCTGGCGGGTGTGCGCGCCTCCTGCGCCCCATTGCAAGCCATGTTGGGTACCGTTGTTGCATAAGACCGCAAGCTCAAACGGCCCCGCGCGTCGCCAGACTAATGCCTGATCACCAACATCACGAACATCGCGACAACGGCAATCGCGATCAGCGTTGTGACGACAGCCCAGGAGCTGACGCGGACCGCGCTGACGACGTGCCGCTGCTCCTCGTTCTGCGCGATTTCCTTGCCCCGCTCCTTCATCTCGCTCTTGAGATCGCTCACGGCGGCCCTCCGCGTGCCCTCGCCTCGCGAGGCTGGCACAAACCTACCACGGGCGAATGACGCGCAAAGCGCGATTCGGTTCCATTGAACGGAACGGCAGGCGAACAGTCAGCCCCAAGGCCCACGGGAAGGGCCGCGTGACGGTCCGCGCGCACGGCCCGCCGCCCACGGACTGCCCGAGGACGCACCCGGATTGCCCTGGACATTGCCTTGCGCGAAACCGCCGCGGCCGCCCATCTCGCCCGCCAGCCGCTGCAATTCGGCGATCCGGTTCTCGGTCGCCGGATGGGTCGAGAACAGGTTGTCCCAGCGCTGGCCCGAGAGCGGATTGATGATGAACATATGCGCGGTCGCCGGAGCCTTCTCGGCGTCCATGTTGGGCACCTGGTGCGCGGCATTCTCGATCCTCGCCAGCGCCGAGGCGAGCCACATCGGCTGGCCGCAGATCTGTGCGCCCATCCGGTCGGCCTCATACTCGCGCGTGCGGCTGATCGCCATCTGCACGATCATGGCACCGAGCGGTGCGAGGATCATCATCGCGATCGTGCCGATCAGGCCAGGGCCGCTGTTGTGATCACGGTTGCCGCCGAAGAACATGCCGAACTGGCCGAGCATCGAGATCGCGCCGGCGATCGTCGCGGTGATCGTCATGATCAGCGTGTCGTGGTTCTTGATGTGCGCCAGCTCGTGCGCGATCACGCCCGCCACTTCCTCGCGGCTCAGGTTGTGCATCAAACCGGTCGTGACCGCGACCGCCGCGTTCTGCGGATTGCGGCCGGTCGCGAAGGCGTTCGGCTGCGGATTGTCCATCAGGAACACGCGCGGCATCGGCAGGCCGGCACGGCCGGCAAGATCACGCACCATGCGGTAGTAGTCGGGCGCCGTGCGCTCGTCGACCTCCTGGGCGCCGTACATGGACAGCACCATGCGGTCTGAATTCCAGTAGGCGAACAAATTCATCGCCGCCGCGACGACAAGCGCGATTGTCGCGCCGCCCGCGCCGCCAATCAGATAGCCGACGCCCATGAACAGCGCCGTCAGACCTGCCAGAAGAACCGCCGTACGGAAATAACTCATCGTCGCTCCAAGGTGCGTAGCAGCAAAACCACCCCTTCCGGTAGGTAGTCATCGACCCTTGCGCGCTGCAAGCGCAATCACCCTGCGGCGGCACGTCGCGGTCTGATTTCAAAGACTTGGCCTTCCTGTGTGCCCATGGACGAAGCCGGAAAGCCCGCATAGGCTGTCAGCGAACCGACAACGCCCGATCAACGGGCGGGTTCGAGCTGGCACGAAAATCCAGCCATATGGGAGAGAACATGCGTCACCTTTCAGCTCACACGGGCCGGATCACGCTTGCAGCGGCCGCTGCCGCGCTGGCCCTTTCGACCGCTTCAGCCTTCGCGCAAGAGACATTCAAACTCGGAATCGTGACGTTCCTGTCGGGACCCGCGGCTGAAAGCTTCGGCGTTCCCGCCCGCAACGGCGCGACGTTCACGATCGACGAACTCAACAAGGGAGCCGTACCGGCGCCGCACAACAAGGTCGGCTTCGGCGGCATGAAGATCGAACCGGTCATCATCGATGAGAACGGCGGCGCGACCAAGCAGGTGCAGGAACTGCGCAACCTTTACCAGCGCGACAACGTCGACGCCGTGCTCGGCTACATCTCGTCGGGCGACTGCCTTGCCGTTTCGCCGATCGCCGAAGAGTTGAAGAAGCTGCTGGTGCTGATGGACTGCGGCACGCCGCGCATCTTCGAGGAAGCGAAGTACAACTACGTCTTCCGCACGGCCTCGCATGCGACGATGGATAACGTCGGCCTCATCCGCTACATGAAGGCCAAGAACATCAAGATGGAGTCGTTCTCGGCCATCAACCAGGACTACGCCTGGGGCCAGGACAGCAAGGCTGACTTCATCGCCGCTGCGGGCCAGCTCTTCCCGAACGCCAAGCTCGGCACCGACCTGATGCCGAAGTTCGGCGCGGGCCAGTACGGCACTGAAATTTCTGCGCTGGTCGGCGCCGGTTCCGACGTCGTCTATTCCAGCCTCTGGGGCGGCGACCTTCAGGCCTTCGTGCTGCAAGCCGGACCACGCGGCCTTGCGAAGCGCAGCCAGCTCGTGTTCAGCGCCGCCGACCACGTGCTGCCGGCGCTCGGCGACAAGATGCCGGACGGCACCATCATCGGCGCCCGCGGCGCCTACGGCCTGATGTCGCAGAAATCGGTGCTGAACGACTGGTTTTTCCCCGGCTTCGAAAAGGCGATCGGCACCTATCCGGTGCAGGCCGCCTACCGCATCAACCAGTCGATCCTCGGTCTGAAGAACGCGATCGAGAAGGCGATGGAAAAGAACGGTGGCAAGAAGCCGACCACCGACGAGATCGTCGCAGCGATGAAGAACTCGCAGTGGGAATCGCCCGGCGGCACCATCAAGATGACGCTCGGCGACGGCCATCAGGCCACCCAGCCGATCGCCATCAGCCGCACCAAGTACAATCCCGAGAAGAAGCGCGTCGATCTCGTCGACATCCTGTACTTCAAGGCCGAATGCGTGAATCCGCCCCCGGGCGTGAAATCGCTCGACTGGATCAAGGGCGGCATGCAGGGAGCGAAGTGCGACTGATCCCGGGCTGATCTCGTGCGGGCGGCGCGCGATCAACGCGCCGCCTTCTCTTCGCGTGTTGTCATTTCACCAGAATGACGCCACCCATCATGTGACAGAAGCGGGCGCAAACCGACTCCATGAACTTGTTCCTCACCATCGTCATCGACGGACTGATCGAGGCGTCCTGGCTGTTCGTCGTCGCGCTGGGTTTGACCCTCGTGTTCGGCGTGCTGAAGATCCTCAATATCGCGCATGGCGGATTCTACGCGCTCGGCGCGTACATTGCCGCAACCGTGGTTGCGCTGTTCGCGGCGAAGGGATTGCCGCCCGCGCTGAGTTTTGCAGCGATGCTGCTGGCGGCCGCGTGCGTCGCGCTCGCGGTCGGCGTTGTGCTCGAACGCGGCGTGCTGAAGATGTTCTACGGCCGCGATGAGGTGGTGCTGCTGCTCGTCACCTACGCGGTGTTCCTGCTGCTGGAAGACATCACCAAGCTGATCTGGGGCGTCAATCCGATCCTCGCGACCCAGCCCTATGAGCTGTTCGGCAACGTCTCGCTCGGCCGGCTGTTCTACGTCGGTTACGACCTGGTGCTGATCCCGGTCGCGATCGCGAGCGGTCTTGCGGTCTGGTATGGCCTGAACCGGACCATCACCGGCAAGATCGTTTCCGCGGTCATTCACAATGCGGAGGTGAGCGCCAGCATGGGCGTGAAGGTCAACCGCATCTATGCCTTCGCCTTTGCGTTCGGCCTGATGCTCGCGGCCTTTGCCGGCGCGCTAACCGCGCCGAAGATCTCGGTGCAGCCCGGTCTGGCGTCGGACGTCATCATCCTGAGCTTCGCCATCGTCGTGATCGGCGGGCTCGGCAGCGTCGAAGGCGCGGCGATTGGCGCGATCCTGGTGGGGCTCGCGCGCGCAACGTCGGTGCATCTGTTTCCGCAAGGCGAACTGTTCGTCATCTACCTGATCATGGCGGGCGTGCTTCTGTTTCGGCCCGAGGGCCTGTTCCAGCGAGAGACGGCGAGGCGCATCTGATGAAGCTGCTGTCTCATCCTCTCGGCATGCTCGGCATTGTGCTGGCGTTCGTGCTGCTCGGCCGCATCCTGCCGGCGTGGACGCTGTCGCTGGCCACTGTCGCCGCCTCAAACTCGCTGATCGCGCTCGGCATCGTCGTACTGGCGCGCACCGGCAACGTCTCCTTCGGCCAGGGCCTGTTCTACGCCGCCGGCGGTTACGGCGTCGCGCTGATCGCCAACAGCTTCGGCCTCACCGATGCGGTCGCTCAGGTCGTCATCGGCGCGGTGTGCAGCGGCATCCTCGGCCTGATCATCGGGCCCCTGATCGCCCGCTACACCGGCATCTTCTTCGGCATGCTGACGCTCGCGCTGTCGATGGTGTTCTATGGTGCGCTGGTGAAGACCACCGCACTCGGCGGCTCCGACGGTTTCAACGTCGTGCGTCCGAGCCTGTTCGGCACCGTATTCACTGATCCGCGCGAGGCCGACTTCATGCTCTACGCCGTATCGGTGATCGCGACCGGGCTCGCCGGTGTCGCCGCCACGATTTACTTCCGCTCCGAGCTCGGACTGATGTCGCTGGCCGTCCGCGCCAACAACCTGCGCGTCGAGTATCTCGGCATTTCGGCCAAGCGCATCGTCACCATCAACTTTGTGATCGCCGCAGTCTTCGCCGGCGCCAGCGGCGCGTTAAGCCTGATGGCGCAGCGGCATATCGATCCGCAATTCGCTTACTGGACAACATCCGGCGAGTTCGTGTTCGTCGCGATCCTCGCCGGGTACCAGAGCGTCGCCGCGGTGTTCGTAGCGTCGCTGGCGCTGGAACTGGTCCGCTCGTTCTCCAATCTCTATCTGCCGAATACATGGCAGCTGGTGCTCGGCGCGTTCCTGCTCGCGGTCATCCTGTTCCTGCCGCGCGGCATCGGATCGCTCTGGACCAGTGCCAGCCGCAAAGGCAAGGAGCCGGATGCACCGGCGCCGGGCGCGGCCGCGACGGAGCCTGCCGAATGACGCCGGTTCTCGCAGTCCAGGGATTGAACAAGCGCTTCGGCGCAGTCGTCGCGGCCGACAACCTCAACATTTCGATTCCGCCGGGGCAGAAGGTCAGCCTCATCGGCTCGAACGGCGCAGGCAAGACGACGTTCGTCAATCTCGTCACCGGCTATCTGAAACCCGACTCCGGTTCGATCGAGCTCGAAGGCCGCGCCATCGGCAAGCAGTCGCCGCGCGATGTCGCGAAGCTCGGCATCTCGCGCTCGTTCCAGATCCCGCAACTCTTCATCGAGCTCACCGCCGCCGAGAACGTCATCGTCGCGATTTCGGGCGCCGGCACAGGGGCGCTGTCGTTCACCGCGCCCGCCGACGCCGACGGCCGCCGCGAGAAGGCGCTGGCGCTGCTCGACCGCCTGGGGCTCGGCGCCTATGCCGACCGGCCGGTTTCCGAACTCGCCGGCGGCGTGCGCAAGCTCGTCGACATTGCCATGGCGATGGCGCGGCGGCCGCACCTTCTGCTGCTGGACGAGCCCACCTCCGGCGTTTCGGCAGAAGAGAAGTTCGGCACCATGGACCGCGTCATTCATGCGGTGACGCAGGAAGCCGGCACCATCGTCTTCGTCGAGCACGACATGGATATCGTCACCCGTTACGCCGACCGCGTGCTCGCCTTCTACAGCGGCCGCATTCTCGCCGATGGCGCCCCCGATGCGGTGCTGAACGACAACGACGTGCGCCGCTTCGTGACCGGAGGCGCGCGATGACGGCTCCTGTCCTGCTCGAGATCACCGACGTCAACGTCGAGATTCAGTCGATGCCGGCGCTGCGAGGTTTCAGCCTGCGTGCGCCGAAGGGCAGCATGATCAGCCTCGTCGGCCGCAACGGAGCTGGCAAGACAACGCTGATGCGCTCGATCATGGGACACCTGACGCCGAAGCGCGGCGCAATCCATTTCGAGGGACAGGATTTGTCCGCCTTCCCGCGCCATGCGCGGGCGGGGCTCGGCATCGGCTACATGCCCGAGGATCGTGGTCTCATTCCGCAGCTCACCGTCGAGGAGAACGTGATGCTGCCGCTCTGGGTGGCGACCGGCATCGACAGGAAGGCGCGCCTCGATTTCGTCTACGAGGTGATCCGCGAACTGACCGAGATGCGCGACCGCAAGGCGCTGCTGCTCAGCGGCGGCCAGCAGAAGCTGGTCGCGCTCGGCCGCGCGCTCGCCATCGGCAGCAAATGTCTCCTGCTCGATGAGCCGTTCGAGGGCATCGCCCCGGCTTTGTCCGAGCGTTTGTCCGAGGTGCTGGCGTCGTTGCGCGGCAAGGACTTGACGGTCCTCATCTCGCAATCCGATATGAACCACTCCCATACCCTGTTCGATCTGGAATTCACCATCGAGCGCGGCGCCAATCTGGCGCATTAACGAGCGCAACAACCAAGAAACGAGGCGGCTATGGATTGGTCGCGAATTCCCCTCCCCGACATGCGACTTGAGGGCCGCTTTGGCGACCGGGTGATCCCCGCCTTCGCCAGCCGTCCGAAACACATCTGGCAGATGGTGACGGAGGCCGAAGCGCGGCATCCGGACGGCGAAGCGCTGGTCTGCGGCGACCGCCGCATGACCTGGCGCGAGGTGGTCCGCGACGCCACCGCGATTTCCGCCGGCCTTGCCGCGCAGGGGATCGAGGCCGGCGACCGCGTCGCGCTACTTCTCGGCAACCGCATCGAATTCGTGCTGACGTTGTTTGCCGCCGCGCGCATCGGCGCCATCAGCGTGCTGCTCAGCATCCGCCAGCAGAAGCCCGAGATCGCCTACGTGCTCAACAACTGCGGCGCGAAGCTGATCTATCACGAGGAGAATCTCGCCGACCGTTTGCCCGATGCCGCCGAAATACCCGAGCTGAAAGTGCGCGTCTCCACAGGCGCGACGGCTGGTTCGCTTCCATTCGAGACTCTGCTCGCCGCACAGCAGACCCCGCCGCCCGCCGATCCGGTCGAGGAAGACACGGCGATGATCCTCTACACGTCCGGCACCACCGGCCGGCCGAAGGGTGCGATGCTCGCCCACTGCAACATCATCCACTCGTCGATGGTTTACGAAGCCTGCATGCAGCTCACGCATCAGGACCGTTCGATCGCGGTGGTGCCGCTTGCGCATGTCACCGGCGTCGTCGCCAACATCACCACCATGGCGCGCTGTGCCGGGACGCTGGTGATCGAGAAGGAATTCAAGGCTGCAAACTATCTCGAGGTCGCGGCGCGTGAGCGCGTCACCTACACGGTGATGGTGCCGGCGATGTACAATCTGTGCCTGCTGCAGGCGGATTTCGCGAATTTCAACCTCTCCGCATGGCGGATCGGCGGCTACGGCGGCGCGCCGATGCCGGTCGCGACCATCGAGCGGCTTGCGCAGCATCTGCCGGGCCTGAAACTGATGAACGCCTATGGCTCGACCGAAACCACCTCGCCCAGCACCATCATGCCGGGCGACCTCACCGCGCAGAACATCGACAGCGTCGGCCTCGCCTGCCCTGGCGCGATCATCATCGTCACCGATGAGTACGGCCATGAAGTACCGCGCGGCGAGGTCGGCGAAATCTGGATTCACGGCGGCTCGGTCATCAAGGGCTACTGGAACAACCCGCAAGCCACCGCCGAGAGCTTCATCGGCGGCTTCTGGCGCTCCGGCGATCTCGGCACCATCGACGAGCAGAATTTCGTGCGCGTGCTCGACCGCAAGAAGGACATGATCAACCGCGGCGGGCTGAAGATCTATTCGGCGGAAGTGGAGTCGGTGCTGGCCGGGCACCCGGGCGTTGCCGAGAGTGCGGTGATCGCGCGGCCCTGTCCGGTGCTCGGCGAGCGGGTTCACGCCGTCGTCGTCACCCGCGACGGGTCGACCGGCGAAAAGGACCTGAAAGCGTGGTGCGCCGCGCGGCTGTCCGACTACAAGGTGCCGGAAACCTTCGCGCTCGGCACCGATCCCCTGCCGCGCAATGCCAACGGCAAGGTGATGAAGCGCACATTGCGGGGGACGTAGCCTGTCGTCCCTGCGGAAGCAGGGACCCATACACTGTGCACTATCGATAAGCTGCGGAACATGGGTCCCGGGTCTCGCAGAGACTGTCATCGGGCTCGCCGAAGGCGAGACCCGTTGGCTCGCCCGGGACGACCAATGGAAGCCTGATCAGATCAAATTGCGCACTTCGTTCAGGATGAAGTTGCCGATGCGCTTGCCGCGGTTGCGCAGCACACGCAACGGGCCCTGATCGACGAAATACGTCAGGAGGATGCTGTCGCGCGTCTTGACGCCGTTGTGGACCGGATCGGCCGAGTGCCAGGTGTCGTCGCCGACGGCGAAGGCGTAGCCGGAGTTCGGCGCAAAGCGCATCTGTTTCGTCTTCGGCATGCTGCCGTCCGGCAGCCGCTCGTGGAAGATCGTGCCGATGTCGGTCGCCGATTCATCCTTCGGCAGGTAGAGCTGGACGGTGATGCCCTTCCAGCGCGTATCCGTGTGCGGCGTGATCAGGTAACCGGGAATATCGCGGGTCAGGATCGGAATCGGGAACATGCCGACCGAGCGGAAATCCTTGCCGAAGCGCCTTTCCAGCGCCGGCGCCAGCATCTTGCGGAAGGCGTTCTTCAGCGGTTCCGATCGCAGCGCGGCGCCGACCTGCTGCCACACCGCCAGCTTCTCCGGCGGCAGATGGCGGATGTATTCCGGGAACAGATCGATTTTCACCCGCGTCTGATTGACGTTCTTGCTGCGCCCGTGCATCGGCCGGTAGTCCTCGGCCACCGGCATGGCGGCGAGCATCGCCGAATAGATGTCCTCGGGAAAAATGTTGCTCAGCTGAAGATGATAGAACGGCGCTGCGCCGACATGCGCACTGTCGACGGCCGCCGCCAGATGCTGCGTCAGACGATCGATGGCCGCCTTGCGGTCGGTTGCGCGAGGGGTCGTGAGTTGATCCATGGCCGGCTTCCCGTGGCAGAAACGCCTTGCGGGCCGGGAGCATAACCAACAGTTCCCCGGCCCGAAAGGCCGCTGTGCCGGTAGCCCGGGATGCCTGGGCGGTCGATCGGGTGCCGCCTCGAAAACGGAAACTGGCCCTATTCGGCCTTTTCAAACCGGTCGTCGAGCGCATACCCCGCACCGCGCACGGTGCGGATCGGATCCGGCTCATCGCCCTCGTTGAGAAGCTTTCTCAAGCGGCCGATATGCACATCCACCGTGCGTTCGTCGATATAGATGTCGCGGCCCCACACGCCGTCGAGCAGTTGCTCGCGGCTGAAGACGCGGCCGGGATGCTCGAGGAAGAACTCCAGCAGCCGGTACTCGGTCGGACCGAGGTCGATCGCCCGGCCGCTGCGCGCCACGCGGCGCTTGTCGCGGTCGAGCTCGATATCGCCATACGACAGAATGGTCGCGAGCCGCTCCGGGCTTGCCCGGCGCAGCAGGCCGCGCACGCGGGCGAGCAGTTCGGGCACCGAGAACGGCTTGACGATGTAGTCGTCCGCGCCGGTGGCGAGCCCGCGCACGCGCTCGCTCTCCTCGCCGCGGGCCGTCAGCATGATGATCGGCAGCTGCTTCGTTTCCGGCCGTGCCCGCAGGCGGCGGCACAGTTCGATGCCGGACAGGCCCGGCAGCATCCAGTCGAGCACAACGAGATCCGGAATCCGCTCCTTCAGGCGCGTATCGGCGTCGTCGCCGCGTGAAACCGTCTCGACCTCGTAGCCCTCGGTGTCCAGGTTGTAACGCAACAGCGTTGTCAGGGCCTCTTCGTCCTCGACAACCATAATGCGGGCGCTCATGGTTCAACCTACCTTCAGTTTCCGGGCATCGCCGCGGCAAAGTTGGTCATGTCGCCCTTCGGGCGCTGATCGAGCATCTGCTGGCCCTCGACCATGTAAAGCACCGTCTCCGCGATGTTGGTCGCGTGATCGCCGATCCGTTCGATGTTCTTGGCGCAGAACATCAGGTGGATACAGAATCCGATGTTGCGCGGGTCCTCCATCATATAGGTCAGCAGTTCCCGGAACAAAGAGGTACAGATCGCGTCGACCTCCTCGTCGCCCTTCCACACGGTCATCGCGGCCGGCACGTCATGGGCAGCATAGGCGTCGAGCACGGCCTTGACCTGCGACTGCACGAGGTCGGTCATGTGCTCGAGGCCGCGGATCAGCTTCAGCGGGTGGAAATCGCTGTCGATCGCAGAGACACGCTTGCCGATGTTCTTGGCGAGATCGCCGATCCGCTCGAGATCGGTCGCCACGCGAAGCGAACTAACGATCTCCCGCAGGTCGACAGCCATCGGCTGCCGGCGAGCGATCGTGAGCACTGCGAGTTCCTCGATCTTGTGCTGCAGCCTGTCGATCTCGGCGTCGGCCGCGACCACGCGGGCACCGAGCGCGGCGTCGCGGCGGATCAGCGAACCGACCGCATCGACGATCTGCCGCTCGGCGAGGCCGCCCATTTCAGCGACCAGCCGGGTCAGTTCCTGAAGGTCGACATCGAAAGCCTTGGCGGTATGTTCGAAAGCCATTTCCATTCTCCTGGGGCCGGTAGCGTCAGCCGAAGCGGCCCGTGATGTAATCTTGGGTGCGGCTGTCTTTTGGAGTCGTAAAGATCATGTCAGTCACCCCTTCTTCGACCAGAACTCCCAGATGGAAGAAGGCAGTCCTCTGAGAAACGCGCGCCGCCTGTTGCATCGAGTGGGTGACGATGATGATCGTGAAGTTCGACCTCAGTTCGTCGATCAGCTCTTCGATCTTGGCCGTCGCGATGGGGTCAAGCGCCGAGCACGGCTCGTCCATCAGAATGACTTCCGGACCGATCGCAATTGCCCGCGCAATGCACAGGCGCTGTTGCTGACCGCCGGACAAGCCGGTTCCGGCGTCGTTCAGCCGATCCTTCACCTCGTTGAAAAGGCCGGCCTTCTTCAGGCTCGTCTCGACGATCTCATCGAGATCGGTCTTGTTGTTGGCAAGACCGTGAATCTTCGGTCCGTAGGCGATGTTCTCGTAGATCGATTTCGGGAACGGGTTTGGCTTCTGAAACACCATGCCGACGCGAGCGCGCAGATGCACCGGGTCGACGCTGGGACTGTTCACATCCTCGTTGTCGAGTTCGATCCGTCCTGTGACACGGCAAATCGGAATCGTATCGTTCATGCGGTTGAGGCAGCGGAGAAACGTCGACTTGCCGCATCCCGACGGACCGATAAATGCCGTCACGGACTTCTCGGGGATGTTGACTGACACGTCGAAGAGCGCCCGCTTCTCCCCATAGTAGACGTTCACGTTGCTGGCCGAGATCTTCACGGCGTTGGCCTGACCCGCCGGCGCCGCCGCACTCTGATGCGCAAACGTTGGAGTAAAACTGTTCATTTTCAACACCTATGTCGAGAGCCGTGCGCTACCGCGCAACCGTCGCGGAGTTACCATTGCAGTTTCTTGCGGAGCCGATAGCGGAAGTAGATTGCGATGCCGTTCAGCAGCAGCGTGACCGTCATCAGAACGAGACCCGCCGCCGCGGCGTTCGCGTGGAAATCCTCGCCAGGCCGGGAAACCCAGTTGAAGGCCTGGATCGGAAGGACGGTAAAGCCCTCGAACAGCCATGCAAACGAGACGAACGGGAAGTCCGAAGTGATGGGCGATGGCGGCAGGAACGCAATGAACGAAAGCGCGCCGATGGTCACGAGCGGCGCAGTCTCGCCCAGCGCCCGGGAGATGCCGATGATCACCCCGGTCAGGATGCCCGGAATCGACGCCGGCAGCACGTGGTCGCGCGTTACCTGCCACTTGGTCGAGCCGATGCCATATGCCGCCTCCCGCAAACTCCACGGCACCGCGCGGATCGCCTCTCGCGTCGACACGATGATGATCGGCAGGATCAGCAGCGCCAGGGTGAGACCCGCGGTGAAAATGCTCCGCCCCGTTCCGAATCCGTAGACGAACAGCCCGAGAGCGAGCAGGCCGTAAACGATCGACGGAACGCCGGCGAGATTGCTGACGTTGATCTCGATGATGTTGGTCCAGACGTTCTTCGGAGCGTACTCTTCGAGGTAGATGCCGGCGGCAACGCCCAGCGGAATGCCGATCATGCCGGTGACGGAAATCACCAGAAACGAGCCAACCCACGCCGACAGAATGCCTGCCTGCGACGCTCGCCGGGAAGGAAAGTTCATGAAAAACTCCGGACTGAGCCTGGAGTATCCGGTGACGGCAAGGTCGACCATCAGCGCGGCAAGCGCCACGAGCCCGATCGACGTCGCGATCAGACCGACAACGATGAACGCGACTTCGCGGTTCTTCCGCCGCTTGACGCGATTCAACGACGTATCGGTGTTGAAGGAAGCGGCCACCTGTTCGCCGGACAAGGTCGATGCGATAGACATTAGTAGACCTCCCGGAATTTATGGCGAAGCCAGAAGCCAAGAATGTTGAACGTCAGCGTGAGCAACAGAAGCATCAGACCGGCCGCGAAGATCGTCTGGTAGGCGATGCTTCCATGCGGCAGATCGCCGAGCGCCACCTGCACGATGTATGCGGTAATCGTCGCTGCCGGTTCTCGCGGATCGATTGTGAGGTTCGGCTGCTGACCCGCAGCGATCGCCACGATCATCGTCTCTCCGACGGCGCGCGAAATTCCGAGAATGAACGCCGCGGCTACGCCGGACGTCGCGGCAGGCAGGACAACCTTGATCGCCGTCTCGAATCTGGTTGCTCCAAGGGCCAGCGAGCCGTCGCGCAGACTGTTTGGCACCGCTCGCATCGCGTCCTCGGAAAGGGAGGCGACGTACGGGATGATCATGATGCCGATAACGATGCCCGCGCTCAGGATGTTGAAGCCCGGAAGGCCCGGGACAAAACTTTGCAGCAAGGGAGTCACAAAGAGCAACGCGAAGAACCCGTAAACCACCGTCGGCACGCCGCTCAGCAATTCCAGGATCGGCTTGATGATCTCCCGCGTCTTCGGCGACGCAAACTCGCTCAGATAGATCGCCGTGATCAGACCGATGGGCGCGACGAAAACCAGCGCAACGACGGTGCTGAGCAGGGTACCCGAGAGCAAAGGCAGAATGCCGTACTTCGGATTGTCGAACAGCGGCGTCCAGACGGTTCCGAAGAGAAAGTCGGTCAAGGGAACGGTCCGGAAGAAACCGAAGGACTCGTAGACCAGCACGCAAACGATTGCCGCCGTTACGAAGACCGAAGATGCCGCTGCCAGCAGCAGGATGAATTCAATGCCTCGCTCGCGCAGGCGCTGAACTCGCCGTTGGTTCATCGTCAGAGCCGATGCCATGATTTTCCCCAGTTGCAGAATTGGAGCGGCGATGGATCGCCGCTCCAATGTTTGCGATCAGCTTTTCGCGTCGCGCTTCATCAGATCCTCGACCGAGACGCCGACTTCCGGCACGCCGCCGAACACCGTTCCCTTGCGGCCGTCCTTGAAGTGCTTGTACGCGGTGGCGTACGCCGCATCCGGAAGCGGCAGGTACTTCACTTCCTTCACGAGCGGAGCGCCCTTGGTCATGATGTACTCGATGTACTCCTTGATCTCCGGCTTCTCGGCCGCCTTGGTGCTCACATAGATGAACAGCGGACGGGCGAGCGGATTGTAGGTGCCGGCGGTGACTGCCTCGAGCGAAGGCTTGACGCAGCCCTTGCCCTTGCCTTCATCGATGCCGACCGCCTTCATCTTAGTCTTGTGCGGCTCGTAGTAGGCGTAGGGAATGTAGCCGAGCGAGTTTTCGTCGCGCTCGATGCCCTGAACCAGCACGTTGTCGTCTTCGGAGGCAGTGAAGTCGGCGCGCGTCGCCTTCGCCTTGCCGTTCACGGCTTCGGTGAAATAGTCGAACGTGCCCGAGTCCGCGCCAGCTCCGAACAGCGACATCTTGCGGTTCGGCCACTTCGGGTCGACATCGCTCCAGTTCATCACCTTGCCCTGAGCGGCCGGCTCCCAGATCTTCTTGAGGTCCGAAACCTTGATGCATTCGAGGAAGTTGTTCTTGGGGCTGACGGCGACAGTCAGCGCGTCGAACGCGATCGGCATTTCGATGAAGGTGATGCCGTTCTTCGCGCACTCGTCCATTTCCTGGCGCAGGATCGGACGCGACCCGTTGGAAATGTCGGTTTCGCCACGGCAGAACTTCTTGAAGCCGCCGCCGGTGCCCGAGACGCCTACGGTGACGCGGACGGCCCCCTTCTTCTGCTTCTGAAACTCTTCTGCGAAAGCTTCAGACACCGGAAAAACGGTGCTCGAGCCGTCGATCTGAATTGTCTTGGTTTGTGCGAGGGCCGGCGCTGCGAGGGCGACCGAACCTGCCAAGGCCACCGATGTGGCCGTTGCGATCTTGATGAAATTCACGGGGTTTCTCCATCCGTAAGCGGCGCTATCCCGATTGGATTGCACTCGCGCGGCACTCCTACTGAGTGAGCGCTTGCACTTTTATGATGGCTGGATGACAGCTGGATGACAGGCGAAAAGCCGATGTTTTCCATCGGCTTAGCCGGTTAATAATTTTCCACAGGCGCATGAATACCGTGGGGAACCCGGCCCGCAGGCCCGGCTCTCCGATGCGCGTCACAAACGGGACGGCACGACTTTACCGCCGGGCCGGATCGAACCGCTTTTCGAGGCCGCTCCAGCAGTCCGAATAATTGGCCTGAAGCGTCGGGGTCGACGCGCCGTGCGCCGTCACCCGCTGCGGGAAGCGCGTCTCGAACATGAAAGCGACCGAGCCCGTCATCTTCACCGGCCTCAATTCGACATTGCTGGCATGGTCGAACGCCTGCCGGTCCGGGCCGTGCGGCAGCATCATGTTGTGCAGGCTGATACCGCCGGGCGTGAAGCCCTCCGGCCGCGCATCGTAGACGCCGCAGATAAGGCCCATGAACTCCGACATGATGTTCATGTGGTACCACGGCGGGCGGAACGTATTGTCGGCGACCGACCAGCGCTCCGGGAAGATGACGAAGTCGATGTTCGCCGTGCCCGCCGTCTCCGACGGCGAGGTCAAGACCGTGAAGATCGACGGATCGGGGTGATCGAAGCTGATCGCGCCGACCGGCGAGAAAGTGCGCAGGTCATACTTGTACGGCGCGTAGTTGCCGTGCCACGCAACCACATCGATCGGCGAATGGCCGAGCTGCGTGACGTACAGTTCGCCGCCCCACTTCACATAAAGCTCGGTCGGCGTGTCCTTGTCTTCGTAGGCGGCAACTGGCGTCAGGAAATCGCGCGCATTGGCGAGACAGTTGGCGCCGATCGGCCCGCGCTCCGGCAACGTCAGCGCGCCGCCATAGTTCTCGCAGAGGTACCCGCGCGCCGGACCGCTCGGGAGTTCGACGCGGAACTTCACGCCGCGCGGAATGACCGCGATCTCCTGCGGCTCGATATCGATGACGCCGAACTCGGTGACGAAGCGCAGACTTCCCTGCTGCGGCACGAACAGCAGCTCTCCGTCCGCATTGTAGAAGTGCTGGTCGACCATCGACTTGGTGATCAGATAAACGTGCGCCGCCATGCCCGACTGCGCCGACGCATCGCCGGCCGTGGTGATGGTCTGCACGCCTTGGAGGAAGGTGATCTCTTCCTTCGGGATCGGCGCGGGATCCCAGCGCATCTGCGCGATCGGAATATCGGCCTCCAGACACGGCGCGGTGCGCCACAGCCGCTTGTCGGCCTTCTTAAAGCGCCCGGAATGCAGCACCGAGGGGCGGATGCGGTAAAGCCACGAGCGCTCATTGGTGCCGCGTGGCGCGGTGAATGGCGAGCCGGAGAGCTGTTCGGCGTAGAGGCCGTAAGCGCATTGCTGTGGCGAGTTGCGTCCGATCGGTAGCGCACCCGGCAGCGCCTCGGTCTCGAAGCTGTTGCCGAAACCCGACATGTAGCCGGGGGTGACGCTGGTCTGATTGCTGGTGATGAGGCCGGGTGCTGTCGTGATGTTCATCTTCAACCTCCCTGAATGGCAGCCCACATTTCGCGATCACGCTCGGCGGTCCAGATCACCGGATCGTCGATGCCGGATGCTTCGTCGAAGGCCCGCGAGACATTGAACGGCAGGCAGTGCTCGTAGATGGCAAACGACGAGAATTTCGGATCCATCACGGCGCGCGTCGCGGCGACCGTGTCTTTGAGACTATGCCCCCTGGCGACCGATTGTTCCGCGGCGCCATAGAGCGAGGTGACGAAATCGCGCGTCATCGCGATCGCCTCGTTGACCATCCTCTTCCCCTTCAGCGCATCGCCACGGCCCGGCGCGATCGACTTCGGATTGAAGGCACGAATTTCGTTGAGCGTCATCGGCCACTCGCGCAGATGCGCGTCGCCGCAATAGCAGGCGGAGTGAAATTCGATCAGGTCGCCGGAGAACATCACCTCTGCATCCGGTACCCACGCGACGATGTCGCCCGAGGTGTGGCCCGCACCGAGATGCATCAGCCGCACTTCGCGCTTGCCGAGATAGATCGACATCTCGGTTTCGAACGTCAGCGTCGGCCAGGTCAAGCCGGGAATGCTCTCGGCATCGCGGAAAAGCCTTGGGAAACGGCCGTATTCTGAATCCCAGTCCTGCTGGCCGCGCTCTGCGATCAGCCGGTGCGTCTCCTGCGAGGCGACGATGCCCTGCGCCTTGTAGGCCGACGCACCGAGCACGCGCACGGCGTGATAGTGCGACAGCACCACATACTTGATCGGCTTGTCGGTCACCGTGCGCACGCGCTCGATCACGCTGTTGGCCATCGCCGGCGTCGCCTGCGCATCGAACACGAGGCAGCCGTCCTCGCCGACGATCACCGCCGAGTTCGGATCGCCCTCGGCGGTGAACGCATAGAGATCGGGGCCGATCTCGGAGAACGTGATCTTCTTCTCCGTCAGGTCGCCGGTCGAAGCGAAGCCTTTGGTCTTGCTGTCTGACATTCCATCTCCTCAAGAAAACATCCGTCATTGCGAGGCCATCAGGCCGACGCAATCCACTCCTTATTCCCGCTGGATTGCCTCGTCATTCCCGCTGGATTGCCTCGTCGGCTTCGCCTCCTCGCAATGACCACCGTTACGCATCCGCCAGCCGGCTTTTCGCCAGCGCGATCGCCTCGCCCAGTACGTCGGGATCGCCGATGTGGTTGGCGAGGATCAGCACCAGCGCCGTATCGAGCGCATGGCTTGCATCGTCCTGCAATCCGCGATGCGCCTCGACGATCATGCGGAACGCATCGTCCGGCCTGGCAAAGTTCGAACGGGTCGACAGTTTCATGTTGCCCTCACTGCAAGCCCGACTATTCAAATCCATGGGCGCGGCGCACCGCCGCCGCGACTGCGGCGCGCGACGGATGACGGAAGCGCGCGGCGACGTAGCCGTCCGGCCGCAACAGATAGGCCGTGCCGGGCGGCGCATCGTATCGAAGCGCAGCGGTGCCATCGGGATCGGACAGGCCGGTGCGGCCGCCGATACGGATACGATGCACATCCGCGGGCGCTTCGACCGGGACACCGTTGGCGAACTCCAGCAGCGCGAACCGTCCGCCGCCCTCCACGAACGCATCGCTGAGATACGCCGGGGCCTCGCGCCGCATCAGCGGCGCATCGAGCGAGGAACCCGGCCGAGGCCCGCCGGACCACACATCGGCGTCCGGCGTCGATAGCGGCGAGTCGTAAACCGAGGGCACCGACAGACGGCCGCCGTTGACCATGCGCTTGGCAAACTCGGTGTCCTTGGCGAGCGCGAGGATCGCCTGCCGCATGCGCGCTTCCTGCGCGCTGACCGGCGCCATGAAATCGGTCGAGCGCGTCGATTCGCGGATGTTCTCGTCGGCGGCGGCACTGCGCTCGGTGTGGTAGGTTTCGAGGAGCGACTCCGGCGCGTTCTTCCGCAACACGTGCGCAAGCTTCCAGGCTAGGTTTTCCGCGTCCTCGAGCCCGGAGTTGGCGCCGCGCGCCCCGAACGGCGACACCTGATGCGCGGAATCGCCGGCGAAGATCACGCGGCCATGCACGAAGCGCCGCATCCGCCGGCAATGGAAGCGGTAGAGCGAAATCCACTCGAACTCGAAGTTGCCATGGCCGAGCATCCGCTCGATGCGCGGGCGGACATTCTCTGGCCGCCGTTCGATCGTTGCATCCGCGTCGCGGGAGAGTTGCAGGTCGATCCGCCAGATGTCGTCCGGCTGCTTGTGCAGCAGTGCCGAGCGGCCGGCATGGAACGGCGGATCGAACCAGAACCAGCGCTCGGTCGGAAACTCCGCCGTCATCTTCACGTCGGCGATCAGGAACTGGTCCTCGAACGCCTGGCCCTCGAAATCGGCGCCGATCATGGCGCGCAGCGCGGAGCGCGCCCCGTCGCAGGCGACCACATAGCTCGCGGCCAGCCGGTACGGCCCGTCGGGCGTCTCGATGGTCAGCACGCAATGATCGTTGTGTCTGTCGAGCGCCGTGACCTTGTTGCTCCAGCGCAGATCGATCAGCGGAAAGTCGGCGGTGCGGTCGGTGAGAAACGCCTCGGCGTAATACTGCTGGAGATTGATGAACGCCGGCCGCTTGTGGCCCGGCTCTGGCAACAGATCGAACTGATAGAGCAGCGTATCGCGCGAGAAAATCTTGCCGACCTTCCACACCACACCCTTGTCGACCATGCGCTGGCCGACGCCGAGCCGGTCCCAGTATTCGAGCGAACGTTTGGAGAAGCAGATCGCGCGGGAGCCTTCGCCGATCCGGTCGGCATCGTCGAGCAGCACGACACGTTGGCCGCGCGCCGCAAGATCGATCGCCAGCGACAGCCCAACCGGACCCGCACCGACCACGATCACGTCATGATGCGCCGCGCGCGACGCCTCACGATCCTGATCGGGATGCCGCCGGTAGCCGAACTGTTTGATTGCGCCCATACCTGCCTGCTGCCCGAGTCCGTTTCCCGGCCGAAATTGCCTTGGCGGCAAACGTCTGATAGTCTCACGTGCAACTATCTTAGCACCCTCACCCAGCCGGTCAACGGCCAGTCCGGCCTTGTGGTCCGGTTCAGCGGTCAGGTCCTGGGGAACGGATTGATGAAAACGCTCGATCTTTTCCGGTTCGTGCCGTTCCGCATGAACCGGCTCGCCGCCGAGATCAGTTCCGCATTGTCGGTCGAGTACCGCGACCGCTACGGCCTCGAGATTCCGGAATGGCGGGTGATCGCGACGCTCGGCTACCGTGACAGGCCGTCGACGGCGCAATCCGTCTCCGAGAGCACGCACACGCACAAATCGACGATCAGCCGCGCGGTGACATCACTGATCGAACGCGGGATCGTGGAACGGCTGGAGAATGCGGAAGATCGCCGCGAGTACGGCTTGCGGCTGACCCGCGACGGACGAAAGCTCTATCAGAGCCTCATCCCGCGGTTGTTGCAGCGTGAAGCGGAGATCCTCGATTGCCTGACGTCAGCGGAGCGTCAGCAGTTCGAGCGGCTGCTTGGCAAGATCGAGGCGGGACTCTCGCTCCCGGCGGAAGATATTCCCGCAGCCGGCGTCAAGCCGACTGCCGGGCCTTCTCGAGATCAGCGGGCACCAGTTCGGTCGCAGCCCCGGACGTAATCTCGCGGAACTTGCCGATCGCCGCCGGCCGGCCGACGTAATAGCCCTGCACCTGATCGCAGGACTCGTTGCGCAGGAATTCGAGCTCCTTGACGGTCTCGACGCCTTCGGCGAGCACCGGCAGCGCGAGACCGCGGCCGAGGCCAAGTACCGCGCGGACGATCGTCGCCGCCTGCGCGTTGTTGTCGACCGCCTTGATGAACGAGCCGTCGATCTTGATCTTGTCGAACGGGAATGCGCGCAGGTTCGACAGCGACGAATAGCCGGTGCCGAAATCGTCCATCGCGATCTGGATGCCGAGCGCCTTGACACGGCGCAGCGTCATCAGCGCGCGGTTGAAGTCGCGCACCAGCGCCGTTTCGGTGATTTCGATTTCGAGCCGCGACGGCGGAAGCCCGGTACGCAGCAGAATCTCGTGCAACTCCTGCACGAAGTCGGCGTTGTAGAGCTGCACCGTCGACACATTGACGGCAATCACGAGCGGTGCGCTCCAGGTCGCCGCCTCGCGGCACGCCTCTTCGAGCACCCAGGTGCCGATTTCCATGATCGATCCGGATTCTTCCGCGATCGGAATGAAGACGCCCGGCGAGACGTCGCCGCGCACCGGATGCCGCCAGCGCAGCAATGCTTCGAAGCCGGTGACGGCTCCGGTCACCACATCCTGCTGCGGCTGATAGGCGAGATGCAGTTCGCCGCGCGAAGCTGCGTGCCGCAGATCGTGTTCGAGCATCCGCCGCTCGCGCACCGCGGCACCCATCTTCGCTTCGAAGAAGCAATACATGTCGCGGCCATCCGACTTGGCGCGATAGAGCGCGGTGTCGGCATGATTGAGCAAGGTTTCAGAATCAGAGGCGTCATCCGGATAGATTGCGATGCCGATGCTGCTGGAAATCCGGTCGTGCTGGTCATCGCCGTCTCTGGCGCGCAGCGCGGTCAGCACCTTGTCGGCGAGATCGCCGGCGGCGGCCGGGCTGCTCACATCCCGCATGAGGATGGCGAACTCGTCGCCGCCGAGGCGCGCGAGCATCTGGCTGTCGTCCAGCACCTCGCTGACGCGCGTCGATACGGTGCGCAGCACCGAGTCGCCGGCGGCATGGCCGAACAGGTCGTTGACCTCCTTGAAGCGGTCGAGATCGAGGCAGAGCACCGCGAGCTTGCGGCCGGCGATCTTGTCCGCATCCGCAATCGCCTGCTCCAGCCGCTCGTTGAACTGCGCGCGGTTCGGCAATCCGGTGAGCGAATCATGATGCGCGAGGAAGCGGATGTGCTGTTCGTTGCGCTTGCGCGCGCTGAGATCGCGCACCGCGAATACGTCGTTCAGGGCGCCGGCGAAATCGATCCTACGCATGATCAATTCGACCGGAACCATGCCGCCGTCGCGGCGGCGAAGCGTCGACTCGATCGGCTTGTTGAGCGCCGCCGAAAGGCGCGTCATCGCCGCGCCGTCGGGAAAGCATTCAGAGAGTGCACGCCCGGTCAGGCGGCTGGCCTGCCAGCCGGCCATCGCAGCGAAGCTGTCGTTGACCGTGACGATGGTTCCTTCGCTGCTGACCAGAAGGCCCTCGACCGCCGCGTTGGCGAGGCCGCGCATCCGGTCCGCTTCCGCTTCGTAGCGGCGGCGTTCACGCAGATCGAGCGCAAGCCCGGCGAATGTCAGGAGCAGGATCACGAAGCTCGCGATACCGACGGCAAGCGCGAGGTAAACCGGCGGAATGGCTGACTGCGGCACGGTGACGAGCGGATCGGGAATGATCGAAACGGCGCCCATCGCCGTGAAATGATGGCTGCAGATCGCCAGCGTCAGCAGAGCCGCCCCGGCGGCCTTCCACTTGTTGTCGTCGCCATGCAGCCCTGCCGGCAGGGCCAGCGCGCCGAACAGCGCACCGAGCATGATGGAAGCCGCGACCAGAGCCGAATCCCAAAGAATGATGCCCGCGACATCGAAGGCAGCCATGCCGGTGTAATGCATCGCTGCAATGCCGCCGGCGACGACGGCGCCACCGAACCATGGAGCAATCCGCGAGGACGATTCGAGCGAAGCAGCGAGCCCGGTGCCCGTCAGCAGGATCGCAGCGACCAGGGAGAGAGCGGTCAGCGCGACATTGTAGCCGCTCGGCACGCCCGGCGTGAACGCAAGCATCGCGATGAAGTGGGTCGCCCAGATGCCGAAGCCGATCGTCAGTGCGGCGACCGCAAGCCAGATGCGGCGCATTTTGATATCGGCGGTGCGGGCGTGGCGCAACAGGCTGATCGCAGCAAACGACGAAAGCGCGCAAACAGCCGCCGCCAGGACGACCAGCCTGAGATCATGGGCGCCGACGATGCAGTTGTATATTTTCAGCATGGCGAAAGTCTTGGCTTCACGTTGAGGTATCTGGTTGATGAAGCCATGCAGGAAATAGCCGTAAAGATTGATAACGAAATCGGGTTAAGTCCCGCAAACCACATACATCGTTATCGATCCGTTACCCGGCGAGGCCTGCTTCTCCCGCTCCGCGGAAATCCCGAAAACCCTTGCGGCGCAGGAGGAAAGCAGCGCACCGCATCACCGTGCCCAGGAGCGGTCCGGGGCCGGTGATGAACATGTTAATTTGAGATTCAGGATGTTTCGCGAGCCCTGCCGCGCGAAAGTAAATCCGCTCAGCGCGGACGGCTGCGCTTCATCCGCGCGCGCTCGACGCTCGGCGCCATGATGGCAAGCATTCCGGCGACCACCGTCGCCAGGGTCATGAAGTTGATGGCACTCATTTAGACGCTCCCCCAGTTCTTTTTCTTGTCCGCTACCGGTAGCATCGGAATGGATAACCGACCCTCAAGGCCGCCGTCGCCGCCCAGGCAAAATCAGCATGCGCGGTTAACCGAATCTCTCCTGCAACGGCCGAAAATCCGTGCCGCATTCTCCATGCCGCGATATCTGCGGGCATCGGCCGCAGCCGCATGCGCCTGCCGATTTTCTTCAAGACATTTCACGGCGGGCTCTTAAGGCTCTCGGGGCGGACCAGAAAAACAGAGGAAACAACCATGGCTCCCCCAACAAAGATCAGCCGCCGCCGCACGCTCGTGCTGCTCGGCGCAACGCTTGCAGCACCGCTCGCGACCCCGCATGCCGCCCGCGCGCAGGCATCCACGTGGCCGGTGCGGCCGGTGCGCTACATGCTCGGCTTCCCGGCAGGCGGCGCGACCGACACACTGTCGCGGCTGTTCTGCCAGAAGATGGCCGAAATCACCGGACAGCAGTTCGTCGTTGAAAACCGTCCCGGCGCCGGTGGCGTGATCGGCACCGATGCGATCGCCAAGGCCCAACCCGACGGCACCACGCTCGGCATGGGCTCGATCGCCAGCAACGTGATCGGTGTCGGCACCTACGCCAAACTGCCGTTCAGGGCGGGCGCCGACTTCACCTTCATCACCGGCCTCTGGCAGTTGCCGAACATCCTCGTCGCCAACAAGGACTTCCCGGTGAAGGATGCGAAGGAGATGCTGGCGCTGCTGAAGAAGGAGCCGGGCAAGCACGCCTACGCATCGGCCGGCATCGGCACGACGCTGCATCTCTCGGGCGAGATGATGAAGAGCATGGCGGGCCTCGACCTCCAGCATATCCCCTACAAGGGCGGCAATCCGGCGATGATCGACCTTCTCGCCGGCCGCGTGCCCATGCTGTTCGACAACCTGCCGGGCTCCCTTCCCGGCGTCCGCGCCGGCGAGATCAAGGCCATCGCGGTCACGACCAGGGAGCGTAGCCCCGCGCTGCCGGACGTGCCGTCATTCCACGAGCTGCTGCCCGGTTTCGAGCTCGCGTCATGGACGGCGCTGTGCGGGCCGGCCAACATGCCGGCCGACCTTGTCGCACGCATCAACGAGTTGTCGATGAAGGCGCTGAATGATCCGGTCGTGAAACAGAAGTTCGTCGATCTTGGCGCGACCACCTGGCCGACGTCGAGCGCCGAGATCACCGCCTACCGCGACAAGGAAGAGGCGCGGCTTCTGCCGGTGATCAGGGCCGCCGGCATCAATCCGCAATAGCGGCCGGAACAGGTCCGCACAGCGGAATAGCGGCGCGGGCGGCACGGGGCCGGGCCGCGCCGTTCGCATTGCCCGCGGCGCAGCGAATGGTGCTATCCTCCTGTCAGGAAACGCACACTATTCAAGGATCAACGACGGTGACTGAACATCGGCCGGCGGCCTCGATCGAGGCGGTCGAAAGCGGGCTCGCCTCGGCGGGCTATATCGCCAACCGGCAGATCGCGACCGCGGTCTATCTCGCCGAGCGCATCGAGAAGCCCATCCTGGTCGAAGGCCCGGCGGGCGTCGGCAAGACCGAGCTGGCGAAGGCGATTGCCGCCTGGCGCGGCGTCAAGCTGATCCGCATGCAGTGCTACGAGGGGCTCGACGAAGCCAAGGCGCTGTACGAGTGGAAGTACGCCAAGCAGCTTCTCTACACGCAGATTCTCAAGGACAAGCTCGGCGAAGTGCTCGGCCACGCCGAAACGCTGCCGCAGGCGCTCGGCAAGCTGCACAACTTCGGCGACGTGTTCTTCTCGAAGGAATTCGTCGAGCCCCGTCCGCTCCTGCAAGCGCTGGAACAGGACAAGGGCTGCGTGCTCCTGATCGACGAAATCGACAAGTCGGATGCCGAATTTGAGTCGCTCCTGCTCGAAATCCTGTCCGACTTCCAGGTCACCATTCCCGAGCTCGGCACCATCGCCGCGGTGAAGCCGCCGACCGTGATTCTGACGTCGAACAGCGAACGCGACATGGGCGACGCGCTGAAGCGCCGCTGCCTGCATCTGCACATCGGCTTCCCCGAGCAGAAGCTCGAGGAGCGCATCGTCGAAACGCGCGTGCCCGGCATCTCGCAGACCTTGCGCCGCCAGCTCGTCGGCTTCGTCAACGAGATTCGTTCGCTCGACCTGAAGAAGCTGCCGTCGGTCTCCGAGACCATCGACTGGGCGCGCGTGCTGGTGCTGCTGCAAGCGGGCGAACTCGACCACCAGACGGTCAAGGACACGCTCAACGTGCTGCTGAAATACGAAGCCGACATCGAAGTTGCGCTGCCGCAGGTGACAACCTTCGTCGCCAAGGCGCAGAAGCAGAACGTGTTTGGATAGAGGAATATGAGAGAGAACCTGCACCGGTTCTTTCGTGCGGCCCGCGGCGCCGGCGTTCACGTCTCGCCGGCGGAGAGCATTGACGCGATGCGCGCCGTGGCGAACGTCGGCTTCTCCGATCGCACCCTGCTCAAGGACGCGCTGCTGCTGACCCTCGCCAAAAGCCGCGAAGAAAAGCAGTCGCTCGCCGATTGCTTCGACCTGTTCTTCGATCATCCCGAGCTCGCGACATCGCCGCCGAAAGCACCGGAGGATCATTCGGACGAGCAGGAGAAGGCGGCGAATGACAATTCGCCCTCGGACTCAGCCGGTGGCGGCGAACCATCGCCCGGCGAAGGCGCACCCGAACTCGGGGCACTCGCCCAGATGCTGATGTCGC
This sequence comes from Pseudomonadota bacterium, assembly GCA_049323835.1. Lineage (GTDB taxonomy): Bacteria > Pseudomonadota > Alphaproteobacteria > Rhizobiales > Xanthobacteraceae > SG-bin9. Next base: position 34,885 of record JBMOOJ010000076.1, on the reverse strand, counting down.
AGGACCGCAACGCCATCGCAGCCGCGATCGCGCAGGCGGCGAACGCCGCCTCGCTCTCCGACATTCGTTACTTCACCCAGCGCGGGCTGTTCTCCACACGCATCCTCGACCTGATGGGCATGCAGCGCCTGCGCGACGACCTCGACGCGCTGACTGCATCCAGTCCCGGCGATGCCGAGCGTCTCGCGGCTGCAACCGAGGGCTTGCGCGACGCCGTGCGCGAAGCCGTGTCGCAGGCATTGATGCTCTACGGCCGCGAGGAATCGGAGAATCTGCGCAACGACATCTTGCGCAACGCACCGATGGCGCGGCTCGATCCGCGACAGGTGAAGGAAATGCAGGCGCTGATCCGCATGATCGCGCGGCGGCTGCGCGAGAAATATTCCAAGCCGCGCAAACGCCAGCGCCGCGGCCATCTCGACGTGCGCCGAACGCTGCGGCGCAACGCCGCGTGGGGCGGCGTGCCGTTCCTCACCACCTGGAAGCGCAAGCATCGCGACAAGCCGCGTATCGTCGCGCTGTGCGACGTCTCGGGCTCGGTCGCAAAAGTCTCGGACTTCTTCCTGCTGCTCATTCACAGCCTGCACGAAGTCGTCTCGGATGTGCGTTCGTTCGCCTTCTCGGGTCACCTGGTCGAGGTCAGCGATATCCTCGAAACCAGATCGCCCGAAGAGGCGATGAACGAGATCATGTCGAAGGCCGGTTTCGGCTCGTCGGACTACGGTCGTTCGCTTGCCGATTTCGAGAAGGGCTGGCTCGACATCGTCACGCCGAAGACGACCGTGATCGTGCTCGGCGACGCCCGTACCAACAACCTCGATCCGCGCGCCGATATCCTGCGCCGCATTGGCGAGCGCTCGAAGCGCCTCGTCTGGCTCAATCCGGAAGGCCGCATGGCGTGGGGCTGGGGCGATTCCGAAATGCCGCGCTACACGCCGTTCTGCAGCATCGTGCGCCAATGCACCAACGCCAAGCAGCTCGAGCGCGCGGTGTCGGACATTGTTGCAGCGTATCAGTAGAACCTTGCCGAAATCGGCATTGCATTTGCCGTCCAGACGGACATCCTTGGCCGAATAGTCAGGGAGATGAAATCATGCATTCGGTTTCTCGCCGTCACCTGCTCGGCGCTTGCGGCGCGGCAGCCTTTTGCCTTGTAAGCGGCACGCCGGTTGCCGCCCAGGATTTCCCGACCAAGCCGATGCGCTTCATCGTGCCGTTCGCGGCGGGCGGCGCCGCCGACATCATCGGCCGCACCATCGCCGACAAGCTGGGCGCGCTCTACGGCAAGACGATCGTCGTCGAGAACACGCCGGGCGCGGGCTCGAACATCGGCATCAGCGCCGCCGCGAAGGCAGAGCCGGACGGCCATACGCTCGTGCTGGGCGCGGTGGCGCTCGCCGTCAATCCGTTCCTGTACAAGACCATGCCTTACGATCCGCAGAAGGATCTGGCGCCGCTGACACTGGCGCTGGAGACGCCGAATATCGTCATCGTGCCCGCATCGTCGGACGTGAAAACGATCAAGGACCTCGTCGCCAAGGCAAAGGCATCTCCCCTGAACTACGCATCAGCCGGCATCGGCTCGTCGCTGCATCTGGCGGCCGAACTGTTCAAGCAGCAGGCGGGCATCGACATGGCGCATGTGCCTTATCGCGGCAGCAGCCCCGCGCTGGCCGATCTCATCAGCGGCCGCATCGACGTGATGTTCGACAATGCATCGACCGCGCTTCCGCAAGTCAGCGCCGGCACCGCACGCGCCATCGCGGTGACGACAAGCGTGCGGCTCAATACCCTGCCCGACGTGCCGACGGTCGCCGAAGGCGGCGTCACCGGCTACGACATGGGCAACTGGTGGGCGGTTCTGACGTCATCGAAGGTGCCCGCACCAATCGTTGCAAAACTGTCCGCCGATCTGCGCAAGGTGCTGGCCGATCCCGCCGTGCAGAAGCAGTTCGCCACCGTCTCCGGCCGCGTCATCGCATCGAGCTCGGAAGAGCTTGCGGCGCATATTGCCAAGGAGACGGCGAAGTGGAAGAAGGTCGTCGAGACGGCCGGTATCAAACCGAACGAATAAGCGCCCGCCCTTCGCTCATTGCTGCCGTCGCAATTCGACGCGCTTGGTCGCGTCAGCCAGAAAAACCGGCAACTGACGCTCGATAACGCGGCGCAGGTCGTCGCGCGTTTCGGCCTTGCACGTATCCGGCTTGCCGTCGCACAGCGCCTCGTGGCTGGCATCGAACCCGCTCGGTGTCTTCCGCACGAGAAAATATTCGTAGTGCTCGGTCGCTACGCCTCTCACATTCCATTTCTGAAGCAGCAGCACATCGTCCTGAAGCCGATGCAAACTGGCAAACGACCATAACACGCCTCGTTCGTCTTCGATTAGATACCTGTTGCCTTTCAGAAAGACGCGGAGCGCTTCGGTCTTACCGAGAGTGAGCGTGAACCGCCCAGTGAAATAAGGATCCGCAATGCCATCCTTGTCATCGAGCAGCCGGGTCTTGCTGATCACGCAGCCGGGCGCCAGCACGAGAACCAGCATCAGGATCGGAACGAGGCGCATGAGTGTCGAAAGCATGAATGCTTCTCGCTTCAATTCTTGCAGATCTCGAAAGGCGCTTGCCTGGAAGATTCTTGGCAATCGGCATCCATGCCGAACAATCCCTTCTCACACGACATCGTAATCCTCGTCACATTGCAGCGCCGGCCGCCACCTCTGTGTTCGCAGTAGGCCCTCGACGCGAAGTCGCCGGAACAATCTTCAACGACCTTCTCAACGAGATGCCGCTGCGGAAATTTCGACTTCGCCTGATCCGGCTTCGTTGACGTTTGATTTGCCCTCTGTAGCTCCTGCGGCGGCGGTTGGGTGAAAGGCTTCTTCGATTCGTATCCCGGCTTCGGGCAACCATCGGGTCCGATCGTCGCGTCGCCTGTCGGATTCCGGAACGTTGAACAATTCAAGGTGGGGTCCTTGGGGGGTGCGGTCGATGCACTCTGCGCGGTCCCGGGCTTGGATGGCGGATTCGAAGTAATCGACTGGATATCCTTGAGATTCGAATTCAGCGCGGCGCCTTCAGCGGGCTTGGCTCCCGGCTGCGCCGAAATGCCCGAGGCAGCCTTGTCATCATCCTTCGGCTTCTGCTTGGCGGCGTCAGCGGCGCGTTTCACATCGTCGGCTTTCTGCTTGGCTGCAAGTTTGGCTTCTTCCTCCTGCTTTTTCTTGGCTTCCGCTGCTTTCTTCTTGTCCTCGGCCGCGATGCGGACCTTCTCCCTCTTGATGAAGTCCTCAGCCGACTTCACCTCCTTGGCGCGTTGAATCGCCTCCGCCTTCTTCTTTTTCGTCTCCTCCTCCCGCTGCGTGACCTGTTGCGGCGTCAGGCATTCCTCTCCGCCCTTCACGCACACGTTTCCGGCTGGACAGGACTTTCCTCCACCGCAATCGATCGCCGTCTGCGCGAGGCACTGGTTGCCGCTTCCGCACTTGCTGCCGGCGCGACAGTCGAAGCTGCCGCAATCGACGGTATCGGCTGCAAGGCATGCCCTCCGCTCCCGCGCGCACTTCGATCCGTTGGGGCATGTGAACGAGCCGCAATCGACGCTTCCGTCGGCAACACACATGCTTCTGTTGCGCGAGCATGTCGTGCCTGGTTTGCAGGACTTGCCGTCACCACAATCGTCCGAGCCCTGAGCCAGACACGTGTTGCCGCTGCCGCAGAACGAGCCGGGCTGACAACTATAGTGACCGCAATCGACTTGACCGTTCGGAACGCAATGTCCGGGAATACGCGAGCAGTGGTAACCGATCGGACACGTCGCTCCGTTTGAGCAATAGTCTCCCACCTGCGGCTGAGGCGCGGTTTGCTGCTGCAGCGGCGCGCAGCCATAAATCGACGCGAACGATCCATCGGCGCACTGGCACATCATGCCGCCGCCACCGCTCACGGAGACGCTTCCCGGCGGGCACTGAAACATCTGCGCCGCAGCCGGCTGACCGCCGGCCAGCAATAGCCACAAGGCCAGCATCATCAGGCGAGCGGCGCGCAGCAATGGTATGTCAGGGCTTCGGTCGGGATCAGACAGCAATCGCCTTGGCGGCGACAACTCGCGGCAACGCATGCGCCCTCAATGAATCAAACAATGGTCCGTTGGCGTGAAATACGTGAGGTCCGTAAATGCTGGACCGGAGGGTCAATGTTGTGCAGGGCAACACATGCTTTGAAGTCATCCGGCCAGCCCCACCCACGCGGATATTGAGAACCACACTGGCACTTTATCGAAGCGGCGTCCATCCCGGACGGCGGTCAGCGACCTACTTCAGCACGATCCACGCCGGTGCGTGGTCGCTCGCATTGTCTTCGCCGCGAATGGCGCGATCGACGCCTGCTTTCTTCAGGCGCGGCGCCAATTGCTTGCTCAGCAGCAGATGGTCGAGGCGAAGACCGTGGTCGCGCTCGTAGCGCTCGCGCCAGTAGGTCCAGAACGTGTAGATACGTTCGTCCGGATGCAGCGCGCGGATGGCATCCGTCCACCCCTGCTTGATCAGCTTGGCGTAAGCCGCACGCGGCTCCGGCTGCACCAGTGCATCCTTGTTCCATGACTTCGTCGGATAGATATCGAGCGGCGTCGGCGCCACGTTGAAATCACCGGCGAGGATCACTGGCGCACCGGATCTCAAAAGCTTTGCCGCATGGCGATGCAGCCGCGCCATCCACGCGAGCTTGTACTCGAATTTCGGTCCCGGCTTCGGATTGCCGTTCGGCGCGTAGATACAGGCAACAAGAATGCCCTTCACCGCCGCTTCGATATAACGGCTCTGGCGATCCTTTGGATTGCCGGGAAGGCTCGTGCGCGTGACCACCGGCTCGCCCTTGCGCGCGAGGATCGCGACGCCGTTCCAGTTCTTTTCGCCGACCCAGGCACAGCCGTAACCGGCGGCGCGCAGCGCTTTTTCCGGAAACCGAAGCTGCTCGGCCTTCAACTCCTGCAAGCAGACGATGTCAGGCTTCGCCGCGCGGAGCCACGCAAGCAGGTTCGGCAGCCGCTTGTTAATGTTGTTGATATTGAACGTCGCGACCTTCATCCCGGCAGGATACACGCGATCGCGCTCCGCATGTAAAGGACACGCGGCACGCAGCCTCCCCGCCGGCGGGCGTTACCGGAACAGCTTGTTGATCGCGTCCGCGCCGAGGCCGACCTTCTCGTAGTGTTCGCGGCACATGGCGATGTACTGGTGAACGTCGAAATATCCGTCCTGCTTGCCATTTTCGTCGAGCCAGATCAGCGGGCCCTTGACGATGAACAGCGTCCGCATTGGATCCTTGTGCTCGTAAGCGACGAGCGTATGGCTCTCGCCCGGCGTTTCATAGACGAAGTCGCCCGCGGTCGCGGTCCAGTCGTGCTCGAGATAGCCCCACTTGCCGGAGATGGTGTAGGCGAACACCTCGTGCGGGTGATAGTGCCGGTTCACAAGGCCGGCGCCCTTCGCCATCAGGATATCGCACCACTTGTTCTGGCTCGGCGAAATCCACAGCGGCCGTGACGAAACCGTCTCCGTGAACGGCACGTAGTAGCGCTCGTCGTCGGTGACCGCGCCGGAAATGTAGACGTCCTTCAACGCATCGGGCTGGAACACCGGGTCGACCGGCTTCAACGCTTTCCAGAATTCATTCGACGCCGCTTCAGGCATGATCGTGACCTCCCGCTCGCGCCGGTTTGCCGGCGCCTTTCATGTTACACGTGCATTCCACCGTCGGCCATCAGCACGGCTCCGGTCGTGAAGCTGCTTCTGTCCGAGGCGAGGAACAAGACGGCCTCGGCGATCTCCGTGGCCCGGCCATGCCGATGCATGGGGATGACCTGATCGAGGAACTCGCCGCCATCGCGGCCGAGCACGCCGGTCAGGCCGCGCTCGACTTCGCGCTGGAAATCATTGGCGATCGGTCCCGGCGCGATCGCGTTCACGCGAATGCCGCGCGGTGCGGCTTCCTTGGCGACCGTGCGCATCAGGCCGATCAGCGCATGCTTTGACGACGCATATCCCGAGATACCCGGATCGGAGGTGACGCCGACCACGCTCGTCGTCATGACGATGCTGCCGCCGTTGCGCATCACCGGCAGGACATGCTTGCAGGCCAGGAACGAGCCCTTCACGTTGACCGCCATGACGCGGTCGAACACGTCTTCCGGATAATCCGTCACCGGGAGAATCGGCCCGCTGATGCCGGCGTTGCTGAACAGCACGTCGACACTGCCGAAAGCCGCGATCGTCGCATCGACGTAGGCGCGCGTGGCGGCGCTGTCGGCAACGTCCGCGGCCACGGTCGCAACCTGACCTGGGGATGCGTCGAGCGTGCGAACTGCATCGGCGAGCGGCGCGATGTCGCGGTCGACCATCATCACCCGGGCGCCCTCCTCAACGAAGCGCGCCGCAACTGCACGTCCGAGGCTGCCCGCAGCTCCCGTGACGATGCAAACTTTATCCTTGAGAACTGTCATTGGCATTCCGCTTGAGGGCGGGCCTTCAAGGCCTGCCCTCAAGTTGACGGACCTTTTACTGCTTCCAGGCGGGCTTCGGCGTGACCATCGCGCCCACGCCCGGCCGCTGCGGGGCAACGCCAACGAAGAAGCCGTTCTGCCACTGGCCGATCTGCCAGAACGCATCCTTGGGGATGTTGTTCTCGAGCTTGATCTTGCCGATGATCGTGTCGAACGTGCCGTTCTGCAGCTCCTTGATGATCGCCTCGCGATCGATCTTGCCGACGCGCTCGACCGCCTGCTCCAGCATCTGCAGCGACGCATAGCCGACCTGGCTGCCCCAGCGGTCCGGACCGCGACCGAACATCTCGGTGTGCTTCTTCGCATAGGCTGCCGTCGATGCATTGTCGCGCGACCAGCCGCCGAGCGAGATGATGCCCTCGATGTTGTCGCCGAACCGCTGCGGATAAAGCGGGAAGCCGACGCCGACGCCGAGGAACATCACCTTCGGCGCGAAGGACGCAACCTTCGACTGCTCGGTGAGCGCCATCGTGTCCGGCGGATAGCTGAAGGCCACGAACGTATCCGCGCCCGAGTTCTTGGCTTCGGCGATGATCGGCGCCAGATCCTGGGTGCCGACCGGATAGCTCTTGTCGTAGGCAAGCTTGAATCCGGCGTCCGTGAAGCCTTTGCGGCCGGCGCCGGCCAGATCGATGCCGAAGCCATCGGCAACGCTGATCATGGCGATGTTGCCGTTGATCTTGCCTTCGTCGCGCAGCTTCTTCAGCAGCGCGGCGAGCGAATTGACATATGACGAGCTGGTTCCGAGGAACCAGAAACTGTTCGGCCAGCGTTTGGCGAGTTCAGGCGCGCGATCGGTCACGGCGCTGAATGCGAGCTGCGGATAGCCGTATTTGTTGAACACCGGCCCGACCGCCAGGTTGAGCCCGGTGCCCCACGGCGGGAACAGGAGGTCGACCTTGTCCTGCGTGACGAGGCGCTCCACCGCGCGGATCGCTTCCTCGGCGTTCGAGCGGTCGTCGTATTCCACGACCTCGATCGGAACGCGCTTGCCGCCCACCATCAGGCCGCCCTTGGCGTTCACGTCCTTCACCCACATCTCGTAGTTCGGAATCTGGGTGATATTGGCGCCGCCCGCGTTGGGGCCCGACTTCGAGATCGCATAGCCGATACGGATCTTGTCCTGCGCCGCAGCAAAATTCGGGGCGCTCGCGATCATCGCCGCAGTCATCGCCAGCAGAAATGCCTGCCTTCTGTCCATGGAAACCTCCCCTCGCAAGGACCGCGGGGCCATCAACTCTGCCCGCGAGTCATCGCCTGCGTTGATCTTTATTCAGGCGCCGGGACGGCTCTTGTGGCCGAAACCTGACGCTTGGCTGGTAAGGAAGCCAGAGCCCAAAAAACTGGCAATGGACGAAACTGGCCAAAGATTGCAGGGAATTGGGCGATACCGGGCGTGTCCTAGTGTCCTTTCGTCGCGGCCCGTGTGAAATCTTGTCCGGGCACGTGCACTGGCTGGTCTGCGCCGTACCAGCGCGACAGGGGACGCCAGGGAGCGATGGCCCAAAGGGCCATAGACCATAACCTTAAAGCGCCATGGCCTTGCTGATCTGCGCCGGATCGAGGCTCGCCCGGTCGCACGTAAACTTCACCGCGCCACGATCCATCACCGCGAACTGATCGCCGAGCTCGCAGGCGAAATCGAGGTACTGCTCGACCAGCACGATAGCGATGTTGCCCATGTTGCGCAGATACATGATGGCGCGGCCGATATCCTTGATGATCGACGGCTGAATGCCCTCCGTCGGCTCGTCGAGCAGAAGCAGCTTCGGCCGCATCACCAGCGCGCGGCCGATCGCGAGCTGCTGCTGCTGCCCGCCGGACAGATCGCCGCCACGGCGTCCGAGCATCGAGTTCAGCACCGGAAACAGCGAGAATACGTCGTCCGGGATATTGCGCTGGTCGCGCGGCAGCGGTGCGTAACCCGTCTTGAGATTCTCCTCGACCGTCAGCAGTGGAAAAATCTCGCGCCCCTGCGGAACGAAGGCGATGCCCTTGCGGGCGCGTTCGAACGGCCGCAGTCCGCCGATGTCCGCGCCTTCGAATTCGATCGCACCGCTTGTGATCGGCTGCTGGCCAACGAGCGCGCGCAACAGGCTCGTTTTGCCGACGCCGTTGCGGCCGAGCACGCACGTCACCTTGCCGGGTTCGGCCTTGATGGAGACACCGCGCAGCGCCTGCGCCGCGCCGTAATTGAGCGTGATGTTGTCGACGTTGAGCATGACGATCCCCGGCCTCGCTCTATCGTCCCAGATACACTTCGATGACGCGCTCGTTCGACGACACCTGATCGAGCGTGCCTTCGGCGAGGACCGAGCCCTCGTGCAGGCATGTGACCCGGCAGCCCAGCTCGCGCACGAACGTCATGTCGTGCTCCACCACGACCACCGTCTTCTCGCGGTTGATCTCCTTGAGCAGCTCGGCCGTCTGATGCGTTTCCACGTCGGTCATGCCGGCCACCGGCTCGTCGACCAGCAGCAGCTTCGGATCTTGCGCCAGCAGCATGCCGATCTCGAGCCACTGCTTCTGGCCGTGCGACAGGCTTCCCGCGATCCGGTCGCGCGCGCCGGTCAGGCGGATCGTCTCCAGCACCCGCTCGATCCGCTCCGATTCATCCTGTGACTGCCGCCAGAACAGCGTCGCACGCACGCGATGATCGACGTTCAGCGCCAGCAGCAGGTTGTCCTCAACGGTCTGGCTCTCGAACACCGTCGGCTTCTGGAACTTGCGGCCGATGCCGAGTTCGGCGATCTGCGCCTCATCGAGCCGCGTGAGGTCGACGATGCCGTCGAACAGCACGTCGCCCTCGTCCGGCCTTGTCTTGCCGGTGATGATATCCATCATCGTGGTTTTCCCGGCGCCGTTCGGGCCGATGATCGCGCGCATCTCGCCGGGGGCGATGGTCAGCGCGAGGTTGTTGATGGCATGGAAGCCGTCGAACGAGACGTGAACGCCGTCGAGATACAGCATCGCCGATGTTGTGCGTGCATCCATGCGCCCTACTCCGCCGGCTTTCCGGCCGGTTCGTTCGGCACAGGCACCATCCGCTGCATGCGCCACGGCGTCCACCATGCCTGCACCGTGCCGACAATGCCCTTCGGCAGCAGCAGCGTGACCAGGATGAAGAGCGCGCCGAGCATGAACAGCCAGTACGGCGCCAGCGGACCCGACGTGAACACGGTCTTCGCGTAGTTGACGACGATCGCGCCGAGTGCCGCACCGATCAGCGTCCCGCGCCCGCCGACCGCGACCCAGATCACCGCCTCGATGGAATTGCCCGGCGCAAACTCGCCCGGATTGATGATACCGACCTGCGGCACATAAAGCGCGCCGGCGACGCCGGCCATGCAGGCAGACACGGTGAACACGAACAGCTTGTAGGACTCGACGCGATAGCCGAGGAAGCGCGTCCGCGATTCCGCGTCGCGCACCGCGATCAGCACCTTGCCGAGCTTGGAGGTCACGATCGCGCGGCAGATCATGAAGCCGGCGGCGAGCGCCAGACACGACAGCATGAACAGCGCGGCGCGGGTGCCCTGCGCCTGCACGTTGAAACCGAGAATGTCCTTGAAGTCGGTCAGGCCGTTGTTGCCGCCGAAGCCGAAGTTGTTGCGGAAGAATCCGAGCATCAGCGCATAGGTCATCGCCTGCGTGATGATCGAGAGATAGACGCCGGTGACGCGCGAGCGGAACGCGAACCAGCCGAAAGCGAACGCGAGCAGCCCCGGCACGAACAGCACCATCAGCATCGCGAACCAGAACATGTCGAAGCCGTACCAGTACCAGGGCAGTTCCTTCCAGTTCAGGAACACCATGAAGTCCGGCAGAACGGGGTTGGCGTAGACGCCGCGGGTGCCGATCTGCCGCATCAGGTACATGCCCATGGCGTAGCCGCCGAGCGCGAAGAACGCGCCATGGCCGAGCGAGAGAATGCCGCAGTAACCCCAGATCAGGTCGATCGAGAGTGCGAGGATCGCATAACAAACGTACTTTCCGAATAGCGCGATGAGATACGTCGGCACGTGAAAGAACGAGGTCGGCGGCAGCAGCAGGTTGAGCAGCGGCAGCACGATGCCGACGGCGGCGACGATCAACAGAAAGACGCTGGCACTGCGGTTGAGCGCGCGGGTGAGAACGTGACTCATGCTTCGACCGCCCGCCCCTTCAGCGCGAACAGGCCGCGTGGACGCTTCTGGATGAACAGGATGATCAGCACCAGAATGGCGATCTTGCCGAGCACCGCGCCTGCGACCGGTTCGAGGAACTTGTTGGCGACGCCGAGCGCCAGTGCACCAACCAGCGTTCCCCACAGATTGCCGACGCCGCCGAACACCACGACCATGAACGAGTCGATGATGTAGCTCTGGCCGAGGTTGGGGCTGACGTTATCGATCTGCGACAGCGCCACTCCGGCGATCCCGGCGATGCCCGAACCGAGCCCGAAGGTGAGCGCATCGACGCGCGAAGTGGCGATACCCATCGACGCCGCCATGCGGCGGTTCTGCGTCACGGCCCGCATCTCGAGGCCGATGCGGCTGTAGCGCAGCATCGCCAGCAGAATGAAGAACACGGCGATGGTGAAGCAGACGATCCAGAGCCGGCTGTAGGTGATGGAGATCTGTCCGACGTCGAACGCACCGCTCATCCATGAGGGGTTGCCGACCTCGCGGTTGGTCGGGCCGAACATCGTCCGCACCGCCTGCTGCAGGATCAGCGAGATGCCCCATGTCGCGAGCAGTGTTTCCAGCGCACGGCCGTAGAGAAATTTGATGACGCAGCGTTCGATCAGAATGCCGATCAGACCAGCGACGCAGAACGCCGCCGGGATGGCGATCAGCAGCGAAGCGTCGAACAGGCCGGGATAGCGGTTGCGGATCACCTCCTGCACGACGAACGTGACATACGCGCCGATCATCACCATCTCGCCATGCGCCATGTTGATCACGCCCATCACGCCGAAGGTGATGGCAAGGCCGATCGCGGCGAGCAGCAGCACCGAGCCGAGCGAGATGCCGTACCAGGCATTCTGTCCGATCGACCACAGCGCGAGGTTGTTCTGGATCGAGCCGATTGCGTTCTGCGCAATCCCGGCAACGGCCGGCGACGCATTGGAAAGGCCGGACAGCAAAGCCAGCGCGTCCTGATCTCCCTTCGCACGCATCACGCCGATGGCTTCGATCTTGTCCGCATCGGGCGCATCGGCTTTCGAGAGAATGAGCGCAGCGCGCGCCTCGGTGAAGGCGCGCTTCACGCTCGCGACGCTTTCCTTCTTTAGTGCATCCTCGATCGCGGGAAGCGCTGCGGGATCGCGGGTCTTGAAGGCCGACTGGGCGGCCTGAATGCGTTTGGCAGGATCGGGCGACAGCAGCGTCAGCGAGCCGAGAGCGGCATCGACCACCCGCCGCAGGCGATTGTTCAGGCGGACGGCGCTGGACCCAGCCGGCCCGTTTGCAACAGCAGCGCCAGTGATGGCATCGGCAAGTTTGCCGTCGCTTTGCTTGACGAGGATCGTCTTGCTCGCCGGATCGGCCAGCAACCGCTCTTCCCGTAGAGCGGAGATGATGGGAAGCGCCCTCTCGCTGCCACTTGCGACAATCGCGGCAATGGCGGCTTCGGTATCCGAAAATGAATCGTTGGCGAATTTGCCGACCGCATCCTCGAACGGTCCGGCCGCGGACGGCATCGTTGCGAGCGCCACAAGAACAATCGCGAGCGCTGCGGCGCGCAAACTATCAAGGAATGACTTCGACACTTGGCTTGCCCCGGCGGAAGAGCGAGGAAGGCGGCGGCTGCCGCCGCCTTCCGGGTTGGTTGAGCGCAGGGATTACGAGCCCTGACCGCCGCACTTGTTGGTCTTCGTGTTGTAGTTGCCGCACTTGAGCTTCACCCAGTCGGCAATCAGATCCTTGGAGCCGTCGAGCTCCTTCGACCAGGCATCGCCCGGAACGAGACCCGGCGTCTTCCACACCACGTCGAACTGGCCATCGCCTTTGATTTCGCCGATGAACACGGGCTTGGTGATGTGGTGGTTCGGCAGCATCTCCGACACGCCGCCGGTCAGGTTGGCGGCCTTGATGCCAGGGAGCGCGTCGATGACCTTGTCGGGATCGACCGTTTTCGCCGCCTCGACCGCCTTCACCCACATGTTGAAGCCGATGACGTGCGCTTCCATCGGATCGTTGGTGACGGCCTTGTCGCTCTTCTTGTAGGCCTTCCACTTGGCGATGAACTCGGCGTTGCCGGGATCCTTGATCGACTGGAAGTAGTTCCATGCCGCGAGGTGGCCGAGCAGCGGCTTGGTGTCGATGCCGGCGAGTTCTTCCTCACCCACCGAGAACGCCACGACCGGAATGTCCGTCGCCTTGATGCCCTGGTTGCCGAGCTCCTTGTAGAACGGAACGTTGGCGTCGCCGTTGATGGTCGACACCACCGCCGTCTTCTTGCCGGCCGAACCGAACTTCTTGATGTCGGCCACGATCGTCTGCCAGTCGGAGTGACCGAACGGCGTGTAGCTGATCATGATGTCTTCCTGCTTGACGCCTTTCGACTTCAAGTAGGCTTCGAGGATCTTGTTGGTCGTGCGCGGATAGACGTAATCGGTGCCGGCCAGAACCCAGCGCTGCACCTTCTCTTCCTTGGCGAGATAGTCGACAGCCGGGATCGCCTGCTGGTTCGGCGCTGCGCCCGTGTAGAACACGTTACGCTCGCTCTCCTCGCCTTCGTACTGCACCGGATAGAACAGGATCGAGTTGAGCTCCTTGAACACCGGCAGAACCGACTTGCGTGACACCGACGTCCAGCAGCCGAATACGACCGAGACCTTTTCCTTGGTGATCAGTTCGCGCGCCTTTTCGGCGAACAGCGGCCAGTTCGACGCGGGGTCGACGACGACGGCCTCAAGCTTCTTGCCGAGAACGCCGCCCTTCTTGTTTTGTTCGTCGATGAGGAACAGCATGGTGTCCTTCAGCGTCGTTTCGCTGATGGCCATGGTGCCCGAGAGAGAATGAAGGATACCGACCTTGATCGTATCCTGCGCGTGAGCCGGGGCAAACGCACCCAGTCCCAGCGACAGTCCAGCGGCAGCAGCCAGCACCTTGCGGCGGCTGAGCGGTGCCTTGATTGCGTGAGCCAATTTCATAAGCATGAAACACATTCTCCCTGACGCGGCGTGAGACCCTTGTGATGCAACACGTGCCGGCAAGCGCCGGCGCGTTAACGGAATCGCAAGAACCGTGCCAGCGAAGCGTGCAGTGGTAAGCACATGATGCTGCAAAGCTTTCAGTCAGACCGCAGGTGCCGGGCCTTCGAGAACGGCTAACTGATGAGCAGTTTTGATGCGTTGTTGGCGTTTCTGATCATTCCCTGATCAGACGCTTGCAAATGACTGCTCAATCCGTGAGCCAACCTCGCAACTTCTGTGCGTTCTGCGTGCACCATCCTAAATAATAGACAGCCTGCGCTTATCGAACGTGCAGCACGTCGCTCAAAATCTCTTCGCAGGGATCGCGCGAGCGCGTGTCTTCTCGTTCGAAGGCGATGGTATGAGGCTTGCTTGATTACCCAATGCTTGTTGGTGCCCTGAGTTTCAGCAGATGACGGGCAATAAGGCATTGGGGAGTTGTCGTGTTCAAAAAAGTCCTTATCGCCAATCGCGGCGAAATCGCAGTCCGTATCGCCCGCACACTTCGCACGATGGGTATTCGCAGCGTCGCCGTTCATTCGGATCCGGATCGCAGCAGCCCGCATGTCGCCTTGGCGGATGAGGCCATCTCCCTGCCCGGCAACAGCGCGAGCGACACTTATCTCCGCGCCGACATCATTCTCGCCGAAGCGAAGAGGCTGGGCGTCGATGCCATTATCCCCGGTTACGGTTTCCTTGCCGAGAACGCGGATTTCGCCGAACAGTGCGCCGCCGCGGGCATCGCATTCATCGGCCCCTCTCCCGATCAGGTTCGGCGGTTCGGCCTGAAGCATACGTCGCGTGAAATCGCGGAATCCGCCGGCGTGCCGCTCGTCCCCGGCACCGGACTGCTCTCGAGCCTCGATCAGGCGCAGGCTGAGGCCGAGCGGCTGGGTTATCCGGTCATGCTGAAGTCGACCGCGGGCGGCGGCGGAATCGGACTCACGCGCTGCGGCGGCAAGGATGAACTCGTCGCCGCATACGAAACGGTGCAGCGCCTCGCTCAGAACTTCTTCAAGGACTCCGGCGTTTTCCTGGAACGATGCATCGAGGATGCACGCCATGTCGAAGTGCAGATCTTCGGCGATGGACGCGGCAAGGTCGTCGCCCTCGGCGAACGCGATTGTTCGCTTCAGCGCCGTAATCAGAAGGTCGTGGAGGAAACGCCGGCCCCCAACCTTCCGGCCGCCACACGCGCGCGCATGATGGACGCCGCCAGCAAGCTCGGCGAAGCCGTGGGGTATCAATCGGCAGGCACGGTCGAGTTCATCTACGATCGCATACGCGACGAATTCTATTTCCTCGAAGTGAATACACGCCTTCAGGTCGAACACCCCGTCACGGAGTACGTCCTCGGCATCGACCTCGTCGAATGGATGGTGCGCACGGCAGCCGGCACCCCTCCCGATTTGGCGAAGCTTCCGCAGCCGAAGGGCGCGTCGATCGAGGTCCGCCTCTATGCCGAAGACCCGGTTCATGACTTCCAGCCCTCGCCAGGCGTGCTGACGCAAGTCACCTTCCCCGACGACGTTCGCATCGACGGCTGGGTGTCCACCGGCACAGAAGTGTCGCCGTACTACGATCCCATGCTCGCAAAGCTGATCGTCTACGGCTCGGATCGCAGCGACGCCATCGCGCGCATGTCGCGTGCGCTGGCCGACACCAGTCTCTGCGGCATCGCCACCAACCTCGACTATCTGCGGCAGGTCATTGCTTCGCCGATGTTTGCCGCGGGCGAAGTGTCGACGCAGGCATTGTCGCGCATCGACTATCGGCCGAACGCGGTCGAGGTCGTTCAGCCTGGCACCTTCACCACGATCCAGGATTATCCCGGCCGTGTCGGTCACTGGGATGTCGGTGTGCCGCCGAGCGGCCCGATGGACGACTATGCATTCCGCCTTGCCAATCGTATCGCCGGCAACGACGAGACGGCTGCCGGCATCGAATGCACTCTGGCGGGCCCAACCCTGAAATTCCATTCCGATACGGTGATCGCGCTGACGGGTGCCTCGGCCGACGCCACACTCGATGGCGAGCCGGTTAGCTGGTGGACGCCGATCGCGGTGCGCGCCGGACAGACGCTTGCCGTCGGCCGCGCCAAATCCGGCTGCCGCACCTACATCGGCATTCAGGGCGGGTTCGATGTCCCGCTTTATCTCGGAAGCCGCTCGACATTCGTGCTCGGTCAGTTCGGCGGACACGCCGGGCGCGTGCTGCGGACCGGCGACATGCTGCCGATCGCGGAACGCCCTGCAACAGCACCTGCTGCCGGCGCAGCGCCCGCATCGCTCGTCCCGTCCTACACCTCGGAGTGGGATGTCGGCGTCCTGTATGGACCGCACGGCGCCCCGGACTTCTTCACCACCGAAGCGATCGAGATGTTTTTCGCGACCGCGTGGGAGGTGCATTACAACTCCAACCGGCTCGGCATCCGCCTGATCGGACCGAAACCCACATGGACCCGCAGCGACGGCGGCGAAGCAGGCCTGCATCCGTCCAATGTCCACGATTGCGAATATGCCATCGGTTCGGTCAACTTCACCGGCGACATGCCGGTCATCCTGACGCGCGACGGCCCGAGCCTTGGCGGCTTCGTGTGTCCGGTAACGATCGCCAAGGGCGAACTGTGGAAAGTCGGTCAGGCAAAGCCCGGTGATCGCATCCGCTTCAGGGCCATCTCGTTCGACGAGGCGCTCGCGCTTGAGAAAGCGCAGGACAAGGCCATCGCCACACTCGCGCCGATCGAATTCCACCCGAGCGACAAGCCGCCGAGCCTCGCCGCCGGCAAAACCGTCTCCGCCACTGTGCTCGCTGCGCTTCCTCCCGAAGGCGAGCGGCCCGCGGTTGCCTATCGTCAGGCCGGCGATCGCTACATCCTGCTGGAGTACGGACCGAACGAACTCGACCTGCGGTACCGCTTCCGCGTCCACGCGCTGATGGAGGAACTCAAGGCCAATCCAGTCAACGGCATTCTCGAACTGTCGCCGGGCGTGCGCTCGCTCCAGATCAACTACGACAGCCGCGTCATTCACCAGAGCGCACTGCTCGACGCATTGCTCGCGGCCGAAACGCGGCTGCCGCCGATCGCAACGATGAAGCTGAAGACGCGCGTCGTGCATCTTCCGATGGCGTTCGAGGATTCAGCGACCCTCGATGCCGTGACGCGCTATCGCGAGACGGTGCGCGGCACCGCGCCGTGGCTGCCGAACAACGTCGACTTCATCCAGCGCATCAACGGACTGACATCGCGGGACGAAGTCCAGGACATCGTCTTCAAGACGAGCTACATGGTTCTCGGCCTGGGCGACGTCTATCTCGGCGCGCCCTGCGCGGTGCCTGTCGATCCGCGGCACCGGCTGCTGACATCGAAGTACAATCCCGCCCGCACCTTCACGGCCGAAGGCACCGTCGGCATCGGCGGGGTCTACATGTGCATCTATGGCATGGACAGCCCGGGCGGTTATCAGCTGATCGGCCGCACTCTGCCGATCTGGAACAAGTTCCTGAAGAATCCTGTGTTCGCGCCGGGCGAGCCGTGGCTGCTCAAGTTCTTCGATCAGGTCCGCTACTACCCCGTCGATGAAGCGGAGTTGACGCGGCTGCGCGAGGACTTCCGTCACGGCCGCGCAACCATCCGCATCGAGGAGGAAATCTTCGATCTCGGCGCCTATCACGCATTTCTCGATCGCGAGGCGGACTCCATCGCCGGCTTCAAGGCGCGCCAGCAGGCGGCCTTCCGCGAGGAAGTCTCGCGCTGGCAGGCTGACGACTCAGCAGCGACCGAGGTCGAACAGGAGATCCGCGTCGATGACGAGGATATCGACGGACATCTGATCGCGTCGGATATTCACGGCAGCGTCTGGAAAGTGCTGGTCGAGGAGGGGCAAACGGTCGAGGCCGGGACACCCATCGTCATTCTCGAGGCGATGAAAACCGAGCTCAGCATTGCCGCTCCGCTGGCAGGTACGGTGCGGACGCTCTATTGTCGGCCGGGCCGGCAAGTCGCCACCGGCGATCGCCTTCTGGTGATCGAGCCCGCCGCCTGACCGGATATGACCAAGACAATGCTGCCTGCGTTTCCGACGATCGCCTCGCTCCATGCTGCCTACGGTGCGGGCACTTCGCCAGCCGAGATCATTGCCGCCATCTATCAGCGCATCGCCGCCGTCAACGATCCGGGAATCTTCCTGGCGCTGGTGCCGGAAGGTGAGGCGCTTGCGGCCGCCGCGAACCTTGGGCCGTTCGATCCCGCGGCCAAGCCGCTATGGGGCATTCCGTTTGCGGTGAAGGACAACATCGACGTCGCCGGACTGCCGACGACGGCGGCATGTGAAGCGTTCGCCTATACGCCTAAGACGACGGCGTTCGCGGTGCAAAAGCTGCTCGATGCCGGCGCCATTCTCATCGGCAAGACCAACCTCGATCAGTTCGCGACCGGTCTCGTCGGCGTTCGCACGCCCTACGCCGTGCCGAAGAATTCAATCGACCCGGCTTACGTTCCCGGCGGCTCCAGCAGCGGCTCTGCGGTTGCGGTTGGGCACGGCATCGTCACGTTCGCGCTCGGCACCGACACGGCCGGGTCGGGCCGTGTGCCTGCCGGATTGAACAACATCGTCGGATTGAAGCCGTCGCTCGGGAGCGTCTCCGCGCACGGAATGGTGCCCGCGTGCCGGACGCTCGATACGATCTCGGTGTTCGCAGGCAGCGTCGCAGATGCTGACGCTGCGTATCGCACGATGCTTGGTTTCGATCCGCAGGACAGCTACTCGCGTGCGCTCCCCGTCCCGGCGCAGCCCGGCGCCATCCCGCCGGGCCTGCGCCTCGGCGTTCCCGATCAGGCCAGCCAGAAGTTCGGCGGCGACAAAGCGTCTGAACAGGCGTTCGACGCCGCGCTTGCCGATCTCGCCCGCGTAACCGGCGGCAAAACACTGGCCGCGATCGATATGACGCCGATGTTCGACGTCGCCAGTCTCCTCTATGCTGGACCATGGGTCGCCGAGCGCTATCAGGCGATCCGCGCCATGATGGAAACGGCGGCCGACAACGTGCATCCGACCACACGCAAGATCATCGGCGCCGCATCCAACTTCAGCGCGGCCGATGCATTCGCCGGCCTCTACAAGCTTGCGGATTTGCGGCGCACCGCGGACATCATCTGGTCAAAGATCGACGTGCTTGTGGTGCCGACCTATCCACGCCCGCGCACCGTTGCCGATCTCGCCGCCGATCCGATCGGGCCAAACAGCGAACTCGGCACCTACACGAACTTCGTCAATCTGCTGGACCTTTGCGCGCTCGCCGTGCCGAGCCGGTTTCGCGGCGACGGCTTTCCGTCCGGCGTCACGCTGATCGCTCCGCGTGGCCGCGACGGATTACTCGCCGCCATCGGCGCGCGCATTCACGACGCCGCCGGCGTCACGATCGGCGCGACGAACATGCCGCTGCCGCCAATACCCGATGCGGCATCGACGGCAGCGCCGGGTGAAATCGAACTGGTCGTGGTCGGCGCGCATCTGTCGGGCATGCCGCTCAATCATGAACTGACGAGCCGCAACGCCCGCTTCCTGCGCGCCGTGACGACAGCACCCGATTACAAGCTGTATGCGCTCGCCGGCGGGCCGCCTTACCGGCCCGGCTTGATGCGCGTCGCGGCAGGAACGGGATCGCCGATCGCGACTGAAGTCTGGGCGATTTCGCCCGAGGGGCTTGGCAGTTTCATGACCGGCGTTCCCGCGCCGCTCGGCATCGGCACGACGCGGCTTGCGGACGGCACCTCGCCGAAAGGCTTCATCGTCGAGAACGAGGGCATCGCTGGCGCGACCGATATCTCCGCCCATGGCGGCTGGCGAAACTACATCGCAAGCATCACGTGAAAATCGCCGGACTGCGCGGAAGACTGTTCCGCTGCACGAGCTGACATGCTGGCCGGCTCGCGCCGCCATTTCCACCGATCATGATGCGGGACATGGATGGCGCTCCCTAGGGGAATCGAACCCCTGTTTCAGCCTTGAGAGGGCCGCGTCCTAACCGCTAGACGAAGGGAGCGTAAGCAAAGGCAATAGCCTTGAACGCCCGCCACCGCAAGCGGCGGATTGCGCATTTCGCGGTCCCCCGCCGGGTCAACGGCCACATTCAACGACCGATGGTGAGCGGTCTCGCTGCCTACGCGCAGAACCGGGACGCCCCGTCATAACCTCAAGATCAAGCCTCAAGATCACAGCCTCAAGATCAAAGCCCCAGGAGTCGCGGCAGAAACAGCGAGATGGACGGCAGGAAGATCAGGATCGCGATCCTGATGCCGTCCGCATAGATGAAGGGCGTGACGCCGCGAAAGATCGTACTCGTCGGGACATCGCTCAGAACGGCGCGCAGCACGAATACGTTCATGCCGATCGGCGGGGTGATCAGGCTGATTTCCGTCACCACCACGACGATGATTCCGAACCAGATCAGGTCGTAACCGAGATGGACGACCAGAGGATAGAAGATCGGAACCGTGAGCAGGATCATCGAGATGCTTTCCAGCACGCAGCCGAGAACGATGTAGATCGCGATCATCCCGAAGATCACGACGATGGGAGCAACATTGAGACCGGTAACCCAGTCCTTCAATGTACCGGACATGCCGGTGACGCTGATGAAGTTGGAAAAGATCAGCGCGCCGATCAGGACGGCGAAAACCATCGCCGTTGTTTCGGCGCTGTCGCGCAGGATTTCGATGAGCATCCTGCGATCGAAGCCGCGCCGGAACAGCAGGAACGCAAAGCCGCCGGTTGCGCCGACGCCGGCGGCTTCGGTCGGGGTAAATACGCCACCGTAGATGCCGCCCATCACGATGACGAACAGCAGCAGCACCTGCCAGACACGGCCGAGCGCGCGCATCCGGGAGCGCGCATCGTATCGCTCGCCGGGCGGGCCGGCCTTGGGATTGACATGCGTGGTGACGGCGACTGCCGCGATGTAACAGCCGATCGCGACAAGTCCCGGCAGAACGCCTGCTGCGAACAGTGCGCCGATGCTGGTCTCGGTCAGAAAGCCATAGATGACCATGATGACGCTCGGCGGAATGAGGATGCCGAGCGTGCCGCCGGCCGCGATCGAACCGGCCGCGAGCGCGTCGCTGTATCCGAAGCGCCGCATCGACGGCATAGCCACCTTCGCCATCGTCGCGGTTGTCGCCAGCGACGAACCGCAAATCGCGCCGAAACCGCCGCATGCGAGGATCGTCGCCATCGCCAGTCCGCCGCGCCGGTGGCCGAGGAAGGCGTAGGATACGTCGTAGAGTTCTTCCGACATCCCGGCCCGGGTGACGAAATTGCCCATCAGCACGAACAGCGGCACGACCGACAGCGCATAGGACATGCCGGTTTCATAGGTGACGGTGCCGATCATCGCGAGCGCAGCCGCAGGCGAGTTCATGATCGCGAACCCGAGGGCGCCGACGAGAGCCATGGAGAACGCGATCGGCATGCGAAGGAGCGACAGCGCCAGCATGGCGCCGAAGCCGGCAAGTGCTTCGGTCATCGGCGGCCTTCGATCGCCGGAGCATGCGGTGCGGACGCGCGCAATGCCGGATATGGCAGCAATCGCAGAAGCAGCACGATGGCCGTCAAACCGACACCGACCGCCATGAACCACGCCAGCGGATAGAGCGGGATCGTCAGCGCCGCCGTGACATCGCCGTACCGCCCGAGTTGCATCGCCTTGACCGCCAGCCGCCACGCCAGCACCGCAAGACCGGCGGCGCAGACGAGGCTGACGAGGCGATCGATCCACCGCTTGAGCCGCTCCGGGAACAGGTGATCGGCAAGGTCGACGGCGATGTGCCCGCCCCT
The DNA here is from genome assembly GCA_049323835.1 of Pseudomonadota bacterium. GTDB lineage: Bacteria > Pseudomonadota > Alphaproteobacteria > Rhizobiales > Xanthobacteraceae > SG-bin9. The sequence goes on along the minus strand of JBMOOJ010000076.1, from coordinate 13,315 downwards.
TGCCGTCACCAGCGGCAACGCTGCAAAGATCATCACCGACATCATGATTTCCGTCAGTTCGAGCGAACCGGGCAGCGGCCGGCTCAACAGATAGCGGCCGACGACATCGACAGCGGTCAGCGCCATCAGCAGGAACAGTGTCGCTCCCGCAAGAACGCCGACGATGCTGTCGGACCAGATCCTCAGCCTCCCCGCAATTTTCATCACTCCGCCCCGCCCCGTGCGCTTACTTCTTGCTCTGCGCAGCGATCTCGCTCCGGAACTCGGCCAGCGCTGCCGCTCCGTCGACGTTCTTGGCCCTGGCTTCCGCGATCCAGGCCTGCTCGATGCCGGCCGTGCGCTTGCGCACGTCATCCACGAAGGCAGCGGGCGGTTCCGTGACCGTGCCGCCCGCGGCTTTGAATTCGTGAATGGCGCTGGCGTCGGCGGCATCCCACGCCCGCCCGGCGAGCCGCGCGAACGCTTCGCCGGACACCGACATCAGCGCCGCCTGATCCTGTGGAGAAAGCTTGTCGAACCGCGCCTGATTCATGCCCATGACGAAACTCGTGTTGTAGAGACCTCCCGGCACCACCGTCAGATGCTTGATCAGCCCGATCAGCCTGAACGAGCGCACCGACTCGCGCGGAAACAGCAGACCGTCGACGACGCCGTTCGACAGAAGCTCATAGGATTCGGTCGCCGGCTTCAGCAGCGCGACCATTTCCAGGCTGGTGGCGATATCGTTGACGACTCCGCCGCCGACCCGGAACTTCTGACGCCGGACATCCTCGATCTTCGTCACCGGCTGCGTGCGGGTGAAGATGGTACCGGGCCCGTGCATGAACAGCCCGAGCACCTTCACGCCCTGATGCTCGTTGGCCCGGGCGAAGTGCTTCTGATAAACACGCCAGTAAGCGACCGATGCGGCTTCCGCGCTGTCTCCAAGAAACGGAAGCTCCGCCATCTTGGTGAGCGTGAAGCGGCCGGGCGTATACCCGTGAATGGTGTACATGATGTCGGCGACGCCATCGCGGACGAGATCGAAATGCTGGGCCGGACCTCCCAGCGCTTTGGTGAGGATGTTGATCTTGACCCGGCCCTCGGTCGCCTTCGCCACCTGCTCGGCCCAGGGCACCATCATGTGCGCATGGACCGGATGGGTCGGCGGGACCCAGATCGACGCATTCAAAACGGTTTGAGCCTGCGCGGCTGCCGATGCCAGAAGCGTGGCAAAAGCCGCGGCTGCAATCGACGCAATATACTGCGCTGTCTTCATTGTTCCCTCCTCAGTCCCAGGATTTGTTCTCACGAGCGCAGGTGCGGCCGTTCCCGCAGGATGCTGCGCGTCAGATAGTTCCAGCGCCCCGTCGTCACGTCGTCGGAGAGCAGGAACCGCTTGGTTTGCAACGCGGCCTCGCGCGGCATCGGCTTCAGCGCGCCCGCGGCCATCGCCTTGAGCTGCACCTCGGCAACCGATTCGATCGTCAGCGCTCCGATGCAACTCGCCCGGACCGAGCCGGTGACGACGAGAATGCCGTGATTGCGCAGCAGCACGGCATGCTTGTCGCCGAGCGCCCGGGCGATGCGATCGCCCTCTTCCGTATCCAGCACCACCCCGTCGAACTCGTCGAACAGAACGCAGTCGTCGTAGAAGATCGCGCCCGGCTGCCAGATCGGCTCAAGATTGTTGCCGGTGATTCCGAGCGCAACCGCGTTCATCGGGTGGGTATGAATGATGCAGCAGACATCGGGACGCGCGGCATAGATGCGCGTGTGGATGTGCAGGGTCGGATTGACGCGGCCTTTCCCGGTGATGGTGTTCAGGCCGAAGTCCGCCTCGATGATGTCGTCGTAGGAGACCTCTTCGAACGCCTGATGCCACTGGTAGGACCAGAAGCTGGTGTCGCCGGGCAGGCGCGCCGTGAGGTGCCCGGCGATTCCGCTCCCCTGACCCGCGCGCTCGAGAATGTGACAAGCCAGAACCAGATCGTGCTTCATCCGCTCGATGGCGTCCTGACGGGAAAGATCGTGAATCTGTGCGCTTGCTGTCGTCATCAGGCTTTCTTCCTCCGCGTCATCGTCTGCCCCTCGCCCGGTCTGTTCAGAGATCGAGCGTGATCGCCGGTGTTTTCGCGCGCGACACGCAGATCATCATCGACTTGCCGGCCCGCTTTTCCTGGGGCGTCAGAATCTGATCGCGATGATCGGGCGCACCGGCGAGCACAGCCGTCTCGCAGGTCGCGCACAATCCCTCGCGGCAAGAGAACGGCAGCTTCATGCCGTCCGCCTCCAGCGTTTCGAGGATCGTCTTGTCGGCTGGAATCGCGATCTCGCGGCGGCTGCGCGCAAGGATCGCCGTGAACGGCGTGTTCACGAGCTGACTTTGGTCCTTCGGCGTGAACCATTCGAAATGCACACGCGCGCTGTCGCGATCGGCGGCCGCCTTCTCGACCGCGTCCATCAAGGGTCCGGGTCCGCAGCAATAGATGTGCGCATCCGGCGCCACATCGCTCAAGGCTGCATCGACATCGAATACCCCACCCGCCTCATCGTCGAAATGCGCACGCACATGCCCGGCGAAGCGTTCGAGTTCGGGGAGAAATGCTGCGCGCGCACGGCTGCGCAGAAGATACAGCAGATTCCACGACCGGCGATTGGCCGCGCACCAGCGCAGCATCGGCAGGATCGGCGTAATGCCGATGCCGCCGGCGATGAACTGATAGCGTTCCGCGTCCTCGACCAGCGGAAAGTTGTTGCGTGGGGTGCTGGCGACGATGATGTCGCCGGCCCGCAGCCGGTGATGAATGTAAGCCGAGCCGCCGCGGCTCGGCTCCGCCAGCGCCACCGCAATCCGGTAGCAGTCGCGCTCGGCGGGATCGTTGCAGAGCGAATAGTGCCGCCGCAGGTCGCTGGCCAACTGCACCTCGATGTGCGCACCTGGCTTGAAACCCGGCAGCGCCCCCTCCTTCTCGGCTGCGCGCAGCTCGATCAGCGTGACGCCGTCCGCGGCGCGCGTGCGGGCTGCGACGCGAAGCATCAGTTCGTCCACGACGGCCTCCCGTATCAGGACGCGGCAGCTTGTGGCGATGCGGACGCAGCCTCTGGCGCCGCGCGCGCGGCCCGCTCGGCCTGAAGCCGCTGATCGAGTGCCCAGCGGAAGTGGGACAACGCCGCATCCGCACGGATCGCCAGCATCTGATAATCCGGATCCGCATCGAACACCTTCTGCTGCGCTTCGATGATCGCCTTGTCCTCATTGAACCCTTCCTCGAGGCTGTGGCGCAGCGACAGGGTGATGTTCGGGTTGTCGATGTCGAAATCGTGCAGGTAGTTCCAGAAGAAGTGCGTCGAGCTGCGCGTCTCCGGCGTCATGAACTGGGCGTTGCGGTACTGCCGTGTCCCCGGCACTTGCACACCCTTCTCGGCTCCCTGACCTGCCGGCGCGAACATGCTGTCGAGCAGGAAAATTCCCGGCACGATCATCCGCCCGATGTTGCGGCGGTCGATCCTGTCGGTCTTGTTGGCGATGACCTTGCGATGATACGGCGGCGGGTCCGCATCCATGTGCCAGCGCTCGACGCGAAAGCCGTCGTCGAGCCGTTCGACCGCAACCGGCTTCGTCTTGTAGGCGTACTCCTCCGAACCGCCGAGGGTGTTGGTGTGCACGAAGGCGAGATGCGCGAAGTCGGAGAGATTATCGACGATCAGGAGCCAGTTTGCCTTGTAGTGCATGTAGCCGGGCAGCCCGCGCCATTTCGGATCGGCGAGCGGCGGATAATCGACGATGAGATTCGGATCGGCGGCGGCTGTGTCGCCCATCCAGATGAAGATCAGTCCGTAGCGCTCGACGACCGGATAGCCCTTCACGCCGAGCTTCGGCGGGATCATCTCCTGTCCGGGAATCTGGATGCACTTGCCCGACGCATCGAACTTCATCCCGTGATACATGCAGCGGATGTCGTCGCCTTCGATACGGCCCATGGACAGCGGCGCGGCGCGGTGACAGCATCGGTCGTCGAGGGCCACGACCTTTCCGCTTTCGCCGCGATAGAAGACGATCGGCTGTTCGAGGATGGTGCGCGCAACCATCTTGCCGTCGATCAATTCATGCGCCCACGCCGCCGCGTACCAGGAATTCAAAAGAAACATGCCATCCTCGGCCATCGCAGCTCATTCCCTCTTCAGATGATTTTGATTGCCGGACGTCTCCGTCCGGCCGCCAAAACTAGGACATCGTGCAGTGCCCAAGAACTCGGCCAATCTGGACAGATCGTTCCGCGAGATGGACAATCGCGCGATGGACTGGCGCGACTGGGAATGGTTTTGCGAGGTGGTCGATCACGGCGGCTTCAGCGCCGCAGCGCGGGCGCTTGGCCATCCGAAATCGAGTCTCAGCGCCGCGGTGCAACGGCTTGAAACCAACCTCGGCCTGCGTCTGATCGAACGAACGACGCGGCACCTGCGGCTGACGGACGCAGGCAACACCATGTATCAGCGCACGCGCCCGCTGATTTCCGCATTGCATGACGCGCATAACGAGGCGCTGTCGTTGACCGGCATCGTCAGCGGCACGCTGCGGATCAAGTCGCCTTACGAATTCGGCGCGCACCACGTCGGTCCGGTCGCCTGCGATCTGATGCGGCAGTATCCCGATCTCTCCATCCGCATCGATGTCGAGCATGACGTCGTGCATCCGGCCTCCGAGCACTACGACGTCGTGTTCGCGATGCTGGAGAGTCCGCTCACCGCGCATGGCGTCATCATCAAGAAGGTGTTTTCCGTCGAGCGCGGCCTTTATGCGTCGCCCGGATTGCTGGCAGCGCTTGGCGAGCCGCAGACGATCGAGGAGATGCAGAAGCTGCCGCTCCTGATCGGCGCGACGGATACGACATGGGCGATCACCGATCCGCAGGGCAACACCACCATGCTGCCGCTGAAGCGGCCGCGCCTCGTCAGTTCGAACGCGCATATCCGGTTGCAGGCGGCGATTGCCGGAGAAGGCGTGCTCCGCGTCACGGCGAGCTACACGCAGGCTGCGGTCGATGCCGGCGTGCTGCGGCGGATTTTGCCCGGTCATTCGTGCGAGCCGCTGGCGGTGCATGCGCTGCTGCCGTCGCGCCAGCTGATTCCTCCGAAGGTGCGCTGTTTTCTCGACGCACTCGAACAACACGTGCGCGAGCAGACATGACACGCACCGGCACCGGCAAACCCAGGGCCCGCGACATCGGCATTCCGTTCACAGGCGAGACCGGGCCGCATAACGCCATCACCGATGTTGCCGGCATCGGTGTCGGCTTCCGCACGATCATTGAGAGCGAACCGCGAGCCGGCCGCACGCGCGTCGTGCGCACGGGCGTCACGGCTATCCTGCCGCATATGGAATCGGCGACACCGGTCCCGGCCTACGCGGGCATCCACCGCTTCAATGGCAATGGCGAGATGACCGGCAGCCACTGGATCGAGGATGGCGGCTATTTCCTGGGACCAGTCGTCATCACCAACACCCACGCCGTCGGCACGGCGCACCAGGCGACCATCCGCTGGATGATCGAACGCTACGCCTCGACCTACCAGGCGGACAATCACCTCTGGATCATGCCTGTGATCGCCGAAACCTACGATGGCGTGCTGAACGACATCAACGGTCTTCCGATCACGGATGCCGATGTGCGCGCGGCACTCGATGCGGTCGCGACGGTTCCGGTGCAGGAAGGCAACTGCGGCGGCGGCACCGGGATGATCACCTACGGCTTCAAGGGTGGCACCGGAACATCATCGCGGCAGGTCGGGATCGGCGGCAAGACGCACACCATCGGCACGCTCGTTCAGGCCAACCATGGGCAGCGCGACTGGCTGACCATCGCCGGCGTGCCAGTCGGGCAGCTGATGAAAGACGGCACGCCGCAAAGCCAGCTTCAGGAGCGCGGCTCGATCATCGTCGCCATCGCGACCGACCTGCCGCTGATGCCGCATCAGCTCAAGCGTCTCGCCCGCCGCGCTGCGATCGGCATCGGCCGCAACGGAACGCCGGGCGGCAACAGCTCCGGTGATATCTTCATCGCATTCTCGACCGCAAACGAACACGCGATGGCGCATCGCCTGCCTGCGCGCATCGACGTGCAGATGATCAACGACGAGGTTCTCGATCCCGTCTATCTCGCCGCGGTGGAGAGTGTGGAGGAGGCTGTCGTCAACGCGATGGTCGCGGCCGAGGACATGGGCGGCGGCCCGTATGACCGCCTGCTGGTCAAGGCCATCGATCACGCGGAGCTTTGCCGCCACCTGCGCGCGCATGGCCGGCTGAATAGCCGATAGAATCCGTCAGCCATGCGCGGATGACGCAAGACGCCGTTCGCAAGCTTCCAGATTGAACTGCGCAGCCAGCACGACTTCGTATCCTGCGGTAAAGTAGTCGAGCGCCGAGTCGAGGATCACATCGCCTTCTAGGCTGATCGTCTCCATTGAGGTAACGAGCTGGCGCACGCCCGTTTCGGCCTTGCCGAACGGCAGCACGAGCCGTTCGCAATCGATGCTCTGGCCGCGCTCGTTGCTGGCGCGATAGACCATGTAGACGCCGCATCCGGTTTCCGCGCAGTGATTGGCGGCGGCCAGCGCCGGCGCGCGCAGCGATGCGGGAATGACGTCCGCCATGCTCCGCCCCTCCCATCGCTCCCGGAAGGAGACGGCGATGAAATCTCCCTGATACATGGCGCGAAACGTGCGGTCGGCCGGATTCGACTCCACGTTCCAGATCACCATGTATCGCGGATCATGGCCGCGCGCCGGAGGCTTGAAATTCGCGAAGCTCGAAAATGTCGCGCCTTTGGCAGCATCGCGCCACGCAAAAGCAAGCGAGCGCTGGGAGATCGATTTGATCACCCCGATGGATGTGTCGACGAATCGCATATCCCGATCTTATCCGTTGCACCGCCGGTAAGGAATTCGCAGCTGCGGGAACCGGTCAAGGCTCGCTGACGAAGCGGATGTGCCCCGCAGGCTTCAACGTCCGCGCGTCGAAGGTGCGGATCTGGATCGCACCACCCACGTCCAGCGTCACGACAATCCGCTCGCCGGCGATGCCGGTGGAAACGATGCGCGCGCCCTTCGGCAGGGTTGTTGTGACATCGGGCGATGCCGGGGTGCTTCCCTCGCCCCTATAAATTCGATAACCGATGGCGACGAACACGGCGCCGACGCCGAGCGCGGTGGTGAGGCCCGCGATCAGCATCATCCGGCGCACCCGCGCGGTGAGCTGGGCGGTCAATTCCGGGTTCGGATCGACGGGAACTGGTTCGGTCATTGGCAATCTGAGGCTGGGTTAGGAGACCAAGGCTTTATACAGGAACAACGATGGCGCAAAGCGAAAGTGGCCGGCGCCATGAGCGCCAGTACAGGAACGATGGATCAGGGTGAACGAAAGCAGGTGACGGTCGACGGCAGCGAAGGCTCGCCACGGCTCGATCGCGTGCTGGCAATCCACACGCCGGACCTGTCGCGCTCGCGGCTGAAGGCGCTGATCCTGGCAGGCAATGTCGGGATCGGCGGCAGCGCCGTGCGCGATCCGGCGCATCATGTGGCGAAGGGCGACATCATCGTCGTCGACGTGCCGCCGCCTGTCGCCGCCGAGCCCGCGGGCGAGGACATCGCACTCGATATCGTCTTCGAGGATTCCGACATCGTCGTCATCAACAAGCCGAGCGGACTTGTCGTGCATCCCGCCGCCGGCCACGAGACCGGTACGCTGGTGAATGCGCTGATCGCCCATTGCGGCGCCAGCCTTTCCGGCATCGGCGGCGTGCGCCGTCCGGGCATCGTCCATCGCCTCGACAAGGACACGACCGGGCTGATGGTCGTCGCCAAGAACGACAAGGCGCACGCATCCCTCACCGCGCAATTCGCCGATCACGGCCGCACCAATGAGATGCGCCGGGGCTACCTCGCTTTTGTCTGGGGCGTACCGAACCGGCCGCGCGGCACCATCGAAGCGCCGATCGACCGGCATCCGCATGCGCGGGAGAAAATGGCCGTGCGCGAGACCGGGCGCGAAGCCGTCACCCACTGGGAACTGCGCGAAACCTTCATTGGCCGCGACAACAAGCCGATCGCCTCTCTTATAGAGTGTCAGCTGGAGACGGGCCGGACCCATCAGATCCGTGTCCACCTCACCCATATCGGGCATCCGCTGCTTGGCGATCAGGTTTACGGCCCCCATTTCAAGACCAAGGCTCGCAACCTTCCGCTCCCCGCCCAGGCAGCTCTGGAGGCGCTCGGCAGGCAGGCGCTCCATGCATACCTGCTGGCGCTGGAGCATCCGGATACCGGGGAAGTTCTCGAATGGACGGCTAACCTCCCGTCCGACCTCATGAATCTGCGCGCAGCCATGGGTGCGCCAGAATAACGCAAATGCATGTAATATTGCTCATTCTTTCAATTATTTAATCTCCTACACAACTTCGTGACCCCCTTTTGTTCTTCCCTTCCCTGCACCGATTGGTGTATGTTGCACCTGCGCTGGGAGACCCCAGCGAGGAACATCGCAGCTCCGTCGGCTTTGACAGTTTGTCACTCAAGCGACGTCTGCCTGGCCCGCCGCTATCGGGGGCCTGAACAACTTGGAGGGCGCTACCATGGCCCGTGCCGCTACGCTTCCGGTTCTCAACGGAGAATCCGGTCTTTCCCGCTATCTTTCCGAGATCCGCAAGTTCCCGATGCTTGAGCCCGAGCAGGAGTACATGCTCGCGCGCCGCTACAAGGAACATGACGACTCGAAGGCCGCTCACCAGCTCGTCACCAGCCACCTTCGCCTCGTGGCCAAGATCGCCATGGGCTATCGCGGCTACGGCCTGCCGATTTCCGAGGTTGTCTCCGAGGGCAACGTCGGCCTGATGCAGGCGGTGAAGCGCTTCGAGCCGGAGAAGGGCTTCCGTCTTGCCACCTACGCCATGTGGTGGATCAAGGCGTCGATTCAAGAGTACATCCTGCGTTCGTGGTCGCTCGTGAAGATGGGCACCACCGCGAACCAGAAGAAGCTGTTCTTCAACCTGCGCAAGGCGAAGAGCAAGATCTCCGCGCTTGAGGAGGGCGATCTTCGTCCCGATCAGGTGGCGATCATTGCCAAGCGCCTCGGCGTCGGCGAACAGGACGTGATCGACATGAACCGCCGCCTCGGCGGCGACGCATCGCTCAACTCGCCGATCCGCGACGACGGCGATCCGGGCGAATGGCAGGACTGGCTGGTCGATACCTCGCCCAACCAGGAAGCCATCATCGCCGAGAGCGAGGAATACGATCATCGCCACCAGGCGCTGACCGGCGCAATGAGCGTGCTCAACCCGCGCGAACGGCGCATCTTCGAGGCCCGCCGCCTCGCGGAAGAGCCGATGACGCTGGAAGACCTCGCCGCCGAGTTCAACGTCTCGCGCGAGCGCGTGCGCCAGATCGAAGTGCGCGCGTTCGAGAAGGTGCAGTCGGCCGTCAAGGGCACGATTGCCAAGCAGGAGCAGGCTGCGCTCGCCGCCGCTCACTAACCTTCGCGAACAGCGATCAATATTGCGAAGCCGGCCCAGGAGTTCAGTTTCCTGGGCCGGCTTTTTTGTTGTCTCCAAGACTTTCGTCATGAGCGGGCATCACGGCGATGTAACCGCACCACGTCATCTTTTGCCATGCGCGCCTTCTGCACCTTCTCCTCTTGCAGCTCTGCAAGGCGCTTGCTGAGCGCCTGCTTCAGGTCAGCCCTTGAAAGCGCAATCTCCTCATCGCTCATCTGCGAGGGAGGCGGAAAGAGCCGTTGGCAAGGAACAGGCACGGCCGACGCCATGCAGCGTCTGCCGCGGCGGCACTGCGGCAACCCGCATTCACGCCAGCGCTGACGTGCATTCGACGTCTTCCGCCAGATCGACAGCTCGATCGCTGCGTTCCGCCGCTTCTGTTCCTCCCACTGCAACTGTCCTTCCTCATCCTCTATCGTCGCCATTGTCGCTCCTGTCATGCCGTTGCTGTCGCCCTCCCGTTTGCGCGCGCGGCTTCACGATCTCCGCAAGGATGTTGCGGAGGTTTGCCGTCAGCGATGTTCGTTGTTGTCGTTGCCTCGCACGACAGCGAGGGAGCGGAGCGCCGAAAGACGCACCGTGTATCGGAGCCGCATCCGGCGAAACGGCCGGGTGCGGAATCGCCTTTCGACGCTCCGCGCGGCTTTTCTGTCCGAGGGGCCGTGCTTCCGGGGCAGGGATCCGGCTCGCTTTCGCAAACCATCTCCCGGCCCGCGTCCAGCCATCGAAGGCAGTCCCCCATAGTGGAGACGGACGGCGACCCTCGGCCTCCCGGGAGCGCGATGGACGTCCCACCGCGCGCGCAGGCGCCGCATCCCGCCCCGCGCCAATCGGCGTCCCGGTTAACGCCCCTCATCGAGAGGCGGGATGAATAGGAATATAATCCGTACAGCGAGAAATGTCAACATACGAAAGATTCCGGTTAGCCTAGATCATTTCAGTTCATCGCAGTGAACCTCCCCCTGAAAGGGGGAGGTCGTCCGCCGTCGCTCGAAGAGCGAAGGCGTGGCGGGAGGAGGTCGCTTGCGATGACGATGACCTCACGGTTTTGATCAGACCCCCACCCCAACCCTCCCCCTTTCAGAGGGAGGGAGAAGCGACGTCTGCTTCCATCACATGATGAAACGCTCCAAGCGCTTTCTGAATTCCAATTTCGATAGGGGTCGAAGTGAAAGATGCCCCTCACCCGGATTGCTCCGCAATCCGACCTCTCCCCGCAAGCAAGGAGAGGTTCAAACATGCGCACACGCAATCACCAGCCATGCGCATCATCGATTGAACCGAACGGCATCCTCGCCGCACTACCTCGCAGATTGCAAATTTGATTGTTTCATCAATTGTTTCGCGACTGTTTCGAGAGCACTTCATATGCAGATCAGGCTTCAAAGCTGCGCCGGGCCATTTGATTCCGAGTTCATCGATAGCCTCGGCGATCTCGAATCCGCGATGATACGGATCGGACTCGATCCGAATGATTTCACCGTGTCGAAAACCTTCGCGCCGTTCAGCGACCGTGGCCCGCTCGATGCCGATCCTCTCGCCTGCGAATACACCGTGTTTGCCGGCCGCGAGCACTTCACGATCACGCAGACAGACGATCTGCATTTTCTCACGTTCTTCTGGCAGCTCTGCCTTTCGGCCAAGCCGCATGATTCAGCATCCGCCGTAACACCGGCCAATGTGATGACCAAATTCGCCGGCCGCTGACACCCCGCACACGCAAGCTGCCGCTTCGTCGCGAAATCATTCCTTCACCACCGCAACCAGCCGCTTGCGCAGCGCGCGTCCGCGCGGCGTTGCCGCAAGCTCGCGGCGAAGCACGAAATCGTAACCGGCGCTCGATCGGATACGGATCGGCGACAGCTTGACCAGCCTTTTCGCCAGCAAGTCGCTTTCGATGAACGGCAGCGGCGCGAGAATGAGTCCGCGCCCTCCCCGCGCAGCATCGAGCGCCGCGACATAGGACGAGAATTGCAGCCGCTGGCGCGGCGCGGCATCGGGTACGCCGAGTTTCTGCCAGAGCAGCGGCCATGCCCGTTCGGCCACCTTCGGATCGAGCAGCGTTTGCGCACGCCACCACGCCGTCTCCTGCGGACGCGCAGCGGTTGCGAGCGCTGGCGCGGCCGCCAGCACCACACTCACGTCGAGCAGCCGCACCTGATCCAGATCCGCATGCGGCGTCGCTCCGAGCCTGATCGCGGCGATGCCGAGCGCCGAGACGAGATCGCGCTTCGCCTCGCTGACATCGAGATGCACGTCATTGCGCCGGCACCAGTCGAGGAACGGCTCGCCCATCAGAAAGCGGCGCGCGAACACCGGCGGCGCGGTCAGCGTGATCGGCGCCGATGCCGCACCTTCCGCCGCCCGGCGGCACGCGGCACTCAGCGCGCGCAGCGGCTTGGCGATATCGGCGGCGAAATCCGCGCCGACCGGCGTCGGCGCGAGACGCCCGCCCTGACGCAAGAACAGCGCCGCTCCCAGCCGCGTCTCGAGCAGCCCGATCTGATGGCGCACCGCAGCCGGCGTCAGCGACAGCGCGGCCGCCGCCGCATTGAAGCTTGCGAGACGCACGCAGGCGTCGAACGCCCGCAGCTGGCTCCATGACAGTGCGGGATCGTGCAGAGGATCGTCGAGAGATTGCATTGCGCCCTCCCGGCCGTGGCGGCCATGCGGATCATAGACGGCGATGATACAAATTTCGTTTGCGCAATCGGAGTTGAATTTGCGTCTCCGGAGCGTCAGCCCGGACTACGCTTGTGTGCCTCATTGCAGGGCGGAAACGTCGGGAAACGACCGGGAGACGACGATGATCAAGGGTTTGACGGTGACGCGGATCGCGCTCGTGGTAAACGGCTTTCTGATGGCCGTCATGTATCCGCTCAACATGGTGATCCTGTCGAAGCCGGAATGGGTGTGGAGCGTACCGGCCCGCAACATCCCGCTGGAGTACATGCTGGTGGCGATCTACGTCACCATGGGGCTGTTCCTGATCTGGGCCGCGCGCGATCCGCTGAAAGCTTTGCCGCTGATCGACTTCGTCATCGTTTCGGGCGCGGTGCACGGCATGGTGATGATCTGGGCGGCGGCGAACACGCCCGGCGAAGCGCATCATTTCGCGCTGCGCGGCGACGTCAACGGCACGTTCATCGCCCCCGTCACGCTCGCGCTGACGCATCCGCGCCGCTTCTACCTGTTCGGAACCGGAAACAAGGCAGCCGCCTGACATGGCTGGAATGGTTCAAGTCTGCGGCGCGTGGATGGTGATGGCCATGCTCGCGCTACATGGCATTCACATGATGATGCCGCCACAATTCGACGACTCGGTTTTTCTCGCCGCGATCTGCCGCGGCGACATCCGCACCGCAGCCAACGCAGTCACCTCAATTTCATCGCGCTGACTCATCTCTGCCTCAATGAAGGTCCAAGACACCGGCGCGCTCAGCGATGGGCGCGCGTTTGCCATGTGCGTGATGCTCCGGGTCGCGTGCGTGTGCCGGATTGGAATGAGGGAGAAGCACATGACCAAGTTGCCGCCGCATGCTTTCGACGCGCAGTACGTCGCCACGTTGCGCGAGGTGCTCGACATCGCCGTCGAGAATATCGACGAGGCCCACCGCACGCCCGCAACCAAGGCGGCGATGGCCGAGAGCATCGTCCGCAATGCCGCTGAAGGCATGACGGATGCGGAAGAACTGGTGATGGTTGCCGTGCGCGCAGGGGCCAAGCCCGCGCCGTAACCCTCGTCGCACGCGGGCTTGACCCGCGTGTCCATCTTTGCGTCTCGA
>JBMOOJ010000075.1:0-114340 GCA_049323835.1 Pseudomonadota bacterium | reverse complement strand
ATCATGGACGGCGCGATGGCGATTCCCGCCATCCTGTTCGCGATCATGGTCGTGAGCATCTTCGGCGCGACGCTTCAGACCGTGATCATCGCGATCACCCTGCCCGAAATCCCGCGCGTGGTGCGGCTCACCCGCAGCGTCGTGCTCACGGTGCGCAATGAAGCGTACGTCGAAGCCGCCGTCAGCATGGGAACGCGCAAGGTCATGCTGATCCTGCGGCACGTCCTGCCGAACATTCTCGCGCCGGTCATCGTGCAGGCCACCTTCGCCGCGTCGGCCGCGATCCTGCTCGAAGCGTCGCTGTCTTTCCTCGGCATGGGCACGCCGAGCGAGACGCCGAGCTGGGGAAACATCATGGCCGACGGCCGCAACTACTTTCAGATCGCGCCGCAGCTCATCATCGCTCCGGGCCTTCTGGTCGCGCTCACCGTGCTCGCGGTGAACATGGTCGGCGACGGCCTGCGCGATCTGCTCGATCCGCGTTTCGCGAAATCGGTCGGAGACGTCCGATGAGTGAGGATATCCTTGCGGTCGACGGTCTTTCGGTGGCGATCACCGGCACCGGCAGGCGCGTAGTCGAAGACGTCAGCCTCACCGTGCGCCGGAACGAGATCGTTTGCGTTGTCGGCGAATCCGGTTCCGGAAAGTCCGTCACTTCGTTCTCGGTGATGGGCATTCTGGCGCCGGGCCTTGCCCCGGTCGCAGGCTCCATTCGTCTGCTCGGCGAGGAACTGATCGGCGCACCGCCGTCGCGCCTCCGGGCGCTGCGCGGCCTGAAGATGGCGATGATCTTCCAGGAGCCGATGACGGCGCTCAACCCGGTGATGAAGGTCGGCGATCAGATTGCCGAGGTCTTTCGTTTTCATCGGCCGCAGATGTCGGCATCGGAGATCGGCGAGCGCGTTCTGGCATTGGCGAACGACGTGCGGCTGCCGAAACCCGCTGAGCTCATGCAGCGTTACCCGCATCAGCTCTCCGGCGGGCAGCGCCAGCGCATCATGATCGCGATGGCGCTTGCGCTCGAGCCGGCGCTCTTGATCGCCGACGAGCCGACCACCGCGCTCGACGTGACGACGCAGAAGCGGATCCTTGCGCTGATCCGCGAACTGGTCACGCGGCGCGGCATCGGCGTGCTGTTCATCACGCATGATTTCGGCGTGGTCGCGGAACTCGCCGATCGCGTGGTGGTGATGCAGTCCGGTAAGGTGGTCGAAGCCGGGGGCGCGCACGATGTGCTGACCAGTCCGCAGCAAGGCTATACGCGCGCGCTGATCGATGCGGTGCCCGGAAGCCGGCTCCCCGCGGCGCGGACGCTGCCGGACGATCTGGTGCTGCGGGTCGACAACCTCTCCAAGTCCTATGACGCGCCGGGCTTCCTGCGCCGGCGGCGCGAGGGCACGCTTGCACTTGACGATGCATCGCTGACACTCCGGCGCGGCGAGATTCTGGGCATCGTCGGCGAATCCGGTTCCGGCAAGTCGACGCTCGCCCGCTGCATCAGCCGGTTACAGACTCCGACCTCGGGCGACATCTGGCTTCGTGACGCCAATATCGCCCGCATGAGCGAGCGTCAGCTCTGGCCTCATCGCCGCTCGATTCAGGTCGTGTTCCAGGACCCGAACCGCTCGCTCAATCCGCGGCTGCGGATCGGCGATGCCCTCACCGAGGGTGCGCGAAACTTCGGCATGGATTCGAAGGCGGCACGGATCAAGGGACAGAAACTGCTCGACCTCGTCGGCATGGACACTCAGGTGCTGGATCGTTTCCCGCATCAGTTCTCCGGCGGCCAGCGGCAGCGCATCTGCATCGCCCGCGCGCTCGCCAGCGAACCGGATATTCTGGTGGCCGATGAGGCGGTCTCCGCGCTCGACGTCTCGGTGCAGGCGCAGGTTCTTAACCTGTTGGAAGATTTACGGAAAAAGCTTGGACTGGCGATTGTCTTCATTACCCACGACCTGCGGGTGGCAGGCCAGCTCTGCGACCGGATCATTGTCATGCAATCAGGCCGAATCGTCGAGCAAGGGCCGACGGCCTCGGTCTTCGATCAGCCGCGCGAGGCCTATACGCGCGAACTGCTTGCCGCAGCGCCCGGCCGCGAGTTGCTTGCGAGCCTCAAAAAAGCATGACATGGCTCGACGGTGATGTTCGAGTCGGCCCGGGAGATTTCTGCGTGACGACCAAGAAGCAATCGACGCGAGCCTCAGCGGCGAAGACGCGCGCCCAGCCTGCGATGGCGAAGCCTCACAAGCTCGACGAAATCGGTTCGCTGGACGACTTCATTCCCTACAAGCTCTCCGTCGTCGCCAACCGCATCTCGCAGTCGATCGGCCGCCTGTTCGAAACCCAGTTCAATCTTCAGGTGCCGGAGTGGCGCATCCTGATGGCGCTGTACGCCTACGGCACCCTGTCGTTCAACGAGGTGGTCGAACGCACCAGCATGGACAAAGCGCGCGTCTCGCGCGCGCAACGCCGGCTCGTCGATCTGAAGATGATCACCGTGCAGAGCGATCCCAACGACGGCCGCAGGATTTTCCTGACGATCACGCGCGACGGCGCCAAGATATGCAAGAACGTTCTGCCCGAAGCGGCGCGGACCCAGGCTTGGTTTCTGGAAGGACTGACGGACGCGGAGCAGGTGCAGCTCGACACGATCCTCAACAAGCTGATGGCGCGTAGCCAGCTTCTGATCGGCACCAACGCACCGTTTCAGAAGTAGCTGGTGCTTAAAATCCCGCCGCAACGCCGTCCCGGCGCGGATCGGACACCGCGCAATAGACATCGCCCGCACGCTTGATGATCTGCGCCGAACCGAAGGTGAGATGACCTGCCGGCAGCGGCGCAATCCTGTGCCCGCGCGATGTAAGTCCCGTCACAGCATCGGCGGAAAGATGCGTTTCCACACTCACAACGCCATCGGCCGGTGAGAGCATAAAGCGCGGTGCATCGCAGATCGATTGCGGGTTCTGACCGAAATCGGCAAGCCGGCTCATGACCTGCATGTGCCCCTGCGTCTGCATCGCGCCGCCCATGACGCCGAACGACATCACCGGCGCGCCGTCGCGCGTCACGAAACCGGGAATGATGGTATGAAGCGGCGTCTTGCGCGGCCCGACCTCGTTGGGGTGACCGCGCGTCAGCGTGAAGTTGGCACCGCGATTGTGCAGGCCGATGCCCGTCCCCGGCACGACCAGTCCGGAGCCGAACGCCCAGTAGTTGGACTGGATGAACGAGACCATCATGCCCGACGCATCGGCCGCGGTCAGATAGACCGTGCCGCCGGGCCGCGGCGTACCGGGGACGGGTGCACCGGCCCGCGACATGTCGATCAGGCGCGCACGCTGCGCGAGATAATCGCGGTCGAGCAGCGCGGTCACGGGCACGCGCATGGTCGCAGGATCGGAGACATGCGTGTAGAGATCGGCGAACGCGAGCCGCATCGCTTCGATCTGGACGTGATAGGCGTCGGCGCTGTCCAGTCCCATCGCCCGCACGTCGAAATTCTCGAGGATGCCGAGCGCCATCAGCGCGCCGATGCCGAAGCCGTTCGGCGGCAGCTCGTGTAGCGTATAATCCCGATAGCGCAGCGACAGCGGTTCGACCCATGCTGGCCGGTGCGCGGCAAGATCGTCATGCGTGATGCATCCACCGGTCTTCTCGGCGAAACCGACGATCGCATCGGCAAGCTTCCCTCGATAAAAGGACTCTCCCTTCGTCCCGGCGATCTCTGCGAGCGTGCGGGCGTGTCCGGGCGCCCGCCAGATTTCACCAGCTGCGGGTGATCGTCCATCGATCAGAAACGTGTCGGCGAAGCCCGGCTGATCGGACACCAGCGCCGTCAGCTCAGGCCAGACGCTCGCCACGAACGGCGAGACCGGAAAGCCCTGCTCCGCGTAGCCAATTGCCGGTTCGAACAGTTTTTCGAACGGCAACTTTCCGAAACGCTTTGAAAGTTCAGCCCATCCTGCGACCTGGCCGGGCACGGTGACGCTGTCCCAGCCCTTCATCGGCATCTGATCGTATGTGTCGAACCGCTGGCGATGCCATGCCGCCGGCGATGCGCCGGTGGAATTGAGCGCGTGCAGCCGCCGGCCATCCCAGACGATCGCGTAGAGATCGCCGCCGATCCCGTTCATGGTCGGCTCGACCACGGTCAACGCGGCAGCCGTCGCCAGCGCTGCATCGACCGCGTTGCCGCCGGCTTGCAGGATGCGCAGACCGGCCTGCGCCGCAAGCGGCTGCGACGCCGCGACGACATTCGCCGCAAACGTCGGAATGCGCGGGAGCGGATATTGCGAGGCGAGAAGCTGGCTCATCCGTGCATCGCCTCGCGCTATTGCGTATCGAGCGCACCGGCCGGCAGGCCGAGCTTTTGCAGCGCTATCGCAAACGACGCCTTGGGATCGCGCACATCGAAATGCACGGTCGCCATCCCCACTCTCTCGGCGCCAACGATGTTGCGCTTCTGGTCGTCGACGAACACGCACTGGTCCGCATTCAGCTTGAGTGCATCGAGGCAATACCGATAGGCGCGCGGATCGGGTTTGAGCACGCCGGTATAGGTCGCATCGACCACGACATCGAAATCGCTGAGCAGCGGAAACCGCTTGGTGAAACCTTCGCCGTAAAACAGGTCGAGCTCGTTCGACAGAATGGCGAGCCGCTTGCCCGCCGCAGCCGCGGCCTCGATCGCCTTCACAGCCTCGGGCCGCATGGCTGAGATCGGATCGTCACCGCGCGCCCGGCGCACGAATTCGCTCATTACCCAGCTTTCGCCGAACAGGCCGCTGACCTCGGCGACCCGCGTATTCCAGTAGTCGCGCTCGGTAATGCGATCAGCCTGCATGTCCATCCAGAGCGGATCGGAAGCAGGATCGAACGGGCCGCGCCAGGTCAGCGTGCCCGGCGCCAGACCGAATGCCTGCTCGGTGATGTCATGGGTCTCGAACATCGTGCGCGAGATCACGCCACCGAAGTCGAGTACGAGTGCCTGCTTTTCAACGGACATTACTGAGCTATCCGTCACGCAGGTACAGCATTGATGCCGGTGACGCCGCGCGGAATGATTCCGCTTCGCATCCAGTCGTCGACTATCGCCAGCACGGCGTCGGTGAACGCGGCATCGTTGATGTGCGAGTCGATACCGAGAGCGTCCACGCCGGCTGCTTTCAGCCGCGCGCTGAACTCCTCGACAAAGGCCGCGTGGGCTTCCGGCTCATGCAGCGGCTGCCCTTCGCGATCCCACTCCTGAATGCCCTGTCGCGGCACGATCACCTTCACCTTGCCGCTCGCCATGGCCAGTTTCTCGGCGATCGCACGCGCCACCGCGCAACGCTCGGACGCAGTCGAGGTCACCGACGCGATCAGCCGATTGTGTGCATGATAGGCGCGCCCGGCATATTGCGCGGGCGTCTCCTTCCACGCCGGCAGGTCGATCATGTCGATCGCGCCGGGCGCGACAATCTGCGGAATTCCCGCACGGCCGGCATTCTCCAGCCGGTCGGAGCCCGCCGTGACGATCGAGCCATGCACGTCGTTGGCCACTTCCTGAAGGCAGAGGTCGAGCACCGCTGCGAACTTGTTCTGCGCGGCCAGTGTTTCGAACGCGCGGCCGCCCATGCCGGTGGAATGAAACACCGCGACCTCGTATCCGCGCTCTTCGAGCGCCGGCTTCAGCGCCACGATGTAGCGCAACGCGCTGGTGCCGAGCGACGTGATGCCGATCAGCGGCCGCTCCGGCACGATCGGCACCGCATTCCGGCAGGCACCAAGCACGGCATGCGCCGCCATCTGCAATGACGAACGGCACACGCTGTTGAGACCGTAGAGTCCGCCCGCCCACAGGATTGCCATCAGATCCGGAGCAAGCCGCTCGGGCGGAACGAGATGCGAGAACGACACCGTCGATATCAGGAACTTGGGGAAGCCGACCGGTAGAGCCGCGGTGACATCGAGCGCGAGATCGGTCCCCATGGTGCCGCCAAGGACCAGCACGCCGTGAATGCGCTTGTCGTGCAGCGCATCCAGCGCCAGCGCAACGGCGCCGCGCGTCATCGCCTGCATCGCCGCGTTCTCGTCGACGGATGACGCCACGGCCTCGAGTGTCGTCCCGGCAGCCGCCGCGACCTGCCTGTTGGTGATGTCGGGGTTGAACTGCGCATGCTCGCGCACGCCGACATCCATGACGACGGCGCGCCCGCCCGCTTCCGCGAGGCAATCCCTCAGGAAAGCAAGTTCGGCCGATTTGGTATCGACAGTGCCAATCAGCAAAATGCTGTGGCTTGAGGATGGACGTGACTGGGTCATCAGCCGTTATTGTATGGAACGATATTCCGAGGGCCGGAAGCCTGGATCTGGCGGCTTTCAGAAGGAACAATCGAACTAGATTGTTTCATTGTCAACAATTATTTCATGCGCTGCTCCCTGCGGCGGAGCCGATCGGCGGCCATCGCGAGCCGGATGGCTCCGCGGCAACATCGATGAACTGTTGTCATGGCGAAGCTCCGGCGTTACGCGCATCGCAACCGCCTGGCGGGAACTGCGCCGACATACATATCTCGCGATGAAAGTTTGCGCAGCGATGTTTCAGAAGAAGGCAAACATGAGTTCGAGATCGTTGCCTTGAGAACCAAGAACGTTCGTCCGGTGTGCACGGGTGCAGTGCAAACGAGCTCGCGGCTATCTGAATGTCCCGCAATGAATTGATGACCGGGGTCCGAACTGATCTGTTAGCTTTGTGGTCCAAGCGGACGAACGATCCACGATTGTTCGTACCCGCAACGACGCAAACGTTTGAAAGACGCTAACGACAAATGAGCATCAGTCCTGCCCCCTTCACCACCCGGCCTGAAATCGACGGTACTTTTGGTGTCGTGACGTCCACTCACTGGATCGCCACCGCCGTCGGCATGGCAACGCTGGAAAAAGGCGGCAATGCATTCGACGCGGGCGTCGCCGCCGCATTCACACTGCAGGTGGTGGAGCCACATCTGAACGGACCGGGCGGCGACGTGCCGATCATCGTCCATGACGTGAAGCGAGGGAAAACCGAAGTCATCTGCGGGCAAGGCCCCGCACCCGCGGGCGCAACCATCGCACATTATAAGAGTCAGGGTCTCGATATCGTTCCCGGCACGGGTCTCCTCGCCGCATGTGTGCCGGGCACGTTCGAAACGTGGATGCTGTTGCTGCGCGATTACGGCACGCTGCGGCTGCGCGATGTCCTGGAACCCGCGATTGCTTACGCCCGCAACGGCTATCCGCTGGTCGAGCGCGCATCGGCCACGATTGCGACCGTCGAGCAATTGTTCCGGACACACTGGACAACCTCGGCCGCGGTGTATCTCCCCGATAACAAGGTGCCGCGGCCCGGCACATTGTTCACCAACAAGACCTTGGCAAACACCTACGCACGCATCCTGACCGAGGCTGAAAGCGCCGGCGGTGATCGCATCGCGCAGATCGAGCGCGCCCGTGCGGCGTGGTCACGCGGTTTCGTCGCCGAGGCGATCGACCGCTTCTGCCGCACGCAGGACGTAATGGATGTCAGCGGCTCGCCGCACCGCGGCGTCCTGACCGGCGACGACATGGCGCGCTGGCAGCCAACCGTCGAGGCGCCCCTCACCTACGACTACGGCCGCTACACCGTTTGCAAACCCGGCGTGTGGAGCCAAGGCCCGGTCATGCTCCAGCAGCTCGCGCTGCTGAAAGGGTTTGCCCTCGACGGGCTCGACCCAGCCGGCCCCGAATTCATTCACTTGCAGATCGAGTGCGCCAAACTTGCTTACGCCGACCGCGAAACGTTCTACGGCGATCCCAACTTCAGCAAAATTCCGATCGCGACGCTCCTGTCCGACGCCTACAACAACGAGCGCCGCAAGCTGATCACCGACCGCGCATCGCTCGATTTCGTGCCGGGCTCGATCGAGGGTTTCGGCTCCGTCATCAAGCTCCGCCGCGAGGAAGGTCACCGCGAAGCCGTCGGCGCGATGGGTGCGGGCGAGCCGACCGTCGGCCGGTTCGGCGAGGTGCGCGGCGACACCGTGCATTTCGATATCATCGATCAGGCCGGCAACATGATCTCGGCCACGCCATCCGGCGGATGGCTGCAATCCTCGCCCGTCATTCCGGAACTCGGCTTCTGCCTCGGCAGCCGCGCGCAAATGTTCTGGCTCGAGGAAAACCATCCGGCGGCGCTCGCGCCCGGTAAACGGCCGCGCACCACGCTCAGCCCGACCATGGCCATGCGCGACGGCGAGCCGTATCTCGCATGGGGATCGCCCGGCGGCGACCAGCAGGATCAGTGGATCACACAGTTCTTCCTGCGGCACGTGCACGCCAACCTCAATTTGCAGGAAGCGATCGACGCGCCAGCGTGGCACTCCGAGCATTTCCCGATTTCGTTCTGGCCGCGCACGGCTCGCCCCGGCGTGCTCGTGGTCGAAAATCGCGTGCCGGCCGCGACCGTCGATGCGCTGAAGGCGCGCGGGCACGTTGTTGAAGTCGGACCCGACTGGTCGGAAGGCCGCCTCACTGCGGCATCGAAGACCGGCGGGCGCCGCCGCGCGGCAGCCAATCCGCGCGGCATGCAGGGCTATGCGGCGGGGCGATAGCGAGCACCCATGACCTGGTCGATCATCGCGCGCGATCCTGCAACCGGCGATCTTGGCATCGCCGTTGCGACGCGATTCTTCGCGGTCGGCGCGCGGGTCCCCTACATCGCAGCCGGCGTTGGCGCGATCGCGACGCAAGCGTTGATCAATCCGTACTACGGGATCGATGGTCTCACGTTGCTGCGCCAGGGCACACCGCCCGCTGAAATCATCGCAAGACTGAAGGCCGCCGACAGCGGCCATGCCAGCCGGCAGGTTCACATCGTGGACGCGCAAGGCCGTATCGCCGCACACACCGGCGCCGAATGCATCGGCTGGTGCGGACATATCGTGCGCGACGATGTCTCATACGCCGGTAACATGCTGGCCGGGCCCGAGGTCCTTGCCGAGTCGGCATCGACCTACAGCACGTCAGCTCACCTGCCGTTCGCGCAACGGCTGATCGCCTCCATGCGCGCCGGGGAAACGGCAGGCGGCGACAAGCGCGGCAAGCAATCCGCGGCGCTGCTGATCCACGGCAAGGACGAATGGTCCGCGCTCGATCTGCGTGCCGACGACCACACTGACCCGATCGGCGAGCTTGAGCGGCTCGAACGGGTCAGCCGCGAGCGCTGGGTTCATTTCCGCGAATTCCTGCCAAGCCGGGAGAATCCGGCGGGCGTCACCGACCGCACGATCATCGACGCCCGGCTTGAGGCCGTCGCTGCGGCCCTGAACCAGGAACCACCACGCCGGGTATCGAGCAAAGCATGACGGCCACGCCTCTCATCGAAATCGAGAACCTCCGCGTCCTGTTCCATGGCGACAACGGACGCACCACGCATGCGGTCGATCACGTCGATCTGAGCATCGCCAAGGGCGCCACGCTCGGCCTCGTCGGCGAATCTGGCTGCGGCAAGAGCGTGACCTCGCTCGCGATCATGGGGCTGCTGCCGAAAGCAACTGCCGACGTGACAGGCTCGGTCCGTTTCGACGGCCTCGACCTTCTCAACGTGCCCGACCGGACGCTCCGCGATTTGCGCGGCAACCGGCTGGCGATGATCTTCCAGGAGCCGATGACGTCGCTCAATCCGAGCTTTACGATCGGCGATCAGATCATCGAAACGATCATGCGCCATCGCGGCGGATCGCGACGCGAGGCACGCAAGCGCGCGATCGAATTGCTCCAGCGCGTTCATATCCCCTCGCCCCGGCAGCGGATCGACGAATATCCGCACAAGCTCTCGGGCGGCATGCGTCAGCGCGTGATGATCGCAATGGCGCTCGCCTGCGATCCGACGCTGTTGATCGCCGACGAGCCCACCACCGCGCTCGACGTTACCTTGCAGGCGCAGATTCTCGATCTGATGCGCGAGGTGAAGGCGGCGAGCGGCGCCGCTATCCTGCTTATCACCCACGATCTCGGCGTCGTTGCCGAAGTCTGCGATGAAGTTGCGGTGATGTATGCCGGCGAGATCGTCGAGCGCGCACCGGTCGATGCCCTGTTCGCGCAGCCGCAGCACCCCTACACCGTCGGCCTGCTCGGTTCGCTGCCCCGGCTCGACCAGCGGGCATCGCATCTCGCCAGCATCGAGGGCATGGTTCCGAACATGACCGCGCCACCGGCCGGCTGCCGTTTCGCAGCGCGCTGCCCGTTCGTCAGCAATGAGTGCCTTGAGGCCCCACCCCCGGCGGTTCTCGTCCAGCCGCAGCACTGGTCGCGTTGTATCAAGGCACCGCTTGAGAGGCTCGTGTCATGACCGCGCTGCTCGAGGTCGAGAATCTGGTGAAGCATTTCGTCGCCCGCCGCTCGCTGTTGGGGCGGCCGACGGCGATGGTGAAGGCGGTCGATGGCGTCAGCTTTACCGTCGAATCCGGCAAGACGCTAGCGCTGGTCGGCGAGTCCGGCTGCGGCAAATCCACCGTGAGCCGGCTGGTGCTGCGCCTGATCGAACCGGATGCCGGTAACGTCCGTTTCGAGGGCCGCGATCTGCTTGCGATGAATGCCGATGAACTGCGCGCGCACCGCCGCAGCGCCCAGATCATCTTCCAGGATCCCTACGCATCCCTCAATCCGCGCATGACGGTCAGCCAGATTCTGACCGAGCCGCTGACACTGCATAACCTCGTGCCGCCGGCCGGCCGCCGGGAACGGGTCGAGCAGCTGCTGCGCCTCGTCGGACTGGAGCTGCGGTTTGCGCGCCGCTATCCGCACGAATTCTCCGGCGGACAGCGCCAGCGCATCGCGATCGCGCGCGCGCTCGCCGTCGAACCGAAGCTGATCGTCTGCGATGAGCCGGTGTCGGCACTCGATGTCTCGATCCGCTCGCAGATTCTCAATCTCCTGCGCGACCTGCAGGATCGCCTCGGGCTGGCTTACATCTTCGTGTCGCACGATCTTGCGGTGGTGAAGCACATCGCCGACCGGATCGCCGTGATGAATCTCGGCGAGATCGTCGAGATTGCCGACACTGACGCACTGTTTGCTTCGCCGCGTCATCCTTACAGCCGCGCGTTGCTGTCGGCGATCCCGGTGCCGAACCCGCAAGCCAAACGCAAGCGCATCCTGTTGCAGGGCGATTTGCCGAGCGCGCTCAATCCGCCGTCCGGCTGCCGCTTTCATACCCGCTGTCCGCACGCGATCGAGCGTTGCCGCACCGACCGCCCGGCTCTTGTCGCCGATCAAACCGGACACGCCACGGCATGCCATCTGCAAGAGCAGTTGCCCGCGCCGGAGATGATGATCGTGAGCGGCGGATGTCCACCGGCCTTGGAGCGGCTGGTGGCGGCCTTTACCGGAACGGCGGAGTTGGCGCGCTCAACCGGGGCTAAATCACGCAAGGCAATCGCACAAAACAATCGTTGAAAAGGAGGTTCGTCCGATGAAGACCCGTACCTTGAAAGCTCGCTTGACGAAGACCTGGTGTACCGCGGCGGCAGCGGCGGCATTGTTCGTATCGCTCGGTTCGGGTGTTCACGCCCAAACCACGCTTCGCATCGGCCTTGCCGAAGATCCCGACATTCTCGACCCGACGCTCGCGCGCACGCTGGTCGGCCGCATCGTGTTCGCATCGTTCTGCGACAAACTCTTCGACATCGACGAAAAGATCAATATCGTCCCGCAACTCGCGCTGTCGCATGAGACCTCCGCCGACGGCAAGGAGGTTACGATCAAGCTCCGGCCGGGCGTGAAGTTCCATGACGGCGAGCCGCTCGATGCGGAAGCTGCAAAATTCTCGCTCGAACGGCACCTCAACTTCCCGACATCGTTCCGCAAGCCCGAACTCGCGGCGCTGGAGCGTGTCGACGTCGTCGATCCCCTCACCTTCAAGATGATCCTGAAGTCGCCGTTCTCACCGCTGATTCCGCAGCTCACCGACCGCGCCGGCATGATGGTTTCGCCGAAGGCGGCAAAGGCAGCCGGCGACAAGTTCGGGCTGAACCCGGTCTGCGCGGGGCCTTACAAGTTTGTCGAGCGCGTGCAGCAGGATCGCATCGTGTTCGAGAAGTTCGCGGACTACTGGAACAAGGACAACATCCATATCGACAAGATCATCTATCTGCCGATCGTCGACGCCACGGTTCGCCTCGCGAACCTGAAATCCGGCGGCCTCGATCTGATCGAGCGCGTGCTCGCCACCGATATCAAGGCCGTGCAGTCGGATTCAAGACTCAAGCTGTCGAGCGCGATCGAACTCGGCTATCAGGGCCTCACTATCAACGTGGGCAAGGACAGGGCGAAGGGGCCGCTGAGCCAGTCCGCCAAGGTTCGTCAAGCGCTGGATCTCTCCATTGACCGTGAGGCGATCAATCAGGTGGTATTCAACGGCGAATTCCAGCCCGGCAATCAGTGGGTCAATCCCGATCATCCTTACTATCAGAAGTCGCTCCCGATCAAAAAACGCGACGTCGCCAAAGCAAAGGCGTTGCTGAAGGAGGCTGGCGTCACCCTTCCCGTGAGCGTCGACTTCATGGTGCCGAAGGGCGCGGAGACCGAAGCCGTCTCCCAGGTGATCCAGTCGATGGCATCCGAAGCCGGATTCGACATCAAGCTTCGCGTCACCGAGTTTGCTACGTCGCTGAAGCAGGCAGAAGCCGGGGAGTATCAAGCCTTCATGCTAGCCTGGAGCGGACGCATCGATCCAGACGGCAATACGTTCGTCTTTCACAAGACCAACGCTCCACAAAACTACAGTGCATGGTCGAATGCGGATGCCGACAAACTGTTGGATCAGGCGCGCCTGGTTACCGCCCTTCCGGAGCGCAAGGCCGTCTACGAGAAACTTGCCAGGGTGGTGATGGAGGAACAGCCGCTACTGTATCTGTTCCATCGCCGGATCCTGATCGCGCACACGACGAAGCTCGAGGGTTATCGGCAGATGCCCGACGGGCTCGTGCGCGTGACCGGCCTGAAATTCAAATGAGCAATCGCAGCGCCGGTGATCGATAGAGAATGGCAGACCCATGCTGAGCTTTCTTGCCAGACGCCTGATCCAGTTGATCCCGACGCTGTTTTTCGTGTCGATCCTGATCTTTTCACTGCAACAACTGCTGCCGGGCGATCCGGCTCTGGTGATGGCGGGCGAAGAGCGCGATCCAGAAGTCATCGAGCAGATCCGCAAGCAATACCGGCTCGATCAGCCGCTGCCGGTACAGTACGTCTACTGGGTCAAGGGCGTGCTGTCCGGCGACTTTGGCGAGTCACTGCGCATCAAGGTTCCAGTACGCGATCTGATCGCACAGAAACTGCCGGTGACGATTCAGCTCGCGTCCATGGCGATCGTGATTTCCTTCTTGATCGGCATTCCTGCCGGCATCATATCGGCCGTGAAGAAAGGCACCGCCTGGGATTACGGCGCCAATCTGTTTGCGCTGTGGGGCATCTCGACGCCGAACTTCTGGCTCGGCATCCTGCTGATCTTCCTGTTCTCGATCGAGCTTGGCTGGCTACCCGCGTCCGGATACGTCAGGCTGTCGGAAGACTGGCGCGCAAGCCTGGCGTCGACCATCATGCCGGCGTTCGTGCTCGGCAATGCGATCGCCGCGATCCTGATGCGGCACACGCGAAGCGCCATGCTTCAGGTGCTGGAGAGCGATTACGTCCGCACCGCCCGCGCCAAAGGACTGTTCGAGAAATCGGTGATCCTCAAGCACGCCATGCGCAACGCGCTGACACCGATCATTACCCTCGGCGCTCTCGAACTCGGCACCCTGCTCTCCGGCGCGGTGCTGACCGAGCAGATCTTCTCCATCCCCGGTTTCGGCAAGCTGATCGTCGACGCCGTCTTCAATCGCGACTATGCCGTGGTGCAGGGCGTGGTGCTGGTGACCGCGACGACCTACATCGCGCTCAACCTGATCGCCGACATCGCCTACATCCTCGTCAATCCCAAGCTGAGAGCGTAAGGGTATGACCGAAGCAACGCTCGACGCGATTCCGCTGACGAAAGCAAGCACCGAGACGTTGGAAAGCCCAGCGCGGCGGGCGATGCGCCGTCTCGTTAAGCGCAAGGGCGCGGTCGCCGGATTGATCGTCATCGCGATCTTCGTGGTGCTGGCGGTGTTCGCACCGTTGCTCGCCCTTTACGATCCCATTGCGACGAGCTGGACGCTGGTCCGCAAACCTCCCTCCGCCCTGCACTGGTTCGGCACCGACGACCTCGGCCGCGACATCTTCGCGCGCGTCATATATGGCGCTCGCGCCTCGCTGATGGCCGGCGTGATTTCGGTCAGCATTGCTCTTGGCATCGGCGTGCCGCTGGGACTGCTGTCGGGATATCGCGGCGGGTTCATCGATGCTCTGATTAGCCGCATCACCGACGCGATGCTCGCGTGCCCGTTCCTGATCCTGGCTATTGCTCTTGCCGCGTTTCTCGGACCGAGCCTCGGCAATGCCATGATTGCCATCGGCATCACCACGACGCCGATCTTCGTGCGGCTGACCCGTGGCCAGGTGATGAGCGTCAAGGTCGAGGATTATGTCGAGGCGGCGCGCGCGGTCGGCAATCCGCGCTGGCGCATCGCGCTGGTGCACATCCTGCCGAATATCCTGCCATCGCTGCTGGTGCAGGCGACACTCTCGATTGCCGCGGCGATCATCGCAGAGGCGGCGCTGTCGTTCCTTGGACTCGGGCAACAACCCCCCGCGCCGTCCTGGGGCAGTATGCTCAACAGCGCGCAGCGCTTCCTGACCAACGCGCCGTGGATGGCGGTCTGGCCGGGCCTTGCAATCTTTCTCGTGGTGCTGTCGTTCAATCTCGTCGGCGACGGACTGCGTGATGCGCTCGACCCGCGCGAACGGTGAGCGCTCGCGTTAGAATCTTGAATTTACCAGTAGTTTCTCCAGCTCAGAACCGGGCTCGCGCAGCGTGTCCAGCAGTTCGAAATGGTTGCGGTCAGCAACGGAAAT
Source organism: Pseudomonadota bacterium (assembly GCA_049323835.1). GTDB lineage: Bacteria > Pseudomonadota > Alphaproteobacteria > Rhizobiales > Xanthobacteraceae > SG-bin9. Next base: position 99,343 of record JBMOOJ010000075.1, on the reverse strand, counting down.
GAGCCGACTCTGCTTTTTCGCCACCAGCAGCACCTCATGGAACACTCGCGCCTGCCGCTTGAATTCCGGCGACTCGTTCTCACCATAGACGATACTGACCGGACAGTTGACGTTACTCACATGATGCACCGGGCTCAGCTCGCGCCCCTCCTCGGGCGTCAGCTTCACCCACTCGCGCCGCATGCTGAGCATCACGGGCTCCATGTCGTAAAGGCCGCTGACGCAGCTGACGCTCTTGAGAACGTCCGCCGGCACGCCGAAATCCTGCCATCGCGTCGTCGCCAGAACGGCGGCGAGATGCGCACCCGACGAATGACCGAACAGGTGGATCGCGCCGGGATTTGCGCCGTAATCGCGCGCGTTGTTGTAAACCCAGACAACTGCGCGCCGGACCTGATCGACGATGTGCGGCAGCCGGACGTGCGGAAGCGCTTCGAAATTCAGATTGACGTAGGTGAAACCGGCGTGAACGAGGCTCAGCGCCGGAAATGCGCCGCTGAGATTGTCCCGCCGTTTCCATTCGCCGCCATGCATGAAAATGTAGACCGGCGCGTTGGGCGCAGCCGCCGGAAAAATCTCCAGGTCTTCATTGAAGCCGTCGCCATAACGCCGCGCCTGCATCGCGCTCGCATGCTCGCGCACACCGCGGCTGATCTCGCCCCAGCTGCCGACGACCTGCATCATGTTCGGCGCCCACTGGGTCTGATCGAAGGCGCGATTCAGCTCGTCCTGCGTGTAGGACAAATAGACGGCGGGACCGGACGGCCGCGAGCTGGATTCCGTTGCACTCACCTCGACACTCCAGATTCCAGGACCACCGGCCGGTACACACTTACGACAAGGCGCCCGCCATCAGTTCATAACGGCCCCGCTCGCAGCGCAACGTTCCATCCCGCTGCAAACGCTGCAGGGCGCGGGTGACGGTGACACGTGAGGCGCCAATCAGACTGGCGATCTGCTGATGCGTCAAGGCAACCGCGCGTTGCTCGGGGTTGCTGATCTGCGATAGCAGGTTCGTGATCCTGATTTCCGGCGACGCCTGCGACACCTGAACGACGCGGCTTGCCAGCGTGCGCTGTTTCAGGGCGATGGTTTTCACCACCAGCAGGCTGAGTTTCGGATGCGCCGCCATCAGTTCGCACAGCATCGCTCCGGAGATCATCAGGACTTCGCACGCCTCGATCGCACTCGCTGTCGAGAAGCGCGGCTGCTCGTCGAACACCGCACCCTCGCCGCAAAGCGCGCCCTTGCCGACGATATCGATCAGAAATTCCTGGCCGTCGGCGCGGAACATGGAGATCGCGACACGCCCGCTCAGCACCACGAACAGGTAGGAGCCCTGCTCGCCCTGACGATAGACGATGCCGCCTTTCGGAATCGTCCGCCGCGCCCGGGCCGGAACGTGGTCGATGAGGAAGGCGGCGAGATCCAGCGGCACGCGCAATGTTTCGCTGGCCTGTGCCCGCTTGGAGACTGCCGCCGAAATCCCGGATATTGCAGTTGCCTTATCCATTCTTACCTCCCTGAGCGATCCCGTCGTCAAACCGCTTCGTCTTGCCTGCCCGGCTCATGCAGCTCAACTGCATTCCGGCAATTAGCTCGCCGCCTCTTTCCGCAAGGCCGGCATATTCGTCAGCCACGCCGTCATCGCCGCATGCTCGTCCCGCGCAGCCCGGGCAAAACCACGCGCCCGCAAGAATCCATGAATGAGCCCGTGTCCAGGACGAAACGTGACGTCGTTACCGGCGGCGCGCAGCTTCTCCGCATAGGCGCGACCTTCGTCGCGCAATGGGTCATGCTCGGCAACGACCACGAAAGCTGGCGGCAGATTCGACAGATCAGCCTGCCGCATCGGCACCGCCAGCGGGTTGGAACGGCTCTCTCCGTCCGGACAATACTGTGCCCAGAACCAGACCATCTCGGCGGCTTTCAGGTAGGGCGCGTTGGCCTCGCTCCGGTAAGACCCAGTCGAGAAATCGATATCCACGCACGGATAGAGCAGAAGCTGGCCGCGTATCCGGCGAGACGTTCCCCTGAAGGCGAAGGTCATCGACGCGGCAAGATTGCCGCCCGCCGAGTCGCCGCCAACGGCGATCGCTTCGGCATCGATGCCGAGTGTTTCAGCGTTGTCGAACACCCACGCAACCGCGGCCTGACAATCCTCGACCGCCGCTGGGAACGGATGTTCTGGCGCGCGCGCGTAGTCGACGCTGATCACGACGCAGGGCGTATCGTTCGCCAGAGCGGCCGTGATGCCGTCATGACTGTTGATGCTGCCGACCACCCAGCCGCCACCGTGCATATAGACGAGCGCCGGCAGCGCGCGATCAGACTTTGGCCGATAGACACGCACGCGCACCGGCCGATCCGCGGAGATCTCGTGATCCGAAACGGAAAGCCCCGCCGGATAGGGTTGCCGCGCCGCCGTCGAGAGCGTTTCGATCCGCGCGCGCCAATCCGCGACGGTCAACGTCAGCGGCGGCTCAGGCCATGCCTTCTCCAGGCCGGCGATGAAGGGAGCGAGTTCAGGATCGATGGCCATTCTGGTCTCTTTTCCTTCCTGCGGTGCGCTCAGAGCACCGAATGGACGAAGCGGCCGCCCGACATCGCCGCGAGGCACTGAAGCTTGAGCAGGTCGTCGGGCTGCGTTTGCAGCGGATCGCCATCGAGCACGGCGACGTCCGCGTAATAGCCGGGTTGCAGCTTGCCCTTGATGGTCTCCTCGAAGGTGAACCACGCGCCGTTCGTCGTCATGGCTCGCAGCGCAAGTTCAGCGGATGCACGGGCGCCCTTGCCGATCACTGTTCCCGTCGTGCGCTCTGCGCGTGTCCGCATGGTGCGCATCACGGCAAGCGGATTGTAGGGGCTGTTGTCGGTTCCGGTCGCCACCGGAACACCAAGCTGCACCAGTTGTGCGACGGGCGATACCAGCTCACGCATGCTCTCGGGCAAATCGAAAAAGCGCGTTCCGACCTTCCACACATGATAATCGGGAATGAGCGTCACGCCGACGCCGAGCGGCTTCAGCCGCGCGAGGTCTTCATATGCGGCGTAACTCATGTGCTCGAGCACCCAGCGCCGGCCCGCAATGTTGAAGCGCGCATGGATGCGCTCCAAGATCGGCAGCACCTCGTTCAGCTTGTCGATGACGATGGTGTGGACGCGCAGGTTATGCAGCGCCGCATGCTCGCACAGTTCCTCGAATTCCTTCGGATCGTTGGCCTGCTTGATGTAGCAGGACCAGCCGAGATCCCAGGGCTTCTCCTGCGAGACCGCGGCCGACGTCGTCTCGCCGCCGTAAGAGATAAAGATGCCGCCGACCCGCAGATATGAATCGCCAAAACCACGATCGCGCGCGAGCGAAAGCCAGTCGCGCATGTGGTTCTTGGCTTCCGCGATCGACGACCAGGCGGGGCTGACGACCAGGCCCATCCGCATGGTGAGCTCGTTGTTCTGCCACAGGTTGCGATAGGCATCGATGACATCGGCCGCGCAGCCGTGCCCCTCATAAACGCTGGTCGTTCCCATCGCATGGTAGGCGCGGATCGAGCGCCGGATTCCCTCGCAACGATCGTCCGGCGAGAAGCGCGGCACCGCCGGCAAGAGGTCGATCTGCGCGGAATCCGGATAGTTGTTCTCGATGACGATTCCAGTGAGATCGCCCTTCCCGTCGCGTTCAAGCTCGATGCCCGCAACGCGCGGCTGCGACGTGCGATCGAGTCCGTTCAGCTTGAGGCCCAGCGAATTGAGCGCCGTGTAGCATGGCAGCAGACTCCAGTAGCCGGACGGCGGCAGGATGCAAACCGGATGCTCCGGCGCAGCACGGTCGAGCTCGGCCGCATTCGGCATTCGCTTTTCGGCAAGCACCGCAGGCCCGCCAAAATAGAACGGCGGATCGCCGACCGGCATGGTGACGATCCATTCGCCGCGCGGCGTCTCACGCGCAAGCGCCGCGATGCGATCCAGCACGTCGGCGATGCTGCGAACGCGGCCCAGCGACGGAAAGCGCTCGCGCAGTCCTTCCGTATCCATATGTGCGTGGGTATCGTTGAAACCGGGAATGATGGTGTGCGCGGTATCGGTGACGCGCGTCCGCGCGGTCTTCAGCGCAAGCATGTCCTTTCGCGAGCCGACGGCCGCGATCCGGTCTCCCGCAACCGCAATCCCTTCCGCGATCGTGCCCGTCTCGTCGAGCGTAATGACGTTGCCGAGAATGATGTGATCGACCTGCCCCGCGCTCATGGTGTCGCACGTTCCGGCTTGAGAGCATCGCTGGTCTTGACCGGCGGCTGCACGTCGGAACGGCCGTAGAGCATCGCCTTCACCCATTCAGACAAGCGTTGGCAAAGGCCGCCCAGTCCATCCGGAACGATCAGAAGGATCAGGATCAGCGACAGGCCATAGACCATTCCGGCCAGCGCCACGTCGATATCGCTCGCCCACACGGGCACGAACTGAATGAACAGCGCGCCGAGAAACGCACCGAACAGCGACGTCACGCCGCCGACGACCGCAGCAACGAAGAGGCTGAGGCTCAGCATCACGGAGAACGTATCCGGCGACACGAAACCGACGATCATCGCGTACAGCGCTCCGGCGACACCGGCATAAAGGCTGCTCACCGCGAACGTCGCAGTCGTCAGATTGAGCCGGCTGACGCCCATCACGGCAGCGACCAGCATGTTGTCGCGCGTGGCGATCAGCGCGCGCCCGAGCGCGCCGCGGACGATCCGGCGCGCAACGACATAGCCGATCAGCGCCAGCACCAGCGAGACAAAGTAAATCCACTGCGAGTCGTCGAGCGGCAGCCATTTCGGAGGCGACGGGTTTCCGACGATCAGACCTTGCACGCCGCCCGTCAGCGTATCGAAGCGCTTGAGCAGCGGCGGCACGGTGATCGACAGCACCAGCGTGCCGAGCGCAAGATACAGTCCCTGCAATCGCAACGCCGGGAAGCCCAGGCACAGACCGGCGACCCAGCACACAACAGCCGCGACCGGAATGGTGGCGAGCGGATACCAGCCGTAGCGCACGATCAGGATCGACGACACGTAGGCGCCAAGCGCAACGAACGCGCCGTGACCGAGGGTGATCGCACCGCCAAAACCCGTAACAAGATTGAGTCCGATGATGGCAATGCCGAACGCCAGCACGGTCGCGAACTGGCTGACCAGATAGCTCGGAATGACGAACGGGATGACGTAAAGCAGCAGCACCGCAAGGCCCACAGCGGCGATGGCACGCAGCCACAGAGGAAACGGCTTCTGGATCGATTCGCTCACAGCCGCACCACCTTCCTGCGGCCGAACAACCCATCCGGCTTGATCAGGAGCGTCGCGAAGATCAGCACCAGCGCCACGATGACCTTCAGATCGGCGCCGATCCACGGCACATACGTTCCGACCAGATTTTCGATCACGCCCACCAGCAATCCGCCGACGATGGCGCCGATCATGCTGTCGAAGCCGCCGAGCGTCGCCGCGGCAAACGCATAGATGATGATGCCGAACATCATCGTCGGGTTGAGGAAGACGCGCGGCGCGACGAGGATGCCAGACAATGCGCCAAGCGCGGCCGCGATACCCCAGCCGATCATCAGCATCACCGGCACGGAGACGCCGACAAGAACCGACGAGTCCGGTGCGGATGCCGCGCCGCGCATGGCGAGACCGATTTTCGTCTTCTCGAACAGAACATACAGCACGAGAAGGACGGCCGAGATAACGATGACGATGCCGGCGGTTTCATAGGCGACGTTGAAGAATCCAAGCTTGACGTGACCCGACGGAAAGAAGCTCGGGAACGGCTTGATCGTGTAAGTCCAGATGAACCCCGCGAGGCTGTTCAATGCCAGATAGAGTCCTATCAGTACGCTCACCACTGTCAGCAGATTGGCTTTCGACAACGGCCTGACGATGCAGAAGTACAGCACCGCTCCGAACACGAACGACAGTCCAATGCTGATGGAGGCCGCCGCAAAGAGGCCGAGGCCCCACGCCATCAGTTGCCATGCGGTGAAGGCGGACAACATCGCCATTTCGCCCTGCGCGAAGTTGACGATGCTGGTGGATCGGTAGCTGAACACGAGCGCAAGCGCGAGCGATGCGTAGATCGCACCGTCCGCGATGCCGTCGGCGAGCTGGCTGGCGAGCAGGTTCATTCGTAACCCAGGTAAATGCGGCGGATTTCGTCGTTCTTCGCGAGTTTGGCGGCATCATCACGCAAGACGATCTGACCGCTTTCGAGAACCAGTCCCTGATCCGCGATGGCCAATGCGAGATTTGCGTTCTGTTCCACGATCAGCATCGTCATCGACGTCGCATCACGGATCGCGGTGAGCGTCTTGAAGAGGCTTTGCGTGATGATCGGCGCGAGGCCGAGCGACGGCTCGTCGAGCAGCAACAAGCGTGGCCGCAGCATCAGCGCGCGCGCGATCGCAAGCATCTGCTGCTCGCCGCCGCTGAGACTTCCCGCCTGCTGCGAGAGACGCTCGCGCAGCCGCGGAAAGAAGCTCAGCCACCGCTCGCGGTCTTCCTTTACTTGCGGACCCGAGCGAAGATAGGCGCCGAGCCGCAGATTCTCGTCGACCGTCAGATCGGCGAACGTGCCGCGCCCTTGCGGCACGTGGGCGATGCCACCGGCCACGACCTGCCGGGGCGAACACTGATCGATGCGTTTGCCGTCGAAGGTGATCGCGCCGCTGCGCTCGACCGTTCCCGAGATGGCACGGAGCGTCGTCGTCTTTCCCGCACCATTGGCGCCGAGGATGACGTGAATCTGCCCCTCGCCGATCGCGAAATCGACTCCGCGCAACGCCTTGAAAGCGCCGTAGCTCGCCTCCAGCGCTTCGATGCTGAGCAAGCTCATGCCGCCGTTCCCAGATAAGCCTCGGCCACGCGCGGGTTGGCGCGGACATCCGCCGGCAGGCCGTCGGCGATCTTCGCGCCGTTCTCCAGCACCACCACACGATCCGAGATACGCATCACCATCCGCATATGATGCTCGACCAGCAGGATCGAGAGATCGTGCCGTTTACGGATGTTCAGGATCACGCCTGCAAGCTCATCGACTTCGCTGTGCGACAGACCGTTCGCCGGTTCGTCCAGCATGAGAAGACGCGGCTTGGCGATCAGCGCCCGCGCGAGCTCGATCCGCTTCAACGTACCGAACGGCAATTCGCTGGTGCGCTGGTCGGCCGCCCATTGCAGATCGAGGTCCTGGAGGATGGCATGGGCTTCATCCTTGATGACGCGATCAAGGCGCTGGACCTCGTCGCCACCGAGGACGGCCGTGACGAAGCCGGGCTTGATGCGGTGATGCGCACCGAGAAGGACATTCTCGATGACTGTCAGCTCCTGGATCAAGCCGATGTTCTGGAGCGTGCGCGCGATGCCCAGTCCGACGATGCGATCAGCCGGGAGCGTTGTGATATCGCGGCCATGAAAGTGGATGCTGCCGCGCGAGACGCGATAGACGCGGGAAATGGCGTTGAACAACGTGGTCTTGCCGGCGCCGTTCGGGCCGATGAGCCCGCAGATTTCTCCGGCGAACACATCGAATGATACGTCGCGCAGCGCCTGAACGCCGCCGAACTCCACGCCGACATCGCGAACCTGAAGGATCGGTGTGGTCACAGCCCCACCCTCCCGTCGCGGAAGATCGCCTTCGGCACGCGCGCATGCACGCCGTTGATGCCGTTGACGGCCTGGGTCACAAGCAAATCTGCCTGGAGCGAACAGAGCGAATAGGCCTCCGAACGCCCGAGGTCATGCCGCTCGCCCAGCAGGTCGACCATATCGGCGATGGCTTGCTGCGCAGCGACGCGCAGATCGACATCGAAGCCCATGGCGATGTATGCGTCGGCCGTCTCCGCACGCGGCGTTTTCAGTGAGGGCCGCTCGACAAGTGTGAGCTTGACTTGCGCCAGCGTCATGGACGTCTCGAGCGCGGTCTGGCTCACCTCACCGCAACCCTGCGCGGCGTGTGCATCTCCGGCGAAGAAGCCCGCGCCGTCGATCTGTACCGGCAAGTGAATGCTCGCGCCGACAACGAGATCGGGGCAATCGATATTGCCGCCGAAGTTTCCCGGCAACGACGAACTGATTGGTTCGGCTACCGCCGGCAGCACGCCAACGATGCCGAGAAATGGCCGCAGCGGAATGGTGACGCTCTTTCCGAGCGTGGCCGTCATGGTGCGGCGATCAAGCTTGAAATGCCGCAACTCCGGCTCGGGAAACATCTCGGCGAGGAGACCGCGGCTTTGCTGGCCCGGGAAAATCACGTTAATGCCGTGATCCGACACCTCGAGCTGCTGAATATCGACGCGCAGCACATCGCCCGGTTTGGCGCCGCGTACAGCAATCGGCCCGGTGAGACTGTGCGGCCCCCTGCCCTCCGCGCGATAGCGATCGCGTAACGCGAGCATCGCCTTGAGATCGAGTCCAGGCGTGCTCGCGCCATCCCACATCGAGCGGGTATCGAAAACAACCGTGTCACCGGACTCGACGACAAGAGCCGGCGGCATACGGGGATCGACCTTGCCCTGCATGAGAGTTTGCGGGCCGGCTTTCAACTGATGCGTTGTCATGACGGAGCGGATACAGGCTCGTACTGGAAGACCTGGAGGCGCATCGGCGTACACCGGCCGCCATTGATGTCGCTGACATGGTCCTCGGGACAGTTGGAGATCGCAACGAGCACATCCGTCTCTGCCAGCAGCTCGACATAATCGCCCGGCTTCGACACCGGCTTCTCGGCGACCCACGAGCGCGTCGCGCAGTCGTGATGGTAGTTCATGAAGAAATCGATCGTGTCAGGGATGTCCTCCGGACGAATGCCGTACGGAGCGACCAGCCGGCTGATCACCTCATGACAGCCGTCGACGCCGAACACGCCGAAGCTCTCGTAGAACCGGCGATTGCACATCCGCTGATTGACTTTGTGAACACCCTTCGGCTCGGGCGTCTCCTTGGTCAGCACCATCAGCGGCGTGAAGATGGTCGACATCAGGATGTCGCCTTCCGTCACGTAGTCGCGCGACATCTGCACCGTTGGCGGCGGAAGCCCCGCGCGCAGCGCGCTTTGCTGAAGCGCGTAGCGCGTGGTCGAATACGACAACGAGAGTTTGTCGCGATAGTTGTTCGCATTGAAGATCGCGACATCGACGACCTGCTGGCCTTCGAGATCGGTGATCCGCAGCGTCTCACCGCGCCGGACGAGCAATGCTCGTCCGGTCTTGGCCGGCAGGATCTCGTTGAGGAGTTCGGTCATGTCACACGCGCTATTTTGGCTTCCGCACGGCTCCGTTATTTTGCGCGGCGCGGCGTCTTGCCTTCGTAGGAGCTGATGACAGGCCCGACCAATTCCCAGCGGCCCTTGCTGTAACGAACGATCTGCATCGACTCGACGTAGAACGGATCGTCTTTGCCGTTGATGCAGACCTTCGCGCCGGGCACCAGGCCGAGCACAGAAATGTTGCAGATGTGCCGCGCCGAGTGATTGATCGATTCTCGTGTCGGCTGCGCCTTCTTCAGTACCTCCACCATCGTCTGTGCCTGGCCGAAACCGTACATCGTGATCGGGTCGTCGACGTTGAGCCCCTGCCCGCCGTACTTCTGGCCGATCTCGCGATAGGTCTTGATGTCCTGCGTGTTCGCGTAGTCGGGGCTGGTGGGGTCCATCATCGCGATCACCGAATAGACGCCTTCGGAGGCCTCCGCTCCCGCGGGCTCCATCACGGTCTTTGCCGAGGCGCTGATGTTGGTGATGATCACCATCGGACGCCACGACGTATCGCGCACCTTGCGCAGCGCCTGCGCGGTGAACTTCGGCACGCTGAAGCTCAGGAAGACGTCGGCGCCGGATGCGGCGAGGTTCGACACCTGCGAGTCCACACTCGGCGACGACACTTCATAGGACTGCGTCGCTACGATCTGCGTGCTGGTGCCCTTCGCGGCTTCGGTGAACGCGCCGAGCAGTTCCTTGCCGAAGTCGTCGTTCTGATAAAGAACCGCGACCTTGGCGTTCGGCTTCTGGTTCTTGACGAACTCGGCGAAGATGCTCGATTCCGTCGTGTAGGATGGCTGCCAGCCGAGCGTCCACGGAAACTCGTCCGTCGCCGTGCTGAAAGCCGACAGTCCGCTGCCGACATAGAGCTGCGGCACCTGCCGCTTGTTCAGGTAGTCACGAATAGCGAGGCCGGTCGCGCTTCCGAGCGGGCCGATCACGAGCGCGACCTGATCGCGTTCGACCAGGCGGCGTGCCTGCTCGACTGTGCGCGGCGGCGAGTACTCGTCGTTGTAGTAGGTGTAGCTGATCTTGCGCTTCTTGCCGTCCGCCATGGTGACGCCACCGTCGCGGTCGTTGATGAACTTGAAGTACGCATCCTGCATCACGCAGATCGTGACGAACGACGCGATCGGCCCGGTGCTCGGGCAGATGCCGCCGATCTTGATCTCCGTATCGGTGATGCCTTGCGAGCTCTGTGCGATCGCGGAAGACGCGAATGCGCCGGCGGCCAGTCCGATGACGGCAGCGGCGGATAGGAATGTCTTTGAGAGTGCCACGTCGAATTCCCCCGGTTTGATGTGTTGTCAGCGTGTTCAGTCGAATATCTGTGAAGCGATCAGCCCACCGGACCCTTGCCTTGCAGAGATTCGACAAGCTTGTTGACGGCGGTGACGGCGCCCTTGCCCGCTTCGTTACCGAAGATAAGACGCGCGAACTGGCCGCCGAGATACGGATGCAAGCCCATGTCGTAGAGCGCGAGGAAGTTGCGCGTCTCGATTGCCTTGCGCTCCTCCGGTAGAAGCGCATAGCGATCGAGTACCGTCGGTTCGTTCGCTTCGAACTCGGCGCGCAGCTCAGGGCTCCATTTCAGATCCTGAATCAGATCGTGCGTCGCCAGCGCCGGATTGAATTTCTCGAGGCCCATCGTTTCACTCCGTCAGGCGTTGACGCGGCGCTTGGCCGTATTGGCATCGAGATCCCACAGCACGGCGCCGACGCCGCACTTGAAGTCCTTGTGAACGGTGTAACCGAAGTTGCGGCCCGGCTTGGAGCCGATGGCGCCGAGCACAACGACCCACGCGAGCAACTCGGCGGTGCCGCCGGAGCCGGCTGCTTCCATGCGCTCGAGCGTCAGTTCTTTCAGCAGCTTCTCGTGATCGCCGGACGCAACGAGATCGAGGAACCAGCGATCGAACTCTTCATCGATGAAGTAGTAACGCGCCCCGCCCGGTTCGTGGCTGAGACCGCCTGAGCCCAGCAGCGCCACGCGCATGTCCGACGGCAGATCGTTGCGAATGAAGTCGCCGAGCGCCTTGCCGACGTCGTAGCAGCGATGCTGATCGGGAATCGGCGGCACGGTGCAGTTCTGGAGGATCGGGACGACCGGGATGCCGGAACCTTCGAGGCCCGTGAGAAGAACCGGCACGGAAATGTTGTCGTCGAATTTGAGGTTTTCGTTCTGCGCGAACATCCGGATGCCGCGCTTGGTCATGCCGTTGAAAAGCTGGGCCGCAACCTGCGGCGATCCCTTCACCGTGTAGTCCTCGCAGCCGATCCACGGCTTGAACCACTCGTAAGGACCGCGATGCTCCTCGGCCATGCCGATGAGGAAATCGGGATAAGCGCGGATGCGGCTGTTCGCGAGATGATCGTTGGCGAAAACGATCAGGACATCGGCTTTGGCCTCGCGAATGGCGGTGGCGAGGTTGCGATAGGTGGTGACGACCACGTCCTTCACGTCCGGGGGCGCGGCCTCCAGCAGGCCGATCAATCCCGGCGCATGCGGAGCACCCGCCGCAAATACGATTTCAGCCATCGGTCCGTCCTCCGTTACCAGCGAAACGAAGCATCATAATCCAAGATAGTCAAGAGTTTCGAAAATACATACCCTCTTGGATTTTCGCACCCAGAGGTCCATAGTGCTGGCAGATTCTCCAATAACGAGCCGCCAATGAGAAAACTGTCTGCCCCGGAGCTGAACTGGGGCCCGGGTTTGCGCATGCTGCGCAACGGCGAACCGAAGACACTCGCAGGCCGCACGGCCGAACGGCTTCGCAACGACATCGTCCGCCACCGCTTCGAGCCCGGCGAACGACTCCAGTTCGAGAAGCTCACCAAGCTTTACGACGTCGGCACCAGTCCCTTGCGCGAGGCGCTGTTTCAGGTCGCCGCGCAAGGCCTCGTGGTGTCCGAGGATCACAAGGGCTTCATGGTCGCCCCGATCAACTTCAACGAGATGCTCGACGTCTCGAAGCTGCGCGCGCATCTCGAGACCTACGCAATCCGCGGATCGATCCGCGACGGCCGCGACGAATGGGAGGTCGATCTCGTCGGCGCCCTGCATCGGCTCAAGCAGGCAAGCGCGGCGCTTTCGGTCGCCCTCGATGATGAAACCGCACGCAACGAATGGGAGATGCGACACCGCGAGTTTCATTTCGCGCTGTGCAAGGGTTGCGGATCGCCATGGCTGCTGCACTTCTTCGAGGAGCTCTACGACCACCTCGAACGCTATCGCCGCTACTTCTGGAAATATTCTGAGCGCGCCGTGATCGCCGACAGCGAGCATCAGGCCATCATGCAGGCCGCTATCGACCGTAATGAGGAAAAGGCGGTAGCACTTCTCCAGTCGCACTTCGAGAAGCAGGCGGCAACGACCATGAGCCTGTATGCGAGGGTTCCAAAGGAAGCGATGGCTACGACCTGATCCGGTCAGCTAGACGTGACCGTGCACGACCTGCCCGCCGACCATGGTCGCGGTGCATGTCAATGCTTCGAGTTCGTCCGGCTGTGCGGTGAGCGGATTCCTGTCGAACACCGCCAGGTCTGCGAGATATCCCGGCGCAAGCGGACCCTTGCGTCCTTCTTCGAACGAAAACCACGCGCCGTTGACGGTGAGCGCCCGCAAGGCAACCTCGGGCGTGGCCTTTGCAGCTTCGCCGACGACGCGGCCGCCCTTCTCCTTGCGCGTCACCATCGCATGCATGACGGCCAGCGGATTGGTCGGGCTGTTGTCGGTGCCGCATGACAGCGGCACGTCGAGCCGCGACAGCTGCAAGGCCGGCGCGATGAGGCTCGCCGCGGCGTCATCCATACTAAGGTAACGCGTACCCGCCTTGGCGATGTGATAACCGGGGATCAGTGTGACGCCGAGACCGAGTTCGCGGATCAACGGCAAATCCTGCTCGCGAACGGTACTGATATGTTCGAGCACCCAGCGCTTGTCGCGAATGCCATATTTCTCGTCCACGCGCTTCAGAATAGGAAGAATCTCGTGCAGCTTGTCGATGACGACCGTGTGGATGCGCAGATCGTGCTGTGCAGCCATCATGCACAGCCGCTCGAAACTCTCCGGATCGTTCGCGTGCTTGACGTAGGACGACCAGCCGAGATTGGACGGGTTTGACATCGATACCCGCGCTGCTGCCGGATCGCCGCCGTAGTTGACGAAGAGCCCGCCGATCCGCAGATGCGCATCGCCGAAGCCCGAACCGCGGGCATAGGACAGGCTCTCCCGCATATGCCGTTCGGCTTCGTCGATCGATGTCCACATCGGACTGACGACGAGCCCGACCCGCATCGTCAGATCATTCGATCGCCACAGCGCGCCGTAGGCATCGAGAATATCGGGCGCGCACCCGTGCCCCTCGTAGACGCTGGTCGTACCGCTGGCGTGATAGATTTTCATCGCCCGGCGAATGCCTTCGCAACGGTCGGCCAGCGTAAACTTCGGTACGCCACCGAGCAGATCGACCTGCGCCATATCGGGATAGTTCCGATCCACGATCACGCCCGTCGGCTCGCCACTGCTATCGCGCTCGATGGTCACGCCGCCGATGCGCGGCTGCGTTTCGCGATTGATGCCGTTGCGCGCCAAACCGAGCGAATTCAGCGCGGCGTGGCACGGAATGAGACTCCAGTAGGAGGACGGCGGCAGAATGCAGACCGGGTGATCGGGAGCAGCCGAGTCCAGTTCCTGCCGCGTCGGCATCCGCTTTTCCGCGAGGTTCTCCGGCCCGCCGAAATAGAACGGCGATTTTCCGACCGGCATCGTCACGATCCACTCGCCCTTGGGCTTGGTGGCCGCGATCCGTTTGATCGTCGTCAGGATGTCGCCGATCGAACGCGCGTCATCGAGCGAGGGAAAGCAGGTGCGCAAGCCTTCCGTATCCATGTGCGCGTGGGTGTCGTTGAAGCCCGGGATGATCGTACCGCGGACCTCGTGAATAGCGGTCTGCGGGCCACGCAAGCCGAGGACATCCGACCGCGACCCGACCGCCGCGATCACGCCATCCTTGATCGCAATCGCTTCGGCGATCGAACTCTGCCGGTCGAGCGTGACGATATCGCCCAGCAGAATCCGGTCGGCGCGGGATTCAGTCATAATGTTCTCCCCGCACTACCGATTGCCGCGGCTCCAGGGCATTGACACGTATTCGATCCCTTCGAGCAGAAGGATGCAGAGATAGCCGAGCAGCGAGATCGCGATGATGTTCACGTACATCTTCTCGACGGCGAAAATCTGCCACGATGACCAGATGGCGTAGCCGAGGCCGCTTCTGGCGCCGACGAACTCGACGGCGGCGATCACGACGAAGCCCGTTCCAAGCCCGAGCCGCAGGCCCGTGAAAATGCTGGGTAGCGCAGCCGGAAGCGCGATCAATCTGAACGTGTTCAGCGTCGAGGAACCGAGATTCTGCGCGACGTCGAGATAGATTCTCGGCGCGTAGCGCACGCCGGTCAGCGTATTGAAGAAGACGAGGAAGAACACGACGATGGCGATGATCGTATACTTCGGCGCCTCGCCGACACCGAGAATGAGGAGCAGCAGCGGAAACGTCGCGATCTTCGGCACCGGATAGAGCGCCGAGAAGATCGGCGCGATCAGTTGCCGGGCTGTCGGCCACAACCCGAGCACGAGGCCCAGGATGATCGCCGGAACGCCGCCGGCGACGAAACCGATCGCCACGCGCTCCAGCGTTGCAAGCGTATCGACGAGCAACGTGCCGTCCACCAGCTCTTGCCAGAATACCGATGCGATCGACGACGGCGACGGGAAGAATCGCGCATCCACGGTGCCGATCTGCGTGAGCAATTCCCACAGCACAAGGACGAGCAACGGCGAGAACTTCCCCACCACCGACACCAGCCGCTCGGTCCAGGACGGTTTCGACAACCGCTCCAGCTCCGACGCCGTCGGCTTCGGCGAAGATGACGGCTGCGAAACGATGCCGTCCGCGGTTTCCTTCGTGAGCGGGGAGGCGCCCTGCTCCTTCGTCTTCGATCGCGCCAACAGTTGCCAAACGTCGAAGATCAATTGTCCGAACTGCGGCTGACGCCGCAGATCGAGAACATCGCGCGGACGCGGGAACGGAACCTTGATATCGGCAACGATCTCACCGGGCCGCGCGGACATCACGATCACGCGGTCGCCGAGCGTCACCGCTTCCTCGACGCTGTGCGTGATGAACAGCACGGTCTTACCCGTCTGCTCCCAGATTCGCAGCAGCTCCTGCTGCAACTCGATGCGCGTCTGCTCGTCGAGCGCGCCGAACGGCTCGTCCATCAAGAGAATATCGCTGTCGTTGTCGACCAGCGCGCGCGCCACACTGGCGCGCTGCTTCATGCCGCCAGAGAGCTGATGCGGATAGCTCTTGGCAAAATCCGTGAGCCGCGTGACTTCGAGCAGCTCGCGCGTGCGCGCTTCCCGCTCCTCAGCGGACGCGCCCTGCAATCGCAGCGGATAGGCGACGTTCTCTTCGATGGTCAGCCACGGGAACAGCGACGCCTCCTGGAAGACCATCGCCGGCGGTCGCTCGCTGCCCGATCGCGTCGGTTCGATCCCGATCTCACCGAGCGTCTTGTCTTCGAGGCCAGCAAGAATGCGGATCAGCGTCGATTTTCCGCACCCCGAAGGCCCGCAGATGCAAACGAATTGCCCGCGCTTCACATTGACCGACACGTCGCTGATCGCGACGACGATCGAGTCCTGGTTTCTGTCGTAGAACGCCTTCCAGAGATGCTTGACCGCAATGACGTCGTCCTTCGCGGGGAGCGAACGGCCATTTCCGGCATCAGACGCAATCGAGCGCAAGTTGGGCATCGTGTTACCTCAGGCCGAACCGGACGGCGCAATCATTTCGCGATCTGCAGCGCCTTGTCGACGATCGCCTGGGAGTAGAGCTTCCGGAACTCGACCTTGCCGGTGTAGGTCAGCATCTTCCGCTCGCGGAAATACTCCTGCATATCCTCCATCAGCGCGAAGTCGGGCTCGATGTTCGGCACGATCTTGGATGGCGTCTTGCGCAGGACGTCGCCGGGCACCTTGGTGTACTTCGAGACAATGTCGACGATCTGCGGGTCCTTCCACGCGCCCGCTTCGATTTCGCGGGCTGCCTTCAGAAAGGCTGCAAGATAGCGCGCGCAGATGTCGGGATTCTTCGTCGCGAAATCCGCGTTCGCCAGCAGCGGGAAGGCGCCCTTGCCGCGGCCCGCATCATTATTGATCGGCTTGGCGATGTTCTTCTCTTCCAGAAGCGTGACGCCCGGTTCCGCCGCCCAGCTCGCGGCGACAGCGCCATTGGTGATCGCCGGGCCCACGTCGTTGCGGCCGATCTGAACAAGCTCGACATCCCAGACGCTGCCACCGAACGCCTTGCGGGCGAGATGAACATCGTATTCGTTCCAGCCGCCGAGGCCGACGACGCCGACCTTCTTGCCTTTCAGGCCTTCCGCGGTTTTTAGACCCGCTTCGTAGCTGGCCGGAGATACGACCAGCGCGACCAGGTTACGACCCGAGGCCGGCAAAGTCGTCTGCGTCGCCAGAACGTGGATCAGCCCTCCGCGCTGCATCGCGTTGAACACCGAGGCGCCCCACGAGGTCGCCATGATCTGATACTGCCCGGCGGCGAGCAGCGGCAGCTGGTCCGCGACGTTCTGAAGCGACGTGTCGACGTTCACGTCGAGGCCCTGTTCGGCGAAGTACCCCTTCTCCTTCGCGACGAAGTGCGGCGACGAGGTGATGCTCTGCACCACCGAGATGTTGATCTTGGTTTGCGCCAATCCTGGCGCTGTGCCCGCAACCGACGCCATCAGGGCAAGTGCCGTCACGGCCATCGCGCGCTTCAGGGAACCCTGCAGTGTGTCCAACATCTTGATCGACCCCGATATGTGTGAATTGCGTCCCCGGTGCGAGCGTATCCGCCGATGCTCGGCGCCTTTGTATCTCCGGCTACAACTGCGGGTGATTGCCGCAGCTACAAAGTGTGCATCGTTCGCCACCGAAATAGTCACGGCAAATCATTTAACATGTTAAGTCTCCGGTCCAGCTGCGGTTTGACAGAGCAGCCTTGCTGAAGAGCGATATCCCGATGAACACACTCACGCTTGCTTGCACGCCTGGCGAACGAACCCGCGCCATTCTCGATGGCACCGTTCGGCTTCCAAAACATCAGCTGTCGGCAAACGCCATCGCGCCGGAAGAACTTTTCCGGATCGCGTTCGAGGCTCCGCGGTTCGACATCAGCGAGCTTTCGTTCAGTCTCTATCTGATGCATCTCAATCGCGGTGACTGTCAGTATGTCGGGTTGCCGATCTTCCCGTCGCGCGTGTTCCGCCACAGTGCGATCTACGTTCGCGCGGACAGCGACATCCGCGACCCGGCGCAGTTGAAGGGAAAGACCCTCGGTGTCCGCAATTATCTCAACACCGCCGCACTCGTCGTGCGCGGCCTGCTCGCGGATGAATATGGCGTCAACGCGCCGGACATCGGCTGGATCATCGGCGATGTCGACGAGGTTCAACGCAGTTACATCGCTATTCCGAAACTGTTGCGGCCGGCGAACATCCGCGAGGTCACAGGCACATCGCTTGCGGAGATGCTGCGAACCGGCGCGATCGACGCGATTGTTCATCACTCGCCGCCGGCGGATTTCGGCAAGCCCGCATCCGGCATCAAGCGCCTGTTCGATGACTCCACTCGCGAGGAGCGCAACTATTTCGCGCGCACCGGCATCTTCCCGATCATGCATCTGATGGGCGTTCACAAGTCAGCCCTCGCGCGCGAACCGGGTCTCGTTGCGGATGTGTTCAATGCCTTCGCCGTCACCGGCGGAAGCAGCCCGGCAGGTACCTTCCCACCAGCTCACGCGGACGGCGTCAAAAACAACATCGTCGCGATCGAAACCCTCGTGCGCTACGCTTACGATCAGGGCTTCATCGATCGCCGCCTCGCGGCGCAAGAGCTTTTCCCCCAGGAACTGCTGAACACCTGACGATGGCCATACCGAGCCTTTGCGAGTAGAAATCGGTCTGCGACCGAACATGCTCTCTGGCCTTGCCCTGGCTGACGGCGTTTTGCGGTGTGAGTGAAGGGATTAGCTTGATGACCCGGCAGCAGGCGATTGGCGAGGCCACGCGCTTTTTCGATAACGGCGGCTTTCTCGCGATGCTGGGCCGGCTCGTCGCCCTGCGCACGGAAAGCCAGGCCGCCAACCAGCATGAGGAGCTTCGCGCATTCCTCGACAGCGGTATCGCGCCCGATCTCGCCGCGGCCGGTTTCAAGACCACGATACATCCGAATCCGAAGCCGGCCTTCGGAGACTTCCTGATCGCGGAGCGTCACGAGGACGATGGCCTCCCGACCATTCTGATCTATGGGCATGGCGACACGGTGCGATGCGAACCGGATCAATGGCGCGCGGGTCTTGCGCCCCTCGCCGTCACTGTCGAAGGCGATCGCTGGTATGGCCGCGGCACCGCCGACAACAAGGGGCAGATCGCCATTAACATCGCAGCGCTCCGTGCGGCGATGGCTGCGCGCGGCGGACGTCTCGGTTTCAACACCCGCATCATCGTCGAGATGGGAGAGGAAACCGGCTCGCCGGGGCTACACGACATCTGCCGACAGCAGCGCGATGCGCTGGCCGCCGACGTGCTCATTGCATCCGACGGCCCGCGGCTGGCGGCCAACCGGCCGACGATGTTTCTCGGCTCGCGCGGCGCGGCTAACATCGATCTGTCCGTCAATCTCAGAACCGGAGCGCATCACTCCGGCAACTGGGGCGGCCTGCTGCGCAATGCCGGCACGATCCTCGCCCATGCCATCGCAACGCTGGTCGATGCGCGCGGCACCATTCTGGTCGAAAAGCTGCGGCCGCCGCCGATTCCGCCCGCGGTACGTCAGGCGCTCGCCGATCTGAACGTCGGCGGCGGCGCCAACGATCCGGTGATCGATGCCGACTGGGGCGAGCCCGGCCTCACCGCAGCCGAGCGCGTGTTCGGCTGGAATGCGCTCGAAGTCCTCGCCTTCACCACCGGCAATCCCGCGCGGCCGCTGAATGCGATTCCGGAATCCGCCAAGGCCACGATCCAGCTGCGCTTCGTCGTCGGAACGGATGTGAGCGATCTTCCGGACGTCCTGCGCGAGCATTTTGCTCAGGCCGGCTTCCCGTGGATCGAGGTCAAGGCGGGCGCGATGGACATCATGAACGCCACGCGGCTCGATCCGGAAAATCCGTGGGTGACGTGGGCGAAAGCATCGATGGCCGCGACCACCGGCGCTCCTCCCGCATTGCTGCCCAATCTCGGCGGCTCGATCCCGAACGATGCCTTCGCCGATATCCTCGGCATGCCGACGATCTGGATTCCGCATTCCTATCCGGCGTGTTCACAGCACGCACCCGACGAGCACCTGCTCGGCTCGGTCGCGCGCGAAGGACTGGCGATCATGGCGGGCCTGTTCTGGGATCTCGGCGAGACGACAACGCCGCACCGATCGGCGAAGTCCGCAACGTAACCGCGCTGATCGCCGCTAGACTCGCACGCGGCGATGCAGCGTGCTGCGGCCCATCATCAGCTGCTCCGCGGCAGCGATGATGGCGTTGGCGTCGATCCCGTACTCCGCATAGAGATCGTCGATCGTGCCGGTCTGACCGAACTTGTCGACGCCGAGCGCTTCCGTCCGGTGGCCATAGACTCCGCCGAGCCACGCCAGCGCCGACGGATGGCCGTCGATCACCGTCACGAACCGGCAGGTCTGCGGTAACGGCGCAAGCAGCCGCTCGATATGCGCAATGTAAGCGGATCGCCCCTCGCGGCGATGGCGGCGCGCCGACTGCCAGCCACCGTAAAGACGATCCGATGATGTGATCGCAAGCAGGCCGATGTCGCGCACGCTTTCGCCGAGCAGTCCCGTTGCTTCGATCGCCTCCGGCGCGACCGCGCCTGTGTACGCGATCACCAGTTCGCAATTCGGCCCGGGCTTGCGCAACCAGTACGCGCCGCTGGTGATGTCAGCCTCGAGATCGTTTGTCATCAGCCGCCGTGGCTGCTCGACCGTCCGCGTCGACAGGCGCAGATAGACGGAGCCGCCCGGCTCACCGCTCTCGTCCTTGTCGCGCTGCATGTGATCGAAGCCCCAGCGCATGATCACAGCAAGCTCATCGACGAAGGCCGGCTCGAACGATGCGAGGCCGTCCTGCGCCATGCCGATCAGCGGCGTCGCGATCGATTGATGCGCCCCGCCCTCCGGCGCCAGCGTGATGCCCGACGGCGTGGCCGCCACCATGAAACGCGCATCCTGATAACAGGCGTAGTTCAAGGCATCGAGGCCGCGCTCAATGAAGGGATCGTACAGCGTGCCGACCGGAAACAGGCGCACGCCGTTGATCGAATGCGACAGCCCCAGCGCAGACAGCAGAACGAAGAGATTCATCTCGGCGATGCCAAGCTCGATATGCTGCCCCCTGGGCGAAGAATCCCACGCGAATGTCGAGGGAATCTTCTCGCGTCGGAATTGATCCACCTCCTCCGCGCCCGCAAAGCGATGCCGCCGATTGACCCACGCGCCAAGGTTTGTCGACACGGTCACGTCCGGCGATGTCGTGACGATGCGCGAGGCCAGCTTGCTGTCGCCCTTGCCGAGATCATTGAGAACGAGGCCGAAGCCCTGCTGCGTCGACATCTGCGGCGACGGCTGATAGGTCAGCCGCTGCGGAATATCGATGACGCTGTCCCGAAGCCGGCGCGACCCGCCCTGCGCGAACGGCACCTGATCCAGAAAGCGCTGAAGATCGTTCGCCGGCAGCGACAATCCTTCGAACTTGTCCCATTCGTATCCGGATCGCACCCCCTGCGCCGCGCGCCATGTCTCCATCTGCGCAACCGTCATCAAGCCGGCGTGGTTGTCCTTGTGCCCCTGGAACGGCAGGCCCACGCCCTTGATGGTGTAAGCGATAAAGCAGGTCGGCCGATCGTGGTCGATCGCTTCGAAAGCCTCGATCAGGCTTTCCATATCGTGGCCGCCGAGATTCGACATCAGTGCGAGCAGTTCGGCATCGTTACGCCGCCCGATCAGCCGTGACACGTCGCCCTGATCGCCGATTTCGTCCTGCAACCGCTTGCGAAACGCCGCGCCGCCCTGGAAACAGAGCGCCGCATAAATCTGGTTCGGGCAGTTGTCGATCCATTTGCGTAGCGCTTCGCCACCGGGCTCAGCGAAGGCCGCCTGCATCAGCTTGCCATACTTGATAATGACAACGTCCCAGCCGAAGTTGCGGAACATCGTCTCGAACTTCTCCCACAGGCCCTCGCGCACGACGGCGTCGAGGCTCTGCCGGTTGTAGTCGACGACCCACCACGTGTTGCGCAGACCTTGCTTCCAGCCTTCGAGCAACGCCTCGAAAATGTTACCCTCGTCCATTTCCGCATCGCCGACCAGCGCGATCATGCGACCCTTGCGCCGATCGGACATCCAGCCGTGCGCGGCGACGTAATCCTGCGCGATCGACGAGAACAGCGTTTGCGCCACGCCAAGGCCGACCGAGCCGGTGGAAAAATCGACGTCGTCCACATCCTTGGTGCGCGAGGGATAGGATTGCGCACCGTGAAGTCCGCGGAAATTTTCGAGACGCTCGCGCGTCTGCTGCCCAAGCAGATACTGGATGGCGTGAAACACCGGGCTCGCGTGCGGCTTGACCGCAACGCGATCCTCCGGCTTCAGCACGGAGAAATAGAGGGCGCTCATGATGGTCGCGAGCGACGCCGATGATGCCTGATGGCCACCGACTTTCAATCCATCGGTGTTCGGCCGGATGTGATTGGCGTTATGGATCATCCACGACGAGAGCCAGAGCACCTTGCGGTTGAGCTCCGACAGCATCTCGATGCGCGACGGTTTGGACATGGCAACCTCCCGGCCTGCCTCAAGTCTACTCCTGCGCCACCTACGCAATTTCCCAATGTTTACCTGCATACATCCATGGAATAGGATAATTTCTCAATTAGTAGCTCCATGGCAGGAAATAATCTCAATGACCGACCTCGATGTGATCGACCGGAAAATTCTGGCTATTCTCCAGCAAGACGGGCGCACGACCATGCAGCAGCTCGCCGATCAGGTCGGGCTGTCGCTGTCTCCATGCCATCGCCGCGTCAAGTTACTCGAGGCACAAGGGGTCATCAGCCGTTACGCGGCCATGGTCGACCAGAAGGCAATCGGGCTGCACGTCAGCGTTTTCATTTCCATCAAGCTCGTGCGGCAGAAGGAAGAAGACCTCGCCCGGTTCGCCAAGGCGATATCGAAATGGGACGAGGTGCTGGAGTGCTATCTGATGACCGGAAATCGCGACTATCTTCTGCGCGTCGTCGCCGCCGATCTCGCAGCTTACGAAAAATTCCTGAAAACCAAACTTACGCGCCTCGACGGCATCGCGTCGATCGAGTCGAGCTTCGCGCTCAGCCAGGTCAAGTACTCGATCGCACTGCCGGTATCGTAAGTGGCAGGCCGGTAGCGCACCGGCAATCGAGACGCTGCGCCCCTGAATGACCAGAAGAAATCTACTTGCCCCGGACGCGGCGCAGCGCATCAGCGATGCGCCGCTGATCCGGGGCCGTACCGACCACTGAATCTGGAACGGTCCCGGCTCTGCGACGCAGCGCTTTTGCGCATGATCTGATCCGAAAACCGCTTCGCACTTTTCGGGATCATGCGGCACGCTGCATCGCGTCCGGGACAAGAACTCGTTCATCAACATTAAATCTGGCCCCGAGTTATCCCCGGTCTGGAATCCTCGCTTATGATGTTCGTGTCCTGCCCCACAGAGGGGCGATCGCGATCGTCACGATCCGCGGGGCGGGATGCGGTGGACGCGGCAGCGTCAGGCGCGGACGATGCGTGGTTGGGGATGCGCGGCAGGATGCCCTTCGCGGGTGCGGCCGTTGCATCTATAGACCCGCGCACCGGAAGCGCTGACGACGACGCTGTGCGATGCGGGCCGGGGTGGAGATTCGCCTCACTCGTGTCGCCTTTGCGCGCCGGCCCAAGTCGTGTGGTCCCGATGCCCGCCGCTGGCATCAAGGGATGGAGGGTTCGTGCGTCCAACCGGAGGCACGGAACACACTCAGTCCCGACGGTGACGAACCCAAGCGTATCAATCGCCACCGGGGAGAGCACGAAGCAAGCCGGAAGCCCATCGCGTGCGGAACGCTGGACGAATGTTCGGCATCCGTGGTGACTACGCTCGTGTGCTCACTTCCATTTGCGCACGAGGCTGCGGACGCACGATGCGTCCGGCGTTCCGCGCGCCTTCTTCGTGAGGGAGGAACGTGAAAGGGAATTCGGCGCCCCCGCGCCGTAAAGAACAGGGGTGATCATGCATGTCTGGAGATGATGAGAGCGATGAACGCAACGTGCGTGATGTCATCCCTCCCCTTGATGGGGAGGGTCGGCCGAGCGAGCATCGCGAGCGGAGGCCGGGGTGGGGTGACATGGACATGACCCCCACCCGTCGCCTTGTTCGTGCAGCCTGTCCTCGGACGGCGCGGAGCGCCGATCCGGGGGCTCACAACGCGCCACCCTCCCCACAAGGGGGAGGGAGAAGAAGAGCCTCAATGCCCGGTGACAATCTCCGGCACCGCGGTTGCGGGTGGCGTGTTGCGGCTGCGCTGCGTGCGGACGATGCCGTCGATGATGGTCATGCCGATGCCGGGCAGGTCGCCGAGCTGAATGCTCTCGAGGAAATTCTTGCCCGCCGAGTGCTGCGCCTTGTCCATGATGACGAAGTCCGCCGCGCGGCCGACCTCGACGATGCCGCAATCGAGTGCGCGCATGCGCGCGGTGTTGCCGGTGGCGAAGCAGAACGCGACTTCCGCTGGCACGTCGCCGAGCGACGACAGCATCGACACCATGCGGATGATGCCGAGCGGCTGCACGCCGGAGCCGGCCGGCGCATCGGTGCCGAGGATGACGCGGTTGAGATCGCCCATCTCTTTGGCGATGCGCAGCGTGTAGAGCGCCGCGCGCTCGTTGCCGTTGTGCACGATTTCGAGCCCGCGCTTGCAGCCTTCACAGATGCAGCGGATCTGGTTGTCGGGGAGCGCCGTGTGGCCGCCGTTGATATGGCCGACAATGTCGGTATCCGCTTCGAGCACCACGTCCGCATCGATGAGTCCGGAGCCGGGGATCGACGGACCGCCGGTGTGGATGGTCGAGTTCATGCCGTACTTGCGCGCCCACGCCACCATCTTGCGCGCGGTCGGGCCATCCTTGACGCCGCCAAGGCCGACTTCGCCGAGCCAGCGCACGCCGGCCAGCGCCATTTCCCGAAAATCCTCTTCGGTCATGCCGGGTTCGATCACCGGCGCGCCCGCCATCACCTTCACGCCGCCGGGGCGCAGGTTGTCGAACGAGCGCTGCGCGAAGATCGCCATCGCCTTCAGGCCGGTGATGTCGCGCGGGCGGCCGGGCATGTGCACTTCGCCGGCGGAGATCATCGTCGTCACGCCGCCGTGCAGGAAGCTGTCGATCCAGCCGATCTGATTCTGCCGCGGCGTCCATTCGCCGGCGACCGGATGCACGTGGCTGTCGATCAGGCCGGGCGTCACCACCGTGCCGTTGGCGTTGACGACGGTGGTCGCGCCTTCCTGGTTGATGTCCTTGGCGCGCCCGATCGCGGTGATCTTGCCGTTCTCGGTGAGGATCGTGTCGGCATCCAGAACAGGCTTGTTCAGGTCGCCCGAGAGCAGGAGGCCGATGTTTTTGATGACCAGTTTGGTCGGACCGGTCGCCTGGGGTGCGTCATGGGCCATGGATTTCGGGCTCCTTTTGGCGAGTTTTCGGCCGGAACCGGAGATTTCCGGCCAAGGCCTGATTTTGGTTCAGAATAGCTCTAACTCATTGAAATAGAGAAATTTATTGCAGGGATTCCGGGGCCGGATGAGCTACATACACGCATGCTGCGCTGCACTTGACGGGCGTTGCATCTCGCGGCATATTCATTAGTATACAAATGAATTGCAAGCGCGATTACCAAGCGATTTCAACAGTCCGACCTGCCGGTCCTCGATCTTGGAATAAGGTGCAATGAGCAACTTCAATCAAGAAAGCGTTCTGAGCGTTCATCACTGGACCGACAATCTCTTCTCCTTCCGCACGACGCGCGATACCTCGTTCCGTTTCCGCAACGGCGAGTTCACGATGATCGGGCTGAAGGTCAACGAGAAGCCGCTGCTGCGCGCGTACAGCGTCGCGAGCGCGAACTACGAAGACACGCTTGAGTTCTTCTCGATCAAGGTGCCGGACGGCCCGCTGACCTCGCGCCTCCAGCATCTGAAGGAAGGCGACCAGATCATCGTCAGCCGCAAGGCGACGGGCACGCTCGTCATCGACAACCTCAAGAACGGCCGTAACCTCTATCTGATCGGCACCGGCACCGGCCTCGCGCCGTTCCTCAGCGTCATCAAGGACCCGGAGACCTACGAGCGGTTCGAGAAGGTCGTGCTGCTGCACGGCTGCCGCCGGGTCGCCGAGCTCGCTTACGGTGAGATGATCCAGGAGCAGCTGCCGAACGACGAGCTGATCGGCGAGATGGTCCGCGAGAAGCTGATCTATTATCCGACCGTGACGCGCGACCCGTTCCGCAACCGCGGCCGCATCACCGATCTCATCACCTCGGGCAAGCTGTTCGGCGACATCGGTCTCGCCAACCTCGATGCGAGCGAAGACCGCGTGATGATGTGCGGCAGCCCGGCGCTGCTTACCGACACCAAGAATATTCTGCTCGATCGCGGCTTCATCGAAGGCAACCACGGCGAGCCCGGCGACTTCGTCGTCGAGAAGGCGTTCGCCGAGCGCTGAGCGTACCGCATCTCCGAAATGCAAACGGCCGCCTCACGAGGCGGCCGTTTTGTTCTGGATGCCGATTTTGACGGAGGATTACTCCGCCGCCGCCTCCGCGAGAATGCGCTCCACCTTCACGGCGCAGAACTTGAACTCGGGAATCTTCCCGAACGGATCGAGCGCCGGATTGGTGAGCAGATTGGCGGCCGCCTCCGCGTAGCAGAACGGCATGAACACCATGTTCTCCGGCACGTCGCGATCGGAGCGCACCTTCACCTCCACCGCGCCGCGCCGCGTCAGCAGGCGAATGAAGTCGCCGGGACGTACGTCGACGCGACGCATGTCCTTCGGCGACATAAACGCAACCGCCTCCGGCTCGATGCTGTCGAGTACACCCGAGCGGCGCGTCATCGATCCGGTGTGCCAGTGTTCGAGCACGCGGCCGGTGGAGAGCACCATCGGATATTCGGCATCCGGCACTTCGTCCGGGGATGTCACGCGCGCCGGCACGATCTTGCCGCGGCCGCTTTCCGTCGGGAAGCCGGTGGTGAAGATGATCTCGTTGCCGGGCTTGTTTGGATCGTCGACCGGATAGGTGACGGCGCCTTCTCGCTCCAAACGCTCCCACGTGATGTTCTTCAGCGACGGCATCACCTGCGCCATCTCATGGAAGACATCGGCCGGACCGTTGTACGGCCAGTCGAGACCCATGCGCTTGCCGATCTCCTGGATGATCCAGAGGTCTTGCCGCGCATCGCCAGGCGGCTTCACCACCTGCCGCGCCAGCTGCACGCGGCGATCGGTGTTGGTGAAGGTGCCGACCTTCTCGGCAAAGGCGGAGGCGGGGAGGATCACGTCCGCATGGAAAGCGGTTTCCGTGACGAACAGGTCCTGCACCACGAGGTGATCGAGCTTCGCCAGCGCCTCGCGCGCATGCTGCAGGTCCGGGTCCGACATCGCCGGGTTTTCGCCC
This sequence comes from Pseudomonadota bacterium, assembly GCA_049323835.1. Taxonomy (GTDB): domain Bacteria; phylum Pseudomonadota; class Alphaproteobacteria; order Rhizobiales; family Xanthobacteraceae; genus SG-bin9. Next base: position 72,248 of record JBMOOJ010000075.1, on the reverse strand, counting down.
TCGATGTACATGCCGGTGATCTCGCCGGCATGGATCGCATTCATGATCTCGACGACGGTGAGGCCGCGCACCGGATCTAGCTCTTGATGCCACAGGGTCTCGAACGGTTGACGCAGATCGGTGCGGCCCACCGGCTGATAGTCTGGCAGGAACATCGGAATGAGGCCGGCGTCGGATGCGCCCTGCACGTTGTTCTGGCCGCGCAGCGGATGCAGTCCGGTGCCCGGGCGGCCGATCTGGCCGGTGATCAGCGCCAGCGCGATCAGACAGCGCGCGTTGTCGGTGCCGTGAATGTGCTGGCTGATGCCCATGCCCCAGAAGATGATCGATGCATGGGACTTGGCGTACTGCCGCGCGACCTCGCGCAGCGTTTCCGCCGGAACGCCGCAGATCGGCTCCATCTTCTCCGGGCTGAAGTCCTGAATGCTCGCCTTCAGCTCGTCGAAGCCTTCGGTATACCCGGCGATGTACTGCTTGTCGGTCAGGTCCTCGTTGATGATCGTGTGGATCATCGCGTTCAGCATCGCCACGTCGCTGCCGGGCTTAAAGGCAAGATGCTTCCAGGCGTGGCGCGAGAGCGATTGCTTGCGCGGGTCCATCACCACGATCTTGGTTCCGCGCTTCGCCGCATTCTTCATGAAGGTCGCGGCGACGGGATGGTTCACCGTCGGGTTCGCACCGATGACGATGACGAAATCCGCATCGAGCGCCGCCGAAAACGGCGCCGACACTGCGCCGGAGCTGACCCCTTCCATCAGCGCCGCGACGGAAGATGCGTGGCACAGGCGGGTACAATGGTCGACGTTGTTTGAGCCGAAGCCGGTGCGCACCAGCTTCTGGAACAGATAGGCCTCCTCGTTCGAACCTTTCGCCGAGCCGAAGCCGGCGAGCGCCTTGACGCCCTTCTCGTTGCGGATTCTCAGAAGGCCCTTCGCCGCGATGTCGAGCGCTTCATCCCATGAGGCTTCGCGGAAGTGCGTGTACGGATTGGCGGGGTCGACCTGATCGTTCGCATCCTTCGTCGCATTCGGCAGCCGCACGAGCGGCTTGGTAATGCGATGCGGATGATGGATGTAGTCGAAGCCGAAGCGGCCCTTCACACAGAGGCGATTGTGGTTGGCCGGACCGTCGCGGCCTTCGGCATAGACGATTTTCTCGTCGGCCACCTGATAGGTGATCTGACAGCCGACACCGCAGAATGGGCAGAGCGAATCCACCTTCTTGTCCGGATAGACGGCGCGCGTCTGGTTCTCATCGAGATAGGCGGAGGGCATCAGCGCGCCGGTCGGGCAAGCCTGCACGCACTCGCCGCAGGCGACGCAGGTTGACTCGCCCATCGGATCGTCGAAGTCGAAGACAATCTTGGCGTCGTGGTTGCGATACGCCATACCGATGACGTCGTTGACCTGGACCTCGCGGCATGCGCGCACACAGAGGCCGCACTGGATGCAGGCGTCGAGATTGACGCGCATGGCCGGATGGCTGGCGTCGACGTCCCAGCGCTCGGCGGCCGGGAAGCGGCTTTCGCTGACCTCGACCTTGTCGGCCCATTGCCAGAATTTCGAATCCGGATCGTGCGAAGTGGCGCGTTCCGGCTGATCGGAGACGAGCAGCTCCATCACCATCTTGCGGGCGGTGACGGCGCGGTTGCTCGCCGACTTCACCTTCATGCCCATGGTGGGCGTGCGCTTGCACGATGCGGCCAGCACGCGCTCGCCCTCGATCTCGACCATGCAGGCGCGGCAGTTGCCGTCGGCGCGATAGTCCGGCTCCGGCGAGTAGCACAGATGCGGGATGTCGGTGCCTTCGCGCTTGGCGACCTGCCAGATGCTTTCGCCGGCCTTGGCCTCGACTTGCTTGCCGTCGAGTTCGAATACGATCTTGGTCATTCCGCTGCTTCTTTCGGCATGAACTCGTCAGGGAAATACTTGATCACGCAGGTGAGAGGATTCGAGGCGGCCTGTCCGAGACCGCAGATCGATGCGTCGCGCATCACCTGGCTCAATTCGTCGAGCAATTCACGGTTCCAGTTCCGTTGCTGCATCAGGCGCGCGGCCTTTTCCGTTCCGACACGGCACGGCGTGCACTGGCCGCAGCTCTCGTCCTCGAAAAATTTCATCAGGTTGAGCGCTGCGTCCTTCACGTCATCCTTGTCAGACATCACGACGACCGCAGCCGATCCGATGAAGCAGCCGTATTTTTCCAGCGTGCCGAAATCGAGCGGGATGTTGTCCATCGATGCCGGCAGAATGCCGCCGGATGCGCCGCCCGGCAGATAGGCGCGGAAGCTGTGGCCGTCGGCCATGCCGCCGCAGAACTCATCGATCAGTTCGCGGATCGTCACGCCCGCGGGCGCGAGTTTGACGCCGGGGCTTTTCACACGGCCGGAGACGGAGTAGCTGCGCAGGCCTTGCCGCTCGTTGCGGCCGTGGCTCTTCCACCAGTCGGCGCCTTTTTCGACGATGTCGCGCACCCACCACAGCGTCTCGATGTTGTTGATCAGCGTCGGCTGGCCGAACAGGCCGACCTGGAACGGGTAAGGCGGCTTGTGCCGCGGCAATCCGCGCTTGCCCTCGATGCTCTCGAGCAGCGCCGACTCTTCGCCGCAGATGTAAGCGCCCGCGCCGCGGCGCATATGCAGGGTAGGGCCGCCGGCCGGAAGCTTTGCGATTTCGCGCTCGAGAATCTCGCGTGCGGCTGGATACTCGTCACGCAGATAGATGTAGACGTCAGTCGCTTCGACGACGTGCGCGCCGATCAGTGTGCCCTCAAGGAAGCGGTGCGGATCGGTTTCGAGATAGAAGCGGTCCTTGAACGTGCCGGGTTCGCCCTCGTCGCCGTTGATCGCCATCAGCCGCGGGCCGGGCTCGCCGAGCACCGCGCGCCATTTACGTCCGGTCGGGAAGCCCGCGCCGCCGAGACCGCGCAGCGATGCGTTGTCGAGCGCCTTCAACAAGTCTTCCTTCGGCATCTCGCCGGAGCGGAGCTTCCGCAAAAGCTGGTAGCCGCCCTTGGAGACGTAGTTCGCATAATCGACGTATTTCGGCAGATGCGCATGCGTGTCGTCGCGTTTGACAGCGGCGAGCACGGAGTCAGTCGTCGCGTGATCGACGAAATTGTGACCAACCTCGGCTGCGGGTGCGGTATCGCAACGGCCGACGCATGGCGCGCGCACGACGCGCACGCCCGGACCGGCTTTCGACTGCAACTGATCCAGCAACTGTTCGGCGCCCATCAGGGCGCAGGTGAGGGAATCACAGACGCGGATAGTGAGCGGCGGAATCGCAGGATCGCCTTCCTTCACCACATCGAAGTGAGCGTAGAAGGTTGCGGTCTCGAACACCTCGGCGAAGGAGAGCTTCATCGCGTCGGCGAGCGCCGCGAGATGCGCAGCCGAAATCTGATGATAGGTGTCTTGAATCAGGTGCAAGTGCTCGATCAGGAGGTCGCGGCGGCGCGAGCGGTCGCCCAACAAGCGCTCGATCTCCTCGGCGGCATGCGGATCGACCTGACGGCCTTTCGGCGTCGCCTTCGCGCGCTTACGGCCCTCGCCGGGATGGTCGAATTCGCGGACCTTTTGGAGTTCTTTGACGTCGTGACCCATGAAAGCAGCCAATTCCCGGTGAGATAAGGTACTGTAATCTCTGGTATGCCAGATGCCAAGTGGAATATATGGCACTGTTCACAGGGGCTTAGCCCGGGCGAGCGGCCCGGAAATGTCACGCCGATCCTAACCTCGTTTTGCTAAATCAGAACTCAATTTCTGGTCCCGCCGGACCGGATGCAACTATGCCGGTTCCGCGGCCAATACCTCTTCGAACTCGTTGATGGCGTCGATCTCCAGGCCCATCGGGATATTGGTGACACGCTCCAGGATGAACTCGAGCACCACCGGCACCTGATGCTCGTTCATCAGCGCTTCCGCGCGCGCGAACGCATCCTTGAACTCGTTCGGGCTGCGTACGCGGATGGCCTTGCAGCCCAGTCCCTCGGCCACGGCGACATGGTCGACGCCATACCCGGACGCTTCGCCGGCGTTGATGTTCTCGAACGCGAGGCTCACCTCATAGTCCATGTTGAAGCCGCGCTGCGCCTGCCGGATCAGGCCGAGGTAGGAGTTGTTCACGACGACGTGGATGTAAGGCAGCTTGTGCTGCGCGCCGACCGCAAGCTCCTCGATCAGGAACTGGAAGTCGTAGTCGCCGGACAGCGCGACGATCTTGCGTGACGGATCGGCGGCGCGCACGCCGAGGGCCGCGGGCAATGTCCAGCCGAGTGGGCCAGCCTGACCGCAATTGATCCAGTGGCGCGGATGATAGACCTTCAACAATTGGCCGCCGGCGATCTGCGACAGGCCGATAGCGGTGACGTAGCAGGTATCGCGGCCAAACGCGGCGTTCATCTCCTCGTAGACGCGCTGCGGTTTCAGCGGCACCTGATCGAAATGCGTCTTGCGCTGCATGCTCGATTTGCGCCCGGCACATTCGCTGGCCCAGTCGCTGCGATCCTTCAGGCGCGCGACCTTCTTGCGCTCCTTCGCGGCCTGAACGAACAGCTGCAGTGCGGCCTTCGCGTCGGACACGATGCCGAAATCCGGACCGAACACGCGGCCGATTTGCGTTGGCTCGATGTCGATGTGAACGAACTTACGGCCTTTGGTATAGACCTCGACCGAGCCGGTGTGCCGGTTGGCCCAGCGATTGCCGATGCCGAGCACGAAGTCGGAGCGCAGCATGTTGGCGTTGCCGTAGCGATGACTGGTTTGCAGGCCGCACATGCCTGCCATCAGCGGATGATCGTCCGGGATTGCGCCCCAGCCCATCAGCGTCGGGATGACGGGAATGCCGGTGAGCTCGGCGAATTCGACGAGTTCCTCCGCGGCGTCCGCGTTGATGACGCCGCCGCCGGCGACGATCAGCGGCCGCTCGGCCGCTTGCAGCATGGCGAATGCCTTCTCGATCTGCGCGCGCGTCGCCTTCGGCTTGTAGACCGGGAGCGGCGAATAGGTGTCCTCGTCGAATTCGATCTCGGCGAGTTGTACGTCCAGTGGCAGATCGATCAGCACCGGACCGGGGCGGCCCGAGCGCATCACATGAAACGCCTGCTGAAACACCATCGGCACCAGCGCCGGCTCGCGCACGGTGACGGCCCACTTCGTTACCGGCCTGGCGATCGCTTCGATGTCGACGGCCTGAAAATCTTCCTTGTAGAGCTTGGCGCGCGGCGCCTGGCCGGTGATGCACAGGATCGGAATCGAATCGGCCGACGCCGAATACAAGCCCGTGATCATGTCGGTGCCGGCAGGACCCGACGTGCCGATGCAGACTCCGATGTTGCCGGCGACCGCGCGTGTGTAGCCTTCCGCCATGTGCGAGGCACCCTCGACGTGACGCGCGAGGATGTGACGGATCGAGCCGCGCGTTTTCAGCGCCGAGTAGAGCGGATTGATTGCGGCGCCGGGAACACCGAATGCGCACGTGATGCCTTCGTTCTCTAGCACCCGGACGGCCGCATCGATTGCTCGCATCTTCGCCATGTCGCACCTCGATTAAGTTTCGGATGCGATGATCGCGCTCGGAGCGCATGCTCTCAATCAACGGGATTTTGTTTCCCGCGCTGTGATGGTCGAAACGGAATCTCGTATTGAATCAGTCAATTACCGGCGAAAATCCGGTGAAAGCATATCTATGTGCAGGACCGTCAGGACCGACGTTACGGCGCGCGTGGCGCAGGCGGCTTGCCGCCGAGTGCAGCCGTGAGTTCGGCAGCCGTGTCGCACACGATCTTGCCGATCTGCGGCAGGCGTTCGTCGGTGATGCGCGATGGCATGCCCGACACCGAAATCGCGGCGAGCGGTTCGCTGCAATCGTTGTAGACGACGGCGGCGACGCAGCGCAAACCGATGCGCGCTTCCTCGTCATCGACTGCGTAACCCTGGCGGCGGATTGTCTGAAGTTCCTTCAGCAGTTCGCCCGGGCGTGTGATCGACTTCTCCGTCAGCCGCGGCATGCCCTGACGCTGGATGATCACGTGCACGTCTTCATCGGAGTAGGTCGCGAGCACGGCCTTGCCGACGCCGGATGCGACCATGGCCACACGACCGCCGACCTTCGTCACGGAGCGCATAATTTCGCGGCTTTCGATGCGGGTTAGCACGATGATCGAGGCGTCGTCGACGACGGCGAGATTTGCGGTTTCGCGCGTCTGGTCGCGCAGCCGCCGCAGATACGGCATCGCATGCGTGGTGAAGTTCTTGCGGCGCGCAAACGTCGAGCCGACGGAGAAGGTGCGCGCGCCGATGTGCCAGATCGAGCCGTTACGATCGAACTGGACGAAACGGCGTTTTTCCAGCGTCGTCAGCAGGCGGTGAACGGTGGAGGTGGAAAGGCCGGTGCGAAGGGCGAGGTCGGTGAGGCGGTAGCCTTCGTCATCTTCGGCGAGCGTTTCGATCAGCAACAGCGCGCGATCAACGGATTGAACGCCGCCGTCACGGACGTCCGATTCGCCCTCGGTGTTGTCGCCGGATTTCCGGCGGATTACGGGCTTCCGCATCGCTATCGACTGCCTGGGTCAAAAATGAAGGGCGGCACTGATAGCAGAACGCCGCCGCGCCGGATACCGGCGCGGCGCTGGTATATTGTTAGAGCAGGCCCGCGCCGCGGGCCCACTTGTACTTCGCACCCAGCACGGCGACCGGGATTTCGGTCGAGTACGGGTAAGCGACGATGCCATTCTGATACAGATAGTCGCAGGCTTCTTCGACCTCGACGTCGCCGGCGAGCGACGCGACCATCGGCTTCTCGATGCCCTTGGCCTTCATCTCGTTCTTCACCTCGACCATGTTCTTGGCGAACACCATCGGCGGCGTCACGATCGTATGCCAGTAGCCGAGGATCAGCGCATGGATGCGCGGATCGGAGAGGCCGAGGCGAACCGTGTTGACGTAGGTGATCGGCGGTTCGCCGCCGGTGATGTCGACCGGGTTGCCGGCCGCGCCGAACGGCGGAATGAACTTGCGGAAGGCCGCATCGAGGTCCGGCGGCATCGCCATCAGCTTGAGGTTGTTGTCGACGCAGGCGTCCGAGAGCAGCACGCCCGAACCGCCGGCGCCGGTGATGATGACGACGTTCTCGCCCTTCGGCGTCGGCAGCACCGGGATACCGCGCGCGAACTCGAGCATGTCGCGCAGCGAGCGTGCGCGAATGACGCCGGACTGGTTGAACACATCCTCGTAGATCTTGTCGTCGCCGGCGAGCGCGCCGGTGTGCGAGGATGCGGCCTTGGCGCCCGCCGAGGTGCGGCCGGCCTTGAGCACGACAACCGGCTTCTTCTTCGAGACGCGGCGGGCGACCTCGGCGAATGCGCGGCCGTCCTTCAGATCCTCGCAGTGCTGGGCGATGATCTGGGTGTTGTCGTCCTGTTCGAAGAAGGTGAGCAGATCGTCCTCGTCGATGTCCGACTTGTTGCCGAGGCCGACGATCGCCGACACGCCCATCTTCGCCGAGCGCGAGAAACCGATGATCGCCATGCCGATGCCGCCGGACTGCGACGACAGTGCGGCCTTGCCCTTCACGTCGTAGGCCGTGCAGAACGTCGCGCACAGGTTCTCGTGCAGATAGTAGAAGCCGTAGATGTTCGGGCCCATCAGACGGACGCCGTACTTCTGTCCGATCGCCTTGATCTCTTCCTGCGCTTCGACGTTGCCGGTCTCGGCAAAACCCGACGGAATGAGGATCGCGCCCTGGATCTTCTTCTCGCCGCACTCGGTGAGGGCGGCAGGAACGAGCGGCTGCGGAATCGCGAACACGGCGATGTCGATCTCGCCCGGAACGTCCTTCACCGACTTGTAGGCCTTGATGCCGAGGATGTCGTCGGCCTTCGGATGGATCGGATAGATCTGACCCTTGTAGCCGCCGTTGATGAGGTTCTTCATCACCGAGTTGCCGATCTTGCCGGTCTCACCCGAGGCGCCGATCACGGCGACCGCCTTCGGCTTCATGATCTTGTTCATCTGCCGCACGATGTCGTCGTGCTTCGGACGCGGCCGCGCTTCCTTCGGCTCGAAGTCGACGACGATGCGCACGTCGGCGGCAATCGCGTCAGCCTTTGTTGCGAACACCGGATTGAGGTCGAGTTCGGTGATTTCCGGGAAGTCGCTGACGAGCTGTGAAACGTTGACGATGATGTTGGCAAGCGCTTCGCGGTTGACCGGGTCGCTGCCGCGCACGCCCTTCAGCATCTCATGAGCCTGGATGCCGTCGAGCATCGAGAGCGCGTCGTCCTTGGTCGCAGGCGCGAGGCGGAAGGTCACGTCCTTCAGCACTTCGACCAGCACGCCGCCGAGACCGAAGGCCACGAGCTTGCCGAACGAGCCGTCGGTGACGGCGCCGACGATGACTTCAGTGCCGCCCATCAGCATCTGCTGAACCTGGATGCCCTCGATCTTGGCGTCGGCCTTGTACTTCTTCGCGTTGGCGAGAATGGTGTCGTACGCCTTTTCGGCGTCGGCCGCGGTCTTCACACCGACGATGACGCCCCCGGCTTCGGTCTTGTGCAGGATGTCCGGCGAAACGATCTTCATCACCACCGGGAAACCCATGCCGCTGGCCAGCTTGCCGGCATCGGCGGCGGATTTCGCAAGCCCTTCCTTCGGAACCGGAATTCCGTAGGCGTCACAGACGAGCTTGCCCTCGGGAGCGGTCAGGCTGGTGCGTCCGTCCGCTTTAACTGCGTCGAGCACCTTCCGCACTGCGGTTGCGGCCTGCGATCCAGCGTCGACTTTGCGGGCTGCGTCCTGTGGTGACATGAGTTCCTCCTGTGACGTCCATTTTTGACTTGCGGGCGCGAGCGAGCCTTTGGACGGTGGTCCCGCGCGCATGAATTCTCGCCACCTCCGCAAGCGTGAGGCGCTCGCAGATTAGGGAATGCCATCCACAAAATAACGGCCTGTGACGACAATTATTTTACTTGTGGCATTTGGTATGCCAAGATTGTTATTGTCAAGCGCGTTTCGTGGGCGAGGGTTGTTGTGCAGAACCTCACCTTGACAGTCTGGCATTTGGCATGCCACGTACACGGCATGTTCAGCGGTGATATCCTCTCGTCTCCCGAGGAACGGAGATGATCATGGCTGCAAACGACGCAAAGAAAGCGACGAAGGTCGCGCCTGATGCGGGGATTTCTGTCGTCCGCATCGCGCCGGAAACGAGTTTCAAGAACAAGGCCTATGAGGCCTTGAAGGACGCGATCCTGAAGATGGACATCTACGCCACGCCAGATCCGGTGATGCTCGATGAGCGGGCGCTGTCCGAACGGCTTGGCGTCAGCCGTACGCCGATCCGTGAAGCGATCGCGATGCTGGAACAAGACGGTTTTGTGAAGACGGTTCCACGCCGTGGTATTGTCGTGGTGCGCAAGACCAAGACCGAGATCGTCGACATGATCCGCGCCTGGGCCGCGCTAGAGAGCATGGCAGCGCGATTGATTACAACCACGGCGCGCAAGAAGGACATCACGGCGCTGCGTGGTTTCTTCAAGGACTTCAGCAAGGACAGGCTGCCTCAGGACAACATCGAGGAATACTCGAAGGCGAACATCGCGTTCCACCAGGCGCTCCTGTCACTCAGCGAGTCGCCGGTTCTGGTCGACATGACCAACGACATCCTTCTGCATGTGCGCGGCTATCGCCAGCTCACCATCGGACGTCAGGAACGCATCGCCGCGTCGCTACCCGAGCACCTCGCGATCATCGAAGCGCTTGAAGAGCGCGATACGGAACTGGCTGAGAAGCGCGCACGCGATCACACGCTCGGTCTTGCCGCCTACGTCGAAACGCACGGCCAAGAGTTGTTTGGATAGTTGTTGGATAGCGGCGATAAAAACGCCGGAGAAAAAAGTCAGGGAGAAAGCGGATGTCCGCAGTCGTACAGAGCATTGCTGCAAATGCAGCGGAGCAAGAGCTGACCGATGGTTTCCATCTGATCATCGATGCGCTCAAGCTGAACGGGCTCAACACGATCTACGGCGTGCCGGGCATTCCGATCACCGATTTCGGCCGCATGGCGCAGGCCGAAGGCATTCGCGTGCTGTCGTTCCGTCACGAGCAGGCTGCCGGTTATGCCGCGTCGATCGCCGGTTATCTCACCAAGAAGCCGGGCGTATGTCTCACCGTTTCTGCGCCGGGCTTCCTCAACGGCCTGACCGCGCTCGCGCACGCCACCACCAACTGCTTCCCGATGATCCTGATCTCCGGCTCGTCCGAGCGCGAAATCGTCGACCTTCAGCAGGGCGACTACGAGGAGATGGATCAACTTGCGATCGCCAAGCCGCTCTGCAAGGCCGCGTTCCGCGTGCTACACGCACAGGACATCGGTATCGGTCTCGCGCGTGCCATTCGTGCGGCGGTCTCCGGCCGTCCCGGCGGCGTCTATCTCGATCTGCCGGCCAAACTGTTCGGCCAGGTGATGAATGCCGACGCTGGCCGGAAATCGCTGGTGAAGGTGATCGACGCGGCCCCCGCGCAGATTCCCGCGCCCGATGCCGTCAAGCGCGCGCTCGACGTGCTGAAGTCAGCAAAGAAGCCGCTGATCATTCTCGGCAAGGGCGCGGCCTACGCGCAGGCCGACGACGCCGTGAAGGCGCTGGTCGAAACCTCGGGCATCCCGTTCCTGCCGATGAGCATGGCGAAGGGTCTGCTGCCGGACACACATCCGCAGTGCGCCGGTGCGGCGCGTTCGACAGTGTTGAAGGACTCCGACGTCGTCATGCTGATCGGCGCACGCCTCAACTGGCTACTGTCGCACGGCAAGGGCAAGACCTGGGGCGACGCGCCGAAGAAGTTCATCCAGATCGACATCGAGCCGAAGGAAATGGACTCTAACGTCGAGATCGTTGCGCCGGTTGTCGGCGATATCGGCTCCTGCGTGAACGCACTGCTCGAAGGTATGGGCAAGTCCTGGCAGAAGCCATCGCCCGACTGGATCAAGACGGTGACATCGAAGCGCGATGACAACATCGCGAAGATGGCGCCGAAGCTGATGAACAACAATTCGCCGATGGACTATCACGGGGCGCTTGGCGTTCTGCGCACGATCATCGCCGAGCGGCCCGACGCGATCCTCGTCAACGAAGGCGCCAACACGCTCGACCTCGCCCGCGGCATCGTTGACATGTACAAGCCGCGCAAGCGGATCGACGTCGGCACCTGGGGCATCATGGGCATCGGCATGGGCTACTGCATCGCCGCGGCCGTCGAGACCGGCAAGCCGGTGCTGGCGATCGAGGGCGACAGTGCGTTCGGTTTCTCCGGCATGGAGGTCGAGACGATCTGCCGCTACAACCTGCCGGTCTGCATCGTCGTCTTCAACAATGACGGCATCTACCGCGGCACGGATGTGAATCCGACCGGCGGTCCGGACGTTGCGCCGACGGTCTTCGTCAAGGGCGCGCGCTACGACAGGATGATGGAGGCTTTCGGCGGCGTCGGCATCAACGCGACCTCGCCGGACGAGCTCAAGCGCGCGGTCAATGCGGCGATGGACTCGGGCAAGCCGACGCTCATCAACGCGGTCATCGACCCGGCGGCGGGCAGCGAGAGCGGCCGCATCGGCAATCTCAATCCGCAGAGCGTTCTGCAGAAGAAGAAATAGGGCTTTTCAATCGCGCCGGGAGCGCGTAGCTCCCGGCCATGTTTTCTCGAACTTTGGCGTCAGAAGGCGCTGATTGACACGGAGCAGACGATGACACAGGCGCTGAAGGGCGTTCGTATTCTTGATTTCACCCACGTTCAGTCGGGGCCGACCTGCACGCAGCTGCTCGCCTGGTTCGGCGCGGACGTGATCAAGGTGGAGCGGCCGGGCGTCGGCGACATCACCCGCGGTCAGCTGATGGATGTCCCGAACGCGGACAGCCTCTACTTCACGATGCTCAATCACAACAAGCGGTCGATCACCCTCGACACCAAGAACCCGAAGGGCAAGGAAGTTCTCACAGCGCTAATCAAGAAGTGCGACGTGCTGGTTGAGAACTTCGGCCCTGGCGTGCTCGATCGCATGGGCTTCCCGTGGGAGACCATTCACCAGATCAACCCCAAGCTGATCGTCGCCTCGATCAAGGGCTTCGGTCCGGGTCCTTATGAAGACTGCAAGGTCTACGAGAACGTCGCACAGTGCACTGGCGGTGCTGCCTCCACCACCGGCTTCCGCGACGGCCTGCCGCTCGTCACCGGCGCACAGATCGGCGACAGCGGCACGGGTCTCCACCTCGCGCTCGGCATCGTCACGGCGCTCTATCAGCGCACGATGACCGGCAAGGGCCAGCGCGTCACCGCCGCCATGCAGGACGGCGTGCTCAATCTCGCGCGCGTCAAGCTGCGCGACCAGCAGCGTCTCGCGCATGGTCCGCTCAAGGAGTACAGCCAGTTCGGCGAAGGTGTTCCGTTCGGCGATGCCGTGCCGCGCGCCGGCAACGACTCGGGCGGTGGCCAGCCGGGCCGCATTCTCAAGTGCAAGGGCTGGGAGACCGACCCGAACGCCTACATCTACTTCATCACCCAGGCGCCGGTCTGGGAGAAGATCTGCGACGTTATCGGTGAACCGTCGTGGAAGACCGATCCGAACTATGCCAAGCCGCCGGCGCGGCTGCCGCGCCTGAACGAGATTTTCGCGCGCATCGAACAGTGGACGATGACGAAAACCAAGTTCGAGGCCATGGAAATCCTGAACAAGGATGACATTCCGTGCGGCCCGATCCTGTCGATGAAGGAACTCGCTGAAGATCAGTCGCTGCGCGCCACCGGCACGGTGGTTGAGGTCGATCATCCGAAGCGCGGCAAGTATCTGTCGGTCGGCAATCCGATCAAGCTCTCCGACAGCCCGACCGTCGTCACGCGCTCGCCACTGCTCGGCGAGCACACGGAGGAAATTCTGCGCCAGGTGCTGGAATTCAACGACAAACAACTCGCTGAAATCCATGCCTCGGGCGCGCTCGAGCCTCCCCGGAAAGTCGCTGCGGCTGAGTAAGCCGCGCAGCTCACACCGGGACTTGAAGGCCGGCGACCGGGTCGCCGGCCTTTTTTATGTTTTGAATGCGGCATCGAAATATCGCCGCCGCTTCGCACGTATGCGGCGGATCGCACTTCAATGCTGTATGCTTTACTTGGCGGCGGTGCGGCCGACAGGTGAAAAGCTTTGTATCGCGTTCCGTTCGAAGCTGTTTTCGCATCGGCGATATTGCGTCGCCAAAATCGTGTCTGCACGCAAAACGGACTTGTGCTCTGGCATATCATATACCAAGATAGGTTTCGGCAGCCTACGAGCAAGATGGGCGTCAGGGAGGGATGGAACGGATGACGATGCTGGTGGACGCCAGCTCACTGCAACAGGCTGATATCCGGTCTTGCAGCGCGCTGTTGTTTACGGATGCGGAATGTCACCACAACCAATGACCAATAGCTGACACTGGCACGCGCCGGGCAAGTAAAGACTCCGGCTCGATCTCGCTCGATCCGCATTGGTTCGTGTTGTGGAATATCTCTCGGACTCTCGATCGTATCGAAGACGCGCGCGACCCGGTAAAGGACTTTTGAGAAAGGAATTCCTTTCCGGTACCGGCAGCGGAAGCTGAAGGAGAATTGACTGAAACGACACGTCTCTTGAGCTAGTCATCCTGACGAAGCCGGCGCGAGACCGGCACGTCCATCAAATGGGAGGTACGTATGAAGCATTCTGTCTTGCACTACACACTGGGTGCTGCCGTCGCGGCATGCATTGGTGCTGTCGCGGCTCCGGCGTCCGCGGCGTGGGAACCGACGCGGCCGGTCGAGTTCATCATTCCGGCGGGAACCGGCGGCGGCGCAGACCAGATGGCCCGTACGATCCAGGGCATCGTCACCAAGCACAACCTGATGAAGCAGCCGCTTGTCGTCATCAACAAGTCGGGCGGCGCCGGCGGCGAAGGCTTCCTCGACGTCAAGTCGTCGGCCAACAACCCGCACAAGATCATCATCACGCTGTCGAACCTGTTCACCACGCCGCTCGCGACGGGGATTCCGTTCAACTGGAAGGATCTGACGCCGGTTGCGATGCTTGCGCTCGACGAGTTCGTGCTCTGGGTGAACGCCGAGAAGCCCTACAAGAGCGTCAAGGACTACGTCGATGCCGTCAAGGCCGCGCCTCCCGGCTCGATGAAGATGGGCGGCACGGGCTCGAAGCAGGAAGACCAGATCATTACGGTCGCGATCGAGAAGGCGACCGGCGGCAAGTTCACCTACATCCCTTACAAGGGCGGTGGAGAGGTCGCAGTCCAACTCGTCGGCAACCATGTCGACTCGACGGTCAACAACCCGATCGAGGCGGTTGCGCAGTGGCGTGGCGGCAAGGTGCGTCCGCTCTGCGTTTTCGACTCGAAAACCTTGGCGTATGACGAACCGGTGGCGGACGGTAAGGCCTGGAAGGATATCCCGACCTGCAAGTCGCAAGGTCTGGATCTGGAGTATGTGATGCTGCGCGGCATTTTCATGTCGCCGCGCGCGACCAAGGATCAGGTCGACTACTACGTCGAGTTGTTCAAGAAGGTGCGCGAAACGCCGGAGTGGAAGGACCTGATGAAGACAGGTGCTTTCAATACGACCTTCATGGTGGGCGCTGAATACGCCAAGTGGGTCGAGACCGAGGAAAAGCGGCACGAAAAACTGATGCGGGAAGCGGATTTCCTCGCAAAGTCGAACTGACAAGTCCGAACTGAGTGTCGAACTGATCGAACCTTGTTTTCCGGGGACTACCGGCGGGCTGCGCGCCCGCCGGAGAACCGGCCGCGGATGGAGATCCAATGACAACGCATAATTCAGGCAATGCCGGCCCCTCGCACAAGGCCGTCGAGACGGGTGTGACGGCCCTGATCGGTCTTTTCGGAGTCCTGGTGATCGTCGGCAGCGTGAAGGCTGGCACCGGCTGGGGCGCCGAAGGTCCGCGCGCCGGATTCTTTCCGCTCTACATCGGGCTGTGCATCGTCGGCGCGAGCCTCATCAATCTCTGGAACAACTGGCGCGAAGCCGAGGGCCTGTTCGCTGAGTGGCAGCAACTCCGTCAGGTGATGAGCGTCTTGATCCCGACGACGATCTACGCAGCTGCGATTCCTTTTATCGGCCTGTACGTGGCCTCCATCATCTTCATTGCCGCGTTCATGCGCTGGCTCGGCAAGTACAACTGGGCGATGGTCGCCGGCGTTTCCATCGGTGTTCCCGTCCTCGCTTATCTTCTATTCGAGCGCTGGTTCCTGGTCCCGCTGCCAAAGGGACCGATTGAAAACCTGATCGGTCTCTAAGCCTCTCACACGCATCACGCTTCGTTTCGGGACACACGACTATGGAAGAGCTTTTCAACTTGTTTCAGGGCTTCGCCGTCGCCCTGCAGCCGTTCAACATCATGGTGATGATCCTCGGCATCGTACTGGGCGTTATCATCGGCGTGTTGCCGGGCCTGGGCGGCGCCAACGGCGTCGCGATCCTGCTGCCGCTGACGTTCAGCATGCCGCCGACATCGGCGATCATCATGCTCTCCTGTATCTACTGGGGAGCGCTGTTCGGCGGCGCCATCACCTCGGTGCTGTTCAACATTCCAGGCGAGCCGTGGTCGGTCGCGACCACATTCGACGGCTATCCGATGGCCCAGCAAGGCAAGGCGGGCGAGGCGCTGACCGCTGCATTCACCTCGTCGTTCGTCGGCGCGTTCTTTGCCGTCATCATGATCACGCTGGTCGCGCCGCTGGTTGCGACGCTGGCGCTGAAGTTCGGACCCGCCGAGAAATTCGCCGTCTACTTCCTCGCCTTCTGCAGTTTCGTCGGTCTCAGTAAGGAGCCGCCATTCAAGACGATCGCAGCCATGATGATCGGCTTCGCGCTCGCGGCCGTCGGCCTCGACTCTGTCACCGGCAGTCTGCGCCTGACCTTCGGCTTCACCGAATTGCTGAACGGCTTCGACTTCTTGATTGCCGTGATCGGCCTCTTCGGCATCGGCGAAATCCTGCTGACGATGGAAGAGGGCCTCGCGTTCCGCGGCGGCAAGGCGAAGATCAGCATGGGCGTCGTGATCCAGACGTGGAAGGAACTGCCGCGCTACTGGATGACCTCGCTGCGCTCCTGCATCATCGGCTGCTGGATGGGCATCACGCCCGCCGGTGCGACTCCGGCGTCGTTCATGAGCTACGGCATCGCCAAGCGCATGTCGCGCAACGGCAAGAACTTCGGCAAGGGTGAGGTCGAGGGCGTCGTCGCGCCGGAAACCGCGGCTCACGCTGCGGGTACCGCCGCGCTGCTGCCGATGCTTTCGCTCGGCGTGCCGGGCTCGCCGACCGCGGCCGTGCTGCTCGGTGGTCTCCTGATCTGGGGTCTCCAGCCAGGTCCGATGCTCTTCGTCGAGCAGAAGGATTTCGTCTGGGGTCTGATCGCCTCGATGTATCTCGGCAATCTCGCCGGTCTGCTTGTGGTCCTGACCTGCGTGCCGATCTTTGCGGCGATCCTGCGCATTCCGTTCAGCATCATCGCACCGCTGATCCTCGTGCTCTGCGCCATTGGCGCGTACTCGGTGCACAACAGCACCTTCGACGTGGCGTTGATGCTGGTGTTCGGCGTGCTCGGCTACCTGTTGAAGAAGACGGGCTATCCGCTGGCGCCGCTCGTGCTCGCCATCGTGCTCGGCGACAAGGCGGAAGAGGCATTCCGGCAATCGTTGCTCGGCTCGCAGGGCTCGCTCGGCATCTTCTTCTCCAACTGGCTGGTCAGCACGATCATGGTTCTTGGCTTGATCGCCCTGTTCTGGTCGGTGATCCAGGAAGGCCTTTCGCGCCTGCGGAGCCGTCCGGCAACGGCGTAACTCCGGCGGAGACATTCTCCGCGGCACATTTGGGTTCGGGAGGCGCACTCATCAGGTGATGGTGCGCCTCCCGCGTTTCGGGATGTGGCTGTTTGGATGGCATGTCCTCAAATGTGATGCAGACATTGACTTTTCGCTTTCAATGCAGTTCTGGTATACATAATACATAATAATGTGGGTGAGAGCCCGCTTTGGCACTGCCGTCCGGCTTAAGGGAGAACGCGATGAACATCCACGAGTATCAAGGCAAGGCGATCCTGAAGCGTTTCGGGGTCGCGGTTTCGGCGGGTGCGCCGGCGCTCAGTGTTGATGAAGCGATCGCCGCGGCGAAGGCATTGCCGGGTCCGGTGTACGTGGTGAAGTCGCAGATTCATGCCGGCGGGCGCGGCAAGGGCAAGTTCAAGGAACTGCCGCCTGATGCGAAGGGTGGCGTGCGCCTCGCGAAATCCGTCGACGAAGTCGCCGCGCATGCGAAGGAGATGCTCGGCCGGACGCTCGTGACCGTGCAGACCGGTCCGGCCGGCAAGCAGGTCAACCGTCTCTATATCGAGGACGGTTCCGATATCGCCAGGGAGTTCTATCTCTCGATGCTGGTCGATCGCGAGACCTCGCGCGTCGCTTTCGTGGTCTCGACCGAAGGCGGCATGGATATTGAGATGGTGGCGCACGACACGCCGGACAAGATCGTGACGTTCTCGGTCGATCCGTCGACCGGCGCGATGCCGCACCACGGCCGCAAGGTCGCGCAGACGCTCGGGCTCACCGGCGATCTCGCGAAGCAGGCCGAGAAACTCGTCGCGCAGCTCTATCGTGCCTTCGTCGAAACCGACATGGCAATGCTCGAGGTCAATCCGCTGGTCGTCACCAAACAGGGCGAACTGCGCTGCCTCGATGCCAAGATCAATTTCGATTCGAACGCGCTTTACCGTCATCAAGACTTGCTGAAGTTGCGCGATCTGACCGAAGAGGATGCGAAGGAGATCGAGGCGTCGAAGTACGATCTCAACTACATCGCGCTCGAAGGCACGATCGGCTGCATGGTCAACGGCGCGGGCCTCGCGATGGCGACCATGGACATCATCAAGCTGTACGGCGCGACGCCGGCGAACTTCCTCGATGTCGGCGGTGGCGCGACCAAGGAGAAGGTTGCGGCTGCATTCAAGATCATCACCTCTGACCCGAACGTGAAAGGCATCCTCGTCAACATCTTCGGTGGCATCATGCGCTGCGACGTGGTCGCCGAGGGCGTCGTCGCCGCGGTGAGGGAGGTCGGTCTTGCCGTGCCGCTCGTGGTCCGCCTCGAAGGCACCAACGTCGAGCTCGGCAAGAAGATCATCAATGAATCCGGGCTTAACGTGGTTCCCGCCGACGATCTCGACGATGCGGCTCAGAAGATCGTCAAGGCCACCTCGAAGAAGGAAGCCGCGTAATGTCGATTCTCATCAGCAACAACACCAAAGTCATCTGCCAGGGCTTCACCGGCAAGAACGGCACCTTCCATTCCGAGCAGGCGATGCTCTATGGGACGAAGATGGTCGGCGGCACCTCGCCGGGAAAGGGCGGTTCGACCCATCTCGGTCTGCCGGTGTTCGACACCGTGGCCGAAGCACGCGAGAAGACCGGCGCAGATGCGAGTGTGATCTATGTTCCGCCGCCGGGTGCGGCGGACGCGATCTGCGAGGCGATCGACGCGGAGATGCCGCTGATCGTCTGCATCACCGAAGGCATTCCGGTGGCTGACATGATTCGTGTACGCCGCTCGCTCGATGGATCGAAGTCCCGCCTGATCGGCCCGAACTGTCCGGGCGTGATGACTGCGGGTGAATGCAAGATCGGCATCATGCCGGGTAACATTTTCAAGAAGGGCAACGTTGGCATCGTCTCGCGCTCCGGCACGCTGACGTATGAAGCCGTGTTCCAGACGACTGCCGAAGGTCTCGGCCAGACGACGGCCGTCGGCATCGGCGGCGATCCGGTGAAGGGCACCGATTTCATTTCGATGCTGGAGCTCTTCTTGGCCGATCCGGAGACGAAGTCGATCGTCATGATTGGCGAGATCGGCGGTTCGTCGGAGGAAGACGCCGCGCAGTTCATCAAGGACGAGGCGAAGCGCGGCCGCAAGAAGCCGATGGTCGGCTTCATCGCGGGCCGTACCGCGCCTCCCGGCCGCCGCATGGGCCATGCAGGCGCGATCATCGCCGGTGGGAAAGGTGACGCAGAATCAAAGATTGCCGCGATGGAAGCCGCAGGCATCCGCGTGTCGCCGTCGCCGGCACGCCTCGGCAAGACGCTGGTCGAGGTTTTGAACGGATAATCTCTCGAAATTCCCCGAGCGACTGACAGCGCGGCATCCCCGGATGCCGCGTTTTTTTGTGCCGGAGATGTTGTGGCAATCCCAAGGCACGGCGGCAGGCGGATGAATCCAGTCTTCCGCAGAAATCGGTCCCGGGAGTTTCCCGGCATGCGGGATGGGAGGGCAAAAACGGCCTTGCAGATTGGTATAATGTATACCAGAATGATGCTACTGAGATGATAATCCCAGCGCCGAGGAGGCCGTGATGAACGTCGGAGATATTCTGCGTCACAAGGGTTCACGCATTGCCACGATCCGGATGAACGAGACGGTCGATACCGCCGCGAAGCTGCTGCGGCGCGAGAATGTCGGCGCCCTCGTCGTCAAGGACGTCTGCCGGACTGAGGGAAATACGGTCGTCGGCATGTTCTCGGAGCGCGATGTCGCCCGCGCGATTGCCGATCACGGCGCGGCCTGCGCCTCGCTGCCGGTCTCGAAGCTGATCGAGGTGCAGAAGCTGATCACCTGCACGGCGCAAGACAGCATCGAGCATGTCCGGCTGCTGATGGACGAGCACCACATCCGGCATCTGCCGGTGCTGGAAGGGCATACACTTATCGGCGTCATCAGCATGCGCGATATCAACACGGTGGTTGTGGCCACCGCGAGCACGACGGCGGCCGCAGCCGCGCCGGCGGTCGACGCCCGCAACTACATGAACTGATCACAGCCTCGCGCAGCGAGCGCTGATGCAGGCTCTGCCTGCCACGACCTCGCTCGGCCGCAATGGCCGCGCGGAAGCCGCAGCTCCTTTCTCCAACACCGGGACGATCATATGAAGGTTTGCATTTATGGCGCAGGCGCCATCGGCGGATATCTCGGTGTTCAGTTCGTGCAGGCTGGTGCGGATGTCAGTCTCGTCGCGCGTGGCGCGCATCTTCAGGCCATGCAGGACAACGGACTTAAGCTTCTCATCGAAGATGAAGAGCGCGTGGTGCATCCCAGGACGACGGACAATCCGGCGGAGCTTGGCGAGCAGGATTACATCATCATCGCGCTGAAGGCACACTCGGTCACCGGCGCGCTCGACAGAATGAAGCCGCTGCTCGGCAAGCACACGCGCGTCGTGACCGCGGTGAACGGCATTCCCTACTGGTACTTTTACAAGCACGGCGGCAACGCATTCGAGGGCAGGACGCTCGAAAGCGTCGATCCCGGCGGCCGACTGTGGAACGAACTCGGGCCGGAACGCGCGATCGGCTGCATCGTCTACCCGGCGACCGAGATCGAGGCGCCCGGCGTCATCCGTCATGTCTACGGTGACAGGTTTCCGATCGGCGAGCCGTCGGGCGAGACGACGGCAGACGTCGAGCGTCTGTCCGCGCTATTTACCACGGCCGGCCTGAATGCGCCGGTGCTCGATCGCGTCCGCGACGAAATCTGGCTGAAGCTATGGGGCAATGTCAGCTTCAATCCAATCAGCGCGCTGACCCATGCGACGCTCGACGTGATTGCCGGCGATGGCGGCACCCGCGCGGTTGCGAAGGCGATGATGCTGGAGGCGCAGGCGATCGCCGAGAAGTTCGGCGTGAAATTTCGTGTCGATGTCGAGCGACGCATCGAAGGTGCGCGCAAGGTCGGCGCGCACAAGACGTCGATGTTGCAGGATCTCGAACGCAGCCGCGCCATGGAAATTGATCCGCTGGTGACGGTGGTGCAGGAAATGGGACGGCTTGCCGAAATCCCGACGCCGGCGATCGACACCGTGCTGGCGCTGACGATCCAGCGCGCCAGGGTCGCGGGCCTGTATTGAGTGTCACTCTATCTTCGTCATGCCCGCGCTTGTCGCGGGCATCCACGCCTTAGCAAAACCTCAGCAACAAAGACGTGGATGGCCGGTCATAGGCGAGCCACCGGGTCTCGCCTCCGGCGAGCCCGATGACAGGCTCCGCGACGCCGTTCTTCGAACGGCTATGCCCGGCCATGACGATAGAAATGGGAGTGCGCCGTGACCAACTGGGTACGTTTCCGCCATCAATCCGCAGCCGGTTTCGGTTCGCTCGATGGTGACCGGATCACAGTGCATACGGGCGATTTGTTCGATGCACCAATGGCGACTGGAGCGATGCTGGCGCTGAGCGATGTCGAACTGCTGGCGCCCGTGGTGCCCTCGAAGATCGTTGCGCTGTGGAATAATTTTCATGCGCTGGCGGCGAAGCTCAACGTGCCCGAGCCGCCCGAACCGCTGTATTTGCTGAAGGCGCCGACGAGCGTGGCGTTGCCGGGGAGTGTGGTGACGCGGCCGAAATCCTACGACGGCAAAGTCGTCTATGAAGGTGAACTCGGTATCGTCATCGGCAAGACTTGCTCTAGTGTAACTGTGGACGAGGCTGATGCGTTTATCCTCGGCTACACCTGCGTCAACGACGTCACTGCTGCCGACATTATCAACAAGGACAATACGTTTCCGCAGTGGGCGCGCGCCAAGGGCTTCGACAGCTTCTGTCCGTTCGGTCCGGTAATCGCGACCGGTGTCGATCCGTCGGCACTTGTCGTGCGCACGATACTCAATGGCGAGGAACGGCAGTCCTATCCGATCGCGGACATGATCTTCACTGCGCAGCAGCTCGTCAGCAAGATTTCGCACGATATGACCTTGCTGCCGGGCGATCTGATCGCCTGCGGCACGTCGCTCGGCGTCGGCGCCATGAAGGAGCCGGTCAACCGGGTCACGGTCGCCATCGACGGGATCGGCGAGCTGCACACTGAGTATCGGAATTGACATGATCGTCATGCCCGGACTCGATCCGGGCATCCATCTTCCTTTTGAGAAAAAATGGATTGCCGGCATAGGCGTTCGCAAGAACGCCGTTCTTCGAACGGCTATGCCCGGCAATGACGAGGGGCAAGGTACAGCGGCCATAGCCATCAGCCATGCGCCGGATCGCGCTTGCACGGTTGCGCATTTCTGGAGGATAAACGCAAGCTCGGACAGCCGATATGCGGCAGAAGGATGTGCGATGAGCGCGATCGACGACGTCACCAAGCCAATCGAAAGCACCGACGGTCTGCGCGAGCTCTATCCGCAGCCGGGAGAGCGCGCCGCGCTGAAGTGCCTGCCCAGTCTCGATGTCCATTGCCGCAGCTTCATCGCGCTATCGCCGCTGGTCTGCGTCGGCACCTCGACGCCGGAAGGCGCGGACGTATCGCCGCGCGGCGATGCGCCGGGCTTCGTTCAGGTGCTCGACGACAACACGATCATGATTCCGGATCGCCCCGGCAACAACCGGATCGACACCATGAGCAACCTGATGATTAATCCGCAGGTCGGCTTGCTGTTTATGATTCCCGGCGTCAACGAAACGCTGCGCGTCAACGGCGTGGCGCGCATCTCGACCGATGAGGCGCATCTCGCGCTCGGTGCGTTCAACGGCCGTTTGCCGAAGACCTGCATGATTGTCGACGTGCGCGAGGCTTACCTTCACTGCGGCAAGGCACTGATCCGCTCGAGGCTGTGGGATGAGGCCTCGAAGATCGAGCGTGCGAAACTTCCCTCGCTCGGCGAGATGGTCAACGATCAGGTCAAGCATCGCTCGTCGACGCAGATGACCAACGAGCAGGCGGATGCCTGGATCGAAGAGAGCTACAGCAAGCGGCTTTACTGAGCCGATGGCCCCGCCGCGATAGGCGGGGAGTTCCATTCCGCAATCCCCCGGAACATCACATTTCGCAGGTGCGGCAGGATGACGCTTGAGTACTGACGATTATTGACAATCGTCAGTTATGGGATCATTCTTAGAACATAGCCTGAGGGTCATCCGATGCGCGCGAACACACTTTCTTTCAATTTTCCCAAAGCTTTAGCCATATCGAAGTTGATCGTCCTGTCTGGTGCGATCGGTTCCATCCTGCTGCTGAGCGGCTGTAACGAGAAGCCGGCCGAGCAGGCGGCCCCCAAGCGGCCGGTTCTGGTGACGGCGGTTCATTATGAGATGGAGCGTCCGGCTCACTCATTCGTTGGCACCATCCGGCCCCGTATCGAGGCCGACATGGGCTTCCGGGTGGCCGGCAAGGTCGCCAAGCGCCTGGTCGAGGTCGGTCAGGCGGTGGAAGTCGGGCAGCCGCTGGCACTGCTCGATGAGGTCGATCTGAAACTGCAGGCCGAACAGGCGGAAGCCGAGCATCGGGCCGCGACCGGCGTGCTGGCGCAGGCGAGCGCCGCCGAAGGCCGTGCGAAGGATTTGCGCGGCCGCGGCTGGTCGACCGAAGCGCAGATGGATCAGGCGCGCGCGGCTGCCGATGAGGCGCGGGCGCGCGTCAATCGCGCCGAGCGCTCGGTCGAACTGACGAAGAATGCACTCTCTTATGCAACGCTGGTTGCCGACAGCAAGGGCGTCGTCACCGCGACGCTGATCGATGCGGGTCAGGTGGTCGCTGCCGGTCAGGCCGCGATCCGCGTGGCGCGCGCAGGCGAGAAGGAAGCCGTCGTAGCGATCCCGGAGACGCTGGTCGGCCGTGCCAAGGCTGGCAACGCATCGGTGTCGCTGTGGTCGGAGCCGGGCAAGCAATACGTCGCGCGGCTGCGTGAAATTGCGCCGGCCGCGGATGCCGCAACCCGCACCTATCTCGCGAAGTTCTCGCTGCCGGGCGCCGGCGACGGCGTGCAGTTCGGCATGACCGCGACGCTGACCCTCTCCGGCGGCAGCAACGACCGCGTGGCGCGGCTGCCGCTGACGGCGCTGTTCAGCCAGGGCGAGGGCGCATCGCTCTATGTCGTGAACGACAAGAGCGGCGAGCTCGCGCTGAAGCCGGTCGTCGTGAAGGCCTATGAAGCGCGCGATGTCGTGATCGCGAGCGGCGTCGAGGAGGGCGAGAAGGTCGTCGTGCTCGGCGTGCAGAAGCTCGATCCGGCGCAGAAGGTCAAAGTGGTTTCATCGCTGTCGTTCTGACGGCCTCTGCGGCGCGGATGCCCCCGCGCCGCACCCTTCGTTTCCTGAGTTGATTGGCAAATCCGGCGAGGCTTCCGATGAAGCGTTTCAATCTCTCGTCCTGGGCGGTCGCGCATCCGCCGCTGGTGCTCTTTTTCATCATCGCGCTCGGCTTCGCCGGGCTCTTCTCGTATCGCAGCCTCGGGCGCGCGGAAGACCCGTCGTTCACCATCAAGGTCGTGGTCATCACCGCGCAGTGGCACGGCGCCACCGCCGCCGAGATGCAGTCGCAGGTTGCCGATCCGATCGAGAAGAAGCTGCAGGAACTGCCGTACTTCGACAAGATCACCACCTACACCAAGCCGTCGTTCACGGCGATGCAACTCGCCTTCAAGGACAACACGCCGGCGAAGGAAGTGCCGCAGCTATTCTATCAGCTGCGCAAGAAGCTGACCGACATCCGCGGCGATCTGCCGGCGAACCTTGTTGGCCCCGCGGTCAACGACGAATACGGCGACGTCGATTCGCTACTGTACATGATGACCGCCGATGGCGCTGACTACGCGCAAATGAAGAAGGTCGCGGAGGCGATGCGCCAGCGGCTCCTGAAGGTGCCGAACGTCACCAAGGTCAATATCTACGGCGTGCAGGACCAGAAGATCTTCGTCGAGTTCTCGCACGCCAAGCTCGCGACGCTCGGCATCTCGACGCAGGCGCTGTTCGATTCGCTCGCCAAGCAGAACGCGATCACGCCCGCCGGCACTGTGGAAACCCAGTCGCAGCGCGTGCCGCTGCGCGTCACCGGCGCGCTCGACGGCGCGAAGGCGGTGGCCGAAACGCCGGTTGAAAGCAACGGCCGCGTGTTCCGTCTCGGCGACATCGCAACCGTTACGCCGGGCTTCGAAGACCCATCCGATTACCAGGTGCGCCAGCGCGGCGCGCCGGCCCTCGGCATCGGTGTTGTGATGGCAAAAGGCGCCAACCTGCTCGATCTCGGCAAGGAGGTCGAGAAGGCCACCGGCGAGTTCATGGCCGCCGTGCCGCAGGGATTTTCGCTCGAACTCGTCGCCGACCAGCCGAAGGTGGTCGATCACGCAGTCAGCGAGTTCGTGAAATCGTTCCTCGAAGCGCTTGGCATCGTGCTGTTCGTGTCGTTCGTCGCGCTCGGCTGGCGCACCGGCATCGTCGTTGCGCTGTCCGTGCCGCTGGTGCTGGCGATCGTGTTCGTCTTCATGAGCGCGATGGGCTTCGACCTGCACCGTATTTCGCTCGGTGCGCTGATCATCGCGCTTGGCCTTCTCGTCGACGACGCGATCATCGCGGTCGAGATGATGGTCGTGAAAATGGAACAGGGATGGGATCGCGTCAAAGCCGCGTCCTTTGCGTGGGAATCGACGGCGTTTCCGATGCTGACCGGAACGCTGGTGACCGCGGCAGGTTTCCTCCCGATTGGTTTCGCCAATTCATCCGTTGGCGAATACACCGGCAGCATCTTCTGGGTGGTGGCGCTGGCCCTGGTGGCGTCATGGGTCGTGGCAGTGATCTTCACGCCTTATCTCGGGGTGAAGTTCCTGCCCGATCTCGCCGGCAAGCATAAGTTCAATCACGATCCGCATGCGATTTACGAGACGCGGATGTATCGCGGCCTGCGCGCGGTGATCCAGTGGTGCGTCAAGCACCGCGTCATCACGGTGCTCGCGACTGTGGCCGTGTTCGTGGCGTCGATCGTAGCCTTCGGCCGCGTGCAGCAGCAGTTTTTCCCGCTGTCGGAGCGGCCGGAGCTGTTCTTCCAGATGCGCCTGCCGGAAGGCACCGCATTCAACGTCACGAAGCGGACGGCGGAGAAGGCCGAGGAGCTGCTCAAGAACGATCCGGATATCTCGACCTACACGACCTACATCGGGCAGGGCTCGCCGCGCTTCTGGCTCGGCCTCAACCCGCAGCTGCCGAACGAGTCGTTCACCGAGATCGTCATCGTCTCGAAGGATGTGGTCGCGCGCGAACGCATCAAGGCGCGGCTGGAGAAGGCGGTTGCCGAGGGGCAGCTGTCGGAAGCGCGCGTGCGTGTCGACCGCTTCAACTTCGGGCCGCCGGTCGGCTTCCCGGTGCAGTTCCGTGTCGTCGGCCCGGATCCGAAGGAAGTGCGCGACGTCGCCTACAAGGTGCGCGAGGTGATGCGCGCCAACAAGAACACCATCGATCCGCACCTCGACTGGAACGAGATGACGCCGTATCTCAAGCTCGCGGTCGATCAGGATCGCGCGCGGGCGCTCGGCCTCACGCCGCAGGACGTGTCGCAGTCGTTGGCGCTGCTGATCAACGGCGTGACCGTCACCACAGTCCGCGACGGCATCGAAAAGGTCGGCGTCGTTGCCCGTGCGGTGGCCGGCGAGCGGCTCGCACTGGGGCAGGTCGGCGACCTCACGGTGACTGCCCGCAACGGCGTCGCAGTCCCGCTCTCGCAGATCGCCAAGATCGAGTACGCGCACGAGGAGCCGATCCTGTGGCGGCGCAACCGCGACATGTCGATCACCAT
Source organism: Pseudomonadota bacterium (assembly GCA_049323835.1). Taxonomy (GTDB): domain Bacteria; phylum Pseudomonadota; class Alphaproteobacteria; order Rhizobiales; family Xanthobacteraceae; genus SG-bin9. The sequence goes on along the minus strand of JBMOOJ010000075.1, from coordinate 45,623 downwards.
CCGCTCGGACGTGGTCGACGGCGTGCAGGCGCCGGACGTCACCGCGCAGATCTGGCCGCAACTGAAGGACATCCGCGACAAGCTCGAACCGGCCTACCGGCTCGAGATCGGCGGCGCGGTCGAGGAATCCGAGAAGGGCAACGCCTCGATCTTCGCGCTGTTCCCGCTGATGGTCGTCATCATGCTGACGCTGTTGATGATCCAGCTGCAGAGCTTCTCGCGGTTGATCCTCGTGTTCATGACGGCGCCGCTCGGCATCGTCGGTGCGTCGCTTGGCCTCAACATCGCCAACCAGCCGTTCGGCTTCGTGGCGCTGCTCGGCCTGATCGCGCTCGCCGGCATGATCATGCGCAATACCGTCATCCTGGTCGATCAGATCGAGGCCGACGTGCAGCACGGCATGACGCGCCGCGAAGCGATCGTCGAAGCCACCGTGCGCCGCGCGCGGCCGGTGATTCTGACTGCCCTGGCGGCCATTCTGGCGATGGTTCCGCTGAGCAGGTCGGCGTTCTGGGGTCCGATGGCGATCACCATCATGGGCGGCCTGTTCGTCGCCACCTTCCTCACGCTGCTGTTTTTGCCGGGCCTTTATGCGCTTTGGTTCCGTAAAACCCTTGACGAACGGGGCCCGGGAGAGAACGTTGTAGCGCCGCATCAAGACGGCGATCCAAGACCCCAGCTTCAACTGGCTGCGGAGTAGGGAATTGGAAACAGGAAATAGAGTTGGTTGGGAAACGCGGATACGATTTCGATGACGCTAGTGCTTGAAAAAACCGAGGCCGATACCCGCGCCCGGATTCTGAAAACCGCCGAGCGGCTGTTCCGCGAAATCGGCTATCAGAAGACGACGGTTGCCGACATCGCGAAGATTCTTCGCATGAGCCCGGCCAACGTCTATCGTTTCTTCGACTCCAAGAAGTCGATCCACGAGGGCGTGGCGCGGCTCTTGATGGGCGAGGTCGAGGCGGCGGTTCATGCCATCGCCGAGGGGCCGGCGAAACCGGCCGACAAGCTCTACATGCTGCTCGCCACCATCCACCGCATGAATGCCGAGCGTTATGTCGGTGACGAGAAGCTGCACGAGATGGTCCGCATCGCCATGGATGAGGACTGGGCGGTCTGCAATGCTCACATCGAGCATCTGACCGTGGTGGTTGCCGGCGTCATCGCCGAGGGCATGGAGCGGGGTGACTTCAAGCGCGGCGACGTGGAAACGGTGGCCCTTTGCGTCTGCTCCGGCATGACCCGTTTCTTCCATCCGCAGATGATCGCCGAATGCGCCGACAAGCCCGGCCCGACGCTGGAGCAGATGATCGACTTCCTGATCACGGCGATTTCGGTCGACAAGGGCGCGTCCCGGTCATAAGAAGGGCGCACGATGAACGTGACGCCCGCCGACAACATCCATTTTTACGAGCCCGCCAAAGGCCACGGCCTGAAGCACGATCCGTTCAATGCCATCGTCGGGCCGCGCCCGATCGGCTGGATCGGCTCCCGCGGTGCAAACGGCAACATCAATCTCGCGCCGTACAGCTTCTTCAACGCCTTCAACTACAAGCCGCCGATTATCGGCTTCTCGACAGTGGCCTCGCGCAAGGATTCCCTGCGCAACATCGAGGAAACGGGCGAGTTCACCTGGAGCCTGGCGACCAAGCATATCGCCCAGCACATGAACAAGACGGCCGCTCACGTCGCGCCGGAGGTGAATGAGTTCGACATCTCCGGCCTGACCCAGGCGCCAAGCCGGCTGGTGAAGCCGCCGCGCGTGGCGGAAGCGTATGCCTCGTTCGAGTGCAAGGTGACCCAGATCGTCCAGCTCCAGACCAAGGAGCACGTGCAGGTGCCGGCCTGGGTGGTGTTCGGCGAGGTGGTCGCGGTTTACATCGAAAAGTCGCTGATCAAGGACGGCGTCTACCAGACGGCTGAGGCGCACCCGATCCTGCGGGCAGGACGGATGGGCGATTATGCGGAAATCCGCCCGGACATGATGTTCGAAATGGTGCGTCCGGACTGATTTGGCCGGACGAGGACGTCAGACGGGCGATGACGCCGGCGGACGCCAGGCTCGATAGACGCTGCATTTTAGTTCGGTTGCGTGGGCGGGAACCCTGATCCGGCGCAGGGTGTTGATCCCTGTAGGCAGGCTCTCGAAACTCCATTGAAGCACTTGCAGCATTGCGAAGGAGGCATTCGCCATGACCGCATTCTCGCTCCGGCGTGACCTTCTCTCCCGTCCGATCCTGTCATGGGCCCGCAAGGCGCTGCCCGCGATGTCCGATACCGAGCGCGAGGCGCTGGAGGCGGGCGACGTGTGGTGGGACGCCGACCTGTTCACCGGCACGCCCGACTGGGACAAGCTGCTCGCCTACCCGCAGGCGACGCTGACGGCTGAAGAAGAGGCCTTCCTCAATGGCCCGGTCGACGAGCTCTGCAAGATGCTCGACGACTGGAAGATCAACTGGGAGCTGCGCGACCTGCCGCCGGAGGTCTGGGACTTCATCAAGGCGAAGCGCTTCTTCGGCATGATCATCCCGAAGGAATATGGCGGCCTCGGCTTCTCGCCGTATGCGCACTCGGAAGTCGTGCGCAAGATTTCCTCGCGCTCGTGCGCGGCGGCCGTCACCGTGATGGTGCCGAACTCGCTCGGCCCCGGTGAACTGCTGATGCGGTTCGGTACGAAAGAACAGCAGGACCGCTGGCTGCCGCGTCTCGCCGACGGCCGCGACATTCCCTGCTTCGGCCTCACCAGTCCGGAAGCCGGCTCCGATGCCGCGTCGATGATCGACACCGGTATCATCTGCAAGGGTCAGTTCGAAGGCCGCGAGGTGATTGGCCTCAGGCTCAACTGGCACAAGCGCTACATCACGCTGGGTCCGGTGGCGACGCTGCTGGGCCTCGCCTTCAAGGCCTACGATCCGGACCACCTCATCGGCAGCGAGGAAGACCTCGGCATCACGGTCGCGCTGATCCCGACCGATCTGCCGGGCGTCGAGATCGGCCGCCGCCATCTGCCGGCGATGCAGGTGTTCCAGAACGGCCCCAACTGGGGCCGCGACGTGTTCGTGCCGCTCGACTTCGTCATCGGCGGCAAGGAGCGGATCGGGCAGGGCTGGAAGATGCTGATGAGCGCGCTGGCCGCCGGCCGCGGCATCTCGCTGCCGTCGCTGTCGGCGGCGGCTGCCGCCTTCTCGGCGCGCACGACCGGCGCCTATGCGCGTATCCGCGAGCAGTTCGGCATTTCGATCTCGAAGTTCGAGGGCATCGAGGAGCCGCTCGCGCGCATCGCGGCCTTTGCCTACCAGATCGATGCCGCGCGGCGGCTGACATGTTCCGCACTCAATCAGGGACATCATCCGGCGGTTATTTCCGGCATCATGAAGCTGCACGCGACCGAGCGCATGCGCATCGCCGTCGACGACGCGATGGACATTCATGGCGGCAAGGCCGTGATCGACGGGCCGCAGAACTATCTCGGCAACCTCTACCGCGCGGTCCCGGTCGGCATCACGGTCGAAGGCGCGAACATCCTTACCCGCAATCTCATCGTATTCGGGCAGGGTGCCATTCGCGCGCATCCCTACATGCTGGAAGAACTCACCGCGATCGGCGATCCGGACAAGGCCAAGGGGCTGGACGCCTTCGACAAGGTGTTCTGGAAGCATGTCGGCCATGCGATCAAGAACATCTTCGTTGCCTGGGGCCGCAGCTGGACCCGTGGCGCGTTTGCGCCCGCACCCGATGCCGGGCTGGCAACCCGCTACTACCGCAAGCTCTCGCGCTACTCGGTGGCGTTCGCGCTCTGCGCCGATATGGCGCTGCTGACGCTCGGTGGTGCGCTGAAGCGCAAGGAAATGCTCTCCGCGCGCTTCGGCGACATTCTCTCCGAACTGTATCTGATGTCCGCCGTGCTGAAGCGCTGGCAGGACGAGGGACGGCAGCAGGACGATTTCGCGGCCGTGCAATGGTGCATGTCGAACAGTTCACGCATCATCGATCAGCGGTTCTGCGAAATCCTCGCCAACCTGCCGAACCGCTTTGTGGCCTTCTTCCTCAAGGTCATCGTGCAGCCGTTCGGCGCGCGGGTACTCGGCCCGTCCGACGATATCGTCCATCGCTGCGCGCAGCTCGTGCTGTCGCCGTCCGCGGCCCGCGAGCGTCTGACGTCCGGCCTGTCGCATGTCGATGACGACGGTCCGGTGGCGCGGCTGGAGCGTGCTTTCCGGCTCGTGACCGCCAACGAGGATATCGAGCACAAGATGAAGACGGCGAAGCAGCGCGACTGGAAGGCGGCGCTCAAGGCCGGCGTCATTACTGCGGTTGACGGTGAGCGCATGCAGGCGGCCGATGCCGCGATCGCCAGGGTGATTAATGTTGACGACTTCGCGCCCGAGGCGTTATCGCCGATGGATCGGAAACGCGACCAGCGATTCCCGCAGGAGGTCAGCCCGCACAGGGCCGCAAGCTGATGGCGCGACCTGTCTACATTATCGACGGTAGCCGGACCCCATTCCTGAAAGCCCGCAGCGGGCCGGGCCCGTTCACGCCCGTCGATCTCGCCGTGCAATGCGGTCGGCCGCTGCTGGCGCGGCAACCTTTCCCATCGAATGCCTTCGATCAGGTCATCCTCGGCTGCGTCAACGTCATTGCCGATGAGATGAACCCCGCCCGTGTCGCCGCGCTGCGGCTCGGCATGGGCGAAGCGATGGTGGCGTTCACTGTGCAGATCAACTGCGGATCCGGCATGCAGTCGATCGACACGGCGTATCGTTACATCCGCGAAGGCAACGCCGATCTCATTCTCGCCGGCGGCGCCGAGGCGTTGAGCTACGCACCGCTGGTCTGGCCGCAGCAGGGCGTGCGCTGGTTTGCCGGCCTCGCGACGGCCAAGGGCATTGGCGGCAAGATCGCCGCGGCGCTGAAGATCAGGCCGTCATACTTGAAGCCGATCATCGGGCTCGAACGCGGGCTGACCGATCCGATCACCGACCTCAATATGGGGCAAACGGCGGAAGTCGTTGCGCATCTGTTCGGGATCACCCGGCGGCAGGCCGATGCCTACGCGGCGGAGAGCCACAAACGTCTCGCCAGGGCGCAGCAGGAAGGCTGGCTGAAGGGCGAGGTTGAAACCGCGTTCGGCCGAGACGGCCAGATCTACGATCACGACGACGGTGTACGGCCGGATTCGAGCGTGGAGTCGCTTGCCAAGCTCAAGCCGGTGTTCGAGCGGCCGTGGGGCAAGGTGACCGCCGGAAACTCGTCGCAGATCACCGACGGCGCATCGTGGGTGATCGTCGCCTCGGAAGACGCGGTAAAGAAATACGGGCTCAAACCGAAGGCCGAGATCGTCGACAGCCAGTGGTCGGCGCTCGATCCCTCGATCATGGGGCTCGGCCCGGTGCTGTGCTGCAGCGAACTGCTCAAGCGCAATCACATGACCTTGCAGGACGTGCACACCTGGGAACTGAACGAAGCGTTCGCGCCACAGGTACTCGGCTGCCTCGCCGCCTGGAACGACGACACGTTCTGCCGCGAGGTGCTCGGCCTCGATGGCGCAGCCGGGGTGGTCGAGCACGAGAAGCTCAACGTCGATGGTGGTGCGATCAGCCTCGGCCATCCGGTCGGCACCAGCGGTAACCGCATCGTGCTGCATCTCGTCAACGCGATGGCGCGGCTCGGCACGAGGCGCGGCGTTGCCACCGAATGCATCGGCGGCGGACTTGGCGGCGCCATGCTGATCGAGATGGTGTGAGGACAGCATGAGCATCAAGGCCATGGATGTCCTGAAAGACCGTGAATTGCAGCTCGGCCCGCAGCCGGAGGCGGCCGGTCCCTACACAAACTTCAAGCTCACTCGCGACAGTGACGGCATCGCCTGGCTGTTGTTCGATCGCGCAGGGGCCAGCGCCAACACGCTGTCCGCCGATCTGCTCGAAGAGTTCGATAAGATTATTTCAGTGCTTGAGACTGAGCGTCCGGCTGGTCTCGTCATCCGCTCGGCGAAGCCATCCGGCTTCATCGCCGGTGCCGACATCAACATGTTCAAGGGTGCGGCCGATCCGAAGACGATCGAGACGCAGATCGCGCGCGGCCATGGCGTGATCGATCGGCTCGAGGCACTCCGAATTCCGACCGTCGCCGTGATTCACGGTTTCTGCCTCGGCGGCGGCCTGGAAGTCGCGCTGGCCTGCAACATGCGGATCGCCATCGAGGACGCGCGGTTCGGCTTCCCGGAAGTGATGCTCGGCCTGCATCCCGGCCTCGGCGGCACGGTGCGCTTCACGGAGATGGTCAGCCCGATCGAGGCGATGCAGATGATGCTGACCGGCCGCACGATCGATGCGCGGAAAGCGCGCTCGCTCGGCCTTGTCGATGCGGTGACGCAGGAGCGGCATGTGCTCTCCGCTGTGCGTGACGCGATTTTCGGGCGGCTGAAGCGCGCCAGGCGCTCGCCGCTGATCGGCTTGCTCAACGCCGGACCCTTGCGCGGCTTTCTCGCCAACCGGATGCGCGGCGAAGCTGCGAAAGCGGCGGCGAAGGAGCACTACCCTGCGCCGTATGCGCTGATCGACCTGTGGGAGAAGCATCGCGGCGACCGCGCGGCGATGCTGAAGGCCGAGATCGCGTCGTTCGCGACGCTCATGGTGACGCCGACGGCGCAGAACCTCATCCGCGTGTTCTTCCTGCGCGAGCAGATGAAAGCGCTCGCCGGCAAGGACAGCAAGGTCGAACGGGTCCATGTGATCGGCGCGGGCGCCATGGGCGGCGACATTGCCGCGTGGTGCGCGCGGCAGGGACTGCACGTCACGCTCGCCGACATGAAGGCCGAGCCGATCGCCGGCGCGATCAAGCGGGCGAATGAGCTGTTCGGTAAGCTCCTGCGCAAGAAGATTGCGGTGCGCGACGCGCTCGATCGTCTGGCGCCGGACCTGTCGGGGGAGGGCGTGCGCAACGCCGATCTCATCATCGAGGCGGTGCCGGAGAAGCTCGAACTGAAGCAGAAGGTCTATGCCGGCATCGAACCGCAGATGAAGCCCGGCGCGATCCTCGCCACCAACACGTCCAGCATTCCGCTGCAAGACCTGCGGACCTCGCTCGCTTCGCCACAGCGCCTCGTTGGCCTGCACTTCTTCAACCCGGTGTCGCGGCTGCAACTGGTCGAGGTCGTCAGCCACGATGGCGTCGATCCGAATATCCTCGCCGCCGCGCAGGCGTTCGTCGGCGCGATTGATCGCCTGCCGCTGCCGGTGAAGAGTTCGCCGGGTTTCCTCGTCAACCGCGCGCTCACGCCGTACATGCTTGAGGCGATGGTCATGCTCGATGAGAAGATCGACAAGACCGTCATCGATGCCGCCGCCGAAAAGTTCGGCATGCCGATGGGCCCGATTGAATTGGCCGATCAGGTCGGCCTCGATATCTGCCTTGCGGTCGGCGACATGCTGCGCGCCAAGCTCGATCCGTCGCTGCCGCCGACGCCCGAATGGCTGAAGCAAAAGGTTGCCAAGGGGGAACTCGGCCGCAAGACCGGCAAGGGCTTCTATGTCTGGAAGAACGGGAAGGCCGAGAAAATTCCGAAGCCCGGCGGACCCATGCCGCCACAGGCGGAGATGATCGACCGTCTCGTTCTGCCGATGTCGAACGTGTGCGTTGCATGCCTGCGCGAAGGCATCGTCGACGACGCTGATATCGTCGACGGTGCGATGATCTTCGGAACCGGCTACGCGCCGTTCCGCGGCGGGCCGCTGAACTACGCGCGCACCCGCGGCGTCAACGATGTCGTGACCGCTCTGCGAACGCTGGCCGCCAAGTTCGGCCCGCGTTTCACTCCCGATGCGGGGTGGAATGAGTTCAAGTAAGTATGCGGTGCGAAAGCATTTCGCTGCGCGGAATAGTTTGTTCAGCTGTGTTTGCGCGCGGGCGTTCTGTCGCATGAAACCGATTGTTCAATTCAATTGACATCGGCGCGTTCGGCACGTTGACTCCGACAAAACAAAAATGAGTTGGCCGACAGTGTGTTGGCCGGAGGGAGACGTGTGAGAGGGTTTCGTTCAACGGAACCAAATGTTGCGTGTGCACGCTGTTGTTCGAGATGGACAGCGGCACTGACCCAATTGTCTCTCGCAAGACTTTCATTGCATCGCATCGACGATCGTGCCGCACGGCATGATCCGCCGTTCTTCCGCTTTCGTTTGAAGCACTGAGCGGGGCTGCGGATCATGCAGGGCTACATCATCCGCCGCTTCGTTGCTTTGATCCCGACGCTGATCTTCGCGAGCTTTATCGTCTTCCTCACCGTACGTCTGATTCCCGGCAACATCATCGATCTGATGCTGTCGCAGAACGACGTGAGCGCAACCAAGCAGACGCGCGAACAACTTGAGGCTGCGCTCGGCCTCGATACGCCGATCTACATTCAGTACTTTAAGTGGATCGGCGGTCTGTTGCTGCATGGCGACCTTGGCAAGTCGCTATGGACCAATACGCCGGTGATGGAGGAAATCCTTTACCGTCTGCCGATCACATTCGAACTCGGCTTCATGGCGCTGCTGGTATCGCTGATCGTCGGTATTCCGATCGGGGTCTATGCCGCACTGAAGCAGGACACGATCGGCGACTATATTCTGCGGACGCTTTCGATCCTCGCGCTTGCCATTCCAGGTTTCTGGGTCGGCACCCTCGTCAACGTTTTCCCGGCGATCTGGTGGGGCTGGTCGCCCTCGGTGAAATACATTCCATTCTGGCAGGACCCTTGGGGGCATCTGTTCCAGCTGCTGATCCCCGCGCTGATCCTCGGCAAGGCGTTCTCCGCCATCATCATGCGGCTGACGCGGACCCTGATGCTGGAGGTGCTGCGGCAGGACTACATCCGCACTGCCCGCGCCAAGGGCCTCTCAACCACCACCATCGTGCTGCGGCACGCGCTGCGCAACGCGCTGATCCCGGTGGTGACGCTGGTTGGCTTGCAGGCGCCGCTATTGTTCGGCGGAGCGGTGATTCTCGAGCAGATCTTCGTTATTCCGGGCATGGGCCTGCTGCTGCTCGAAGCCGTCGGGTCGCGCGATTACCCGACCATTACGGGTGTATTTCTGATTATCGGCGTCGCCGTCGTCTTCATCAATCTGCTGGTCGACCTGAGCTACGGCTTCCTCGATCCGAAGGTGAGGAACCGCTGATGGCCGAGATCACGGAAACCGGTGTCGCGACCACGGTGCCAGTGCCGCAGATGCGGCAGCCCAATGCCTTCGTCGAGTTCTTCATCCGTCTGTTCCGGGAAAAGCCGCTCGGTGCGATCGGGGCGGTGATCTGCCTGATCTTTTTGTTCGCGGGAATTTTCGCCGATCTGCTGGCACCATACGGTTTCAACCAGATCATGCCGATCAATCGGATGAAGGCGCCGAGCTGGCAGTTCTGGTTCGGAACCGACAATTTAGGCCGCGATATCTTCTCCCGCATCCTCTACGGCGCACGTCTCTCGGTCATCATCGGTCTCTCGGCCGCGCTGCTCGCGACCGTCATTTCGGTCGTCCTTGGAATCACCACCGGCTACCTCGGCGGCCGCTTCGACATGATCGTGCAGCGGTTCGTCGATGCCTGGATGAGCTTCCCGGATATCGTCATCCTGATCGTCGTGGTGTCGGTGGTCGGGCCGGGAATGCCGCAGGTGATCGTCATCCTCGGTTGCCTCTATGGGATTGCCGGTTCGCGCATCATCCGCAGCGCCGTGCTGAGCGTGCGCGAGCAAAGCTACATCCACGCAGCGCAATCGATCGGTGGTGCGACGCCGCGCATTCTCTGGCGGCATGTCCTGCCGAACGTGATGCCGCCGGTGATCGTATTGTTCACCACCCGCGTTGGCGCGGTGATTCTGGCTGAAGCCGCGCTGTCGTTCCTCGGCCTTGGCGTGCCTCCGCCGGCTCCGACCTGGGGCGGAATGCTGACCGGCAGTGCCCGCAACTACATGTACCTTGCGCCATGGATGGCGCTGGCGCCGGGCATCTGCCTGACGCTCGTTGTGTTCAGCATCAATATGTTCGGCGATGCGCTGCGCGATCTGCTCGATCCGCGCATGCGCGGACACAGATAACTGGCAAGAACAGACCACAAGGGGAGAAACCATGAACCAGGCATTTGGAGTGCGGCATCTTGCCGGAGCAGGGCTGCTCAGCCTCGCCCTGTCGACCACTGCTTTGGCGCAGCAAGCGCCCGAAGCGCCGAAATACGGCGGCACGGTCGAGATCGCGACCATCTACGTGACGCTGTCGGCGCTGTCGTTCGACAACTACGACTGGCCGTGGAAACACAATCACGACACCGGAGCGATCTACGAGCAGCTCTTTGCCGCCGATCTCAGCAAGGCCAAGTCGCGCGGCGGCACGAACAGCTTCATCAACGATGCATATATTCCGAGCAATCTGATCCGGGGTGAACTCGCCGAAAAATGGGAGTGGCTGGAAAATCCGCTGCGGCTGAAGATCGATCTGCGCAAGGGCGTCATGTTCCCGGAAAAGGCGGGCGTCATGAAAGCGCGCGAAATGGTCGCCGAGGACGTCGTCTATAGCTTCAAGCGCCTCTCGACGAGCCCGAAGGCAACGCGGAACTACTTCGACTACGTCAAGGACGTGACCGCGCCGGACAAGTACACGGTCGTCTTCGAGATGAGCAAGTTTAACGCCGAGTGGGACTATCGCTTCGGCTACGGATACTACTCCGGCATCATTCCGAAGGAGGTGGTCGATGCCGGCGCGGCAAACTGGAAGAACGTCAACGGCTCGGGACCGTTCAAGCTGACCGACTACGTTGCCGGCAACTCGCAGACCTATGAGAAGAACGGCGAGTATTGGGACAAGGAGACGATCAACGAGAAGGAATTCAAGCTCCCTTACGTCGATAAGGTCGTCTACCGCATCATCAAGGACGAAGCGACGCGCGTCACCGCGCTGCGCACCGGCAAACTCGACATCATGGAGGGCGTCCGCTGGCAGGATGTCGAGACGCTCAAGAAGAGCGTGCCGCAGCTAAAATGGAACAAATGGCTCAATCAATCAGGCACGTTCCTGTCGATGCGCGTCGACCAGAAGCCGTTCGACGACATTCGCGTGCGCCGCGCCATGAATCTTGCGGTTAACAAGGAAGAGATCATCAAGTCGTACTACAATGGCAACGCCGAGCTTTACGCCTATCCGCAGCATCCGGAGTACGGGCCTTACTTCCAGCCACTGAGCGAGCAGCCGGACAGCGTCAAGGAGCTGTTCAAGTACGATCCTGCGAAAGCCAAGAAGCTGCTGGCGGAGGCAGGATACCCGAACGGCTTCACGTTCACGACCCAGGTCTGTTCGTGCAATCCGGATCACATGGATCTGCTGCCACTGGTGGCCGCCTATCTCGAACAGGTCGGCGTGAAGATGGAAATCCAGCCGATGGAGTATGCGGCGTTTCTTTCGGCGATGACGACGCAGAAGAACACCGCCGGCTATTTCATGAACAACGGCCATACCAACCCGACCACGACGATCCGCAAGAGCTTCGTGCCGAAGCAGGTGTGGAATCCCTCGCAGTGGGACGATCCGAAGCTGACCGCGCGGATGGAAGCGGTCTACGAGGAGCGCGACGAGCAGAAGCGCATCGCTGAGCTGCGCAAGATGACGACGGAGATGGTCGATGCCGCGCCGTACATCTGGATGCCCACGCCCTATGTGTTCACGGCATGGTGGCCCTGGGTGAAGGGATATGCGGGCGAACTGCGCGCCGGATCGGTGCGTCCAGGCCCGATCTACGCCCGCATGTGGGTCGATCAGGAGATGAAGAAGAAAATGGGCTACTGAGCCCCGCGTTATTGGCGGCAGCGCTCTGGCGCTGCCGCGCACGTCCTACGGAGTATCGGTCGCGTGAGCAAGCCGCTTCTTCAGGTCCGCAATCTCACCACCCGGTTCGGCAACGGGCTGGGCGCTATCACTGCCGTCAACAACGTGTCGTTCGACGTCAATGCCGGTGAGACGGTGGCGATCGTCGGCGAGAGTGGCTCTGGCAAGAGCATCACCGCGCTGTCGATCCTGCGGCTTGTACCTGATCCGCCGGGCCGGATCGTCGGCGGTGAAATCCTGTTCGACGGCATCGATCTGACGAAGCTGTCGGAAGAGAGGATGCGCGAAATCCGCGGCAACCGGATCGCGATGATCTTCCAGGAGCCGATGACATCGCTCAATCCGTCACTGACGATCGGGTTGCAGATCGCCGAGCCGGTCAACCTGCACATGAAGATGCCGTGGCAGAGAGCTTACACCAAGGCTAAGGAATTACTCGATCGGGTGCGGATGCCCGACGCGCAGAGCAGGCTGGAAACCCATCCGCATCAATTCTCCGGCGGCATGCGCCAGCGCATCATGATTGCCATGGCGCTCGCCTGTCAGCCGAAGCTGATCATCGCCGACGAGCCGACGACCGCGCTCGATGTGACCGTGCAAGCGCAAATCCTGGAGCTGCTGAAAGAGCTCACCCGCGAAACCGGCTCGGCGCTGATCCTGATCACCCACGATCTCGGCGTCGTCGCGCGTTATGCGGATCGGGTCTGCGTCATGTACGGCGGCAAGATCATCGAAACGGCGAGCGCGCGCGAGCTCTACGGCAATCCGCTGCACCCTTACACACGCGGGCTGATGGCCTCGATCCCCCGGCTCGACCAGCAGGCGGGCGTGCGGCTCGTGCCGATCAAGGGCCAGCCGCCGAATCTCGCGCAGCTGCCGCCGGGATGCTCGTTCAATCCGCGCTGCGGGGAGGTGACCGACCGTTGCCGCCGCGATGTGCCCGCATTGATGAAGGCAAGCGACAAGCACATGCACGCCTGCTGGATGTCGCCGCATGAGGCCGAGCATGTCTGACACGCTCCCGGTCGAAAGCAGCAAGCCCGCCAAAGGTTCCAGCAACGTCATTCTCGACGTCAGCGATCTCAAGATTCACTTTCCAGTTCATGGCGGCTGGCTGCAGAAGCAAGTCGGCTCGGTGAAGGCCGTCGACGGCGTTTCGTTTCAGGTGCACGAGGGCGAGACGCTCGGGCTTGTCGGCGAGTCCGGCTGTGGCAAGTCGACCACCGGGCTCGCGGTCCTGCGCATGCTGCCCGTGACCGAAGGCAGGATCGTCTTCGAGGGTGTCGACATCACCCATCACGATCAGAAGCAGATGCGGCCGATCCGGCGGCAGATGCAGATGGTGTATCAGGACCCGTTCGGTTCGCTCGATCCGCGCATGACGGTGGCCGAAATCGTCAGCGAGCCGCTCGAAATCCACAAGCTGCATGGCAACAAGCGGGAACGCCGTGAGCGTGTGATGGCGCTGATGGAAATGGTCGGGCTGCGGCACGACATGATCGACCGCTATCCGCACCAATTCTCCGGCGGCCAGCGCCAGCGCATCTCGATTGCGCGCGCGCTTGCGGTCGAGCCGCGGCTTCTGATCTGCGACGAGCCGGTGTCGGCGCTCGACGTGTCGATCCAGGCGCAGGTGGTCAACCTGTTCCAGGAGCTGCAGGACAAGCTCGGCATCTCGTCGATCTTCGTGGCGCACGATCTCGCCGTGGTGCGTCATGTCAGCCAGCGTATCGCCGTGATGTATCTCGGCACGATCGTCGAGATCGCGTCACGCGATGAACTTTATGCCAGCCCGAAGCATCCATATACGCAGGCGCTGATGGCGGCGATCCCGGTCGCCGATCCGGTGGTCGAGGCATCGCGCGCGCATCAGGTGATCAAGGGTGAGGTGCCGAGCGCACAGCGTCCGCCATCCGGTTGCCGTTTCCATCCACGCTGCATTCACGCCATGCCGGTGTGCAGCCAGGAGACGCCGATGCTGAAGGATCACGGCGGCGGCAAGGTCGCCTGCCATCTGTTCTGACACGTTCCGCTCTTCGGCGGTTGTGCTAGGCTTGTGCATCGCAAGTCACGGAGCCGAAGAATGACCAATACCTCCCATCGCCATGCATCCGATGGTGCACCGGCCGCGCCGCGCGGCCAGCTGTCGCTCTGCACTCTGGCGATGCCGGCTGACACCAATGCGAACGGCGATATTTTCGGCGGCTGGTTGCTGAGCCAGATGGATATTGCCGGCGGCATTCATGCATCGAAGGTTGCGAAAAGCCGCTCCGTGACAGTCGCCATCGACGCCATGACGTTCCGCAAGCCGGTGTATGTGGGTGATGTCGTGAGCGTCTATACCGACACAATCCGCACCGGCCGCACATCGATTGCCGTGTCGGTCGAAGCGTGGGTGCAGCGGCGGCAGGAAACGGCTTCGGTTTTGGTCACTGACGGGCGGTTCACCTACGTTGCGATCGACGATCGCGGGCAGCCGAAGCCCGTCGCATAACTGTCAGGCGAATGTGCCGAATCATCGCCGAGTCACGGTTCGATGTTCCCATTTCAATTGAAATCGGAAGTCGCTCAGGCTTCACATCGCTGTCGCTTGGCGCAACTATACGCCGTGCCGGATACCGAAGCGGCTGCGCGAATCGGCAGAAACCTTTTCTGGTATCGCGAGTTATGGCGTTGGCTGCACCGTGAAGTCCGAGGACGCGAATGTCTGACACGTACATCATCGAAGTGAATTCCGAGCCCGCCGGAATTGTCGTTCGCGGAACTCAGGGTTTCCAGTTCTTCGCCGCCAGCCACACCTTCAACAGTCTCGAAGGTCAGCTTTTCCGCAACGCGCGCGACGCCGAGCGCGCGGCGTTTCGCGCGCTCTCGTCGCGAACCCAGCGCACAGGGGCGTGAACATGCGTGCCGCAGCCGTTCGAAGAACGGCGTCGCTTCGTTCGCCTATGTGCCGGCATCCACGTCTTTCTTTATCTGGATTTTTCGTGGATGGCCGGGTCAAGCCCGGCCATGACGAGGGTTTGCTGACGTTCTGCTGATCGTTAGGCCAATACCGGATAATCCGTATAGCCCTTGGCGCCGCCGCCATAGAATGTGTTGCGATCGGCGTCGTTCAACGGCGCACCCTTCTTCAGGCGCTCCACCAGATCCGGATTCGAGATGAACGGCTTGCCGAAGGCGATCAGGTCCGCCTTGTTCTCGCTCAGCACCTGCTTCGCCAGCGCGTAGTCGTAACCGTTGTTGGCGATGTACGTGCCTTTGAAGCGGTTGCGCAGGCTGGCGTAGTCGAACGGCGCGTTGTCGCGCGGACCGCCGGTGGCACCTTCGATCACGTGAATGTAGACGAGCTTCAGCGCGTTGAGCTGGTCGACGATGTAGTCGAACAGTGGTTGCGGGTCCGAGTCGGAGATGTCGTTCGCTGGCGTCACCGGCGAGAGGCGGATGCCGACGCGATCCGGGCCGATTTCAGCGGCGACCGCCTTTGCGACTTCAAGCATCAGCTTGGCGCGGTTCTGGATCGAGCCGCCGTAGGCGTCTGTGCGCTTGTTGGCGCCGTCCTTGGCGAACTGGTCGAGCAGGTAACCGTTGGCGCCGTGAATCTCGACGCCGTCGAAACCGGCAGCGATCGCGTTTGCAGCACCAGCGCGGAACGATTCGATGATGCCGGGAATCTCGGACAGCGCGAGTTCGCGCGGCGCGGAGACATCGACGAACTTGCCGCCGACGAAGGTCTTGCCCTTGGCGGGAACGGCGCTCGGACCGACCGGAGCACCGCCACTGGCCTGAAGATCGACGTGTGAGATGCGGCCGACGTGCCAGAGCTGGATGAAAATCTTGCCGCCGCGCTTGTGCACCTCGTCGGTAACCTTGCGCCAGCCGGCGACTTGTTCCTTCGAGTAGATGCCTGGGGTGTCCTGATAGCCCTGGCCCTGCTGCGAGACCTGGCTCGCTTCGGTGATGAGAAGGCCGGCGGAAGCGCGCTGACCGTAATATTCGATCGCGAGCGGATTCGGCACGAAACCATCGACGGCGCGGTTGCGTGTCAGTGGCGCCATCACCGTGCGGTTGGAGAGTGTGTTGGGGCCGAGCTGATAGGACTCGAAAAGTTTAGCGTCGCTCATGTTGAGATACCTGTGACGAAGAGGAGAGAGAGATGACCCGGCAAAGATGTGCACGGGTTGGCCGATGTCAATTCAGGCCGAAATCATCCCTTAGGCACACGCTGGATACCGGACAGATGCCCGCCATCGACGAACAGGGTATGCGCGTTCACGTAGGATGATTCATGCGACATCAGGAACAGCGCAGCATAGGCGACCTCCCAGCCGGTCCCCTGACGGCCAAAAGGCACTGTCACCGCGCGGTCCGAGCGGCGGCGGCTGGCATCGCGGCCCATGGGCGTGTCGATATAGCCGGGCGCGATCACATTGCAGCGAATGCCTCTTTCTTCACCGGCGCGAGCGATCGCGCGGCCGAGCGCGATCTGCGCCGCCTTGGAGGCTTCGTAGGCCGGGTTGTAGCCATTGGCGCGCTGGCTCGCGACGGACGACGTGAGAATGATCGCCGAGCCCGGGTCCATCACCTTCAACGCTGCTTGCGCGAATTGCATGTGACTGCGGACATTGACGCCGAAATTCTTGTCCCAGGACTCGATGGTCATGTTCGGCAACTGTAAGCCATGCGAGATACCGACGTTCAGCATCAATCCATCAAGCCCGCCGAGTTGTTTGGCGCAGCGCTCGAGGCACGGCGCGATCGCGTTCGGATCGCTGACATCGGCGATGTCAGTGAACGCCTTGCCGCCTTCGTCGATGATCTGCTGGCAGGTGTTGTCGGCCGCATCCTGCGCGATATCGACGCAAGCGACCGTCGCGCCTTCGCGCGCGAACAGGACGGAGATGGCGCGGCCGTTGCCGATCGGCGGCTCGTCATCGACGGTTTTGCGCTGACCCGCGCCGACCACCATGATGCGGCGGCCCTGCAACCGGCCGCGAGGCTTGGCTTCCCCGATCGATTCCGGATGCAGTGAAGCGGAGGGGTCGAGTTGCAGCGACACGCGCGTTGTCGTCGACATGGCGTCTCCTTGTTCTTCGTTGACGTTTTCCCGGCCGATGTTGGCGAAATCGGCCGGGGCGTCAACGGTTCTCAAGAGAGATGCGCGCCCGATGCTGGTCGAGTTTCGTTCGCCGGAACTCAGATCGAGCCGAGGAAATCCCGCTTGCCGATCTCGACGCCGTTGTGGCGAAGGATGTCGTAGGCCGTCACCACATGGAAGTAGAAATTCGGCATGGCGTAGTGGTGCAGATAGAGCTGGCCTTTCAGCGTCATGTTGGTGCCCGGACCGACCGGAAAGGTGACCTCGCGGCTGTCCGCGCCGTTGAACTGTTCCGGCTTGAAGCCTTTCAGGTAGTCGATCGCTTTGGCGATGCGCGCCCTCAGATCGGGAATTGTCGTCTCGGTGTCTGGCGTTGTCGGAATGTCGGCCTGAGTGAGGCGTGCCGTCGTCTTGGCTGCGAAATCGCAAGCAATTTGCACCTGCCGTGTGAGCGGCAGCATGTCCGGATACAGGCGCGAGGTCGGCAAGACCTCCGGTGCAATCTTTTTGGCGGCGGCGTGATTCTCAGCCTTGTCGAGCACGGCGGAGAGGCTGTTGAGCATCTGCACGAAGGTCGGGACGGATGCAGCGTAAATCGACATGAGCGATCCTTGGTGTTTCTGGCTTCGGTGATGAAGCGATCGTTTCTTGGGTGATGCGAAGACGTGACCTGCCGATAGATCGGCATCGCTTTGCTCCCACGCAAGGCCGCTTGCAAAGAAGAGTTTGCACGCGCAGTGTATTTGCGCAGTATGAAACTGGTAATTTGGTATGCTCAAACGTCATTGCCGGGCTTGACCGCAGCTTCGCGGCCGAAGCCGCTTCGGCGAGGCGAAGACACCGCAGACCATCTTTCAAGGACAGATGGATGCCCGGATCAAGTCCGGGCATGACGGTCCGAAGTCCAGTGCCGCTAGAGGCCGGCGTTGAGAAAGTCCGCCACCAGCTTGATCTGGTCCGGCACGTTGAGTGCTGGTGCATGGCCGCAACCCTTGATGGTCACGACCTTGCAGCGCGGATTTTCGCGCTCCATCCGCTCGCAATCCTCAGGCAGCAACAGATCGGACGTCTCGCCGCGCAGACAGAGCATGTCGCAGGTCAGCTTGCGCCAATTGTCCCACTGCTCTTCGTTCGACTTGAAGTGAATTTTGATCTCCGGATCGATGTGCGGCGACACGGTGCCGTCCGGATTGCGCCGCGTCGAGGTTTCGGTGAGGCGGCGATACTGTGCGTCGGTCATGTAGCCGTAAGGCTTGTAGATCTGGCGGAAGTAGGTCTCAAGTTCGGTGACGCGCCTGAACTTCGGCGGCGGTGCGCCGGCATACGAGTTGATGCGGTCGAGAGCCGCCTGCGCAACGACGGGGCCCATATCGTTCAAGACGAAGCGGCGAAAACGGCCGGCCAGGTTGTTGGCGGCGGCCTCGATGCCGATGATCGCACCCATCGACGTGCCCAGCCAGTCGGTCGTGTTGAAGTGCAGCACGTCGAGCAGCGCTTGCGCCTGCGCCGCGTAGAATTTGCGGTTGTATTCCTTCGCCGGCTCCGGGCTCCATTCGCTGTAGCCGCGGCCGATAGTGTCCGGCACGATGATGTGGCGGTCGTTCGCCATGGCCATCGCAATGTCGTCGAAGTCGCGGCTGGTCCGCGCCACGCCGTGCCACATGATCAGCGGCGGCTTGCCGCGCGCGCCCCATTCGACGTAGTGAACTTCGCGGCCGCACAACTCGATGTAATGGGACGTCGGGGTCATTGTTGTTTCTCTGCAAATCCGGGTTGATGTTTGCTCCTCATCCTGAGGAGCGGCTCGCAGAGCCGCGTCTCGAAGGATGAAGGCCTGTGTCTCTTGTCTTTCTTGCGTTCTCGGCCTCATGGTTCGAGACGCGCTTCGCGCTCCTCACCATGAGGAAAACTGTCAGTTACGCGCCGCTGCGCAGCCGCGCCAGCAGTTCAGCGGTCGGCCACGAGTCGGCGGGCAGGCCGTATTTGATCTGCATCGCCTTCACGGCGATGCGGCTCTGCTGGCCCATGATGCCGTCGATCTTGCCGACGTTGTAGCCGCGCTTGGCGAGAAGCTGCTGGAGCTCCTTCAATTCGTTGAATGGAAGCTGCGCCACTGGCGCCGCCGGCTTGCGCATCGGTCCAGCACCGGCGATCCGCGTCGCGAGATAGGCCGCCGTCGTCGAATAGATCAGCGAGTTGTTCCATTCGGTGTAGGCGGCGAAGTTCGCGTAGGCCATGAACGCGGGCCCCGTGCGTCCCATCGGCAGCAGCACGGATGCGGGGAGATTGTCGTTCGGAAGCGGCCGTCCATCGGCGAGCGTCACACCCCATGCAGCCCACTTCGAACGCGGATGTTTGGTCGAAAGATCAGTCTGATCCCACGGAAGGTTCGCGGGCACGCGGATTTCCTCAAGCCAAGGCTCACCGCGTTTCCACTTCAGGCCCTTGCCGATGTAATGGGCCGTCGAGCCGATCACGTCGGCCGGGCTGTGGATCAAGTCACGCTTGCCGTCGCCGTCATAGTCGACGGCATAGTCGTAGTAATGACGCGGCAGGAACTGCGTCTGGCCGAGTTCGCCGGCCCATGAGCCGATCAGCTCCGAGAATGAAAGATCGCCGCGATCGATGATCTTCAGCGCGGCAATCGTTTCCTCGCGGAACATGTCGGAGCGGCGGCAGTCGTAAGCAAGCGAAACCAGCGAGCGCATGATCGGCAGCTTGCCCTGCACCGCGCCGAAGTCGCTCTCCAGCGCCCAGAACGCGGCGATCACCGCTGGCGGCACGCCGTATTCCCTCTCGGCGCGTGCGAACGCCTGCGCATACTGCTTGATCAGCTGCTGCCCCTTCACGCGGCGGGCTTCCGATGCCATGCGGCCGGAGAACTCGGTGAAGATCTGGCCGAACACGCGCTGACCGCGGTCGCGATTGACGATGCCCTGATCGTAGACCATGCCCGGAGCAGCGGCCGCGAGCGCGCGCTGCGACACGCCGGCCTTCACGGCATCCTGCTTCAGCTGCTCGAGGAACTGCGGAAAGCCTTGGCCCTTGCGGCACGGGCCGGGCGTCTGGGCGAGGGCGGTGGCGCTTGCGTGTCCAACAGAGAGTAAGATTACGGCAGTTACAAACAAACGATATGGCATGAGAAGCTCTTGTCGTGGCCGGGCATAACCGTTCAAAGAACGGCGTTCTTAAGTTGCCGGCATCCATCTAGAAGGCCAATGCCTGTACTTTTCGCAAGATGGATTGCCGGGTCAAGCCCGGCAACGACGAGCCATTTCGGGTCAGGCCCGGTCACGACGGGAAGGGTGGGTCACGTGATCGTGCTCAAAACAAGAATGCCCGGCTGCGAGGCCGGGCATTCTGATTGAACTTTGGATCAGCCGTTGTTAGCTGAACTGGTTCATCGTGTTGTGCTCGCCGCCCGCCTTCAGGGCCGCGGCACCGGCGAAGTATTCCTTGTGGTCGTCGCCGATGTCCGAGCCGGCCATGTTCTGGTGCTTGACGCAGGCGATGCCCTGGCGAATTTCCGCGCGCTGGACGTTCTTCACGTATCCGAGCATGCCTTGGTCGCCGAAGTACTCCTTCGACAGATTGTCGGTCGACAGTGCCGTCGTGTGATAGGTCGGCAGCGTGATCAGGTGGTGGAAGATGCCGGCGCGCTTCGCCGAGTCCGCCTGGAAGGTGCGGATCAGCTGATCGGCTTCGATCGCTAGCGGCGTCTCGTCGTACTCCACCTTCATCAGGTCGGCGCGGTTGTACTTGCTGACGTCCTTGCCGGCCGCCTTCCACTCGTCGAACACCTGCCAGCGGAAGTTCAGCGTCCAGTTGAACGACGGCGAGTTGTTGTAGGCGAGCTTCGCGTTCGGGATGACTTCGCGGATCTTGTCGACCATTTCTGCGATCTGCGCGATGTTCGGACGCTCCGTCTCGATCCACAGCAGGTCGGCGCCGTTCTGCAGCGAGGTGATGCTGTCAAGTACGCAGCGGTCGACGCCCGTGCCCGGACGGAACTGATACAGGTTGCTCGGCAGGCGCTTGGGACGCAGCAGCTTGCCGTTGCGGCTGATGATGACGTCGCCGTTGCCGACCTTCGATGGATCGACTTCGTCGCAGTCGAGGAAGCTGTTGTACTGGTCGCCGAGGTCGCCCGGCTTGTGGCTGACGGCGATCTGCTGCGTGAGGCCGGCGCCGAGCGAGTCGGTGCGGGTCACGATGATCCCATTGTCGACGCCCATTTCGAGGAAGGCGTGACGGCAGGCGCGGATCTTCGCCAGGAACACGTCATGCGGCACGGTGACCTTGCCGTCCTGATGGCCGCACTGCTTCTCGTCCGAGACCTGATTTTCGATCTGCAGCGCGCAGGCGCCCGCTTCGATCATCTTCTTGGCGAGCAGGTAGGTCGCTTCAGCGTTGCCGAAGCCTGCGTCGATGTCAGCGATCACCGGCACAACGTGGGTCTGGAAGTTGTCGACCTGCGCGATCAGCGCCACTTCCTTCGCCTTGTCGCCGGCCTTGCGCGCCGCATCGATCTCGCGGAAGATGTTGCCGAGTTCGCGCGCGTCGGCCTGACGCAGGAACGTGTAGAGCTCTTCGATCAGCGCCGGCACCGAGGTCTTCTCGTGCATCGACTGATCCGGCAGCGGCCCGAACTCCGAGCGCAGCGCCGCGATCATCCAGCCCGACAGGTAGAGATAGCGGCGGTCGGTCTTGCCGCCGAAGTGCTTCTTGATCGAGATCAGCTTCTGCTGTGCGACGAAGCCGTGCCAGCAACCCAGCGACTGGGTGTACTTGGTCGGATCCTTGTCATACGCCGCCATGTCGGCGCGCATCACGTCCGCGGTGTAGCGGGCGACGTCGAGGCCGGTCTTGAAGCGGTTCTGCAGCCGCATGCGCGCCACGGCTTCGGCGGTGACGCCGTTCCAGGTGGGTTGGGTCTTAAGAAGAGCCTGAGCCGCTTCGATTTCGGCCTGATAAGAAGAGGGGCCCTGAATCTGGCCGGTGATGTCGCGCGATTGATAATTCATGGTCGTGCTCCCGAATGACGTTGCCCCTGTTTCAACGCATCGCAGCAAGAATGGATAGGGGTTCCGAAGATAGCTTGTCAGACTTTACAAGCTTTCATTGTAATGATGTAATATCCTTACATTCTGGTCGTTGGGCTGGGTATCGCCTGGGAGTTGTGTCTTGGCAACGGCATCGGCAGTTCGCTCGGTTTTCATGGGTCCGCGGCTGCGGCGGCTGCGGCGTGATCTCGGCCTGACACAGGCCGATATGGCTGCGGATCTCGATATCTCTGCGCCCTATGTCGCGCTTCTGGAGCGCAATCAGCGGCCGGTGACGGCGGATATGCTGCTGCGCCTCGCCCGCACCTACAAGACCGACCTCGCTGATCTCGCGGGTGACGGTGGCGCTGACCATACCGCGCGCATGCAGGCGGTACTGAAGGAGCCGATGTTTGCGGACATCGATATCCCGCCGCTCGAGATCAGCGATATCGCCATCGGCTATCCGGGGCTGGCAGAGGCCTTCCTGCGGCTCTACACGGCCTACCGCGAGGAGCAGCTTGCGCTGGCGGACCGTCCCGGACCGGCAGCGTCTGCCTCGAAGTCGCGCCGGGGCAGTCTTGACGTCAGCGATCCGGTCGCGGAGGTGCGGCGATTTCTTGCCGCGCGCAAGAACAACTTCGCGGATCTCGACGATGCGGCCGAGCGCATTCTGCAAGGGCCGGCGGATACCAACTGGCTGACCGAGCGGCTGCGCGATCGCCACAAACTTCGCGTGAGGCATCTGCCGCCAAAAGTGATGCTCGGGTCGGTCCGGAGGCTGGACCATCACCGCAAGGAAATCCTGTTCGACGACTCGCTCGATACCGCGAGCTTCAATTTTCAACTGGCCCAGCAACTCGCTTATCTCGAATTCGAAGGCGAGATCGCAACGGCGCTGAAAGCGGGTCAGTTTACCAGCAAGAGCGGCAAGCTGCTGGCGCATCGCTCGCTCGCGAGTTACGCCGCCGCGGCGCTGATCATGCCGTACTCGGAGTTCGCGAAAGCGGCGGAGGCGCGCGCTTACGATCTCGAAGCGCTGGCGCGGCAGTTCGGCACGAGCTTCGAGCAGACAGCGCATCGCATCACCACGTTGCAGCGGCCCGGCGCGGAGAAAGTTCCATTCTTCCTCATCCGCGTCGACCCCGCCGGCAACATCTCGAAATTGCTCGATGGCGCCGGCTTTCCCTTCGCCAAACACGGTGGGGCGTGCCCGCTCTGGTCGGTGCACGGCGTCTTCAAGACGCCGCGCCAGATCGTCACGCAATGGCTGGAACTGCCTGACGGCCAGCGATTTTTCTCGATTGCCCGCACCGTCACCGCCGGCGGCGGATCGTTCGGGGCGGTGCGCGTGGAGCGTGCGATCGCCATCGGATGCGCCGCCGAGCATGCGGGAAAACTGATCTATACCAGCGATGAATCCGGCCCTCGCGCCGATGCACCGACGCCGATCGGCGTCGCATGTCGTGTCTGCCATCGTCCGACATGTGCGGCGCGATCCGAACTTCCGATCGGACGCGAACTGCTTCCCGACGACTACCGGCGGCTTAGCGTTCCGTTCGGATTCTCGTCCGACTGATCGAAAACGGAGCGCTGGATTCTTCCGGGATTTGCATTACAAGCGGCGCGAGATACAGTTCGGGATTACAGGAGACCGATATGAGTGGCGGAAGCAATTTCTGGGTGATCGGCGGCGAGTTCGGCTCGATGAACTTCCACAAGCTCGTGGCGGGTTCGGCGCAAGTGCAAGGCCCGTTCAAGACGCGCCAGGAAGCCGAGGAATGCTGGAAGCAGATGTCGGAAGAGCATCGTCACAAGGCTGGCGTGCGCTTTTCGATCGTCGAAGAGCCGAACCGCAATTCCTGATCCCGTCGGCCTGGGCCGATTGTGATCGTGCGCGGCCCTGCCGGTCTCCGGCGGGGCCGTTGTCGTTTTCCTGGTTGTCTCCCCGGCCGATTCTCGACCGGACGCCGCCCAGCATCAGGTCAAGCCATTGGAAATCAATGGCCTTTTCCCCGATCATGGTAACTGATAGGTTAACGTCAGTGTTCGCTTCCGCCCGCAGGGAAAGGCCAGACGATGTCCGAGCCGAATGCAGACAACAAAGCTCATGCGCGCCCCGTTCTCCTGCGCGACGCGCTTCGCCGCGCCCGCATCGAGGCGGCCGATCGCACCGGCGTTGTCGTTGACCTGCGCGACGCGGAGGTCGCCCGGCTCGAAATTCTCAGCGAAGCGCTCGATCCGCTGTTCACGGAAATTCCCGATCAGATCGATCTGTTCGACCGCGGCATCAGCCAGGGCGATACGCCGCGGCTGTGGATCGATGTCGTTGCGCATGTCGTCATGGGCCGCGACAAGCGGCAGTATCGCTTCGTGCGCGATACGCGCTTCGGCCGCACGGTGCTCGCCGAGTCGCACGAGACCGGGCCGATCGTGCAGGCGATCACCGATTATATCGCGCGCCGCATGATCGAGCGCGAGCATGCGTTGACCGCATCGCCCGCTGCCGTTGCTGCACCTGAAGCGCCACCCCCGCGGCGCGCACGCGGCATCTGGGCCTTCGTGCTGGGCGTTATGGTCGGCATTGTTGCTTTGCTCGGTGTCGCAGCGTTCATGGCGCTGCGCGGCGGTTAGGGCTACTGCTCTCGATGACGAGATGTTCAAATCAGCCGCGCCTTCCGCACGTCCTTCCAGCCGCCGTTCTTGACCGACGTGCGCACGCGCATGTCGCATCGCCAGCGATCGCTCTCGCGCGTGATCTCGAACAGGTTGTAGGCCGCCGGATCGTGCACGCCGTCATCGGCCGCGGATGCTGACGGCACCCCGACGACGGGAAACTTGCCGTTGACTCCCTCGAGCCAGACAGTCGCGTGGCGATGGTCGTGGCCGTGCAGCACCAGGTCCACGCCGCGCCGGTGCAACAACGCTTTCAACTCGCCGGCGTCGGTGAGCCGCTTGAGCCGCCGCTTGCGGTCGGTATCGAGCGGATGGTGGATCAGCAGCACTCGGAACGTGTCGGCCGGCGAGATGCCGGTGAGGATTTGCTCGAGCGCTTCGAGTTGTTGCACGCCAAGTTTTCCGGTCGCCATGAACGGTGCGGTCGGCACAGCCGTCGACAGGCCGATCAACGCCAGCGGCCCGCGCCGCTGCACATAGGGAAACGTCACCGCACCGGCGGACGGTGCGTTGTCGCTGCGCAGATAGTCGGCGAACTCCGTGGCGAAGCGATCGCGCATCGAGGCGACGTACGCATCGTGGTTGCCGGGAATCACCGAGACGTGCTCCGGCGTGCCGACGCTGCGCAGCCACTCCGCGGCCTGCTTGAACTCGGCATCGAGCGAGATATTCACCAGATCGCCGGTGATGGCGATGTGATCAGGCCGCTGTGCCTTCACGTCGGCAATCAGCGGGTCGAGCGTCTCGCGGATATGGAACGTGTGGCGATTGCGCGTCCAGTTCAGATAGCCGAGCACACGTTTGCTCATCAGCTCGCGCGCGCTCGGCTCCGGCAGCGGCGCCAGATGCGGGTCCGAGAGATGGGCGAGGGTGTAGGCTGTCATCGTCGGTAACAGTTCGCGCCTTTGAATACGCCTCTGGTTTTGGCAAGATGTGCGCTGTGAAGCAAGGCGCGCCGCAGACGACCGCGCGTGGGGCGAGGGACTATGGCGGGATGGCGGCGCACGTTTGAGCCGGTGATCAGGCGGCTGTTTCATTTCTATTCGCGATTTGCGCGCGGTCTCACCGTGGGTGTCCGCGCGCTGGTGCTCGACGCCGAGAACCGCGTCTTTCTGGTCAAGCACTCCTACGTTGATGGCTGGCATCTGCCGGGCGGCGGCGTCGAGGTAAACGAGACGGTGCTCGATGCGTTGAGGCGCGAACTGATGGAGGAAGGGCTGATCGAGCTGACCGGCCCACCGCAGCTGCATGGCGTTTACTTCAGCCGCGGTATTTCCAAACGCGATCACGTCGTGGTCTACGTGGTCCGTGCGTATCGCCAGGAGCGGATACCGGCGCCGAACAGCGAAATCGTCGCCTGCGGTTTCTATCCGGTATCCGGCCTCCCGCCCGACACGACCGCCGGAACGCGCCAGCGCATCGCCGAGCTGCTCGATGGGCGCGAGATCACGCAGGACTGGCGCCCGGCGTGATGGACCCCGGCGCGCGCAGATGCTATCGGACCACCCACCATGAGTGAGCTGTCCGTCACCGTTCTCCCTGAAGCACCTGCCGACGCGCAAGCGATCGAGCGGCTGCACGAGCGTACCTTCGGCCCCGGCCGGTTCGCGCTCAGCGCCTACCGGTTGCGCGAGCATGTCGAGCACCGGCTCGATCTGTCGTTCACGGCGCGGATCGGCACGCTTTTGGTCGGCTCGGTGCGGCAATTGCCGATCTGCATCGGCGATACGCCGGCGCTGCTGCTCGGTCCGCTCACGGTCGAGCCGCCGTTCCGCGATCGCGGCATCGGCAAGCTTCTGCTTGAGCGCGCGCTGAAGGATGCAAAGACGGCAGGTATCCGTCTTGTCGTGCTCGTCGGCGACGAGCCGTATTACAGCCGCGTCGGCTTCAAGAAGATTCCACGCGGCAGCGCCACCATGCCGGGGCCGGTCGATCTCGACCGGCTTCTCGTTATCGAACTCGTTGATGGCGCGTTCGAGAACGTCAGCGGCGCCATTCGCCCGGACTGGAACGCGGTGGCGATTCCAGACTAACTCGTCATTGCCGGGCTTGACCCGGCAATCCATCTTTCCTGGGTGGGCTTTTTAAGATGGATCACCGGGTCAAGCCCGGTGATGACGAAGGTGGTGGTTTTTAGAACTTCACGTTCGCGAACGCGCGCACGCTCAATCCCGGCAGCAGCACCTCGTCCTTCGTGAACGAGACGTGGCTGCGGATGTCGTCATTGAGCAGGTTATCGCCGATCAGGCCGACAGTGAATTCCTGAGCGCCGAAGCCTGTCGGCTTCAGCTTGTGCGTGTAGCTGATCTCCGCCTTCAGGCGATTGTAGCCCGGCGTCGCTGTCTCGATGCCGCCAATGTTGTTCTGCGCGAACGCATGCAGGAAATGGATGCGTGCGAGCCAGCCCGCGTCGCGATAGTAGATGCCGCCGCCGAGCCGTTGCGGTGGGATGCGCGGCACGTTGGTGCCGTCGGTGAAAGTGGCGCGCACGATGTCGTACTGCCCCTCGACGCCGAACATCCCGGCCCATACCGGCAGCACGTCGTACTGGAACTGGAATTCGCCGCCGCGGAAGGTGGCGTTGCGCTGCGCATAGACAGCCTGGTTCAGTTCCTCCGCGGGATCGCCGCAGGTCGCGAACGTCTCGCCGCAGTTCACGCCGGTGAGATTGCGGAAGATGAAGCCGTTGAAGCGCGTGTAGTACGCCGTCAGCTCGAAACGCAGCGGTCCGTTGGCGCGGCGAAGCCCTGCCTCGACGGACTGCGCTCGCTCGATCTTCAGGTTCGGATTGCCGATGTCGAACGTGCGTGTTGCCTCATGCGCGCCGCGCGAGAAAAGCTCGGCCGGCTTCGGCGCGCGCTCGACGTACTGTGCGGTGAGACTCGCGGTGAGATCCCAGCCGAGGCTCTGGATCAGCCCGGCGCTGGCACTCATCGGCGTGAAATCGCGGTTGCGCGCGATGTTCGGCCGGTCGATGCCGTCCGGCAGGAAATCAGCCGGGAAATCGGGTGCGCCGCCGCGCAGGCTGACGTTCTCGACGCGGCCCGCGATCTGTGCCTTCGTCGTATCGCTGAACTTGAACTCGTTGAACATATAACCGGCGATGCGTGTGTTGCGGTTCGGATCGAACAGCCCGCTGAACTGTTCGCCCGGCGCGTCTCCCGCCGCCGTCAGCCGCTGGTGCGCGGCCTGCACGCCGACGGCCGTCGTCAGCGCCGCAAAGCGCACGTCGAGCGGCGCGAACTGCACTTCCACGCGGCCTTCCTGCTCGCGGTTTGTGAAAGTCTGACGCACGCCGTCGGTCGATGGATCGAATTCGTCGGTGCGGCCAAGCTCGTTGTGCTTGTAGTCGGTCGCGCCCGCCCAGAAGCGGATGGCGTCGATCGCGGTCGCGTCGGGCCGGTATTCGCCCTTGGCCGTGAACTTGGTCTGCTTCGCATCGATGCGCGTGCCGAACTCTTCGCCCTCGGCGCCGGGAATGCGGTAGAGGCTGTTGGTCTGCGAGATCGCTGCGCCGATGAAGCCGCCGGTGAAGAGATACGAGCCGCCGACCGAGCCGCCTTCCGATTGCGTCGCCGAGTTTAGTTGCTTGCCATTGAACGGGCGGCCCGGATCGAACACGTATGGGTTTTTCGGAATGCGGTAGTCGTCAGTCTTGCGCACGTAGCCGTCCGCATGCACGGCGAAGTTCCTGCCGCCGGCATCGAGCAGCACGGCGCCGTCGCGACCGTTGCTAACGCTGTCATAGCCGCCGCGCGTCTCGAACGTCACGCAGGGCGCTGGCGAAACCGCCACCGGCGCCTTCACCGGAATGCCGTATGTCGGGAACGGTGCGGTCACGGCGCACGGCGCACTTTCCGGAATACGGTTGTTGGTAGCGCTGACGATGCCGCCGATCGATTGCGATCCGTAACGCAGCGTCGCCGGTCCTCGCACCACCTCGACCTGGCTCGTCGCGAGCGGGTCGATCGGCACGAAATGATCTTCGCCGAGGTCGGACGCGCCGCCGCTGGCGATGCCGTTCTCGGTGATGCCGACGCGATTGACGTCGAGCCCGCGGATGATCGGGCGGCTCGATGCGCCGGGCGCGAACGAAGATCCGGTGATGCCGGGTTTGGTATCCAGCAGATCGCCGAGCGTCGCTGCGCCGCTGCGGCGGATTTCCTCGTTCGGGACGACCGTGACGGTCGCGAACTGATCGGTCACGATCGGCAGCGTGCCCTGCAACGGCGCTTCAATCGCAGGCGGTGGGAGTGACTGCGGGATGACCACGGCGGGTGTGCGGGCTGCGCGGCGCACGGTTGGTTCGGGCTTTGGCGGCGCCGGCTTGCGCCGCGCGATCGGGCTTGGTGCGTCGACGTTGATGCCTGGCAGCGATTGCTGGGCGTGGGTGAAATCCGCGCCGGCAACGGCAGCGAACGCCACACCGCAAAGCAGTGCTGCATGAGTTCTTGGGCGAAACATTTGTCTTGATCCTGATATCTGCGGGCCACGGATGACCGCGGCAGCCCGTTCGTCGCGAATGGCTGCGGCACGTGTCATGGCGCACGCACGGAGCATCGTGCGGGCAACGGTCGATGGTCGATATCAGGCAAGGGGCGGAGCGCGGGACTGGAAGGGGCGGCGATGCTGTGGTGATGCGGGCAATTCGCTCAGGAGTGCGAGCCCCGATGCCGTGTAGGCGGTCAGCGCCGGCAGGACGGGAGGTGACGACGGGACAATGCCGTGAGCGAACGATGCCGCGATGCAGATCGAGCAGCCCTGTGCCGGCTGACCGTCGTGGTGGCTGTGATGATCATGATCACGATCGGCTGCCCCGGCGGGCTCGATGTGCGCGACCTCCGGCTGGCCGATCCATTCGCGATGGAAGTGGCCGAAACTGCTGGCGAACTGGAGGGCAAGCGCCAGCAGCGCTACCATCCCCGTCAGCCTCGCATTGGCCCGCAGCCAGCCCATTGGCCCAAATCCGATTGAAATTCTCCAACTGGATCAGTGATCCAGATGTTATATTGTAACATTCAGCGATGGGCGAAAGTCAATGGTGTATTCGGCATGAAGTCGATGCTTCCTGCGCCCAGGGGCATCGGAAAAGTCAGCCACAAGTCAGCCAATGGCCCACTCGGTCAGTGGCCCGGTGCAGATACTAGCGTCCTTCGCGCAGCCAGGTCGCGGCGAACGCGCCGACGAGTAGCAGCAGGCCGATGAAGCCGGCGAATACCGGCAGGACGCCGATGCCGCGCACGACGCTGGCGTCGCGCATCTTCACCCCCATCCAGGCATCGCCGCGGAAGACATTCGACGAACGCACCGGGACGATGCGCGGCAGATCGAGCGACGATCCGTTCATGATCCGGCGCGTATCGCCGCCGGTCGCCTGTGTGAGGGGCAGCAGTGTCTCGGTGGTGGAGGTGACTTCCGAGAACTCCTTCGGATTGACCGGGCCGACGTTGATCAGCGCGTTGAGCGTGCCGTCGCTCGCTTGCCAGAGACCGAGTTCGTCAGCCGGAAGCTTGCCGCGCCAAAGACCCGGCTCGGCCGCAGTGAGATTGAGCACGCGGGTGTTGCCGGACGGCGCGGTCACCGTGACCGGCGTTACGGTTTCCGCCATTGTCTGACGCACGACCGCGAGATCACGGCCCTGCACCTCGAGGCGCAGCGCTTCCTCGTCGAGATCCGGTTGCTTCATCAGCCAGTGCGAAGTCCGGCGCAACAGATCGAGGTGCGGGCCGCCGCCCTCGTAGCCGCGCGCCCACAGCCAGATGTGATCGGAGAGCAGCAGCGCGACGCGCCCTTCGCCGGCGCGCGAAAGCAGGAGCAGCGGCTTGCCGTCCGCTCCCGTCATCACGGGAGGCGTCGAGGCGTTGCGGGTATCGACGGCGCGGAAGAAGCGGCTCCAGCGCGGCGGCTCGGCGGCCGAGCCTTCGAGGCCGCGCGTTACCGGATGCCGCCTGCCGAGATCGCTGACGCGCGCCGTGAATGCCTTCTCGGTGACGCCGACCGGTTCGGCTGGCAGCACCGTATCGAGTGGCGTGCGCCAGATACTGGTGTTCGACGCATAATCAGGGCCAGCGGAAACGAGCACCGCGCCGCCGCCGCGCACGTAACGCGCGATGTTGTCGAAATACGAGATCGGCAGCACGCCCTGGCGGGCGTAACGATCGAAGATGATCAGCTGGAACTCGTTGATCTTCTGCTGGAACAGTTCGCGCGTCGGAAACGCTATCAGCGACAGTTCGTTGATCGGCGTGCCGTCCTGCTTCTCGGGCGGACGCAGAATGGTGAAGTGCACGAGGTCGACGCTGGCGTCGGATTTGAGCAGGTTGCGCCAGGTGCGTTCGCCCGAATGCGGCTCGCCCGAGACGAGCAGCACCCGCAGCTTGTCGCGCACGCCGTCGATCGAGACGACCGCGCGATTGTTCACCGCCGTCAGCTCGTTTGGCAGCGGTGAGGCCTCAATTTCGACGATGTTGGGGCCGGCATGGGGGATATCGATCTCAACGCTCGCGGTTTGCCCGCTCGACATCGCGCGCTCGCTGAGCAGTTCGCCGTCGCGGCGAATCCTGATCTGCGCGCGCTCGCCGCTCGCGCCCTGATCGTCGAGCCGATAGGTGATCGTCTGCCGTTGCCCGACGATGCCGAAGCGCGGCGCGGCGACGATGGCGATGCGGCGATCGCGTTCGTCCTTGCGGCCAGTGATCAGCGCATGCACGGGTGCGGTAAAACCGATCGCCGCTGCGTTCGCCGGAATGTCGTGCACGCGCCCGTCGGTGATCAGAAACGCGCCGGCGACGCGATCGGTCGGCACATCCGAGAGCGCCGAGGTGACGGCCGAGAACAGCCGCGTGCCGTCGGTCTCGCCGTCGGCCTGCCCGGCCTCGACGACCCGCACTTCGAGGCCCTTGACCTGTTTCAGCCGGTCCGTGAGCTCCGCCCGCGCCTTGTCGGTCTCGCTGGCGCGGTCGCCGAAGGTCTGGCTCGGGCTCTTGTCGATGACGACGACCGCGACGGAGGAGAGCGGTTCGCGTTCTTCGCGGGTGAACGATGGATTGGCGAGCGCCAGAACGATCAGCGCCAGCGCCGCGACGCGCATCGCCGCACCCCGCGCCTTCGATAGCACCAGCAGCACCGCGATCAGCGCGACGGCGCCCAGCGCCGCGAAGATCAGCGGCAATGGGACGAGCGGGGCGAACGCGATACCGTACTGCATCGAAACGGACCTATCGTTTCGTCATGACCGGGCGCAGCCGTTCGAAAGAACGGCGTCGCTTTGCTTGCCTGTGCCTGGCCGTCCACGTCTTGGCGACAAAAAAGAAAGACGTGGATGCCCGGCGCAAGGCCGGGCATGACGGAGAAATTCTGGTTGGCTCAATCCTCACATCGCCTCTCATTGTCCCAGCCGCTCGATCAGCGCCGGCATGTGAACCTGATCGGCCTTGTAGTTGCCGGTCAGCGTGTACATCACGATGTTGACGCCGGCGCGGAAGGCGAATTCGCGCTGGCGCGGTTCGCCGGGCGACAGCGGCAGCATCGGCTGGCCGTCGGGCCGCATCGCCCATGCGCCCGCGAGGTCATTCGAGGTGATAATGATCGGCGAGACGCCGTCGCCGCCGCGGGCCGGCCGCGAGGCAGTGTTTTCGTCCTCATCGTCGCGCGGCAGCGTCTCGACCCAGGTCTGGCCGGTGTTGAAGCGGCCCGGGAAGTCGCGCAGCAGATAAAACGTCTTGGTCAGCACGTGCTCGCTCGGCACCGGCTCAAGCTCGGGCACGTCGAGCGAGGACAGGATGTTGCGCAACGTCTGCATCGCAGGTGTCTGTGCGTCGGAACCGAAGCCGGCTGCCGGCGCCTCGATGGCGTCGCGGGTGTCGAACAGCACCGTGCCGCCCTGTTTCATATAGGCATCGATCTTGGTCAGGGCTTCGGCGGGCGGCTTCGGCGCGCCCGGGATGACCGGCCAGTAGATCAGCGGGAAGAACGACAGCTCATCGCGCGCCAGATCGAGGCCGATCGGATCTCCGGCCTCCAGCGCCGAGCGCTGCGCGAGGAACAGGGTCAGTCCGGCCAGACCGGCGCGGACGATTCCGTCGACGTCGGCATTGCCGGTGACGATATAAGCGAGTCGCGTCTGGCCTGATGCCTTGAGCGCGAAGTCGTCGCCGACCTGCGCGCGCACCGGTGACGGCGTGCCCATCACCGTCGAAAGTGCGAGGACAAGTGCGAGCGCGGCGGTTGCCGCGCGCCGCCGTAGCAGTGCCGCGAAGCCGCCGCCGAGCATTGCGACGATGATCGCATCGATCAGGAACAGTCCGAGCGAGCCGGAGAGCAGATAGCCCCGCAAATCCTTCGGCTCGGCGTTGGTATAGGTCGCGCGTTGCGCCTTCAGCGCGGATGTGTCGAGTGCGGCAAGGCGATCGGCGCTGGCGAGCGCGTTGACCGCGATCGGGCCGTCGGCTGGACCGTAGAAACCGGGCGGATGATCGAGGCTGGCGCGGTCGCGATAGTCGGCGCGGATCGGCTTCGCGGTGGAGGGTGTCGGACCGAACGCGCCGAATCCATCGAGGATGCGGGCCGGCGCAACAGTTTCCGTACCCGCCTCGGAGGCGGCGCCCGGACCCGGATTCGATGTGTAGCCCGACATGTCAACGACTCGCCGAAGCATCTCCACAAAACTGCCAGACAAAGGCAAATCAGACCAGCGCATATCTGCGCTGACGTGGAACAGCGCGATTAACCCTTTGCCCCTCTGGTCGCCGGTCACGAGCGGGGTGCCGTCGACGAGTTGCGCCCAGCTGCGGCTGGCGAGCGTTGCATCAGGCTCCGCCAGCACTTGACGGGTAACAGTGACGTCCTTCGGCACGGGTAGTCCGGCAAACGGGCCGTCGGCCGAGAACGATGCAAGCTGCTGCGGCTTCTCCCAGGTCAGCGAGCCGCCGAGGCTGCGGCCGCCCTTGCGCAGTTTCACCGGCACGAGGTCGTCGTCGGATTGCGCAAGGCGAGGGCCGGCGAAGCGTACAAGCACGCCGCCCTGGTTGACCCAGGAGCCGAGCTTCTCGCGCGTCTCCTGCGGCAGCGTGCCGACATCGGCAAGCACGATCATCGGCAGTTTCTGCTCGATCAGCTGTGCGATCGCTTGCGCTGGCGATCCGCGCTCGCCGAGCCGCACGTCCGCGAACGGCGAGAGCGCGCGCGTGAGGTAGAAGGTCGACGCCAGCAGCGGTTGCGCGGTGTCGCTGGTCGAGCCCGTGACGACGCCGACCGCGCGGCGGCGCCAGCGCTTGTCGAGAAGCTGCACCGCGCCCGCTGAGCGTTCGCCGGCGATCTCGAGCCGTGCAATGTCGTTGCGGAGTTCGACCGGAAGCTCGAACGAAGCGTCGACCTCGCGGTCGGTCGACGAGAACGTGAAGCGGGCTTCGCCGAGCGGCGAGCCTTTCTGATCGAGAGCGCGGATTAGTCCTGCGTCGGCGCCGCTGCCGACCGGGCGCAGCACCTTCACGACCATCTTCGATGCAGCATTTTCCGCGCCGGCCAGGGCACGCGCCGGCGGCGTGCCGCCTTCGAAGATCGTCAGGCTGCGATCGGCGGCAACCTTGCCGAGCGCTTCGATGAACTCTGCGCCGCGTCCCGTGTCGACGCCGTCGGTCAGCCAGACCAGATCGGCCGCGCCGGTTGCGGCAAGAAAACGGCTCACCGCGGGGAGCGTGTCGATGCGTTCGACGGCGAACGGCTTCGGCGAGATTTGCCGCACGGCGACGCGCGCGTTGCCGGCCGGCATCAGGGTGATGTCACGCGCCGTCTCCGAGAGCGGGACGATGGCCACGCCGCGGCGATCATTCTCGGCATCGGCGATCAGTTCGTCGGCCGTGCGGATGCGGGTATCCCAGGTCGATGCGGCGCTCCAGCCGTCGTCGATCAGGACGACGAGCGGTGCGGTCGAACGCGCCACCCCAGTCGGCGGATTCCAGATCGGGCCGGCAGCGGCGATGATCACGAGCGCGACGGCGAGCAGTCGAAGCGCCGTCAGCCACCACGGTGTGCGGGCGGGCGTTTCTTCCTTCGGCGCGATTTCGAACAGCAGGCGCGTCGGCGGGAAATCGATTCGCTTCGGCCGCGGCGGCATGACGCGCAGGAGCCAGTAAAGGGCGGGCAGCGCGATCAGCGCCGTCAGCAGCCAGGGCTGCGCGAAAGCGAGCGGGAGCCCCATCATGCGGGCTTACTCGCCTGAGTGGGTTCGGCGGGACGGTCGCCATAGACGGAATGGACGCCGGCACCCATGCGGCCATGGATTGCGAACAACAAC
The DNA here is from genome assembly GCA_049323835.1 of Pseudomonadota bacterium. Classification (GTDB taxonomy): domain Bacteria; phylum Pseudomonadota; class Alphaproteobacteria; order Rhizobiales; family Xanthobacteraceae; genus SG-bin9. Next base: position 10,658 of record JBMOOJ010000075.1, on the reverse strand, counting down.
TCCGTGGGGCCGCGGTCGGTCCGGTGGATCGTGAAGCTCCATCCGGAATTGCCGACTGCGGCGCGAAGTCCCTCGCGATGACTGGCGACGATCGTTTGGTAGTCCGCACGCCATTTCTCCGCGCGGCCGGCGGTGATGTTGCTACGGCCCTCCGGCTCCGTGAATTCGACGCGGCCGGAATACGGAAACGTTTCTTCCGCCGGATCAACGATCTGCACGACGTGGCCACGAGCGCCGTTCGAGGCGAGCTGCGACAGGATCGCCTGGAACTCGGAAACCGGACTCCACAGATCCGACAGCAGCACGACTTCGGAGAACGGAGCGGGCGCGAAGTTCGGCGGCAGGCTCGGCTGTTCGGCAGCGTCGTGCAAGATCACGCGGGCCATCGTTTCGATGATGTTGCGGTTGGCGGTCGGCCGCATCAGTCCGGGAATGCCGACACGCTCGCCGCCCTGGACCAGCACCTCGGCGAGCGCGAAGGCGACGACGAGCGCGCGATCGAGCTTGCTCCACTCGGTCAGATGCGAGTTGAAGTCCATCGACGCGGAGCGGTCGATCCACATCCAGACCGTGTGCGAGGATTCCCACTCACGTTCGCGCACGTACAGATGGTCGTCGCGCGCCGAGCGACGCCAATCGACGTTGTTCGACGGTTCGCCGTTCATGAAGTGGCGGTACTGCCAGAAGTTCTCGCCGGTGCCCGCGCGCCGCCGTCCATGCAGCCCATGAATCACTGTCGCGGCAACACGCCGTGCTTCGAGGATCAGCCTCGGCAAGCGTGCGGCGAGTTTGCGGCTCTTGCCGATGGCTGCGTCGACCGCCTTGTTCTGCGGCGTGTCGCGATTTGGCTGCGCCATTTCCGGTCCGATCGCCTTATCCAATTCGCGATTTGAGCTGCGCGATCACATTACGGATCGTCTGGCCTTCGGCGCGGGCGGAGAAGGTCAGCGCCATGCGGTGCTTGAGCACCGGCTCGGCGAGATCGATCACGTCGTCGATCGAGGGAGCGAGGCGCCCGTCGAGCAAAGCGCGGGCACGGACCGCCAGCATCAAGGCCTGGCTGGCGCGGGGACCGGGGCCCCAGGCGATGAACTTCGCCGCGTCGCCGCCGTCCGGACCCGGACGTGCCGAGCGCACGAGCGACAAAATGGCTTCGACCACGGAGTCGCCGACCGGCAAGCGGCGCACGAGACGCTGCGCGGTCATGAGTTCGTCCGCGGTCATGGCTGTCTTGGCATGGCTGCCCTCGGCACCAGTGGTGTCGAACAGGATGCGGCGCTCGGCGTCGCGATCCGGATAGTCGACGTCGATTTCCATCAGGAAGCGGTCGAGTTGCGCTTCGGGAAGCGGGTAGGTGCCTTCCTGTTCCAGCGGGTTTTGCGTTGCGAGTACATGGAACGGCTTCGGAAGGTCGTGACGCGCGCCGGCGACGGTAATGTGCTGCTCCTGCATCGCCTGCAGCAATGCGGACTGCGTGCGTGGCGAGGCGCGGTTGATTTCGTCGGCCATCAAGAGCTGCGCGAACACCGGACCGGCGATGAAGCGGAACGAGCGTTTGCCCGCCGCGCTCTCGTCGAGCACTTCGGCGCCGAGAATGTCGGAGGGCATCAGGTCGGGCGTGAATTGCACGCGCCTAGCGTCGAGACCGAGCGTGACGCCGAGCGTCTCGACGAGTTTCGTCTTCGCAAGGCCCGGGACGCCGATCAGCAGCGCGTGCCCGCCGGAGAGAATTGTGACAAGTGCGCTCTCGACGACCTTGTCCTGGCCGAAAATGACGGTCGAGATCGCTTCCTTGGCCGACCGGATGCTGTCGGCGATCTGCTCGGCGGAGCGAACGATGGCGTCCTCCAGCTTCGCGACGCTCTCCGTTGCGGTCTTGTCAGTGCGGGTCACGGGCAACTCCTAGCCTTGACGCCGGATCGCGGGCGTCATCGCGGGGTGATTCCCTCATGCTAGGGCCTGACGGCGGGCCCGCATGACTTTGAATGTGGCTATCCCCACCTTATCGGCCAGGGGGTAGCCGCCGGATCACGATCAGGAGACTTCCGCCGAAATTCAGTGCATCATTCGTGCCAGAATGAAGATGTACAGTCCGGACTAACCATGGCGAACCAAGGGCAAACCGCGCAAAGCCTCGACGGCCTGACCGATGCTGCACGCAAGGCGGGTGTGAAGGGTTTACCGCCCGTGCATCTATGGAACCCGCCATTCTGCGGCGATCTCGACATGCGGATCGCCCGCGACGGCACCTGGTTCTACAATGGCACGCCGATCGGCCGTCCGGCGCTGGTGCGGCTGTTCTCGACGATCCTCAAGCGCGAGAACGGCAAGCATTTTCTCGTCACACCTGTCGAAAAGGTCGGAATCCGGGTCGACGACGCGCCGTTTCTCGCAGTGGAAATGACGCGCGAAGGCGGCGACGGTGGAACGCTCCGTTTTCGGACCAACGTCGACGACTGGGTGACGTGCGATGATGAGCACTGCCTGCGTTTCGAGCGCGACAAGGACGGTGGGCTAACGCCTTACCTCCATGTCCGCGCCGACCTGTGGGCCAAGGTGACGCGCGCGATCTATTACGATCTGGTTGACTTGGGCGAAGAGCGGATGGTCGATGGCGTGCTGAAATTCGGGATTCGCTCCGGCGACGCATTCTTCGCTATGGCCAATGCGGATCAAATGGGGTCCGCGTCTTGACCGACCAGTTGCTGACATCCGATCCGGCGCCGGTGCAGATCAGTTCGGCGGAGTTCTTCGCCCGCGCCGCGCAGCGCCTTTCGTTCGAGGTGCCGCGCGGGTTGACCGAAGCCGACGTGCTGCCGCCGACCGGTGACCACGGCAACGACTACATGCTGCAAGTGATCTCGCAGGAATTGCCGATCAAGCCGGCCGCCGTGCTGATCCCGGTGGTCGATCATGCCGAGCCGACGGTGCTGCTGACGCAGCGCTCGCCGCATCTGTCGAGCCATGCCGGGCAAATTTCCTTTCCCGGCGGCAAGATCGATGCGACCGACGCCTCGCCGCTGGATGCTGCCCTGCGTGAAGCCCACGAAGAAGTCGGCCTCACGCGCGATTTCATCGAGCCGATCGGCTACCTTGATCTTTACGCCACCGGTTTCGGCTTTCGCATCGTGCCGACGGTGGCGCGGGTGAAGCCTGGCTTTCAGCTCTGGGCCAACGCTGCCGAAGTCGACGATGTCTTCGAGGTACCGCTGAAATTTCTGATGGACCCGATCAACCATCAGCGTCACAGCAAGGAGTTCCGCGGCGTGCAGCGCTCGTACTATGCCATGCCGTTCGAAGAGCGGTATATCTGGGGCGCGACTGCCGGCATCCTCCGGGTGCTTTACGAACGGATTTACCTCCCATGATCAGACCGGTGCTGACCGAGATCGGAATCTTCCTCATTCCGTTCGCGGCCTACGCGCTGTTTCTGATCGCGTCGCGCAACGGCGTACTGACGATGCAGTCGTGGCCTGCGCGGGTGGTGCTGCGCCTGGCGGTTATCTCGCTGCTTCTCACCATCGCAAGCCTCGTACTGCTGGCGAACTTCTCCGGCGCGCCGCCGGGCTCGACCTACATCCCCGCGCATATCGAGAACGGCAAGCTGGTCCCCGGAGTCGAGAAATGAATGCAGCGCCGACGCTGCGCGATGCGCCTTGGCTGAAGGCGGGCCCGGCCACGCGCGTGCTGGCGCTGCTCAGCGCCGATGGCGAGGAGGCGCGCGTCGTCGGCGGCGCGGTGCGCAATGCGCTGCTGGGCGTTCCGGTCGGCGATATCGACATCGCGACGACGGCGGTGCCCGACGAGGTCGTCCGGCGCGCGCAGGCCGCTCAGATCAAGAGCGTTCCGACCGGGATCGCGCACGGCACGGTGACGCTGATCGCCGATGGCCAGCCGTTCGAGGTGACGACGCTGCGCGAGGACGTCGAGACCTTCGGCCGCAAGGCGTCCGTCGCGTTCGGGCGCGACTGGGCGCGCGACGCACAGCGCCGCGATTTCACCATCAACGGCCTGTCAGCCGATACCGCCGGCGTCGTCCACGATCACGTCGGCGGGCTGGCCGATATCGCGGCGCGGCGCGTGCGTTTCATCGGCGATCCGTCGCGGCGGATCGCCGAGGATTACCTGCGTATCCTGCGCTTCTTCCGCATTCATGCGGCCTACGGCGCCGGCGAGCCCGATCGCGACGCCTATCTTGCCTGCATCAAGGGCCGCGACGGGCTCGCATCGCTCTCGGCCGAGCGTATGCGCATGGAAATGCTGAAGCTCACAGCCGCAGATGGCGCGCTCGCGGCGATCGTTGCGATGGAAGATGCGGGGCTATTGCTCGCGGTGATCGGCGGCGTTGCCTATCGCGGTTCGCTGAAGGCCATGATCGCCATCGAGCGGGACCTCGGATTGAAGGCGGACAGCGTGCGGCGTCTCGGCGCGCTTGGTGTTGCGATCAGCGAGGATGCGAAACGTCTGGCGCAACGATTGCGCCTGTCGAACGCCGAAGCAAAGCAACTCGACGGTATGGGCCATCGCTGGTGGCGCATGGTCGGCATGGACGATGCGCGGGCGCGGCGGCTGCTCTACCGGCTCGGCCCCGATACCTACCGCGACCGGCTCATGCTGGCGTGGGCGCGCGCAGGCGAGGCGGCCACCGCGGCGCGCTGGCGCGAACTTGTCGCGCTGCCGGAGCGCTGGAGCGCGCCGAAGTTTCCCCTGAAAGCAGCCGACTTCGTCGCCCGCGGCGTGCCGGAGGGCCCGATGCTGGGACAAGCGCTGGGTTTGGCGGAAGATGCGTGGCTGGCGCAAGGATTTCCGCTCGACATCGCCGCGCTTGACGCGATCGTCACTCCGATCGCGCAGCGCGTGATCCGCGGGTAGAAGCGTCAGGCGACCTTGCGGCCCTCTTCTTCGTCCTCTTCATCCTCGTCATCGTGCTCTTCGTCCTCATCGACCACGTGAGCGAGTTCGAGCACGGCGGCGGGCAGGGTTTCGCGGAACAGTTCGCCTTCCTCGCCGATCCAGATGCACGCGACATCGTCCTCATGCACTTCCGCGACGGTAAGCGGTTGACCGCCGGATTTCAGGATGACGACGTCGCCGGGTTTCAGTTCCATGACATGCTCCTCTCGTGAATCGCTTCGAATTCCGAGAGACGCTAGCGCGGTGTCATGACAGGGCGATCACGCTTTGCATGCTTGCGAAAGAAATGCGGTCACGGCCATTTCACTTCCGGCGGCATTGATGACAGGATCGAATCGACGTTGCCGCCGGTCTTCAGGCCGAATGTCGTGCCGCGATCGTACAGCAGGTTGAATTCGACGTAGCGGCCGCGGCGGATCAGTTGCTCTTCGCGATCCTGCGGCGTCCAGGCCGTCGCAAAGTTCCGGCGCACGATGTCAGGATAAATCTTCAGCAGCGCGCGGCCGACGTCCTGCGTGAAGGCGAAGTCGGCATCCCAGTCGCCGGAATCGTGATGGTCATAGAAGATGCCGCCGATGCCGCGGGCTTCCTTGCGGTGAGGCAGGTAGAAATACTCGTCGCACCAGTTCTTGTATCTGTCGTAGTCGGCGACAGCGTGCGCGTCGCACGCAGCCTTGAAAGCCGCGTGAAAGGCAACCGTATCGGGGTCGTCCTGCGTCCGCCGCCGGTCGAGCACGGGGGTAAGGTCGCCGCCGCCGCCGAACCACGCTTTCGTCGTCACCACGAAGCGCGTGTTCATGTGCACGGCCGGGACGTGCGGGTTGCGCATATGCGCGATCAGCGAGATGCCCGACGCCCAGAAGCGCGGATCGTCGGCAGCGCCTGGAATCTGCGCGCGAAACTCGGGCGCGAACTCTCCGTGCACCGTCGAGCAATGCACGCCGACTTTCTCGAACAGCCGCCCGTGCATCATTGCCATCGTGCCGCCGCCACCGGGTGCGCCGGAATGATCTGTGCGCTGCCAGGGCGCCCGCACGAAACGTCCGACATTGCCGCTATAGAGCGAGGAGGGGGCGTCGTCCTCGAGCTTCTCAAAAGCCGCGCAGATTTGGTCGCGCAGGCTTTCGAACCACGTCCGGGCGGCCTGCTTGCGGCTGTCGAGGACGGACATGTCCATCACTTTGCGGGCCCGAAGTAGGTGCAACTCTCGTTGCAGCTGTCGCGATAGACGGTGACGCGGGTGATCTGGCCCGCTTCCTGCACGCGATCCCAGATGTAGCGTGACAGATTCTCCAGCGTCGGTGCGCCGAGCGCGTTGACGTTGTTGAGCAGCTTGTGATCGAGCAGCTTGCGCACCTCGCCGATACGCTGATCCAGCACGCCGAGATCCATCACCATGCCGGTGGCAGGATCGGGCTCGCCGCGCAGAGCGACCTCGGCACGGAACGAATGGCCGTGAATCTCCTCGCTCGCCGCACCCAGCGTGGTGCCCGGCAGCGAATGCGCGGCTTCGAAGCGAAACGATTTTGTCAGTTCCCACATCGTCAGTCAGACTCTTGAACTATCTTATGCCGAGCGTCTTGTGCGTCTGAACGCTCAAGCGCCACTGCGGATGCTTCAGGCAATACGCAATCGCGGCTTCGGTATTCTTGACCACGTCGGGTCCGTCCATCGGTTGCAGCGAGAAGCGCTCGAATGCAAGCCCCGCGAACGCTTCCGGCATGGCGCCGGGCTGCGGATAAACCAATTTCAGCTCATGGCCTTTGCGCAGGATCAATTCGGAGCCTGCCTTCGGGCTCACGCAAATCCAGTCGAGTCCCGGGGGCGGCTCGACGGTGCCGTTGGTCTCGATCGCGATCGTGAAGCCCCGTGCATGCAGCGCGCCGACCAGTTCCTTGTCGACCTGGAGCAGAGGCTCGCCGCCGGTCAGCACCACATAGCGTTCGCTGTCCGAACCTGTCCACTGCGCGGCAATGGTTTCGGCGAGACCGGAGGCGGTCGCGTAGCGGCCGCCGAGGGTGCCATCCATGCCGACGAAATCCGTGTCACAGAACTGACAGGTGGCACTGGCGCGGTCTTCCTCGCGGCCGGTCCACAGGTTGCAGCCGCTGAACCGGCAGAACACGGAGGCGCGGCCCGCATGGGCGCCTTCGCCCTGCAAGGTCAGGAAGATTTCCTTCACCGCGTAGCTCACGCTGTTCTCTCCAGCGGGTGTTGTGTCTGTCTCAAAGCCTCACCCAGCGCCATCGCCACCGACATGGCGATGTTGAGCGAGCGCATGCCGGGCGCGATCGGAATCACAAGCCGCTCGTCGGCGGCCTCCACCACCTCGTCGGTGACGCCGGCGCTCTCCCGCCCGAACAGCAGGATATCGGAGTTCTGGTAGCGAAAATCGAGATAGGGGCAGGCCGCCCTGGTCGAGAACAGCACCAGCCGGAGACCGGCCTTTTGGCGCCAGTGCTCGAATGCGGTCCAGGAGGCATGGCGCTGGATCGAGACCTGGTCGAGATAATCCATTCCCGCCCGGCGGAAATGCCGGTCAGAGACCGGGAAGCCTGCCGGCTCGATGATATGGGCGGCGACCTTAAGGCAGGCGCACAGCCGCAGAATCGTTCCGGTGTTCTGCGGGATGTCGGGCTGGAAAAGGGCGATCTGCATCCGGCCGGCGCCTGCCTCTGGCGGTTGAAGATATGACGAAAATTCACGGACATATGCACATTTAGTGCATTGCAATCATTGGAGCGGATAGCGGGCTTGCACTCCCTCCGCAAGGGTGCCAATAGAACGATTCTGGACTGCATGTTCGGCCCGGAAAGCCGGGACAAGTGGTCTTTCTGCCCCGCGGGGGTCGCGGGCGCCGGCAGCTTTTCGCGGTTGTTCTCCTTTGGCTTGGTCGTGAGGGCCTGGCCGTTGGCGAACGGGGGCGCCCGGCAGCAGACCGGAAAGGGACTGATCGTGACGACTTCGTCTTCGGCCGAGCATCCGACGCGCCGTGATTTTCTCTATGTGGCCACTGGCTCCGTTGCTGCGGTTGGCGCCGCCTTCGCCGCCTGGCCGCTGATTTCGCAAATGAATCCCGATGCCTCGACGATCGCCGCCGGCGCGCCGATCGAGGTCGATCTGGCCCCGATCGCATCGGGCCAGGCCATCAAGGTGTTCTGGCGCGGCAAGCCGATCTACATCTCGAACCGGACCAAGAAAGAAGTCGACGACGCGATCAACACGCCGCTGTCGAGCCTGCCCGATCCGCAGACGGATGCGCAGCGCACCAAGCAGGGCAAGGAGCAGTGGCTCGTCGTCATCGGCATCTGCACCCACCTCGGCTGCGTGCCCATCGCGCATGAAGGCAGCTACAACGGCTTCTTCTGCCCGTGCCACGGATCGGTCTACGACACCTCCGGCCGCATCCGCTCCGGTCCAGCGCCGACCAATCTTCCGGTGCCCCCTTACGAATTCGTCTCCGACTCCAAGATCAAGATCGGCTGAAGCCTTCGCGGCTGACGGCTAATACCTTTGCTTTCCAGGAACGCATCATGAGTGGACATTCCACCTTCGAGCCAACCAACCCGGTCATCAAGTGGATCGAGCGCCGCCTGCCGATCTTCGGGCTGGTTCACTCCTCCTTCGTTGCGTATCCGACGCCGCGTAACCTCAACTACTGGTGGACGTTCGGCGGCATCCTGTCGCTGATGCTCGGTGTGCAGATCATCACCGGCGTTATCCTGGCGATGCACTACACCCCGCACGTCGACTTCGCCTTCAAATCGGTCGAAGGCATCGTCCGTGACGTGAACTACGGCTGGCTGCTGCGCTACCTGCACGCCAACGGCGCGTCGATGTTCTTCATCGCCGTGTATATTCACATGTTCCGCGGCCTCTACTACGGGTCCTACAAGGAGCCGCGCGAGGTTCTCTGGATCCTCGGCGTCATCATCTACCTCTTGATGATGGCAACGGGCTTCATGGGCTACGTGCTGCCGTGGGGCCAGATGAGCTTCTGGGGCGCGACCGTCATCACCAACCTGTTCTCGGCCATTCCGTATGTCGGCGAGAGCATCGTGACGCTGCTGTGGGGCGGCTACTCGGTCGACAATCCGACCCTGAACCGCTTCTTCTCGCTGCACTACCTGCTGCCGTTCATGATCGCGGGCGTCGTCGTCCTGCACGTCTGGGCGCTGCACGTGGTCGGCCAGAACAATCCGGCCGGCGTCGAGCCGAAGACCGAGAAGGACACCGTGCCGTTCACGCCGTATGCGACCATCAAGGATGGCTTCGCGATGGTGTGCTTCATGATCTTCTATGCGTGGTTCGTGTTCTACATGCCGAATTTCCTCGGCCACGCCGACAACTATATTCCGGCCAACCCTGGCGTGACCCCGGCGCACATTGTGCCCGAGTGGTACTACCTGCCGTTCTACGCGATCCTGCGCGCCATCCCGAACAAGCTCGGCGGCGTCGTCGCCATGTTCGGCGCGATCATCATCCTGGCATTCCTGCCGTGGCTCGACAGCGCCAAGACGCGCTCGTCGCGCTACCGTCCGCTCGCGAAGCAGTTCTTCTGGATCTTCGTGGTGGTCTGCGTGCTGCTCGGCTGGCTCGGCGGCAAGCCGGCGGAAGGCATCTACGTGATCGCGGCGCGCGTGCTGACGTTCTACTACTTCGCGCACTTCCTGATCATCCTGCCGATCCTCAGCCGGATCGAAACGCCGAAGCCCGTGCCTAACTCGATCGCCGACGACGTGCTGGCGAAGGGCAAGAAGGCCATGGCGTCGATCGCCGTGATGCTGGCGGTCGGCGGTGCGCTGTTCATCGGCAGCGCTCAGGACGCGCGCGCGGCGGAAGGTGCACCGACGCCGCCGTCGCTGAAGTGGTCGTTCGCCGGCCCGTTCGGCAAGTTCAACCAGCCGCAGCTCCAGCGCGGCCTGAAGGTCTACAAGGAAGTCTGCGCGTCCTGCCACTCGCTGTCATACGTCGCCTTCCGCAATCTCGCCGATCCCGGCGGCCCGGGCTACAATGCCGCGCAGGCCGCTGCCTTCGCCGAGGAGTACAAGGTCAAGGACGGTCCGAACGATGCAGGCGACATGTTCGAGCGTCCCGGCCGCCCGGCCGACCGCTTCCCGGCGCCGTTTGCCAACGAGAACGCCGCGCGCGCAGCCAACGGCGGTGCCTATCCGCCGGACCTCTCGCTGATCGCCAAAGCGCGGTCGTACGATCGCGGCTTCCCGCTGTTCCTGTGGGACGTGGTCACCCAGTTCCAGGAGCAGGGTCCGAACTACCTGGTCGCGCTGATGACGGGATATGAGGACACGCCACCGAAGGGCTTCGAGCTTCCCGCCGGTTCGAACTACAACAAGTATTTCCCCGGCCACGCCATCAAGATGCCGAAGCCGCTCAGCGACGGCCAGGTGACCTACGACGACGGCTCGCCGCAGACGGTCGAGCAGTACGCCAAGGACGTCACCGCGTTCCTGATGTGGACGGCGGAGCCGCACATGGAAGCGCGCAAGCGCCTCGGTTTGCAGGTGATGTTCTTCCTCGTGATCTTCGCGGGCCTGATGTACTTCACCAAGAAGAAGGTCTGGGCGAACGCGCACTGAGCGAGCCGCCGCTTCTGAATGAAAGAGCCCCTTCGGGGGCTTTTTTGTTGGGTAGTGCGCTCCCTCTCCCCGCGCGCGGGGAGAGGGTCGGGGTGAGGGGCTTGGAACGGCAACTGGGGCCCACCCCCCCCCCCGGCGGGGAGCCAG
>JBMOOJ010000074.1:0-14383 GCA_049323835.1 Pseudomonadota bacterium | reverse complement strand
CCCCAGGGATTGCCTGAGCTGCCGGAATCCTTGCTGAGCGAGGACTGATCGCCGAAGCCGTGCTGCTGGCCGCCGCCGAACATGCCGCGCATGCTGTTCATCAGCAGCGAGCCGCCGATAACACCGGCCGCAGCTGCGGCAGCCGTGCCAAGGAACGATCCGCCGCCACCGCCGGCCTGTGCCGGAGCAGGGCCGCCCTGTGCGCCATTGCCATAGCCGTATCCGCCGCCGTTTCCGCTGACGTTTCCTTGGCCGAGCACCTGGCCCGAATTCCACATCGGGCCACCACGCGCGTTGGCATCGCCCGGGCGCACGCTCGGCACCGAGCCGCGGCCGTTGTTGCCGCCGCCGAACAGCGTGTCGCGCATGGAATCGAGGAAGCCGCCCTGCTGCGGCTGCGCCTGTCCGCCGCTCTCCAGTTGCTGGATGCGTTCGTCGGCGCGTTTCAGCGCTTCGTCCTGAAGCAGGACCGTCTGCACCAGCGCATAGACCGCATTTGGCGCGCGGCGCTGCCCGTCGGCAATGATCCTGACGGCGTCCGGGTCGCGGGGCGCGGTCTCGAGGCTTGCGAGCTTGTCGAACAGCTCGTCGACCAGTTGGCGTTCCTGCGGTGTCATCGGCATCGGTCTATCTCCTGGCACACGAGCAATTTGCGTGCGGGGCGGAATGTAGGGCGGGATTGAGTCGGCAGAAGTGCAGTCGCGGATTAAATTTGCGCAATTCAATGGTGGCGGTGCGACAAATCGACCGAAGCGTCGATCAGGGCCACCCCTTTTGTGGCCAAAAGCCGCGGGAACTCCGGCCCGGCGAGGTATTCATATTCGCGTTCGCGCTGATCGGTCAGCGGATCGAGATCGCGCAGCGTGTCGTCGACATGGCCGGGGTGGCACATGATCAGGCCGCCGTCCGGAAGGCCGTCGAGACAGTTCGCCATCAGGCCGCCGAACTCCGGCCGGCGCGCGAAATCGTAGGCCCCGGCGAATCCGGGGTTGAAGGCAACGTTTCTGCTGCGCGCCGCGCGGCGCAGCCCCGTGCTCAGCACGTCGAGCAGGGCGGCCTTCGGATTCGTAACCTTCTCCATCAGCGTGCCGGCCGAGCCGCACTGGCGTATCCACGCTTGCGGCGCAGCCCGCCTGACGGCATCGAGAAACGCGCCGCGGACCTGCGGGAACGACTGCACGTGCTGATGGCCGTCCGCGTAGGCGGGCGGTGCGCCGAACAGCAAGGCGAACGCCGCAAGCTGCGTCTCGAATTCGGTGCGCATCATGTCGGCATCGAGCCGCCGCAGCAAACTGTCGCGCAGCATTGCGCCGAGCGGCGGGAACGCGCTGCCGTCGGTCGGGCGGAAATGCATCGTCATCGGCTGAAACGGCGCAGTCATCGTTGCGTGCAGGCCGATCGCGCAGCCGGGATTTTCGGCCACGGCGGCTTTCAGAGCGTCGATTTCGGCGCGGTCGATCGCCGGCCCGACCATCATCACGGACGTGGCGTTGATCCGCCGCATCGCGATCAGGTCGCGGATGGCGCGATTGACGCCGGGACTTATTCCGTAATCATCGGCGCACAGCCAGATGCGGCGCTGGCCACTCGGCGGCATAGCTGAACTCATTCCGCGGCGGTCCGGTTGGGATTCCGGTCAGGATCGCTGGCAACGGGTGCGGCTTGCTCGCCGCGCTTGATGCTGTGTTCGGCGACGAAGTAGATCGGCCGCCGCTTCAGCTCGGAGAGAATCTTGCCGATGTACTCGCCGACGACGCCGATCATGATCAGCTGCACGCCGCCGATCGTCATCATGCCGACCATCAGCGACGGATAGCCGGGGACAGACTTGCCGTCGACGATGGTTTCCCAGAGGATCGTCAATCCGAAGATGAAGGCGATCGCCGCGAACAGTGCGCCGAACAGGCTCGCCATCCGCAGCGGCGCGACGGAAAACGACGTCATGCCCTCGATCGACAGGCCGATCAGCGCGCGCGGATTGAACGAACTGGCGCCATGGGCGCGTGCTTCCGGTTCGTAGTCGACGCGCTTCTGGCGGAAACCGATCCAGCTTGCGAGCCCCTTGAAGAAGCGGTTGCGTTCCGGCAATTGCCGCAGTGCCGCGGCCGCGCGCGGTGACAGCAGACGGAAATCGCCGGCGTCTTCGGGAATCTTGTGCCGCGCGCCCCAGTTGATCATGGCGTAGAAGCCGCGGCCGAGCAGGCGCTTCGCCGGGGATTCGTTGTCGCGGTTGGCTTTGGCGGTGAAGACCACGTCGTAATCGTCGTCGATCCAGTGCGCGACGAGTGTCTCGGCAAGATCGGGTGAATGCTGACCGTCGCCGTCCATGAACATGACCGCGCCGGGACGGGCATGGTCAAGACCGGCCATCAGTGCAGCTTCCTTGCCGAAATTGCGCGACAGCGAGATCACCTGCACGTCGGCGTGGTCGGCAGGCAAGGCCCGAGCGATCTTCAGCGTGTCGTCACGGCTGCCATCGTCGACGTACACAATCTCGGTCGCAACGCCGAAACGCTGTTTCAGCTTGGCTGCCAGCGCGCCAAGCCGCTCATGCAGCCGCGCGAGGCCAATGGCTTCGTTGTAGGCGGGGACGACGATGGACAGCACCCGCGAAGCGGGGGTGGATTCAGACATGTTCGAGATATCGGCGATCGGCGTCATGGATCGAATCCTGCGAAGCGATCATGAACAGTATATGAACCGGCAAGCCGCTTTGCCACAACGCCGGCGCTCATCTTGTCGGCCAGGTTATCGGCCAAGAAATGCTTCCAGCCTCGCGAACAGCGGGTTGTCCCGGTCGAATACGTAGTCGAGCGAGCCGACCGACACCGTCTCCGCGCCGTGGTCGCGCAGGAAGCTGCCGAGCGCATAAAGCTGCGCGGGCGGGCAGTGCAGGGTGATCATGCCCGACGAGGTCGGTCCGCCGAACGGCAGCACCACGCCGAACGAGCGCTCGGCTTGCGACAGCAGTTCGGCCGTCGCGCCGGTGAAGCGGGTGCGCACCTCGCGGTACTTCGTGGCGCGCGCGCGTGCGGCGATGTGGTCGAGGATGACGCGGGCGCTTTCGCGCGCCTCGCGCGACCAGTCGGCATTCTTCGACGCGACGAGATTGGCCTGGCTGCGCAGGATGACGCCGTCATCCAGCACCTTCAGCCCGTTGGCGGCGAGTGTCGCGCCGGTCGTGGTGATGTCGACGATCAATTCGGCCGCGCCGGTCGCGGGGGCGCCCTCGGTCGCACCGGCGCTTTCGACGATCCGGTAATCGACGACGTTATGGGATGCAAAAAACGCGCGCGTGAGGTTGATGTACTTGGTCGCCACCCGCATGCGGTGATTGTGCTGGGCGCGGAAGCCGGTCGTGACATCGTCGAGGTCGGCCATGGTGCGCACGTCGATCCATGCCTGAGGCACCGCGACCACCACGTTGGCGCTGCCGAAGCCGAGCGGCGCGATCATCGCGACGCGCTTGTCGGCATCGACGATGCTCTCGCGCACCAGATCCTCGCCGGTGACGCCGAGGTGCACACTGCCGCGCGCAAGGTTGGCCGCGATCTCGCTCGCCGACAGGTAGGCGATCTCGACGTTGTCGATGTTGACCATGGCGCCGCGATAGTCGCGGGCGCCGCCGGATTTCGCGAGTGCGAGGCCGGCGCGGGCGAAGAACGCCTCGGCGTTCTCCTGCAAACGTCCCTTCGAGGGGACGGCGACGACGAGCGTGCTCATGCCGCGCCTCCCGCGTATTGCATCAGTGCATCGACCCAGATCGAGAAGCCGACCGCGGCGATCGGCGCCGGCGAACCGAGCTGCGTCATCAATCCGTCATAGCGGCCGCCGGCGACCAGCGGCTCGGGGCCGTTGCCGCGCGCATGCAGTTCGAATTCGAAACCGGTGTAGTAGTCGAGGCCGCGGCCGAACGCGGTCGAGAAACGGATCGCCGACGTATCGATGCCGTGCGCAGCCATGAAGCCGATACGGCTTTCGAGCTGATCGATCGGCGCGCCGATATCGAGGCGCGCCTCGTTTGCGAGCGCGCGCAGGTCCGCAAGCGCCTGATCCGGTTCGCCGCTGATGGCGAGGAAGCGCTGGATCACGCGCAGCGCGTCGGCGGGGAATGCGCCGCCCTTCAGCGTCGATTGTTCGAGGAAGCGGTCGGCGATCTCGGGCACCGAGCGTCCGCCGAGGCTGGTCGCGCCGGCGATCGACATCAGGTCGGTGACGAGCGCGAGCGCCGCCTTGCGGTCGGAGCCGGCGAGTGCGGCAACGACGCCGGCATACTCATGCGGGCGTGCGACGCTCGCGAGCGTCATCTGCTCGATGTCCTGCGCGAGGTTGGCCTTGCGGTTGAAGTCTTTCAAGAGCCGCCGCTTCCAGACCGGCGGCAGGTCGAACGCATTGACGAGCGCCGCGAACAGCGCCACGTCGCCGGTGCGGATTTCGACATCGCGGATGCCGACCGCGCCGACGGCTTTCAGCGCCAGCGCCAGCATTTCGGCGTCGGCGGCGGCCTTGTCGTCGCGGCCGAAGGATTCAGCGCCCGCCTGGAGGAACTCGCTCGGCCGCGAACCGCGATAGCGGAACACCGGCGCGAGATAACAGAAGCCAGCCGGACGTCCCGCGTTCGCCGATTTCAGGTAATCGCGCGCCACGGGGATGGTGAGGTCCGGCCGCAGGCACAGTTCCTCGCCGCCCGCGTCGGTCGTCAGATAAAGGCTCTTGCGGATGTCCTCGCCCGAGAGGTCGAGAAACGGCTCGGCCGGCTGCAACACCGGCGGCTCGGCATGGACGTAGCCGGCCTGCACGAAAGACGACAGCAAGGCTTCCGCCGGAACAGCGGATGCTGGCGCGCGCGGGGCGGCGGGTCGGTCCATGGTCACATCCAGAAAGTCATGTCTTCAAAAGGGACTGCGCTCTACCATGCGGCAGGGCGGGTTTCGACCTCGATCACGAAGCTCGCTTAACGATTCCGCGTCGAAGGCCCGGCGGATCATCTGACGAGCCGGAGGCCGGGCCGGTTCGAGCCCGGATACACGGGCCGCACAACCTGAGCGTGCATATCAGCCTTTGTTGCGGTCCCCAAGGTTCCAGTCGCCAACGTTCCAATCACCAAGGGCGGTCTGAACCACGGCGAGTGCGGCGACGGCCGCCGTGTCGGCGCGCAGGATACGCGGGCCCAGTGACAGGCGGCGGACACAGGATTGCCGCAACAGTTGCTCGCGCTCGTCGGGGGCAAATCCGCCCTCCGGCCCGATCAGGACATCGACGCCGCTCACGGTCGCGGATTGCAGCGCTGCGACCGGATTCGCCACATCCGCGTCCTCGTCGCAGAAGATCAGCAGGCGGTTGCCGTCGCGCGTGGCGAGGAATCGCTCAAGCGGAAGCGGTTCTGCGACATCGGCGATATTGAGAATGCCGCACTGTTCCGCCGCCTCGATCACATTGGCGCGCATGCGTTCGAGATTGACGCGGTTCACCTGCGTGAAGCGGGTCAGAACCGGCTGCAGGTGCGATGCGCCCATTTCCACGGCTTTCTGCACCATATAGTCGAGCCGCGCGTGTTTCAGCGGCGCGAACACGTAGCGCAAATCTGACGGCAAACTTTGGGCGCGCGTTTGCGCATCGATCCGCAACATCGATGGCCGCTTCGCGCCTTCGATCACGCTGCGCCATTCGCCGTCACGGCCGTTGAAGACCAGCACGGCGTCGCCGGCTTTCAGCCGCAGCACGTTGCCGAGGTAGTTGCCGTGGTCGCGGTCGAGCGGAACCGTCGCGTTCGCGGCGAGCGGAGCGTCGATATAGAGCCGCGGGCTCTGGAAATCGGAGCGTGCCATGTGTTAACGGGCCTTCGGCAGCCATCACGTTGCGGTGTTCTTAGCCGAATGGACCAGGCTTGCCACGTCATCTGGCGGCAAAGCGCCGCGTTGCCGCCAAAATCCAAGGGTTGAACAAGGGTTGAACACGGGTTGTTAGGGCCTTTCAGGAATCGTACAACGTCCTCGGATGGAGCCAATGTCCGAACCGCGGCACCAGAGATGCCGGAGCTGGCTGGAGGAAGCATCTTGAATTTCCCTCGTCTCGTTGGGCCAAAGGTCTGGCTGGCGCCGCTGGCGATGGCCGCCATCGCCGTCTATGCGGCCGATCTTCGCGCGCAGGGTGCCTTCCCTGCGCCGTTGCCGAACGCGACAGCTCCCTCCCAGCCAGCTAATGCCAATTCCCCGTTCCCGCCGGTCAACGGTGCGGGCGCTGCATCGCAGCCAGCTGCATCGGGCCCGCGGAGCGCGTCGCCGTTCCCGCCGGTGAACGGCGGCGGTTCATCGCCATTTCCGCCGGTCAACGGCGCGCCGGCCTCGCAGGCCGCATTTCCATCCGGTGGCGTTGCACCGGTGACCGGAATGGGCGGCGGACTGGCCGCACCCCCACCGCCGGGCGGTGGTGGCGATCCAGGAGCCGCATGCCTGGCCGAGTTCAAACCACTGCGCGACGAAACCGAAAAACGCGGCAAGGCGATCAAGGCTGCGAGCGATCGCCGCGCATCTGCACAGGAAGCCTGCGGACTGATCAGGAGTTTCTCGGCTGCCGAACTCAAACTGATGAAGTACGTCGTTGCCAATCAGCGGCGCTGCGGCATTCCGGACGAGATTCCCAACCAGCTGAAGCAAGGGCGGGCGACGACCGACAAGCTGTTGAAGCAGGTCTGCAACGCGGCGAAACAGCAGCAGGCCGCGCCTGCTGCCCCGGCCGGGCCGAGCTTGAGCGAAGCGCTGGGTTCCGTCGCATTGCCCGAGGCCAACAGGACCAAGCGCAGCGGCGGCAGCACTTTCGACACGCTGAGCGGCAACGTTCTCGCCCGATGACCGGGCGGCCATGATCGACACCACTGGCCGCGTCGCCGACTCGACCCACAACTGGGTCGATACTCGCGCGCCGTCGTGGCTGCGTCCCTATCTCCGTCTTTCCCGGTTCGACCGGCCGATCGGCGCGTGGCTGCTGCTGCTGCCGTGCTGGTGGTCGGCAGCGCTCGCCTGCGGCATGGCGCGCGATCTGAAACAATTGCCGGCGATGCTCGCGCTGTTTTTCATCGGCGCATTCGTGATGCGCGGTGCGGGCTGCACCTGGAACGACATCACCGACCGTAATCTCGACGGCAGCGTCGAACGCACGCGCTCGCGGCCGATCCCGTCGGGACAAGTCAGCGTGTGGCAGGCGCTCGCATTCGCGGTGCTTCAGAGTCTGATCGGACTTGCGGTGCTGCTTCAGTTCAACGGCTTTGCGGTGATGACCGGCATCGCCTCGCTGCTGGTGGTCGCGATCTATCCGTTCATGAAGCGCATCACCTACTGGCCGCAGGTCGTGCTCGGGCTCGCGTTCTCGTGGGGCGCGTTCATGGGATTTGCCGCGGTGTTCGCGCGGCTCGACGCGACCGCGCTCCTGCTCTACGCCGGATCGATCGCCTGGGTGATCGCCTACGACACGATCTATGCGCATCAGGATCGCGAGGACGACGCGCTGATCGGCATCAAGTCGACCGCGCTGATGTTTGCGGAGCGCACGAAGCCGGCGCTGGTGTTCTTCTACGGGCTGGCGGTGATCCTGATCGGTGCGGCGCTGTGGCGTGCCGGCGCGGGCTGGCCGGCGTTCGCCGGTCTTGCCGCATTCGGTACGCATCTCGGCTGGCAGGTGGCACGGCTCGATATTGCCGACTCCGCGCTCTGCCTGCGGCTGTTCAAGTCGAACCGCGATGCCGGGCTGCTGCTGTTCGCAGGGCTCCTCGCCGATGCGCTGCTGCGATCGGGAACATGATCCTTACGCCCAGCTGACGCTCGCCGCGTAGCGCTTCTTCGTTTCCTCGTTCATTGGATAGAGGCCCGGCAGCGGCGCGCCGTTCTCGACCTCCTGCACGATCCAGGCTTCCATCCGCTCCTGTTCCGGCGCGGCGGCAACGATGGTGCCGATGAGCGCCGCCGGAACGACGACCGCGCCGTCATCGTCGACCACGATCAGATCGTCCGGAAATACGGCGACGCCGCCGCAGGCGATCGGCTCCTGCCAGTTGACGAACGTCAGCCCGGCGACCGATGGCGACGCGGCCTGGCCGCGGCACCACACCGGAAGGTTCGTGCCGAGCACGCCGGCGAGGTCGCGCACGACGCCATCGGTCACCAACCCGGCAACGTTCCGCTTCTTCATGCGCGCGCAGAGGATGTCGCCGAAGATGCCGGCGTCGGTGACGCCCATCGCGTCGACGACGGCGATACAGCCCGCCGGCATCGCTTCGATCGCGGCGCGTGTCGATTTCGGCGAAGCCCACGATTCCGGCGTCGCGAGATCCTCGCGCGCGGGCACGAAGCGCAGCGTGAATGCCGGACCGACGAGCCGCGGCTGGCCGGGACGCAACGGCAGGGTGCCGCGCAGCCACGTGTTGCGCAGTCCCTTCTTGAGGAGAATGGTGGTGAGCGTCGCGGTGGACACCTGCGAGAGGGTCTGCACGATGGCAGGATCGAGTGGCATGGAGACTCCGTAAGCGGTGATCGAGGCAGCACGCATCGTCCGGAGCGGCGCAGGCCGATCCGTTGCGTCGCGCGCGTGCGCGTTTCGTAAACGACATTGACTCTGATCATTCGAGACAAAAAAGAAACTGGACTCTCGTTTGTTCAAACGATAGTTTTTATATCGATGGATATCCGCTTCCTCGAAAGCTTCGCTCAGGTTGCGCAATACGGCTCGTTCGCCGAGGCCGCGCGGCGGCTCGGCTTGACGCCGGCTGCGATCGCCCAGCGCATCAAGTCGCTCGAGGCCGATGTCGGCGCGGCGCTGGTCACGCGCTCCGGACGCACGGTGCGGCCGACGCCTGCGGGCGAGCGCATTCTCGCGCAGGCGCAGAGCCTGATCCGCGATGCGCAGGAGTTGCGGACGCTGGCCGCGAGCGAGGAGATCGCCGGCGAGCTTCGGCTCGGCGCCGTGCTCACTGCCATCACCGGGCTATTGCCGGATGTGCTGTCGCGTTTTGTCGGGCATCATCCCAAGCTGAAGATTTCCGTGGTGCCCGGCGTATCGACCGAACTCTATCGGCAGGTGATGGATGGCGAACTCGATGCGGCACTGATCGTCGAGCCGCCGTTTGCGCTGCCGAAGACGTGCGACTGGCGTGTCGTTCATACCGAGCCGATGGTTCTGATCGCGCCGGAATCGATGCGGGGCCGTGATGCGCGCGATCTGCTGACCAACGAGCCGTTCATCCGCTACGACCGCAAACACTGGGGCGGAAGGCTCGCGGATGATTGCCTGCGCGCCGCCAGGATACAGCCGAACGAACTCTTCGAGCTCGATGCGCTCGGCGCCATCGCGGTGCTGGTCAGCAAGGAGCTCGGCGTATCGCTGGTGCCGGACTGGGCGCCGCCGTGGCCGTCGGGCTTGCGCCTGATCAAGCTGAAGCCGCCCGGTCCGGCCGTCTCGCGCAAGATCGGGCTGGTGTGGTCGCGCACGTCGCCGCGCGGCCGGCTGGTGAAGACATTTCTTCAGGAGATGAAGCTTGCGATGCGCGGCGGCGATGCGGCGGCCAAGGGAGCATCGCCGAACGAGCCGCGGCGCAAGACGAAGCGATGATCGCCGTTGCGGCGGCGTCAATTGCAAACGCAAGATTCCGCTGCTTGTAAACATACGGCAGCTCACCTTTTGTTTTTTCCCGTTCGGATCATGCTCGGCGCAAATCACTCGCGCCGAAAGTTCAAGCATGCCGACGATCGCTTCCATCGACACCTGTGCCGCCAATATCCCGCTCGACAAGGTCACCTCGTTCTCCAACCGCACGGTCACCAGCCGTCACTACGGTCTGGTGAAGATCCGCTCCGCCGACGGCATCGAAGGCATCGGCTTCTGCTATGTCGGCAGCGCGGGGGGTGAACTGTTCCGCGTCGCGGTCGAGCAGCTGCTCGCGCCGGTGCTGCTCGGAAAGGACTCGCTCGCGATCGAAGCGCTCTGGCGCGACATGTATCAGGAGGCGCTGCTTCAAGGACGCATGGGCACGGTCATGCGGGCGCTCAGCGCGCTCGACATCGCGCTGTGGGACATGAATGCGCGATCGGTGGGATTGCCGCTGCACATGTTCCTCGGCGCGGTCGAAACCGAATCCGTCAATGCCTATGCCAGCGGCGGCTACTATCTCGAGGGCAAGACGCCGGCAAAGCTTGGCGAGGAAGTCGCGAGCTATGTCGCGAAGGGCTTTTCCGCCGTGAAGATCAAGACCGGCCGCCTGTCGCCGCGCGAGGAAGAGGTGCGCGTGCGCGCGGCGCGTGAAGCGATCGGGCCGGATGTCGAGCTCATGCTCGATTGCAACAACGGCTGGATCGATACGGTGCAGGCGATGCAGCACATGAGCCGCATCGAGCAATACGATCCGTATTTCATCGAGGAGCCGTTCGGCCCTGACGATATCGAGAGCCATGCGCGCCTCGCAAAACTCACTCGCATTCCTGTGGCGACCGCCGAAATCGGCTATGGCCGCTGGTATCACAAGCAACTGCTCGAGGCCGGTGCGGCCGCCATCCTGCAAACGGACGCGGCGGTATGCGGTGGCATCACCGAATGGAAGCGCATCGCCGCGATCGCCGCGGGTTACGGCGTGCAGGTGTGTCCGCACTGGTTCCACGACGTGCATGCGCCGCTGGTCGCGGCGACGCCGAACGCGCGTTACGTCGAGTTCTTCTGGGACGATCAGGTGCTGAATTTCCGGCGGCTGGTCGACCGGCAGCTCGATCACAGGAGCGGGCGCGTGGTGCTGCACCAGACGCCCGGCCTCGGCTTCTCGTTCGACGAGAAACAGGTCGCAAAGTACGGCAGGTGGACGACGGTCGCATCGAACGGCGCTCGCCTCGTCGCGGCGGTCTGATCAGCACAATTCAACCAACGTTTCACCAGCCTGCGTCGGGTGCGGACGGCTGCGCGCACCCAAAAAAATCCGAACGGATCATTTCAACAGGGAGAAACAGTCATGAATCGATATCTGGATCGCCGCTTCTTCGTCACGCGCGCCGCGTGGCTCGCCACCGCATTGTCCGTTGCCTCGGCCGTGCCATCGCAAGCGGCGGAATTGCCGGCGGGACCTGTGCGCATCGTCGTCGGCTTCGCTGCCGGCGGCGGCACCGACATCCTGGCGCGGCTTCTCGCCAACAAGCTCAATGCGATGTGGAACATTCCAGTTCTCGTCGACAACAAGCCGGGTGCCGCGGGCCGCATCGCCGCCGCCGAAGTCGCACGCGCGGCGCCGGACGGAAACACGCTGATGATGGCGCACATCAATTCACTCGCCCTCGCGCCCGCGCTGCACCCGAAGCTCAACTATTCGGCGGAGCGTGACTTTACTCCAATTGTTCTGGTCGGGCAGACACCGCAGATTCTGATCGCCAATCCCAATCAGCAAGTGAAGTCGCTGGGCGGGTTCGTGGAACAGCTCAAGAAGCAGCCGGCGAAGCTGTTCGTGGCGTCGGCCGGCGCTGGTTCCGCCCAGCACCTGGCGCTGGCGCTGTTCGAGCGCGACGCGGCGGTCGAGGCGACGCACGTGCCGTACAAGGGCTCGGCGCCGCTGATCACCGATCTGCTCGCCGGTCATGTCGGCTTTGCGTTCGAGGGCATGACGACGGCGTCGCCTTATGTGAAGGGCGGGCAGCTCCAGGCCTTGGGCCAGACCGGCGCGAAGCGATCGAAGACTTTCCCGGACGTGCCGACGATCGCCGAGCAGGGCTTTCCAGGTTTCGAGGCAAGCATCTGGTTCGGCGTGGTCGGCCCCGCCAATCTGCCGCCCGAGATGACGAAGCGGATGAACAAGGATATCAACGCCGTTCTGGCGATGCCGGACATCGTCAAGAAGCTGGAAGAGTTCGGCGCGGAGAATGCCGGCGGTACGCCCGAAGCCTACGCGGCCTTCATGCAGGCCGAACGCGAGAAGTGGGGCAAGCTGATCGTCGAGCGGAAGATCAGCGCCGAGTAGGGGCGCCCGCCGGAGGCTGCTCTCTCCCTGTCGGCATCCGGTGAACCCGCGGCGGGTCCCGCCGCTCGCGGGCCTCACGCCGGTGCGTCGTGGTGAGCGCATCGGCGTGAGCGGCTTTGCACCGGGTATCAGACCTGCGCGAGGCCGCCGTCGACGAAGAGTTCGGCGCCGGCGACGAAGCTTGAATCGCTTGACGCCAGGAACAGCGCGGCCTTTGCCACTTCGTCGGCCTGGCCAAGGCGGCCGAGCGGAACCAGTCCGGCGAGGTGGCCTTTCATGTCGTCGGAGGCAAAGGCATCAATGCCCGGGGTCTGGATCGGGCCGGGGCTGACGACGTTGACGCGAATCCGGCGTGCCTTGAGATCGGACGTCGAGCTGCGCGCGAAAGAACGGATCGCTGCCTTGGTCGCATTGTAGACGCTGAAGTCACCCATGCCCTTCGAGCCGGAGATCGATCCCGTCAGCACGATCGATGCGCCGTCGTTGAGATGCGGCAATGCTTTCTGCACCGTGAACATCACGCCCCTGACATTGATGCCGAACAGCTTGTCGTAGTGCTCCTCGCTCAGCGTATCGAGCGGGCCGAATTCATAGACGCCGGCATTGGCGAAGAGGACGTCGATCTTGCCCTTTTGCGCCCGCACGGTTGCGTAGACACGGGCGATATCGGCGAGGTGGGCAGCGTCGGCCCGGATGGCGGTGACGTTGCTGCCGATCGCCCTCGTTGCAGCATCGAGCTCGTTCTGGCGGCGCCCGGTGATGAACACGTGCGCGCCTTCCGCGACGAACAGCTTTGCGGCAGCGAGGCCAATGCCGGCGCTGCCTCCGGTGATGACGGCGATCTTGCCGCCGAGTTTCTTGCTCATGACGTTCTCCTGATCTGCTGTGGGGCGCCGATCGCGATCCCGATGCAGGCCATGATGTTCATTCCTCCGATGACTGGTTAGGGGATTGATTCGATTTCATTTATACGTAATCTGTATCAATCATGGATCGGCTTGCGCTTTTCAAAACCTTTATCCGGGTCGTCGAGGCCGGCTCCTTCACCAGGGTTGCAGCCGAACTCAACACGACACAGCCGACCATCAGCCGGCAGGTGGCGATGCTGGAGGAGCATCTCGGTGCGCGCCTGTTCACTCGCACCACGCGGGCCCTGACACTCACCGACGACGGACAGCGCTTTTATGATCAGGCGTTGCATGTGCTGGACGCTGTCAGCGACGCCGAAAATGCGGTCGGCGCGCGGCGATCGCGGCCGTCGGGCGTGCTGCGAATGGCGATGCCCGGTGTGTTCGGCCGGCTTCACATTTTCCCGCGATTACGTTCCTTCCTGGCGCGCTATCCGGATATCTCGCTCGATCTGCGCATGAGCGACGGATACATCGACCTGGTCGAGGAGGGTGTCGATCTCGCCATCCGCAGCGGCGTGGTCGCCGATCCCGGGCTCATCACGCGCACGATCGGCACCACTCGGCGGGTCGCTGTTGCTGCTCCGTCCTATGTGAAGGCCAGAGGCAAGCCGGTGCATCCATCCGAACTCACCGCGCATGACTGCGTTGTCTACACGCGCACCGGAGCCGATGCCCATTGGCAGTTCGAGAGTCCGGACGGAACGATCGCGGTCGACGTGCGGGGTCCGATCCGCTGCAACAACTCCGAAGGCATCCGCGAGGCCGTGCTGGGCGGCTTTGGCATCGGACTCGTGCCGGTCTGGCATTTCACCAATGAGATCGAGACGCGCCGCGTGGTCGTGCTGCTTGATGCATTCGAGCCGAAGCGGGTGCCGATCAATGCGGTCTATCCGTCGCGGCGGCTGGTGCCGCAGCGGGTGCGGGTGATGATCGACTTTCTGGCTCAGGAGTTCCTGCGCGAGCCACGATTGACTGCGGTGCGCATGGGCTGAAGTCGTGAAGGTCAGTTCCGCGCGATGATCTCGCGTTCGTCGCGATGGACCGACATGCCGTCGACCGGATGACCGGCGCGGCGACGGACCAGGAATTTCGGCCGGCGGGCGCGGATCGCATTGCGGCGGCGGCGGCGCGGCGTGGGCTCGGAGAAAACCTTGTGACCGCGCGCGGCCGCCTCTTCCTCGCGGGTGAGTTTCGGCAGCTTGAGGCAATCGCTCCAGAGCTGCCACAGGCCGTCGATCTCCTCCGGCTCCGCCGTAATCAGCAGCGGCAGCGTCAGCGACGGGTCGCGGTGAACCAGCACGAGCGCCTGCTCGTCGCCGAAGTCACGCAACGCGATGCCGATAAACTCGCTGACGCGAATGTTGAGGGCCATCCGCATGCCGCTGACGGCACGGCGAACGGTGATGCGCTCGCGATCGAGCTCGACGTGGCGGATGCCGCCATCGGCGCGCGTATCGCGTGCGTCGAATTGCAACGGTAGAGAGAGAGGGTC
>JBMOOJ010000073.1:0-14399 GCA_049323835.1 Pseudomonadota bacterium | reverse complement strand
CTTTTCCTCGGCGACCTGCTTCGGCGGATCGGGCTTCTTCTCGGCCGGCTTCTCGACCGGCTTCGGCGTCTCCGGCTCGGAGGCTGCGGTCTGCACCGGCGGCTTCTTCTCGGCGACCTTGCCGACCGCTTCGTCGATCGGCTTTGCCTCGGCGACCTTCTCGACCAGCGGCTTCGGATTTTCTTTCTGTCCGGTCTTCATGCCGGCGGTGATCTTGGAGAGCTGGTCGGCTGAGATGATATCGACCGGCATCGACTCGACCGGTGTCGCCTCGAGCGGACGGGTTGCGAATGTCACGAGGCCCCAGCCGATGACAAGCACATGCAGGAAGATCGAAGCGAACATGCTCCGGTCGACCTGCTTCAGCCTGTCCCAGATCCGCTTCATGACCCCTGCTCGACCTCCGTCACCAGCGCGAGCCGCTTGAAGCCCGCGCCCGACAATTGTCCCATCACCCGCGCGACGGTGCCGTAGTCGGCCTTCTTGTCGGCGCGCATGAATATACGCTCATCGAGGCCGCCGCGCGCGTCCGTAATCGCCTTCAGTTTCGGCACCAGATCTTTCACGTCGACCTCGGTGTCGTTGATGAAGATCTTGCCCCTGATATCGACCGACAGTTGCAGCGGCTGCTTGTCCTGCTCGATGCTCTTGGCCTGGGTCTGCGGCAGGTCGAGCGGCACGCCGACGGTCAAAAGCGGCGCCGACACCATGAAGATGATGAGCAACACCAGCATGACGTCGACCATCGGCGTCACGTTGATCTCGGCCATCGGCGCGGCACGCCGGCGGCCGCGGCGTCCACCGCCGCCTGCTGCTCCCGGTGCGCTCATCCCCATGAGACGATCCCCGTCATCCAGCCCTCAATACCTGCATGCCCCTCCGCGATGGTCCCACGTCCGGGGTCATGCGCGCTCATCGATCTGCCGCGACAGGATCGCGGAAAACTCGTCGGCGAAACCCTCCAGGCGCTGGGCCTGCCGGTTCACCTCGGATGTGAACTTATTGTAGAAAATAGTCGCAGGAATGGCAGCGATAAGGCCGATCGCGGTCGCAAAAAGCGCCTCCGCGATGCCCGGCGCCACCACCGCCAGGGAGGTATTCTTGGAGGCGGCGATCGACTGGAAGCTCGACATGATGCCCCAGACGGTTCCGAACAGGCCGACGAACGGCCCGGCCGAGCCGACCGTCGCAAGCACCAGAAGCCGGCGTTCCAGCCGCTCGACCTCGCGGGCGATCGACACGCTCATTACCTTTTCGATGCGCATCTGCAGGCCCGCGACCGAGCGCGTCTGGCTCTCGAACGAGCGTTTCCACTCGCGCATCGCCGCCACGAACAGCGCCGCCATCGAATGCGTCGGCTTGCTGGCCAGCGCGCGATACAGCTCCTCGATCGATTCACCTGACCAGAACGCCTGTTCGAAGCGATCCATCGAGCGCTTGGTGCGCGCGTAGAGAAAGATCTTGTCGATGGCGATGGCCCACACCCACACCGAGCAGGCAAGCAGGCCGAGCATCACCGCTTTGACGACGAAATGAGCCTGCCAGAACAGCGCAATCAGCGACACGTCGGTGGAAACCGCCGGCAAGTCGGCTGGAGTCATGGCTCTCGTCCTTTGTAACCCACAAAAATCCCGAAACGGGCTTCCGGACCGGTCCGGACGCCGTTCGGCGCATCGTGCCGCTGCACGCCGCCAACCCCTTCATGTCGCTTGGGAAAGCCCGTCCCTGAGCTTGCCGAACCCTTCCCCTGCCAACATGTCAAAACGAGGGCTTTTCAGCACTATTCGCGGCACTTAACCAAACGCTGAACATGGTTAAGGAGGGGTTACCAAAGCCGTTCAAATGGAACTGATCTGGCGCACGCTCAGAGGCTGAAAATCGCCTTCTCCAGCCCGACGATCCGTGCCAGCGCACGAATCTCGTTCTTCTGCGTCTCGTTGAGTTGCTTGAGGAACGGACCGACCGCGCTCTTCAACTGCTGCATATCGCTGCCATCGAGATCGATCGGCATGCCGGATGACGGATTGCGCTTGTGCCCCTCATAGAGCTTGCCGACGACCAGGCGCAGCGCGTTCTCGACCGGCGGCCAGTAGCGCTCCTGCGAGCGCGACAGACGCAGGCGCGCCTTCATGCTGGCGAGCGTTGCGTCGTTGAGCAAGGCATTCGATGCTTTCGGCAAGGGCTTCGCCGTGACGGGCACGAAAGCTGGACGAATGGCATTGGGAAACGCGAGATAGGACTGCGCCGTTTCGAGGCTGTGCGTGACGAGTTCGCCGGCGGGCCGCTCGGGGAAACGAAGCCGCAGCCCGGGCGCGAGCATGTCGCGCTTGCTCTCAGCATTCGGCACAGGACCGGATTTCGCTGGCTGCTGCGACTCGGTCAGAAACAGATCGAAGGTCGACTGGAGGTATCCGCCGGTATGCGCAGCAACGACGCCCGCGGCAGCTGCGCAGACCGCCAGCAACACCAGCACGATTTGGATCGTTCGTCTCACCGGCTCCGCAACCCTTGAGTCGCCTGATCCTGGCTCAAAATCGCCCCGCCCGGATCATGCACCACCGGACGCTCCCTGATGCACCTTAAATAAGGCTTTCCGGGGCCTGTTTCGACCCGGATTTCGTGCTCCGAACGGCAAACCGCCCGCCTGCGGAAGCAGACGGGCGGCTGGCAATCAGGTGTGGAAGCTGAGCAGAACTAGTTCTGCGAGGGTGCGCTCGGCGGCGGCGCCGGACGCGACTTGTGCTCGGCCATAAACTGGTCGAACTCGGCCTTGTCCTTGGCGTGACGCAGACGATCGAGGAAATCCTTGAACTCGTTCTGCTCTTCCTCGAGGCGGCGCAGCGTCTCGACGCGATACTCGTCGAAGGCGCGATTTCCGCTCGACGGCGCGTAATAGCCGCGGCGTTCGAAGCGATCGCGCATCCGATCCATCTTGTACTGCATGCGCTCCATCTTGTGAGCGAAACGATCAGAGCTCCAGCAACCCATTTTTCTGCTCCAGAGTGTGTAGAAGAGAAGCGCGAGGCCAACCGGCCACCAGATGATGAAACCGAGAACCGTGAGCGCGATCCAACCCGGATGCCACGGTGAATTGAAGAAGCCCGGGTGCCGCTCCTCGAAGGGCGGACGCCCCCATCGATCGAAGTCTGCGGTGTTGGACATGCGTTTCTCCATTATCCGGCGACCGTCGCCGTGAATGTAAATAACATTTACATAGGTAGACCGTTCCCGGGAATTGTCAAGCGGCGCCTGTTTGGTTTCGGTTGGAAATGGCGTTCGGATGGAACCCGCAAGGGTCCGAGCCGCCGGTCTGATCAGCCAGCCTTGCCGCCCTTGGGCGGATCATGCCGATGGAAATCCGTCGGGAATCCAAGGCCCTTGAGATAGATCAGCACGCCGGCTTCGAGCAGGTCCTCCGCCGACATCGGCAAAGGCCGCCGCGCTGAATCGCCGCGGCTGAACAGTGACGCGATGCCATGCGACAGCGACCAGATGTGCAGCGCCATCATCAAGGCCGGCGGCTTCGATACGCCGGGCGGTGTCATCGCGACGAGCCGCTCCGATGCTGCGCGAATGATGCTGAAGGCGCGCTCGCTTGCGGCCGTTAAATGCGGGTTCAAATGCACAGGCACGCCCGACTCGAACATCGCCGAATAGAGCGCGGGCTCGTTACGCGCGAACGAAAGATATGCAGGACCAAGACGCCCGAATGCCGTCGGCGTATCGGGCCTCCCCTCGTCCCACGCGGCGTTGAGTGCCGCTTCGAACTGCTCGAACCCGCGCTGGGCAATGCTCGCGAGCAATTCGTCGCGATCGCGGAAGTGGCGATACGGCGCCGCCGGGCTGACACCGACAAGGCGCGCGGCATCGGCAAAGGAGAAGCCACCCGGCCCCTTCTCCGCTATCAGACGTACAGCTGCATCCTGCAACGCCTCTTTCAGGTTGCCGTGATGATAGCCCTCACGGCGGGTATCCTTACGCCAGCCCATGTAAACGGTATTTACATGACTCGGCCGGCTGCGTCACCCCTCCAACGGCAGCGCGACGGCGTCTTGGGACCAAACCCGCGACGGGAACTCGCACCGAACGGCTCATTCTGTCAGCCTGGCGGATCCGCACTCGTTCAATTTGCTGCCGCGAGCGAATGTCCGATGGTCAACAAGACGTAAACACGCCGTTTGCTTCAGGACACGGAAGCCCCGGTACTGCCGGGGCTTTTTCCTTTTCGAGCGCCACCGCGCGGACACACCGGTGAAGGAACCGTTAACCGTGTTCGGTAGCAATCCGTACGTGCAATTCCCTTAGCTTCATCTCCCGGTGCAGCGCGGCATGGCGCGGCACGAACGGGGATGCGTTCAGAATGAACCGGCGGAAAGTAATTGCGGTTGCCGTCGTACTTGCGGTGCTCGGGACGGCTCTCCCGATGGCCGGGATGTTTTACTTCTCGTGGATGCGAACCGTCCACCAGGAACAGAAGCGCCTGGCATCGTTCGCGCGCCATACCATCATGCGCGCCAATTTCTCGCTGAAGCAGGCGACAGAAGCGCTGCGGACCGCAGACCGCTTCGACGCCGCACCGTGCTCGAAGGAGCACATCGCCGAAATGCGCAAGCTCGTCATCAACACGCGCTCGGTCGAGGAAGTGGGCTATTTCGAGAACGGCCTTCTCAAGTGCACGTCCTGGGGCGTCACCGAACGCGCGATCAAGCAGGTTCCCGCCGACTTCACGACTGACGATGACGTCCAGATCACGGTGCGCCTGAAGCCGACGGTGAGCATGAGCAAGCCGACAATGGCGATGCACTACAAATCGCACAACGTGCTGGTTGACCCGCTCCGTCTCGTCGACATCGTCGCCGATCCGAACGTGCAGCTTGCGATCGCCAACGACAAGGGCACCGTGCTCGCGACCCTGAACGATCCGGATACCGCTCTCACGGCGGCCTCGATCGCCCGGCCCGGCACCAGCATCGGCGACGACCATCTCGTGGCCAGTACCCGCGAGGGGAACTGGATTGCGGTCGCTATCACGCCGCGCAGCGTCCTGCCCGGAAAACTGCGCAACGAACAGATGTGGCTTCTGCCGCTCGGCATGCTGATCGCGGCCGGAATCGTCGCCGCGGTGATCTGGTTCTCGCGCCGGCGTCTGTCGCCGCTCGGCGAACTCGCCATCGCCGTCCAGAACCGCGAGTTCATCGTCCACTACCAGCCGATCGTCGAACTGAAGACCGGCCGCTGCATCGGAGCGGAAGCGCTGGTGCGATGGCGGCGCCCCGACGGCACACTGGTACGGCCGGACCTGTTCATCCCGCTCGCCGAGGAGAGCGGATTGATCATGCCGATCACCGATCAGGTGGTGGAAGCGGTCATCCGCGATCTCAACGCGCTGCTCGTGTCGGACCGCTCGCTGCACATCGCCATCAACCTCAGTGCGCTCGACATCAAGACGGCACGCATTCTGCCGGTCATCAGCCAGTTGCTTGAGCATACCGGCATCGAACCGCAGCAGATTTCACTGGAGACCACCGAACGCGGCTTCATGGACGTGGAGTCCGCGCGCACGACCCTCTCCCGGGCGCGGGAGCTGGGCCATGCGGTCGCCATCGACGACTTCGGCACCGGCTATTCGAGCCTGTCGAACCTGCAAAGCCTGCCGCTCGACACGCTGAAGATCGACAAGGCGTTCATCGACACGATCGGCATGGACTCGGCGACGAGTTCGGTCACCCCGCACATCATCGGCATGGCGAAAGCGCTCAACCTGAAGATCGTCGCCGAAGGGGTCGAGACACAGGTTCAGGCCGACTACCTGATCGGGCGTGAAGTGGATTTCGCACAGGGCTGGCTGTTCTCGAAGCCGCTGCCCGCGTTCGACTTCATCGCCTACTACCGGCGCAGCCGCAGCCAGCAGGATTGGCTCAAGACCAGCAACATCCAGCGCGTCGCATAAGGCGGCGGCGCGCGTCTGCATCATGGCCGGCCGAGCAGCATGGGAACCCATGCGCGCAGCAGCGTGCCAACAAACGCGAACGGAAAGCCGCGGTAGCTTGGCGCATCCGCTGGAATGCTGGCTGATGCCGGCTTGAACTTTGTTGCGATACGCATTTGCACCGGCGGCGGCGCCGCGAACGGCGTCCGGTACATCGAAACCCAGAACCGCGAATCCTCGAACCGCATCACCATGGCCGAGTTGCAGCATGAGGCGGTGACCCGCACTGTCCGCGACTCCGGCTTCAGTTTGTGATCGCGCAGGAGGTCGGCGCCGCGGACGCAGGCGACCCGGTCCTTGCGGTAGAGCACGTAAGCCGTTCCACCGTCGGCGCCGCAGACGGGCGATGCGCCGCCAAGCGCATCGACCTGATGCGATCCTGCCTGGCAGTCATCGCAATAGCACGCGACGCATGCGATCGGCTTGCCGGCGGCGTGGTAAGCGACCCGGCCACAGCCACACTGCGCGATTGCAGTGACTTCGTTCTGTCTGGCCATGTCAGCTCCGGACTAGGGCAATGCCTTGATCAGGCATGCGGATGCGAGCAGCGCCGCGCCGGTGCGCACGTGATTCCACATCGTCCAGTCGGTGAGGTAGCGCGCCCACACAGCGGCGCCTTCGCCGCTTTGCGGATTGACGGACGCGAGCTGGTCATTGAGCGGCACGTTCAGGGCAACGGTGACAGCAAAGGTGCCGATCACATAGAACGCGCCGCCCGCGAGCAGATACGCTGCACCGGGCTCCGACCAGCGCATGATCGCCGAGAGCGCAAGCACGAGGCACAGCACCGCCGTCCCCATGAACACGCCGAGGAACAGCGGATTGAGCACGGTGATATTGATCGACTGCATCGCCGAGATGCCGTTCGCCGCAGGAAGCCGCCCCAGCGCGCCCATCACGAAGGATGAGAAAGCAAAGAAGATGCCGGCGATCAATCCGGTGCCGAGCACCGAGATGAATGTCACCGCATACAACAGACGTTCCATATCGCCTCCTTCGGACGGCTCACACCTTCACGGCATCGCCAAGTCGATCGAGACTCTGCGCCCAGCCCGTCTCCATGCCGCGCAGCATTGACGGCGCAATCGGCGCAACGCCGATCGCGTCGGCGAACACGGTGAGCCGCGTTTTGTTGCCGATCGCCTCGAACGAGACGACGGCCAGTTCCTCGATCTGAATGTTGCCTTCGAGATCGACCGCCTCGCAGTTGAACACGAGGCGGTCAGGCTCGACGACCTCCAGGTATTTGCCGGTCATCGGATAGATCGTGCCATCCGGCGCCTGCATGTGGATCAGCATCTTGCCGCCCGGCCGCACGTCGACCTCGCAGACCGGATTGGCGAAGCCTTTCGGTCCCCACCACTGCATCAGCTGCTTCGGATCGACCCATGCCTTGAACACGGTCGCGCACGGCGCATCGATGATGCGGGTCAGCGTCATCACGACCCGGTTGGGCATTCCCGCCTGGACGTTCATGGTCATCGTCTCTTCTGCCGTGTGAACTTGCACGACGCCGGCGCGGAAGCGCCATCGCAGCCCCGTCTATCGCTCGGTGATCCGTTTCAGGTTGGCGAGACCCTTCTCGAAATCGCCGCCGACCGTCTTGTCCATGTCAAAGAAGGTGCTCATCACCCGCATCATGAACGGGGAGGAACCCTGCATGGCCCAGGTCAGCTCGGTGCCGCCGCCCCGCGGAACGAGAGTAAACTCCACCTTGTTGCTCGCCGCAAACGGCGTCAGCATTTCGAGATCGATCTTCACCTGCGACGGCGTGGTCGATTCGGTGATCTGCATGCGTCCCGAGCCGACGGTCTTGTTGCCGTTCCAGGCATAGGTCGCGCCCTTGCCGCTGGACGGCGTCGAGATGTCACGCCGCATCGCCGGATCCTTTTCGAACGGCGACCAGAGCTTGAAGCTTTGCAGATCGTTGATCAACGGGAAGATCCTTTCTGCCGGCGCATCGATGGTCGCCGTGCGCGCGATGCGGAAGTGATCCGGCTTGGTCGCCGCACGGATCAGGATCGCCGCGATGGCGATGGCGACGATGATGGCGATAACGGTAACGATGGTAAGCATGCTGGTCTCCGGAAGCCTTTTTGGAGATCGCAATCGGACGATCGAATTTGATAGCGGGAGTGCGTTCAGTCAGGTGAACCGCCGCGGCTAGCTCCGGCGGAACGGAAACAGCATGCGAATTTCGGGATCGCGCAGGAACAGCCCGCCCCAGATGAGAAGACCGAGATAGATGCCGAAGAATGTGTGGGTGAACAGCGGGTTGCCGACGCGCACGTGCGTCGCGATGGCGCCGCCAAGGTATCCGGTGAGCAGCACCGCACCCAGCAGCGCCGTGCGCGGCCAGACATAGAGCGCCGTGCAGATCAGCAGCAGGATGCCGAGAAAGCGCGCCAGTTCGACCGAAACCGGGTAGCCGAGGTCGCGCATGCTGGAGAGCACTTCGGGAACCGGTATGAGCTTGATCACCGAATCGAAGATCAGAAACAGCACAACAAGCCCGCCGAATGCCCGGCCGGTCCAGAGCATCGCGCGCGGCTGCAATGGCGGGGCATCAATAATGGTCGTCATGAAAGTCGCCTTGAATTTTTGGTTTGGAAAGGACGGGCGCTACCGCAGTAGCGCCCGCAGGTGTCAGAACGTGTCAACATAGGCCTGGAGCTGGTCGAGTGTACCAGTCCAGCAGGCACGCCTGCTGTCGCGCATCTGGTCGAATGCTGTGCGCTTAGCCTTTCGGCATGTTCATCGCCTCGGGCTTCGGGTGCGCGAAGCTCCACTCGTGACCGAACGGATCGATCACCCGGCCATAGCGCGCGCCCCAGAAGGCATCCCACGGCTCTTGGCTCACGGTCGCGCCGGCGTCGGCCATGCGCTTCACCGCCGCATCGCAGTCCGGCACCTCGATGTGGATCGTCACCGATGTGCCTTTCAGTTCCTTCGGCGTGCGATAGTTGTCGCCGCCGTGCTCCGGACCGCGAAACTCGGGAAACGCATCGACGACGAAAATGCGCGCACCGTCGAGGTTGAGCTCGCAGTGCATCACCCGCTTGCCGTCTTCGTAGGGAAGGCGGAACGTCTCCGTCGCGCCGAGGCCCTTCTTGTAGAAGTCGATGGCGGCATTGGCGTTGTCGACAACGAGATGCGGGGTGACGACTTGGACTTTCTCGGTCATGGGAACTCCTGAGACGATCGAGTTGAGTGATGGTGGTGTGGATGGATGAGCGGCGAGCGCTCTATTTTCCGCCCTTGCGCTTCTTCGGCGGCTTGGGCTTGTCTGGACCTTTCGGCCCCTTCGGCGGCAACCCTTGCAGCTCGCGCAGATAGTCTTCGAGGCGGTCGAGCCGCTGCTCCCAGAACTGGCGATACTGATCGAGCCACTCGTCGAGGCTCTTCAGGGCCATCGGCTCGATCTTGCACGGACGCCACTGCGCCTCGCGGCCGCGGGTGATCAATCCGGCGTTCTCGAGCACCTTGAGGTGCTTCGAGATCGCCGGCCCCGAGATATCGAACGGTTTTGACAATTCGTTGACCGTGGTCTCGCCGAGCGCGAGCCGCGCAAGAATGGCGCGCCGGGTGGGATCGGCGAGGGCTGCGAAGGTCACGCTCAACGGATCGGACGGGGTCATCGGTACGGGCTCTATTTAACCGAATGGTTATTTAACCTTTCGGTTTAATAATGGTCACGCGGCCTCCTGTCAATGAATCTCTCGGAGGAAATGTCGATGACGGCTCCGGCGCTGCGCCGATGGAGCCAGCACGTTGAAGCGGCTGGACTAAACGCGCGGCGGCCCGGCGATCAGATCGATCGTGCTGCGCGCCATCGCTTCCAGTTCCGCACGCGGAACGTGGGCGCGCGAACGAATCGCGATCGATTGGATCGATGCGGACAGGAGTTTCGCCAGCGTGTCGCAGTCCGAAGCAGCGGGCAATTCGCCCAGCGTCATCGCGAGACGAAACCGTTCCGCGAACGTGCGGTCCGCGTTGAGGATCGCCTTCTGCACGATCTCGCGAATCTCCGGATCGGACATCGCTTCCGACGCGGCCGTCATCACCGTAAAGCAGCCACGCGGCCCCTTCTCGCCCGACAGATAGATCTTGATCGCGGTGGCGAACACCATCTCCAGCATCTGCCGCAAGGTCAGCTTCGGATCGAACGCCGGGGCGAACAGCGCATTCGTCTCCCCGCGATAGCGCTGGTAGGCCTTCAGAAACAGTTCGCGCTTGTCGCCGAACGTCCCGTAAAGGCTCGGCCGGTTGATACCCATCGCCGCACTGAGATCGTCGAGCGAGGTGGCGCTGAAACCGGTTTGCCGGAACGTATCGAGCGCCTGCTTCAGCGCCACCTCCGGCTCGAACGCGCGCGGCCGGCCGCGCTTGCGCGGCGGAGCGGCCGGCGCCGGTGCTGCGTCCACCTTGCCTGCATCCGGTGTCCGGACCATTGGCTTGGATGATTTTCCGCCCGCCAGCCCCCGGGACGGAATGCTCCTGCCAGATTTTTGTACCATTTTGAAGGAAATTCCTTGACCGCATTTAATTTATACTAAACGGTATAAAAATCAACACGGCCTTCCCGCGTTGCTTCTCAAGCCTTCCGGAGACGCTCATGGACCTCTATTTCTCACCCCTCGCCTGCTCGATGGCCACCCGAATTTCGCTCTACGAGATCGGCGCATCCGCGAATTTTCTCGAAGTCGATCCGAAGACCAAGCGCACGCTGAAGGACGGCGGCGACTTCCGCGCCATCAATCCGCTCGGCCTCGTGCCGGTGGTGCGCACCGACGACGGCGCCGTGCTCACCGAGAACGCCGCCATCCTCCAGCACGTCGCCGAGACATTCCCGGACTCGAATCTCGGCGCCAAGCCGGGCCTGGAGCGCAGCAAACTCCAGCAGTGGCTGTGCTACATCGGCACCGAACTGCACAAGAGCCTGTTCACGCCGCTGCTCGATCGCAATGCGCCGGCGGAAGTGAAAGCCTATACGATCGAGAAGAACATCTCGCGTCTCGAACATCTCAACAAGCACCTGACGGGCCGCGAATTCCTGCTCGATCACTTCAGCGTGGCGGACGCCTATCTCACCACCGTCCTGAACTGGAGCCAGGCAACGCCGATGATCGACATGAGCAAGTTCCCGGCGGTGAAGGACTATCTCGACCGCATGCGCAAGCGGCCGGCTGTCGCAAAAGCGATGGGTGAGGAGTTCGCGCTGTATCAGGCCGAAATCGCGCGCCACAAGGCTGCGTAACCCTCAACGGTGCGCAGAACGCGAACGGCGGCGTTCCTTCGCGCCGCCGTTTTGCGCTTCGAGCAACCGCTCCTGCGAACGCTCAAGCGCACGCGAAAACACCTTCGGATCGTTGACGGCGCGCGCCAGCACCAGTGCGCCCTGAATTTCGAGCACGGCCTGCTCCGCGAGATGCCGCGCTTCACCTTGCGCATGCCCAAGCTTGCGCAGCGCCGCCGCCAGCGCATCCACCCACGCGACGAAGTAGCCCTTCACGCACTCGGCGAACAGATCGCGCGCACCACCGAGCGCGACGACGCCGATCAGGCACACACGCTTGCCGGAGCGAAAGTAGACATCGATGCCGCGAAACATATCGGCGATCCCTTTGGCGGGATCGGCGGCCTTGCGCAGCGGCTCATAGATTTCGCGCGTGAACCAGGCATCGATCGAGGCGAGCACCTCCTCCGCCATCTGCTCCTTGCCGCCGGGAAAGGCATGGTAGAGGCTGCCCTTGCCGAGGCCGGTGGCTTCGGAGATCAGCGCCAGCGACGCGCCCTCATAGCCGTGCGCGCGAAAGACCTCGCCGAGCACGGCGAGCAGCTCGTCTCGCGGCGAGATGCCCTTTGTGATTGCGTGCGCTGTTTTGGCCAATGGCTCGCCGTTTATTTCGGACTCTCGGCCAATCCGGGAACGTCCGCGGGCCGCGGCCCGGGCGCGGGCCAGATGAACCGCCGCTCGCTCTCCTTGATCGTGATGTCATTGATGCTCGCCTCGCGGCGTTTCATCAATCCGGTTTCGGTGAATTCCCACTGCTCGTTGCCGTAGGAGCGGTGCCACTGGCCGTCCGCATCGTGCCACTCGTACTGGAAGCGCACGGCAATGCGGTTGTCGTTGAAAGCCCACAGATCCTTGATCAGGCGATAGTCCTGTTCCTTCGCCCACTTGCGCGTGAGGAAGGCGACGATCGCCGGCCGTCCCTGAAAAAATTCGCCGCGGTTGCGCCAGACGCTGTCCTCCGTATAGGCGAGCGAGACACGTTCGGGATCGCGGGAATTCCAGGCATCTTCGGCCATGCGCGCCTTCTGCGCGGCGGTCTCTTTCGTGAACGGCGGAAATGGCGGGCGTGACATGGCAGCGCGTCCTCACTCGGTTGGTCCGGCGACGCGCACATTGTACCGATCGGTACAAACAATCAAGACCGATTTGGTGATCGGCCGATATGAAAAATCTATTGAGGCGAGGCGAAATCCTGATCGGCGCGCATGACGATACGCAGCGCCTTGGGAATGGGCTTCGCCTTGCCGTCCGACACGAAGGCGACCTTTACCCTGGCTTCGACCAGCGTGACGTCGCCGCGCGCCACCTTCTGGCCGAGCGTCATCGACGCGCCCTTGACCTCGAGCGGCCAGGTTGTGACCTCGAGCAGATCGTCCATGCGGGCGGGCTTGAGAAATTCGAGCTGCATGGATCGCACGACAAAGGAGAAGCCCGGCGCTTCCGCCTCGGCTTCAGCGAACAGCGCATGCTGATCGGCGCCGAGCAGGCGCAGATAGTTGGTGCGCCCGCGCTCCATGAATTTCAGATAGTTGGCGTGATAGACGATGCCGGAGAAATCCGTGTCCTCGTAGTAGACCCGCACCTGCATGTGATGGCGGCCGCCGCGCACCGCGCCGTCGAGACTGTTGTCCGTCACTTGAACCTCGCCCGAACTGTCTTGAGTTGTTTGCCGCGCAGAACGCGCCAGAGCAAGTCCTGACGCAGCGGCAGATCAGGCCGCAGACGCGCCGCCCAGCGTCACCAGCACGATTTCCGGCGGCATGCCGAGACGGAACGGCATGATGCTGCACCCTAGGCCACCCGAGACGACCACATCGCATTTGGTGCGCGCGTGGCCATAGGCGAATCTGCTGCCGTAGCGCGACGGCACCACCGGCGACCAGCCGAACAGCCGCACCTGCCCGCCGTGGGTATGGCCGGACAATTGAAGCGCGACCCGCTCCGGCATGCGCATCGCCACGTCCGGCTCATGCGCAAGCATGATCAGCGGCGCATCGTCGGTGACTTTTGCCAAGGTCGCGGGCAGATCGTCGGCGCCGATCCGCGTCAGCTTGCGATGACGCGCCGCAGGCAGATAGGCGAGCTGATCGCCAAGACCGGCGAGCCAGAACGGCCGGCCGTCCTTTTTGAGCCGTACTGCGTCGTTGTCGTAAACCGGAATGCCCGACGCTTCGAGCGCGCGCTGTGCGGCTGTCTTGCCGGAGCCGGCGCGCTGCACGTCGCGGTCTTCCCACCAGTCGTGATTGCCAAGGATCGCATGCACGCCGAGCGGCGCTTTCAATCCGGCGAGAACGCGCGCCCACTCGGGCGACGCAATCGGGGTTGCCGTCGACCGCATGCCGGATTCGTAATCGCCGAGCAGCACGATCATGTCCGCGTTCAGCGCATTCGTGTACTCGACGATCTCCGCGATGCGATCGAGCGACATCCACGGGTCGCAGGCATGCAGATCGGCGATCGCGGCAATCTTGAGCGGGAGATCCTTCGGCCACTGCGGCGGCGACAGGTCGTAGCGCGTCACGCGCAGCCGATGGATCGGCTCGACGCCGAATCCGTAAGCGACGGTGGATGCCCCAAAGGCGCTGAGGCCGGCGGCAAGACGCAGAAAGTGACGGCGTGAAATCATTGATCGTTAATCGTGATGCCTGCTCTTCCTAAGCACCGATTGAAGCAGAATTGGGGTGCAGAATTGATGAAGGCAACCGCAGAAAGCACGGGCTATCGCCGACTAGTCGTCGCCGTCGCCGCCGCCAAAAAGCCCGAACTGTGAAGGGTCGCGCGACGGCTCGGCGAGACCGAGATGCCGGAAGGCGTGGCTCGTTAACAATCGTCCTCGCGGCGTGCGCTGGAGATAGCCACACTGGATCAGGAACGGCTCGATGATGTCCTCGATGGCGTCGCGCGGCTCGGACAGCGCCGCCGCCATGGTCTCGACGCCGACGGGCCCGCCGCCGTAGTTCAGCGCGATCGTCGTCAGATAACGGCGATCCATCGCGTCGAGCCCCGCGGCATCGACTTCGAGCGCGCTCAGCGCGTGATCGGCGATCTTGCGGTCGATCGATGTCGCATCCGCCGCCGAAGCGAAGTCACGCACCCGCCGCAGCAGCCGTCCGG
>JBMOOJ010000072.1:0-14722 GCA_049323835.1 Pseudomonadota bacterium | reverse complement strand
TTCGATGTGCTTCGGCACCTTGTAGTCGGCGAGCGACGCCTTCAGCGATGCTCGGATCGCGTTGACATCGAGCGTCACGCCCGGCTGCGGCTCGACCGCCGCCATCAACGCCTCGCCGAACTCCGGGTCGGGAATGCCGAACACGGCGCAGTCATGCACGCCGGCAACGCCGTGCAGCACCGCCTCGATTTCTGCCGGATAGATATTGACGCCGCCGGAGATCACCATGTCGCGCTTGCGATCCGAAATGAAAACGTAGCCGTCCTCGTCGATGTACCCAACATCGCCCGAGGTAATGAACCCGTCGCGATCGATCTCGGTGCGCTTCTCCGGCTTGTTGTGATAGGTGAAGTCCGGATTGCCGGCGATACGCGAATAGATTTCACCGACCTCGCCTTGCGCCACCTCCTTGCCATCCTCGCCATAGAACTTCAGTTCGGCGCCCGGCGCGATCTTGCCGACCGTGCCCGGCTTCTTCAGCGCGTCGGCTGAGTTCGCGAACGTCACCGCGCCGGATTCGGTCGAGCCGTAGAATTCGTAGATCACCGGGCCCCACCATTCGATCATCGCCCGCTTCACCTCCGGCGGACACGGCGCAGCTGCGATGATGATGTGCCGCAGCGAGGAGACGTCGTATTTCTTGCGCACGCTCTCCGGCAGCTTCAGCAGCCGGATGAACATGGTCGGCACCATGAAGATCGTGTCGATCTTTTCGTTCGCGACGATCCGCAGGAATTCCTCCGGCTCGAAGCGCGGCATCATGACGAGCACGCCGCCGAGCTTGCCGGAGCGGAGTGCGAACGAATTCGGCGCCGAGTGATAGAATGGGCCGGGCAGGATCGCGCGCGCGCCAGGCTTGAGGCCGTAGATCAGCGTGCGCATCGCCTCGGCGTTCTTCACCTGCTCCGGCGTCGGCGCGTGGCGGCGAACGCCTTTCGGATTGCCGGTGGTGCCGGACGTGTAGATCATGTTCTGCGGCTGCGGCAGCGCAGGTCCGCTGTATGCCGGCTGTTTCGCAATCCAGTCGTCGAGTTCGAATGCGAACGCTGGCCGCGCCAACGTTGCCGGATCGACCCGGTAGCTCGCGAGAATCTCCGGCGGCGTCGGCGCGCTGATCACGGTCACGCCCTGCGGCACCACATTGCTGAGCTGATGCAGCAGATCGGCATGGCCGAACAGCGCCTTCGCGCCGGAGTCTTTCAGGATGTACTCGATTTCTTCCGGCTTGAAGTGCCAGTTGACCGGAACCGCATAGGCGCCGAGCATCATCACCGCATAGGCGACCTCGATACAGGCAATGTCGTTACGCATCAGCACGGCGACGCAATCGCCTTGTTTGACGCCCATTTGCTGCAACCCGCCAGCGATCAGAGCTGCGCGGGAGGCGACCTCCTCGTGACTCTTGTGACGCGCGCCGGACACGATACCGGTCGAAGGGGCCGAGGAAGCCATTACGAAACGTACTCCGATGATGGAACGCCGCAAAAGCCGCGCGGCGGAATATGCGGCTCAAGTTGCGGCCGCGATCTGAAATGGCAACGTCCGCCTGCCGCAGCCCGCTTTGCAGATTTCGCATACTGAAACGCCGCTTCGGCCCGTGAATGCAGGCTATAGTCCGCCGCAAGGAACAAACGACGGCCCGGAAAGAGGCCGAGGATGGCACGAAGGGTGGCGATCCGGACGGCATCAGTTAGGATGTCCCGGCCACACACTTGAAGAAACGCCAGCGAGAGCCGAGGGAGCGCGTCCAGGAATGAGCGAGAGTGTTTTTCACGGTCTGAAGGTGATCGATTGCGCGAGCTTCATCGCTGCGCCTGCGTCCGCGACCGTGCTGTCGGATTTCGGCGCCGAGGTCATCAAGATCGAGCCGCCGGGCGCCGGCGATCCCTACCGCAACCTGCCGAACCTGCCGGGCTATCCCGAGACTGAGCACAATTTCGCCTGGCTGCTCGAAGGCCGCAACAAGCGCAGCCTCGCGCTCGACCTGTCGAAGCCGGACGGGCAGGCGGTGCTGCGCCGCCTCGTCAAGGAATGCGACGTCTTCATCACCA
This sequence comes from Pseudomonadota bacterium, assembly GCA_049323835.1. Taxonomy (GTDB): domain Bacteria; phylum Pseudomonadota; class Alphaproteobacteria; order Rhizobiales; family Xanthobacteraceae; genus SG-bin9. Next base: position 12,671 of record JBMOOJ010000072.1, on the reverse strand, counting down.
ACTTCCCGCCGCAGGTGCGCCAGAAGCTCGGTCTTACCTACGACGCGCTCGCCCCGCTCAACGACCGCATGATCTATGCGTCCTTCACCGGCTACGGCGAGACGGGCGAGGAAGCCAACAAGCCCGGCTTCGACTCCTCCGCCTACTGGGCGCGCTCCGGCCTGATGGATCTCGTGCGCGACGGCACCGAGTCGGTGCCCGCCCGTTCGGTCGCCGGCATGGGCGATCATCCTTGCGCGATGGCGTTCTATGGCGCGATCGTCACCGGCCTCTACAAGCGCGAAAAGACCGGCAAAGGCTCGATGGTCTCGTCGAACCTGATGGCGAACGGCGTGTGGGCCTCGGGCGTGCTGGCGCAGGCGAAGCTCGTGGGCGGCAAGTTCAAGGAACGCCAGCCGCGCTCGCACGCGATGAACGCCGTCACCAACCACTACAAGTGCAAGGATGACCGCTGGATCATTCTGTCGCTGCTCAACGAGGAGAAACAGTGGCCGGTCCTCGCGCGCGCCATCGGGCGCGCCGACCTGCTTCAGGACGCCCGTTTCGACACCATGAAGAACCGCCACGCCAACTCGCGCGCCCTCGTGAAGGTGTTCGACGAGGTGTTCATCACCCGCGATCTCGCCGACTGGCGCAAGACGCTGGATGGCACCGGCATCATCTTCGGCGTCGTCGGCATTCTCGACGATTTGCTCACCGATCAGCAGATGCGCGACACCGAAGCGCTGGTGCCGTTCGAGAACGACACCATGCTGACGATCAACAGCCCGATCTGGGTCTCCGGCGAGACGAAGCGGCCGCCGAGCAAGGGCCCGGCCGTCGGTCAGCACAGCGACGAGATTTTGCTGAGCCTTGGCTTCAACGAAGCCGAGATCGCCAAGATGCGCGCCGCGGGGATCGTGGGGTAGAATTACTCGTAAGTGAAGGGAGCGAACGTCCCTCCCCCGCGAAGCGTGGGGAGGGTGGCGCGAACGAGCATCGCGAGTGGAGCGCCGGGTGGGGGCATTTCAGCGCAGACCCCCACCCCGGCCTCCGCTTGTGATGCTTCGCCTCACCGCGCTTGGCCGACCCTCCCCACGCTTCGCGGGGGAGGGATTCAATCTCACGCCTCCGCGAATTTCGGCGCGCGTTTGTCGAGATTCGCCTTCACCGCCTCGACCTGATTAGGCGAGCCGATCAGCGCCTTCTGCTCGATCGATTCCGCCAGCAGCGCCGGCGCCGGATCGGCGCTGAGCTTGTTGAGCAGCCGCTTGATGGCGCGGATCGCGTCCGGGCTCTTGCCCGCGATCTCACGCGCGGTTTCGAGCGCCGCAGCCCGCGGATCGTCGCAGATGCGCGTGGCAAGGCCGAAACTCATCGCCTCCTGCGCCGAGAAGATGCGGCCCGTGTAGCAAAGCTCGCGCAGGATATCGTCGCGGACGAGGCTCGCGAGGATCGGCGTGCCCGCCATATCCGGCACCAGCCCCCACTTGATTTCCATGATCGACATGCGCGCATCGGCTGCGAGGAATCGCATGTCGGCGCCGAGCGCAAGCTGAAAGCCGCCGCCAAACGCAACACCATGCACGGCCGCGATCACCGGCACCGGCAGTTCGCGCCAGCCCCACACCGCATACTGCGGCTGGTTGGCAATGCCGTGCGTGCGCTCGGCGAGATCGCCAAGGCGGCCCGAACCCTTGCCCTCGCCCATCGTCTGGAAGCGTCCCATGTCGAGGCCGGCGCAGAACGCCTTGCCTTCGCCGGAGAGCACGACGGCACGGACGCCCTTCTCGGTCTTGAGCCGCGTGGCGGCTGCAACCAGCGCTTCGAACATCGCCATGTCGAGCGCGTTCATCTTGTCTGCACGCACGAGGCGCACATCGGCAACGCCGCCGATGATCGAAATCGAAACCCTGTCGTTCATTGTCGTCTTCTTTCTTTTGCACGGACGCGATCGTGGGCGCGCGCACACTTTGAGCATTTCCGCCTTTACAAGAGGCCTTCCGTTGGTTTTAGTCAATCGACTAACTAAACAAAATCTCGTGGAGGAAGGACGCTACACATGTTCACGCAAGGTCTTTTGAAAGGCCGCCGCATTCTGGTGACGGGAGGCGGCACCGGCCTTGGCAAGGCGATGACGACGAAATTCCTCCAGCTCGGCGCTGAAGTTCATATCTGCGGCCGCCGCAAGAGCGTGTGCGAGGAAACCGCCGGTGAACTGATGAAGGATCACGGCGGCAAGGTGGTCGCGCACGGCGTCGACATCCGCGATGCGGGCGCGGTCGATGCTATGATCGAGGACATCTGGAAAGACGGCCCCCTCACCGATCTCATCAACAACGCCGCCGGCAATTTCATCTCGCGCACGCAGGACCTGTCGCCGCGCGGCTTCGATGCCGTCGCCAACATCGTCATGCACGGCACGTTCTACGTCACGCATGCGGTCGGCCGCCGCTGGATCGCGGGGAAGCATCGCGGCAACGTCGTCTCGATCACGGTGACCTGGGTGCGCAACGGCAGCCCCTATGTGGTGCCGTCCACCATGAGCAAGGCGGCGATTCACGCGATGACCATGTCGCTCGCCACCGAGTGGGGAAAATACGGCATTCGCCTCAACACCATTGCCCCGGGCGAAATCCCGACCGAGGGCATGAGCAAACGCATCAAGCCGGGCGACGAGGCGGGTGCGCGCACCAAGGCGATGAACCCGATGCTGCGCGTCGGCACGATGGAAGAACTCCAGAATCTCGCGACGTTCCTGATCTCCGGCGGCTGCGACTGGATCAACGGCGAGACCATCGCGATGGATGGCGCGCAGGCGCTCGCCATGGGCGGCAACTTCTATCAGCTGCGCGACTGGAGCGATGACGACTGGAACGCCGCCCGCGACGCGATCATGGCGCAGAATAACAAGGACAAGGCGGCAAGAGGGTAAGGGCTTCTTCTTTCCCTCCCCCGCGTAGCGTGGGGAGGGTGGCGCGAATGAGCGAAGCGAATGGAGCGCCGGGTGGGGGTTTCTGCGAGTGCCCCCACCCCGGCCTCCGCCATAGCGCGTCGAAGACGCGCGTGAACGCGCTTATGGCTCGGCCGACCCTCCCCCGCGTAGCGTGGGGAGGGAAAGAAAGAGTCCCGCGCGCCAACTAACGCACCCTTGATCGACAAAGCTGTCAACGGTCGTCCAATCGTCATTTCCATGTAACGCCGACGACACACGGCACACCCACAAGGAACGCGCGATTTCATCGGGCGTGACCGTGGCTGACGCAGCGCGCACGCCCCAAACCGGGGAGAACCTTCATGCGCGTTCTGACGCTCGGCCTGCTTGGCCTGCTTGCCACTACCAGCCTCGCTTCCGCCCAGCAGGTGTATCCAGCCACACTCGCGGGCCATGCAATGTTGCCTGCCGAGAGCTTCGTCGAAGCGCCGGCTGATGCTCCCGCCGACCTCAAGGTGTCCGGCAAGTTTACCACCGGCCAGCGCATCGAGACCATCGGATCGATCGAGGGCAAGTCGTTCGACCGCCCGACCGGCGTCAAGCTGCCGTTCAAGGGACAACCGGTGCAGGGCCACTCCGGCATCAAGAAGATGCCCGACGGCACCTTCATGGTCCTGACCGACAACGGCTTCGGCGCCAAGGCGAACTCGCCGGACGCGATGCTCTTCCTCAGCCACTACCGCATCGACTGGACCAAGGGCAGCGTGGAGCGCATCGCCACCATCTTCCTGCACGATCCGGACAAGAAAGTGCCGTTCCGTATCGCCAATGAAGCAACCGACAAGCGCTACCTCACCGGATCCGATTTCGATCCGGAAAGCTTCCAGCTCATCGGCGACAAGATCTGGATCGGCGAGGAATTCGGCCCCTACCTGATCCGCGCCGACAAGACCGGCAAGATCGAGGCCGTGTTCGAGACGCAGGTGGACGGCAAGCCGGCCCGCTCGCCGGACAATCCGGCCGTTACCTCGCCTGCCACCCCGTCCGCGACTGCCATGTTCAACGTGCGCCGCTCCAAAGGCTATGAGGGCATGGCTGCCTCGCCGGACGGCAAGTTCCTCTATCCGCTGCTCGAAGGCCCGATGTGGGACGCCGAGAAGAAGGATTGGGAGAAGACCGCCGATGGCAAGGAGTATCTGCGCATTCTCGAATTCAGCGTCGCCGAGAACAAGTGGACCGGCCGCCATTGGAAGTACGTGCTCGACCAGAACGGTCTGGCCATCGGTGACTTCAACATGATCGATGCGACCACCGCGCTCGTGATCGAGCGCGACAACGGCGAAGGCACTGCGGACAAGGCATGCGAAGGCCCGAAGAAGCCTGACTGCTTCCACGATCTCGCGAAGTTCAAGCGCGTCTACAAGATCGAGATGTCGGAGGCGAACGTGAATGGCCCGGTGCGCAAGATCGGTTCGATCGACCTGATGAACATCGCTGATCCGGACAAGAAGGCACGCAAGCCGCTGAACAACGGCGCGCTCACGTTCCCGTTCTGGACCATCGAGAACGTCGAGATCGTCGATGCCGCGCACATCATCGTCGGCAACGACAATAACCTGCCCTATTCGTCGAGCCGCGAGCCGAATAAGGCGGACGACAACGAGTTCGTGTTGCTCAAGGTCGAGGAATTCCTCAAGGCGAAGTGAGCGCTTGTTTTATCCCTCCCCCTTTCGTGGGGAGGGTGGCGCGAGTGAGCGTAAGCGAATAAGCGCCGGGTGGGGGTTTCTGCGAGTGCCCCCACCCCGGCCTCCGCCATAGCGCGTCGAAGACGCGCGTGAACGCGCTTATGGCTCGGCCGACCCTCCCCACACTTCGTGGGGGAGGGAAAATAGCAGCCGCCGAGTCTCACCCGTTCGCAATCACCAGCCGGCCGCTGACCTTGCCGGCACGCAGACGATCGAGCGCGTCGTTAACGCCATTGAGCGACACGGTTTCCACGGGCATCGGCTTCACCTTGCCGGATTTCACCAGCGCGATCAGCTCGCGAAGCTCCTTCAGGTTGCCGACGTAAGAGCCGCGTACGGTGATCGCGCGCAGCACGACCATCGGCAGCGACAATGTCGTGTCGCCGCCGAACAGGCCGACGACGATGTAGAAGCCGCCCTTGCGCAGGGCGCCGATGGCGAACTCGGCCGTCGCCTTGGCGCCGACGAAATCGACCGCTGCCGCAACGCCGCCCGGCTGCGCCTGCAATGTCGCCATTGCGTTCGCATCGCGTGGATCGACGGCAAGCTTGGCGCCATTCTTCATGGCGAGATCGCGCTTCGCCGGATCGATATCCGCGACCGCGATATTCTTGAAACCGAGCGCGCTCGCGATCAAAAGACCGCTCATACCGACGCCACCGAGGCCCATGATCACAAGAAGGTCCTTTTCCTTGTTGATCTCCGCCTTCTTCAGCGCGCTGTAGGCGGTGATACCCGAGCAGGCGTAGGTGGATGCCAGCGTCGGATCGATGCCCGTCACATCAACCAAATGCTTGGGATGCGGCACGAGGCATTTTTCGGCATAGCCGCCGGGGCGATAGACGCCGATCGACGACGGCTTCGGGCAATAATTCTCTTCGTCGCGCTGGCAGATTTCGCAGGTGCCGCAGCCGAGCCATGGATAGACGAGGAACGTCTTGCCGATCTCGCTGTCAGCGATCGGCGCTTCCGGCCCCTTCGCGACCAGCTTGCCGAGCACCTCGTGGCCCATGATCACCGGCACGCTGACGCCGCGGTCCGCAAGGCTCAGCTTCTTGCCGCCGCCGAGATCATAGAAGCCGTCCTGAATGTGCAGGTCGCTGTGGCAGACGCCGCAGCGGGTCACCTCGATCAGTACTTCAGTGCCCTTCGGCTGCGGGTCGGCCAGCTCCATCGACTGAACCGGTTCACAGAACATTTTCACGGCAAAAGCGCGCATGGGCGTTCGTCCTCGTTTGATTATTCGTTAGTGGAAACAAGCCCGAAATTGATGCTCCTCGTCAAGCCGCCGGAACCGGCGACAGCCATTTCATCGCGTGAAACGGCGGGTGTTGACGTTCCACTCTGCTTCGACACACTGGCCTGAACCGGCTTGGCCTTGCGCGATTTTGGGCCTCCGGACACGAGGAACGCCCGACAAGATGACTCCAGAGAGCGCGCCGGCCATCGCGGCCGAGACCGACGATTTTGAAGCGGCGCTGACCGATCTCGTCAGCCGGGTGCTGCCCGGCGTGAAGAGCCTCGACAAGCTCGTGCGCCTCTCAGGCGGCGCGAGCCAGGAAACGTGGGCCTTCGATGCCATCGGCTCCGCGGCCGCACCGCATCGGCTGATCCTTCGCCGCTCGCCACCAAGCTACACCGCACCGTTCCGCGCCGCCGGCATCGAGACCGAAGCCATCCTGATGAAGCTCGCCTATGAGGCGGGCGTGCCCTCGCCGCTGGTGCGGCACGTGCTGACGCCGGAAGATGAACTGGGTCGCGGTTTTCTGATGGATCGCGTCGATGGTGAAACGATTCCGCGCAAGATTCTGCGCGACGAAGCGTTCGCCAAAATTCGCCCACAGCTCGCGTTTCAGCTTGGCGGCGTGCTGGCGCGCATCCACGCCATCGATAAAGCGAAGCTGCCGAAGCTCCGCCACGTGAGCGCGGCCGGCGAACTCGCCGAACTCAAGGTCGCATACAAAAAGGATAGCCAGCCCCGCCCGGTGCTCGACGTTGCGTTCCGCTGGCTCGAGGAGCGCGCGCCGAAGGACACGGACAACACGACGCTGGTGCATGGCGATTTCCGGCACGGCAATCTGATGATCGGGCCGGACGGTGTGCGCGCGGTGCTCGACTGGGAGCTCGCGCACACCGGCGATCCGATGGAAGACCTCGGCTGGATCTGCACCAACTCCTGGCGCTTCGGCCAGATCGACAAGCCGGTCGGCGGCTTCGGCGAAGTCGCGGACCTCGTTGCCGGATACCATCAAGCCGGCGGCAAGAATGCCGATGTCGATCGCATCAAGTACTGGGAGACGTTCGGCTCGCTGCGCTGGGGCGTGATGTGCCTCGGCATGCTCGCGCGCTTCACTTCGGGCGAGGATCGCTCGGTCGAGCGCGCGGTGATCGCGCGGCGCGCTTCCGAGAACGAGATCGATCTGCTCCGTCTGCTCGCACCGCGAAGGTAGAATCATGCAAGACAACCCGCAGCCCAAGGACATCGTGCCCGTCGTCGCCGCGATGCTGCGCGACACCATCCTGCCGCAGCTCGAAGGCCGCGCCACCTTCGATCTGCGCGTTGCCATCAACGCACTGGAACTGGTGTCGCGCCAACTCGCCCATGCCGACGAGGCCAACGCCTCGGAGCAGATGCGGCTGCGCGATCTGCTCAATCAGGACGGCGATCTCCTCGCGCTCAACCGCGCACTGTCGCGGGCGATCGAGACCGGCACGATCACGCTCGATGACCCGAAACTGCAAGCGCATCTGTGGGCGACGACGATGGACAAGCTGAAGATCGATCAGCCGGCCTATGCCTCCTACGTCGCCGAACTCAAAGCCAACTCATAACAACAAGAACAACAAAGGAGACACCCATGGATTTCTCGCTGCCTCCCGACCTCATCGCCTACCTCGCCGAGCTCGACGCCTTCATCGAGCGGGAGATCAAGCCGCTGGAGAATGCCGACGACAACATCCGCTTCTTCGATCATCGCCGCGAGTGGGCCCGCACCGATTTCGACAACGGCGGCCTGCCGCGGCACGAATGGGAACAGTTGCTGCGCGAGGCGAAAACCCGCGCCGACAAGGCCGGGCATCTGCGCTTCGCCTTGCCGAAGCGCTATGGCGGCAAGGACGGCTCCAATCTCTGGATGGCGGTGATCCGCGAGCACTTCGCAGCGAAGGGTCTCGGCCTGCACAACGATCTGCAGAACGAGCACTCGATCGTCGGCAACTTCCCGGTCGTGGTGATGCTCGACAACTACGGCACGGATGCGCAGAAAGCCGAACTGATCGAAGGCTCGTTCACCGGCAAGTATCGCATCTCGTTCGGCCTAACCGAGCCGGATCACGGCTCCGACGCCACGCACATGGAAACCCGCGCCGTGCGCGCGACCCAGGGCGGCGTCGAGGGCTGGGTCATCAACGGCGAAAAGATGTGGACCACCGGCATGCATGTGGCGACCCACTGCGCCACCTTCACGCGCACGTCCGGCAAGGATGGAGATGCCAAAGGCATCACGTGTTTCCTGGTGCCGACAAGTACGCCCGGCGTGAAGGTCGAAGAGTATCTCTGGACCTTCAACATGCCGACCGATCATCCGCGCGTCTCGTTCACGGACGTCTTCGTACCGGACGACGCGCTGTTCGGGCCGATCGACCGCGGCCTCATGCTGGCGCAATGCTTCGTGCACGAGAACCGCATCCGTCAGGCGGCAAGCTCGCTCGGCGCCGCCGTCTACTGCATCAACGAGAGCGTGGCGTATGCGCGCGAGCGCAAGCCGTTCGGTCAGGAATTGGCTGCCAATCAGGCGATCCAGTGGCCGCTGGTCGAGTTGGCGACGCAGGCGGAAATGCTGCGCCTTCTCATCCGCAAGACCGCGTGGGAGATGGACCGCATGCCGCACAGGGAAATCGAGCGGCAAATCTCCGACAAGGTATCGATGTGCAATTACTGGGCGAACCGGCTGTGCTGCGAGGCCGCCGACCGCGCGATGCAGGTGCATGGCGGCATCGGCTATTCACGGCACAAGGCATTCGAACACATCTATCGCCACCACCGCCGCTACCGCATCACCGAGGGCAGCGAGGAGATCCAGATGCGCAAGGTCGCGGCGTATCTGTTCGGCTATATCGGGCCGAAGGCGGATGCACTGAAGGCGAAGGCGGCGGAGTGATGCAGGCGCAATGATCAAACCGTTGTCATGCCCGGACTTGATCCGGGCATCCATCTTTAGAAACGCGGTTCGCGAGAAAAGATGGATTGCCGGGTCAAGCCCGGCAATGACGAGGGGAGAAACCGATCCGCGCCCTACCCCAGCAGCTTCTCGATATCCCGCGCCATCGATTCCGGCGTCGCGCCGGGCGCATAGCGCGCGATCGGAATGCCGTCACGCCCGATCAGAAACTTGGTGAAATTCCATTTGATCCAGTCGGAGCCGAGCAGCCCCGGCTTCGCCTTGGTCAGGTAACGATAGAGCGGATGCGCATCCGGACCGTTGACATCGATCCGGGCGAACATGGGGAACGTCACGTCGTAGGTCTTGGCGCAGAACTCGCCGATCTGTTCGGAGTTGCCTGGCTCCTGCGCGCCGAACTGGTTGCACGGAAAGCCGAGCACCGAGAAGCCGCGCGGCGCGTACTGCCGGTGCAGCATCTCAAGCCCCTTGTACTGCGGCGTGAACCCGCACTGGCTCGCGGTGTTCACCACCACCAGGACATGTCCGCTGAACTGATTGAGCGAGAGTACTTCGCCCTTCAACGTCACAGCCGAGAAATCATACACGCCCGGCATCGGCTCGGCCTAGCTCTTGAAGTACGGTTCGACCTTGCCGGTCAACTTGATGGTCACGGGATTGCCGTAGCGATCGCGTGCCGAACCCGCTGCAACGCGAATCCAGTTCTCGCTGATGCAATATTCTTCGACGTTCTGCTTTTCCACGCCTTTGAATCGAATGCCGACATCGCGGGCAAGGATTTCCTCGTTGTAGTAAGGGCTGCGCGGATCGTTGGAGAGGCGGTCCGGAAATTCATCGCTCATGATTCGTCTCGTCGTCATTATCATTGTCGCCGGAGGCATGATCGCGAGAACGCCGCCAGCCTGTGGTCAGGATGGCGCCGCTTCGCGGCAATATCGTGCCCGTGAAAGTCTATTTCACCTTGCCCATCTCGGTCAGCACCTCATTTGCCGCCTTGAAGGCATCGAGGCCGGCCGGAATGCCGCAGTAGACGGTGGCGTGCAGCAGCACTTCCTTGATCTCGTCGACGGTCAGGCCGTTGTTGATGGCGCCGCGGGTGTGCAGTTTCACCTCCGGCGAGCGGCCGAGCGCGGTCAGCATCGCGAGGTTCAGCATGCTACGGGTTTTCTTGTCCAGTCCCGGGCGGCCCCAGGCATAACCCCAGCACCATTCGGTGGTGATGTGCTGAAACGCCATCATGAAGTCGTTGCTGGAGTTGATCGACTTGTCGACATACTCCTTGCCAAGTACTTCGCTGCGCAGGCCGAGGCCCTTGTCGAACAGTCCGCCGAGCGTGATCGTCTGGTTGTAACTCATGCCTGTCTCCCGTGGTCTCTGTTTTCGGCCACCTGACATACACAGTCTGTGCTGCAAGTTCGAGCCGCTTTGCGATAGATTTCGCGTTAAGTGAACCGAACAAGCAAGGAAACGTCCGTGCCAGCCCAACGCCTGATCGTCACACCACCTGCAACCGTCGCCGTCATCGGGCTTGGCAATATGGGGCGGCCGATGGCCGCCTGTCTCACCCGCGCGGGCTACGACGTCATCGGCTTCGATCTGTCGGCCGACGCGCGCGCAAAATTTGTTGCTGAAGGCGGCAAGGCCGTGGAAAACGTTGCGGCAGCCGTCAAGACGGCAAATGCCGTGATCACGCTGCTGCCGGACGGCAAGATCGTCCGCGCGGCCGTCGAAGACTTCATGGGACACCTGAAGCAGGGCGCGGTCGTCATCGATATGAGCTCATCGGCGCCGCTCGGCACCCGCACGCTCGGCGAAGAGGTGATCAAGGCCGGGTTCGAGTTCGTCGATGCGCCGGTGTCCGGCGGCGTCAAACGCGCGATCGACGGCACGCTGGCGATCATGGCCGGCGGCGCGGGCTCGACCATCGATCGCATCGATCCGGTGCTCGCTGCCATGGGCAAATCGATCTTCCGCACCGGCCCGCTGGGCTCGGGCCATGCGGCAAAGGCGCTGAACAATTACGTCTCGGCCGCGGGTCTCGCGGCCGCCGCGGAAGCCGTTGCCATTGCCGAGAAGTTCGGATTGGAGCCGAACGTGCTGGTGGACGTGCTGAATGCCTCGACCGGCCGCAACAACTCGACCGAGAACAAGCTGAAGCAGTTCATCATTTCGAACAGCTTCGCCTCGGGCTTCTCGATGGCGTTGATGGCAAAGGATATCCGCACCGCGGATAATCTCGCGCACGATATCGGCGTCCCCGCCCCGCTTGCGGATCAGGTCGCCGATATGTGGGATGCCGCGCTGAAGTCGCTCGGGCAAAATGCCGATCACACCGAGATCGGCAAGTATCTGACGGGGAAGCGGTAGCGAAAGGCAGCGCTTCACTCATAAGGCAGCGTCACTCTCAGGTCGCCATGCCCGGACTTGATCCGGGCATCCATCTTTCTTCGGAGGAAGACGGATGCCCGGGTCATAGGCGAGCGAAGCGACGCCGTTCTTCGAACGGCTACGCCCGGCAATGACGACTGAACAAAAGCGAGGCGCGCATTACTTCCCTCCCCCGCGACGCGCGTGGGGAGGGTGGCGCGAATGAGCGTGAACGAATGGAGCGCCGGGTGGGGGCTCGTTTTTACTGCTAGTACCCCCACCCCGGCCTCCGCCATAGCGCGTCGAAGACGCGCGTGAACGCGCTTATGGCTCGGCCGACCCTCCCCACAAGGGGGAGGGATGAAGATCAGCCGACGTCGGCCGCCAGGCCCGCCGCCTCAATCGCCGCCACCGCGCACGTCTCGTCGTTGTCCGACGTATCGCCGCTCAGGCCAATGGCGCCGACGAGCTTGCCGCCCTTGTCCTTGATCAGCACGCCACCGGGCACCGGCACCAGCGCGCCGCGCGCCATGGTGTTGATGGCGTCGACGAAGTAGGGCTGTTCGTTGGCGCGCTTGAAGATCGCACGCGAGCCCATGCCGAGCGCGAGCGCACCGTAAGCCTTGCCGTGCGCAACCTCGCTGCGCAGCAGGCTCGTGCCGTCCTGCACGACCGCCGCCTTCAGGCATCCGCGCGCGTCGAGAATGACCATGGCCATCGGCTTCAGTTTCATCTCGGCAGCTTTCGCGAGCGACGCATCGAGAATCTTGCGGGCGGTATCGAGGGTCAGTTCGGTCATCAAGGTATCCTGTTTACGAAGGTCGGGTGAGGAATGATCGTCCCCAAAAAGGTGGAGAGGGCCGGCGGAACCCTACAATGTCAGCATTGCAGAGCGAAAGCCGGGATTGGGCATAGTTGCCTGTTCCCATCCGGCGCAACATGGCTGGGCCCGTTCGCGCCACCCTTCCACAGGGGGAGACAGTGAGGATCGATCAAGTATCGAGACTCATGGCCAGCACGCGGGCGACATGCATCGCTTCACGCGCCGATCCATCCCTGATTTGATGCCGGCAAGAAGTGCCGTCGGCAACGATCAGCGCATCTTTTCCCGCCCTGCGGACAGCAGGCAGCAAAGTCGCTTCCGCCATCTGGATCGAGGCATCATAGGTGTCCGCGCCGTAGCCGAACGCACCAGCCATGCCGCAACAGCTCGACTCGATCGTCTCGACACTGAGCCCCGGCACCAGACGCAACACCTCTTCCACCGGCTTGAACGCACCGAACGATTTCTGATGGCAATGGCCGTGCACCACGGCCTTCGGCGCGACCGGCTTCAACGGCAGCTGCAACCGGCCCGCCTTTGCCTCGCGCGCCAGGAATTCCTCCAGCAGCAGCGCATGCGCGCCAATGCGCTTCGCCGCATCGTCCTTGCGCAACGATTGCAGTTCGTCACGCAACGTCAGC
>JBMOOJ010000071.1:0-14764 GCA_049323835.1 Pseudomonadota bacterium | reverse complement strand
CACCCCAACCCTCTCCCCGCACGCGGGGAGAGGGAGCGCGCAGCCAGATCAGCTTCGCTCGACCGGCGCGGCTGCGCCCCCGTCGCCAAGCGCGCGCTGCATCATTACCGTGTCGAGCCAGCGGCCAAATTTGAATCCGACATTGCGATGAATGCCGATCAGCTCAAACCCCGCACGGGTATGAACCGCGATCGAGCCGGCATTGGCTGAGTCGCCGATCACCGCGATCATCTGGCGGAAGCCGCTCCGCGTGCTCTGGGCGATCAATTCGTTGAGCAGCACGATGCCCATGCCTCGGCGTTGTGCCTCGGGTGCGAAGTAGACCGAGTTCTCGACCGTAAAGCGGTAGGCGGGGCGCGGGCGATATGGGCCCGCGTAGGCGTAGCCCAGTACGGCGCCGCCCTGTGCGGCGACCAAATAGGGATAGCCACCATCTTTCAGCTTGCCGAAGCGTGCGGTCATTTCCGCAAGATCGGGCGGGTCGAGCTCGAATGTCGCGGTGCCGGTGCGGACCGCGTAGTCGTAGATGGCGGTGATGGTCGGAAGGTCGCTGGCGGTAGCGGGTCTGATATCGAAATCGGGCATGTTACGAAGTTGTCGCGAGAGGAAAATCGATCATGCCTTTCTGCAGTGCCGTTGCAAACAAAAACCCCGGCCTCTCGGCCGGGGTTTGAACATTGAAGCTATGCTACTCTGACCTACTCGCGCTGTCCGAGCAGCTGCAGCAGCAGCGTGAACAGGTTGATGAAGTTCAGGTAGAGCGACAGTGCGCCGGTGATGGCTGCGCGCTCCGCGACTTCACCGCCCATGCCGCCATAGCCGTAGATGTAGTCGTTCTTCAGCCGCTGCGTATCCCAGGCGGTGAGGCCCGCGAACACCAGTACGCCGACCACCGACACGACGAACTGCAGCATCGTCGAGGCCAGGAACAGATTCACGAGGCTCGCGATGATGATGCCGAACAGGCCCATCATCAGGAACGATCCCATGCCGCTCAGGTCACGCCGGGTCGTGTAGCCGTAGAGGCTCAGCGCACCGAACGTCGCCGCGGTGATGAAGAACACGCGCACGATCGAGGTGTGCGTGTACACCAGGAAGATCGACGACAGCGAAATACCCATCAGTGCCGAGAACGCCCAGAACAGCATCTGCGCGGTCGCCGGGCGAAGCCGGTTGATGCCGAACGAGATGGCGAACACCATCGCCAGCGGGGCGAGGATGAACAGCCACTTCAGCGGGCTGACGAACATCGTGTAGCCGAACGGCGTCAGGTACTGGCCGCTCTTCATCGCGATGGACGCGCCGGCCGCCGACTTGGCGGCGGCTGACGGATCGCCCGTCACGGCCCACATGTACACGCCGAGTGCAGCGAAGCCGGTGATGGCCAGGCCGATCGTCATGTAGTTGTAGATCTTCAGCATGTACGCGCGCAGGCCCGCGTCGACGGCGGCGGCGTCGCGGGTCGCGGCACGGCCGAACGGGGACGTGCCCGGCGCGGCGTAGTTACGATCAAAGTCCGACATGGTCGAAACTCCGTTGTTGTCCAGGCGCCGCTAAAGGGCGAGCGGGCCGGGGCGAATTTCTCTTCAGGAGCCTTGCGATCAACGCCGGATGTCCGGCGGGAGCGGTTCAGCGCCTAAACCCGTTGCACATGTGGGAAATTAACACACTGGCTGCAAGCTTCAACGCGCGGCTGAATGTCGCGCGACGTACACGGCAAACTGTAGCGCAGCAGTGAAACTCCCCGCAATTGCTATAAATTTCGCAGCACTGTGGCTGCCTTTTGGTTAAGAGCGACTAGCGTTCCGGCGAGTCCGAGGCCGACTGTCACAGCCAGTGCAACGGCCACCACGGCGGCGGCGCTGTCGGCCTGCCAGACGAAGGTCAGCGTCATGAGCCTGCTGACGATCAGCCATGCTGCAATCGAACCGGCGATGACGGCGAAAACCGCCGTTGAAATGCCGATCATCATGTACTCCAGCGCATAGGCGCCGATCAGCCGGGCGCGGGTGGCGCCCAGTGTTTTCAGGATCACCGCATCATAGACCCGGTGACGGTGGCCGGCGGCCAGCGCGCCTCCGAGGACCAGAATGGCGGCGATCAGGGTCACGGAGCTGGCGCCCCGGATCGCCAGCACGAGGTTGTTGATAACGGTGCCGACCGTCTGGATGGCGTCGCGCACCCGTACCGAGGTTACCATCGGGAAGGCCTCGGCGACCGACTTGATGATGTCCGCATCGTGCGCCGGGCTCGGCCTGTCTTCCGACAGGGTGGCGAGGTGGGTGTGCGGGGCGCCCCGGAAGGCGTTCGGCGAGAATACCAGAACGAAGTTGATGCCGAGACTCTGCCAGTCGATGACGCGCAGGTTGGCAATGGTTGCGGCAATATCGCGGCCGAGGACGTTGACCACGATCGGGTCACCGACCTTCAATCCGAGTCCATCCGCCACCCGTTTCTCCAGCGAGACCAGCGGCGGCCCATTGTAGTTGGCATCCCACCATTTGCCTGCCACGATCTTCGAGCCGCGCGGTATCTCGTTCGTGTAGGTCAGGCCACGGTCGCTTTGCAGCACCCACTTCGAGTCCGGTGTTGCCTTGAGGTCTTCGGCCTTGACGCCGCCCGCCGACATGATGCGCCCGCGCAGCATCGGCACCCGCTCGATGTGCGCGTCCGGCGCCTGCTTTTGCAGGAACGCACCGAAGCGCTCGGCCTCGTTCGATGGGATGTCCATGAAGAAGAACGACGGCGAGTGGTCGGGCAGGGTGGCGATGAATTGCCGGCGCAGATTGCCGTCGATCTGGGTGATCGTCACCAGCACGGCGAGCCCCAGCCCGAGCGACATCACGACCGACGGCGTCAGCGCGCCGGGACGGTGGATGTTGGCGATGGCGAGCCGCAGCATGGTGATGCGCGGACGCGGCAGGCGTTTGGCGGTGGCCATCAGCAGGGCGGCGACACCGCGCAGCAGCAGGAACACCAGCGCCGAGGAGGCGACGAAGATCGCGGCCACGCGCTTGTCGTAGGCAAGGCCGATCGCGACCGCGACCAGTGTCACGATCACCGCCGCCATCAGCGCGATGTAGCGGCGACGCGGCCAGCGCGATTGTCCGGCGACCGTATCGCGGAACAGGGCCGCGACCGGAACGTCATGCACGCGCGCGAGCGGCCAAAGCCCGAACGCCAGCGCCGTCAGCAGGCCGTAGACGAACGACAGCAGCAGTTCGCCGGGCTGGAGCGACGCTTCCAGCGGCAGCGGCAGGACTTTGCCGAACACACCCGAAATGATGAACGGCAGCGACGCGCCGGCCGCGAGGCCGATGATCGATCCGGCCACGGCCAGCACCGCCACCTGCGTCAGGTAGATCGTGAACACATCGCGGCCGGTCGCGCCGAGCGCCTTGAAGGTGGCGATCACGTCGCGGCGGCGATCGAGATGGCTCTTCACGGCATTGGCGACGCCGACACCGCCGACCAGCAGTGCGGCGAGGCCGACGAGCGTCAGGAACTCGGTGAAGCGGGCGATGTTGCGCTCGAGCTGGGGCGAGGCGTTGGCGCGCGAGCGAACCTCCCAGCCGGCTTCCGGCAGCGCGGTGCGTGTCGCCTCGATCAACGCCTGCGCGGCCTTCTCGTTATTGGCGCCGTCCGGCAACCGCACGCGGTAGGTCCAGCGCACCAGGCTTCCCGGCTGGAGCAATTGCGTCGCGCGCAAACCGGCCTCGCTGATGAGGAGGCGCGGGCCGAAGCCGATGCCGCCGGCGAGTTTGTCCGGCTCGGCTTCGATGACGCTGCGCAGCGCGAAGGTGGCGCTGCCGACGCGCACCGTGTCGCCGATCTTCACGCCCAGGCGCGTGAACAGCACCGGATCGGCGGCAGCACCGAAGGCGCCGTCACGCTCGGCAAAGAGCTCGGTGGTCGGCAGCAGCGGCGAAAGCGCCAGCGCGCCAACCATCGGATAGAGATTGTCGACGGCCTTCAGTTCGACCAAGGCGAACTGGCTGTCGTTGGTGCGCGCCATGCCGCGCAAGGTTGCCGCGGCGGAAACCTTGCCGCGCGCTTCGAGGAAGCCGCGCTCCTGTGCGGTCGCTTCGCGCTGGATCAATGAGAACGCGGCGTCGCCGCCGAGCAGCTTGCGGCCCTCGCGTTCGAGACCGTCGCCGAGACTCGATGCGACCGAGCCGACGCCGGATATCGCCATCACCCCGAGCGCGATGCAAGCGATGAAAACGTAGAAGCCGCGCAGGCCGCTGCGCAACTCGCGTATGGAGTAACGCAGCGCGAGTGCGGACATGTTCCGGCGCGGTGCAAGCGATCCGTTGCTCATCAGAGCGCTGCCGTTTCGACCCAATGGCGGTCAGTCGCAGGACCATCAATGCGTCCGGAGCGCAGGCGAATGACGCGATCGCAGCGCTGCGCCAATCCGGAATCGTGGGTGACGAGCACCAGCGTCATGTTGCGTTCGGCATGCTGCGCGAAGAGAAGATCGACGATCTGCTGACCCGTCGACTCATCGAGATTGCCGGTCGGCTCGTCGGCGACGAGGATCGCCGGATCGGGTGCGAGCGCGCGCGCCAGCGCGACGCGCTGCTGCTCGCCGCCCGAGAGCTGCGCGGGATAATGATGCAGCCGGTGTCCCAGGCCGACGGCATTGAGTTCTTCCGCCGCGCGACCGGCGGGATCGGGGTGGCCTGCGAGTTCGAGCGGAACCGAGACATTCTCCAGCGCCGTCATGGTCGGGATCAGATGGAAGGACTGGAAGACGATGCCGACCTGTCGCCCGCGGAAGCGGGCGAGCCCGTCCTCGCTGAGAGCATTGAAAGCGGTGCCGCTGACCACCACCTCTCCGCTATCGGGGCGTTCAAGCCCTGCCATCACCATCAGCAGGGTCGACTTGCCCGAGCCGGATGGTCCGATCAGTCCGATCGCTTCGCCGGATGCGACCCGCAGGCTGACATCCTTGAGGATGTGAACCCGTGCGGCGCCTTCGCCGAGCGAAAGATTGACGTTAGAGATTGTAATGGCGTCCGGCGCGGGGCCGGCCGACGGCGAGGGTTCGATGCGGCTGTCCATGGTCAGGTCATATGGTGTCGGGCCCGGTCTGGTCGAGGGGCCCAAATCTATGTTCTCGGTAATAATGGCGGCCTTTCTGGCCGGTATCTGGCTGACGATGGCTGATCCAACCCCCGCCCAAGCCCAAACTTCACCCATCAAGATGGCTGTTTTGGGGGATTCGCTCACTGCCGGGTACGGGCTGCCGGCTTCGGCGGCATTTCCGATCCGGCTTCAGAAGGCCCTCAAGGACAAGGGTATCGACACCGACATCGTCAACGCCGGCGTCTCGGGCGACACCACCTCGGGCGGCCGCGACCGGGTCGACTGGTCGATCCCGGACGGGACCGAGGCGGTCATCGTTGAACTCGGCGCCAACGACGCCTTGCGCGGCATCGATCCGAAAGTCACGCGCGCCTCGCTCGACGACATCATCAGGAAGCTGAAAGCACGCAACATCGCGGTTATGCTGGCCGGCATGTACGCGCCACGCAATTTCGGCCCGGAGTATGCGGCGGCCTTCGACGCGATTTATCCCGATCTCGCGAAGGCATGGAACATCCCGCTCTACCCGTTCTTTCTGGATGGCGTGGCGAGCGAAGCGAAGCTCAATCAGCCGGACGGGATTCATCCGACGGCCGAAGGCGTCGATGTCATCGTGACGCGCATCCTGCCTTCGGTTGAGGCATTTCTGGCAGCGCGCGGCGAGCAGCGAAAGTAAACGGCGCGCCGCAATCCAACGGGATTTACGGGCCATTAACGGCTGACGCTTCGCACTGTCATCAAGCTGGGTTACAAGAAGGTATCGGTGATTCGTCACCGGGTTTCAGCATCGAGGGTTTAGCGATGCCGCGTCTGTTCACGGGCCTGGAAATTCCACCCGATATTGGCCAGTCGTTGTCGAGTTTGCGCGGCGGCCTTCCCGGAGCGCGCTGGATCGATCCGGAAAACTATCACGTCACCCTCCGTTTCATCGGCGATATCGACAGCAGAGCTGCCAGCGAAATCGCGTCGACGCTGGTGCGGATCAATCGCAAGCCGTTCGAGGTCTCGCTGCGCGGGCTGTCGAGCTTCGGCAGCAAGAAGCCGCGCGCGGTGGTCGCGTCCGTGGTGCCATCGCGTCCATTGATGGAGTTGCAGGCCGAGCTTGAACGATTGCTCCAAAGGTTCGGCTTCGATCCCGAAGGCCGCAAGTTCATTCCGCATGTGACGCTGGCGCGCCTGCGCGATTCCTCGAATCAGGACGTGGCCGACTATCTCTCCGTGCGCGGCTATTTCCCAACTCGCACCTTCACGGCCTCGCGCTTTGTTCTCTTCTCGTCACGCGACTCGGTCGGTGGCGGCCCCTATGTCGTCGAGGATTCCTACGCGCTCGGGGTTGAATCAAATCAGTCCGCACACAGTCAAATCTACTCCCGGTAACTGCATTTCCGCATGCAGGCCCGCAGAATTGCTGCCTTGATTTTTTGCCCCAGTTCATGCCGTTAACGCGGCATGTCGCTCTCGAAATCGGCCGGTTTCCGCGCCAACTCGTTTCGGGCCCGCTATCAGGCACTGGTAGCATCGGGCGCGATCGAGGCCGACCCGGCGCAGGCGGACGCGGTCGAGGCGTTCTCACGGCTCGAAGCCGGATTGGTCCGGTATCGCCGGGCCCGCAAGGCTGGCTTCTTCAAGCGTCTGTTCTCCAAAGGCGTCGACGATACGCTGCCGCGCGGCCTCTACATTCATGGCGAGGTCGGCCGCGGCAAGACCATGCTGATGGACCTGTTCTTCCATCAGAGCCCGGTCAAGCTGAAGCGCCGCGCGCATTTTCACGAGTTCATGGCCGACGTGCACGAGCGCATTCACGGCTTCCGGCAGCAGATCGGCCGCGGCGAAATGGCTGACACCGATCCTGTGAAGCTGACCGCGGCGTCGATCTACAAGGAGGCGTGGCTTCTGTGTTTCGACGAATTCCACGTCACTGACATCGCCGACGCCATGATCCTCGGGCGGTTGTTCGCGGCGCTGTTTTCGCTCGGGACAGTGGTGGTCGCGACGTCGAACGTCGCGCCGGACGATCTCTACAAGGGCGGCCTCAACCGCGCGCTGTTCCTGCCGTTCATCGCGCATTTTACCGATCGCATGGATGTGCTCCGCCTGGATGCGCGCACCGATTTCCGTCTTGAGAAGCTCGCCGGCGTGAAGATGTGGCTGGTACCTGCCGATGCGCAGGCGGATGCCACGATCGACAGCGCCTGGAAGAAGCTGACGGCGGGCGCCAGAGGCGAGCCGCGTGACATCATGATCAAGGGGCACAAGCTCACCGTGCCGCGTTCCGCGCACGGCGTGGCCCGTTTCAAGTTTTCCGATCTCTGCGAAAAGCCGCTGGCGGGCTCCGACTACCTCAGGCTTGCCCGCGACTACCACACGATCCTCGTCGACCGCATTCCGGTGATGGATTTTCCGGAGCGCAACGCCGCCAAGCGGTTCATCACGCTGATCGATACCCTCTACGACAATGCCGTGAAGCTGATGGCGTCGGCCGAGGCCGATCCGGTCTCGCTTTACCGGGCCACGGACGGCGTGGAAGCCAACGAGTTCAAGCGGACCGCCTCGCGCCTGATCGAGATGAGTTCGGAGTCATACCTGGCGCTGCCCCATGGCCGCAGCGATTCCACCGCCAGCGGTTCGACCACCGGCCTCGTCGAAACCTGACGCATTTCTCAGGCATACCAGAGCCGGGCCTGCGGATTAGGCGATCGGCGACTTGAAGGAGTTTCCCGAAAGGGCTAACCACCACCCGACGTTTTCCCTCCTCTTCCTGCCGGCTCCAAAGGACAGATTTCCCATGGCACGCGACAAGATTGCTTTGATTGGCTCAGGCCAGATCGGTGGAACGCTCGCTCACCTCGTCGGCCTCAAGGAGCTCGGCGATGTGGTGATGTTCGACATCGCCGAGGGCATCCCGCAGGGCAAAGCGCTTGATATCGCACAGTCGTCGCCGGTCGACGGCTTTGACGCCAACTACACCGGTGCGAACTCCTACGAGGCGCTGGACGGCGCCAAGGTCTGCATCGTCACCGCGGGCGTGCCGCGCAAGCCCGGCATGAGCCGCGATGACCTCCTGAGCATCAACCTCAAGGTCATGGAGCAGGTCGGTGCCGGCATCCGCAAGTACGCGCCGGATTCGTTCGTGATCTGCATCACCAACCCGCTCGATGCGATGGTCTGGGCGCTGCAGAAGGCGTCGGGCCTGCCGCACAAGAAGGTGGTCGGCATGGCCGGCGTGCTCGACTCGGCGCGCTTCCGCTACTTCCTCGCCGACGAATTCAACGTCTCGGTCGAGGACGTCACCGCCTTCGTGCTGGGCGGCCACGGCGATACCATGGTGCCGCTGACGAAGTATTCCACCGTCGCCGGCATTCCGCTGCCGGACATGGTCAAGATGGGCTGGACCTCGCAGGCGCGCATCGACGAAATCGTCGACCGCACCCGCAACGGCGGCGCCGAGATCGTCAATCTGCTCAAGACCGGCTCGGCCTTCTATGCACCGGCGGCGTCGGCGATCGCGATGGCCGAGAGCTACCTGCGCGACAAGAAGCGCGTGCTGCCCTGCGCCGCCTACCTCAACGGCGAGTACAGCGTGAAGGACATGTACGTCGGCGTGCCGGTCGTCATCGGCTCGAAGGGCGTCGAGCGCATCGTTGAAATCGAGCTCGCCGGCAAGGATCGCGAGGCCTTCGACAAGTCGGTGGCCGCGGTTCAGGGCCTCGTCGATGCCTGCAAGAAGATCGCTCCGGATCTCCTGAAGTGACGTGCAACGCACGTCATCACCGGGCTTGACCCGGTGATCCATCGTTTCAAGAAGATGGATGGCCGGATCAAGTCCGGCCATGACGATCTGGAAACCGGTCGCCTGCTGGAGGGCACATGAATATCCACGAGTATCAGGCCAAAGCGGTTCTGAAAGAATTTGGCGTTCCGGTCTCACGCGGCGTCGCCGTGCTGAAGGCTGCCGACGCGGAAGCCGCGGCGAAAGAACTCGGCGGTCCGTTGTGGGTGGTGAAGTCGCAGATCCACGCCGGCGGCCGCGGCAAGGGCAAGTTCAAGGAAGCCTCCGCCGGCGACAAGGGCGGCGTGCGTCTCGCCAAGTCGGTCGACGAAGTAAAGCAGTACGCCAACGAGATGCTGGGTGCGACGCTGGTGACGATCCAGACCGGGCCGGCCGGCAAGCAGGTCAACCGCCTCTACGTCGAGGAAGGTTCCGATATCGCCAAGGAGTTCTATCTCTCGGCGCTGGTCGATCGTGAGACGTCCGAAGTCGCCTTCGTCGTGTCGACCGAAGGCGGCATGGACATCGAAAAGGTCGCGCACGACAGCCCTGAGAAGATCGTGACCTTCTCGGTCGATCCGGCGACCGGCGTGATGCCGCATCACGGCCGCAAGGTCGCCAACACGCTGAAGCTGACCGGCGATCTTGCCAAGCAGGCCGAGAAGCTGATTGCTCAGCTTTACGCGGCGTTCATCGGCAAGGACATGGCGATGCTGGAGATCAATCCGCTCGTCGTCACCAAGCAGGGCGAGCTGAAGTGCCTCGACGCAAAGATCTCGTTCGACTCGAACTCGCTCTATCGCCATCCGGACATCGTCGCGCTGCGCGATACGACGGAAGAGGACGCGAAGGAAATCGAAGCGTCGAAGTATGACCTCGCCTACATCGCGCTCGACGGCACGATCGGCTGCATGGTCAACGGTGCCGGCCTTGCGATGGCGACGCTCGACATCATCAAGCTCTACGGCGAAAGTCCGGCCAACTTCCTCGACGTCGGCGGCGGCGCCTCGGAAGAGAAAGTGACCGCGGCGTTCAAGATCATCACCGCCGATCCGAACGTGAAGGGCATTCTCGTCAACATCTTCGGCGGCATCATGAAGTGCGACGTGATCGCGCGCGGCGTGATCGCGGCGGTGAAGGCCGTCGGTCTTCAGGTGCCGCTGGTGGTGCGCCTCGAAGGCACGAACGTCGAAGAAGGCAAGAAGATCATCCGCGAGTCGGGGCTGAACGTGTTGCCGGCCGACGACCTGGACGATGCCGCGCAGAAGATCGTCAACGCGGTCAAGGGAGCCAAGTAATGTCCGTCTTGATCGACAAGAACACCAAGGTCATCTGCCAGGGTTTCACCGGCAAGAACGGCACCTTCCATTCCGAAGGCGCGATCGCCTACGGCACCAAGATGGTCGGCGGCACCTCGCCGGGCAAAGGCGGCTCGACGCATCTCGGGCTGCCGGTGTTCGACACCGTTGCCGAAGCCCGCGCGAAGACCGGCGCCGACGCCAGCGTGATTTACGTTCCGCCGCCGGGCGCGGCGGATGCGATCTGCGAAGCGATCGACGCGGAAGTGCCGCTGATCATCTGCATCACCGAGGGCATTCCGGTGCTCGACATGGTCAAGGTGAAGCGTTCGCTCTGCGGTTCGAAATCGCGTCTGATCGGGCCGAACTGCCCGGGCGTCGTCACCGCGGGTGAATGCAAGATCGGCATCATGCCGGCGAACATCTTCAAGCCGGGCAATGTCGGCATTCTTTCGCGCTCCGGCACGCTGACCTACGAAGCGGTGTTCCAGACCACGCAGGCGGGTCTCGGCCAGACCTCGGCGGTCGGCATCGGCGGCGATCCGGTGAAGGGCACCGAGTTCATCGACGTGCTCGAGCTGTTTCTGGCGGACGACAAAACCGAGTCGATCATCATGATCGGCGAGATCGGCGGCTCGGCCGAAGAAGACGCAGCGCAATTCCTGAAGGACGAAGCCAAGCGCGGCCGCAAGAAGCCGATGGTCGGCTTCATCGCCGGCCGCACGGCGCCTCCGGGCCGCCGCATGGGCCACGCTGGCGCTATCGTCTCCGGCGGCAAGGGCGATGCCGAGTCCAAGATCGCGGCCATGGAATCGGCCGGGATCAAGGTCTCGCCGTCGCCGGCGCGACTCGGGACCACGCTGGTCGAACTTTTGAAGCGCTAGGACCCCTTCGCGATCCTGATGTGACGAAAGGCCCCGGCAGCTGTCCGGGCCTTTTTGCTTCGAAACGGCAGAATCCAAAGCCAAACCAGCAACAATGAAGATTTGAGTTTAGAATCATTTCTTGGTTCTTTTAGGCGCGTATATTTGCCCCAAATAGGGTAAAGATACCCAATCGGCCGATATCGATCCGGTACCGCGCCTCGATTGCCCGCGAATTCCTATGTGACGTCAAAAAGATAACCAGGACGCGCTCATGTCTCGCCAAGACGCGAATGCCGCTTTTGCACTGACCTCCTTCCTCTACGGCGCGAACGCCCCCTACATCGACGACATGTACGCCCGCTACGAGACTGATCCCGGATCGGTCGATCCGGAATGGCGGGAATTCTTCAAGAGCCTCAAGGACGCGCCGGACGCAGTCCGGAAAAATGCCGAGGGTCCGAGCTGGGAGAAGCCGCATTGGCCGCAGGCACCGCGCGACGATCTGACGTCGGCGCTCGATGGTAACTGGGCCGAAGTCGAAAAAGCGATCGGCAACAAGCTGCAGGCGAAGGCGCAGGCCAAGGGCGGTACGCCGGCGAGCTCGGCCGACGTCCTTCAGGCGACGCGCGATTCGGTTCGCGCGCTGATGCTGATTCGCGCCTACCGCATGCGCGGACATTTCCACGCCAAGCTCGATCCGCTCGGACTTGAGCCCGCGCGCGATCACGAAGAGCTCGATCCGCGCACCTACGGCTTCACCGACGCCGATCTCGACCGCAAGATATTCCTCGATCACGTGCTCGGCCTCGAATACGGCACCCTGCGCGAGATCGTCGCGATCTGCGAACGCACTTACTGCCAGACGCTCGGCGTCGAGTTCATGCACATCTCGAACGGTGCGCAGAAGGCCTGGATTCAGGAACGCATCGAAGGTCCGGACAAGGAAATCAGCTTCACCCGCGAAGGCCGCCGCGCCATCCTGATGAAGCTTGTCGAAGCCGAAGGCTTCGAGAAGTTCTGCGACCTCAAGTTCACCGGCACCAAGCGCTTCGGCCTCGATGGGGGCGAGTCGCTGATCCCCGCGCTCGAGCAGATCATCAAGCGTGGCGGCAATCTCGGCGTGAAGGACATCGTGCTCGGCATGCCGCATCGCGGCCGCCTCAACGTGCTGACGCAGGTGATGGGCAAGCCGCACCGCGCGCTGTTCCATGAATTCAAGGGCGGCTCCGCCAATCCCGACGAGGTCGAAGGCTCCGGCGACGTGAAGTATCACCTCGGCGCCTCGTCCGACCGCGAGTTCGACAACAACCGTATCCATCTGTCGCTGACGGCGAACCCGTCGCACCTCGAAATCGTCGATCCGGTGGTGCTCGGCAAGGTGCGCGCGAAGCAGGACCAGAACGGCGATCCGCCGGATCAGCGCATCTCGGTGCTGCCGCTGCTGCTGCACGGCGATGCGGCGTTCGCGGGCCAGGGCGTCGTGCCCGAGTGCTTCGGCCTGTCGGACCTGAAGGGTTACCGTACCGGCGGTTCGATCCACTTCATCGTCAACAACCAGATCGGCTTCACCACGTATCCGCGCTACTCGCGCTCGTCGCCGTATCCGTCCGACGTTGCCAAGATGATCGATGCGCCGATCTTCCACGTCAACGGCGACGATCCGGAAGCAGTGGTGTTCGCGGCCAAGGTTGCGATCGAGTACCGGCAGAAGTTCCACAAGCCGGTCGTCATCGACATGTTCTGTTATCGCCGCCACGGCCATAACGAAGGCGATGAGCCGGGCTTCACCCAGCCGTTGATGTACAAGAAGATCGCCACGCATCCGTCGACGCTGGAAATCTATTCCAAGCGCCTGGTTGCCGACGGCGTAATGACCGAAGGCGAGATCGACAAGGCAAAGGCTGACTGGCGCGCGCGCCTCGATGCCGAACTCGAGGCTGGTGCGGGCTACAAGCCGAACAAGGCCGACTGGCTCGACGGCAAGTGGGCCGGCTTCAAGGTCGCCGGTCTCGACGAAGACCCGCGCCGCGGTAACACCGGCGTCGCGATCGAGCAGTTGAAGGATATCGGCCGCAAGATAACCAAGGTGCCGGATGGTTTCCGTGTTCACCGCACCGTGCAGCGCTTTCTCGATGCGCGGGCGAAGGCAATCGATAACGGCGAGGGCATCGACTGGGCCACCGGCGAAGCGCTGGCGTTCTGCACGCTGCTCGAAGAGGGGCATCGCGTCCGCCTGTCCGGCCAGGATTGCGAGCGCGGCACGTTCTCGCAGCGCCATTCGGTGATCTTCGATCAGGAAGACGAAAGCCGCTACACGCCGTTCAATCATCTCAGCGAAAAGCAGGGCCACTACGAGGTCATCAACTCGCTGCTGTCGGAAGAAGCGGTGCTCGGCTTCGAGTACGGTTATTCGCTGGCGGAGCCGAACTCGCTGACGCTATGGGAAGCGCAGTTCGGCGACTTCGCCAACGGCGCGCAGGTCGTGTTCGACCAGTTTATCTCGTCGGGTGAACGCAAGTGGCTGCGCATGTCGGGTCTCGTCTGTCTTCTGCCGCACGGCTATGAAGGGCAGGGGCCGGAGCACTCGTCGGCGCGTCTCGAGCGCTTCCTCCAGATGTGCGCCGAAGACAACATGCAGGTTGCGAACTGCACCACGCCGGCGAACTACTTCCACATTCTGCGCCGCCAGCTGAAGCGCGAGATCCGCAAGCCGCTGATCCTGATGACGCCGAAGAGCCTGCTGCGCCACAAGCGTGCGGTCTCGCGGCTCGACGAGATGGGGACGGATACGTCGTTCCATCGCGTGCTGCACGACGATGCGCAGGTGCTGAAGGATCAGGCGATCAAGCTGGTCGAGGACAAGAAGATCCGCCGTGTCGTGCTGTGCTCCGGCAAGGTCTATTACGATCTTTACGAGGAGCGCGAGAAGCGCGGCATCGACGACATCTATCTGCTGCGCGTCGAGCAGCTCTATCCGGTGCCGTTGAAGACGCTGGTGCAGGAGCTGGAACGCTTCAAGGGCGCCGAGGTGGTCTGGTGCCAGGAAGAGCCGCGCAACATGGGTTCGTGGCACTTCATCGAGCCATATCTCGAGTGGGTGCTGAACCAGATCAATGCCACGCACAAGCGTCCGCGTTATGCCGGCCGCGCCGCCGCGGCAGCGACCGCGACCGGCCTGATGTCGAAGCATCTCGCGCAGCTCAAGGCGTTGCTCGACGAGGCGCTGGGCTAGGTCATCGAGATCGAGGCCCGCCCATGTCGCGGGCCTCCAAATCTTACGAACCAAGATTGAGTTAAAGTGTGGATGGCCGGGACATAGGCGAGCGAAGCGACGCCGTTCTTCAAACGGCTATGCCCGGCCATAACGCAAAAAGGGAACACTGATCATGACTGAAATTCGCGTTCCGACCCTGGGTGAATCCGTCACCGAAGCCACCATTGGCCGCTGGTTCAAGAAGCCCGGCGATGCGGTGGCGGTCGACGAGCCGCTGGTCGAACTCGAAACCGACAAGGTGACGATCGAAGTGCCGGCGCCCGCAGGCGGCACCTTGTCCGACATCGTCGCCAAGGATGGCGAGACGGTTGCGGTCGGCGCGCTGCTCGGTCAGATCGCGGACGGAGCCGCCGGCGCGAAGCCCGCCGCCGCTCCCGCGAAAGCCGCGGCGCCGGCCGCTGCTGCGGCTCCCGCCCCGGCCCCTGCGCCCGCCGCAAAGGCGCTGCCGGCGGACGCGCCGCTCGCT
>JBMOOJ010000070.1:0-14814 GCA_049323835.1 Pseudomonadota bacterium | reverse complement strand
AGCCGATCGTCAGCCCGAGATAGCCGCCGAGCGAGGCGAACAGGCCGGTCTGCGAGCCGGTGAGGCCGAACCAGCGTCCGTCATACGGATAGTCCTTGCCGATGGCGGTCGGCGGCAGGCTGCTGCCGAGCTCGGGCACGGAATCGAGCACGGCCTTGACGAAGGTGTTCGAGTTCGGGCCCGGCCACGCGGTGTAGTCGCCGTACTCGCGATACCTGTAATCGGCGATTGCGGCCTTGATCTTCGGGATGAGCCGGCTTGCTTCCGCGCCCTCGGCCGCGACGACGACTTCGGGCACGGCGCCGAACCATCGCCCGTCAGCCTGGAAGCGATCAACCGAGATCGGCTGACCCCAGGCGGTATAGTCGTAGCGAACATAACGCCGGGCGTTCGCTTCCTTCAACACGATCCAGCTATGGACTGCGAAGATGCCGCGCCAGCGCACGGTGCGTGCAGCGAAAACCCGCACGATTGCCTCCGGATGGTCGGCCGCAGCCGGTAGCAGACCGGCGCTCGACCGGTCGGCAGTCTGCCAGTTCATGGAGCGGTCGCCTGACCAGTAGGCGGCGGCGGAGATACCGATCGGAATGGCAATCAGAAGAACGAGGGCGAGCAACAGCTTTCTCACAACAATCGGTGTCCGGTCACGGGCTTGTTGGCGGCGGGATGGCTTGTTGTCGTGCTATCTGATCAGCTGCGGTGGCGATATCAAGGCGTTTCCTGGTGTGGCGGTTCAGAAGTCCGCATCATCCTCGTCGCGCATTCGCAGTGCGGAACGTTAGCACGAATCTTGCAAAACTTTCGCCGGTCAGCGTCGGCGGATGAGCCCTGGCGATGAAGCAGGAGTGAGCCATGAGGAAGTTTACCGGGTGGGCCGTTGTCGCGGCCGGGATGCTGGCTTCGGTCGCGGCGCAGGCCGATGTCTGGCCATCGCGCGTCATCAAGGCGGTGATCCCGTTCGGCGCGGGCAGCGCCACGGACGTCGTGCCGCGGCTTGTCTTCGATCGCGTCTCGCCCGAACTGGGACAGCCGATTACGATCGAGAACCGCGCCGGAGCGGGCGGAACGGTCGGTTCGACGGCGGTCGCCCGCGCGGAGCCCGACGGCTATACGATCATGGCGCATTCGTCGGCGCATGCAATCGCACCGCTTGTCTTCAACGACGTCAAGTACGATCCGGTGAAGGATTTCTCGTCGGTGCTGATGATCGGCTACAGCGCCAACGTGATGATCACCTCGCCGTCGAAGCCCTGGAAGACGGTGCAGGAGTTCGTCGAGGCTGCGAAGAAGAAGGATGCCAACATCAGCTTCGGCACTGTCGGCGTCGGTTCGGCCGTCCATATCAGCGCGGAGAAGTTCCGGCTCGCCGCCGGCTTCGAGGCGACGCACGTGCCGTATCGCGGCGGCTCGGAGGTGATCTCCGACATTCTCGGCGGCCGTATCGATTTCTATTTCTGTCCGCTATCCACCGCGATCCCGCTGATCCAGTCCGGGCAGGTGCGGGCGCTGGTGATCTCGACCGACAAGCGATCCGCCGAACTGCCCAACGTGCCGACGCCGAAGGAGGCCGGTTATCAGAACGGCGAAACGTCGATCTGGTTCGGCGTGTTCGCGCCGTCGAAGACGCCGCGCGCGATCGTCGACAAGCTTCACGCCGCCGGAGCCAAGGTGCTGGCGACGCCGGAGATGCAGAAGGATTTGAAGCGGCTCGGCGTGGAGCCGATGCCGATGACGCCGGCGCAGATGGACGAGTTCGTCGTCAAGGAACTCGCCGCCAACGCGGCGCTGGTGAAGGCAGCGAACATCAAGCAGTAAGGTATCGCGACTAGACTACGTCTCGTCATTGCCGGGCTTGACCCGGCAATCCATCTCTCTTGCAAGAAGACTCTTGAAGATGGATGCCCGGGTCAAGCCCGGGCATGACGACTTGGGTGTAGCAGCGCTTGGATCTCAGATCGGATAGTGCTGCGGGCCGGTCTCGATGGTGATCCAGCGCAGTTCGGTGAACTCGGCGATGCCGGCCTTGCCGCCGAAGCGGCCGTAACCGGACGCCTTGGTGCCGCCGAACGGCATCTGCGCTTCGTCATGCACGGTCGGGCCGTTGACGTGGCAGATGCCGGAGTCGATCCGCTTCGCCACATCGAAGGCACGGGCGATATCGCGGCCGAACACGGCGGCCGACAGGCCATACTCCGTATCGTTGGCGACGCGCACCGCTTCATCGACGCCGTTGACGCGCACGATGCAGGCGACAGGTCCGAACGACTCCTCGCCATAGATGCGCATCGACGAGTTGACGTGGTCGATGACGGTGGCCGACATCAGCGTGCCTTCGTGGCGCCCGCCGGCGACGATTTTCGCGCCCTTGCTCACCGCGTCGTTGACGAGCATCTGGATTCGCGTCGCGGAGTCCGCGCCGATCAGCGAGCCGAGCGGCGTGTTGCCCTTGCGCGGATCGCCGGCGACGAGCGATCCGGCCTTGGTGGCGAGCTTGGCGACGAATGCGTCCGCGATCTTTTCGTCGACCACGAGCCGCTCGGTCGACATGCAGATCTGGCCCTGATTCATGAACGCACCGAATCCGGCGGCGGCGACGGCGGCATCGATATCGGCGTCGTCAAGCACGACCAGCGGCGCCTTGCCGCCGAGTTCGAGCAGCGCGGGCTTGAGATGCTTCGCCGCGACCTGCGCGATGATGCGGCCGACGCGGGTCGAGCCGGTGAAATTGACGCGCCGCACGGCAGGGTGTGCGATCAGCGTCTCGATCAGGGCGGGAGCATCTTCCGGCGCATTGGTGATGACGTTGAGAACGCCCGGCGGCAGCCCGGCGTCGCGCAGGCATTCGGCGATCAGCCGGTGCGTGCCCGGACAGATTTCCGATGCCTTCAGAACGACGGTATTGCCGCAGGCCAGCGGCAGCGCGACCGCGCGCACGCCGAGGATGACCGGCGCATTCCACGGCGCCATGCTGAGGACGACACCGGCCGGCTGGCGGATCGCCATCGAGATGCAACCCGGTTTGTCGGACGGGATCACCTCGCCGGAGATCTGCGTCGTCATTGCCGCTGCCTCGCGCAGCATGCCCGACGCGAGATGCACGTTGAAGCCGGCCCAGCCGGCGGTCGCGCCGGTTTCCGCCGCCATCAGTTCGACGAACCGCGGCGCTTTTGCTGCGAGAAGATCCGCTGCCTTCAAAAGAATGGCGCGCCGTGCATTCGGTCCGGTCTGCGACCATGCCGGGAAAGCGGCTGCGGCCGCGTCGGCCGCGCGCTTGGCGTCGGCGATCTGCGCGGCGGCGGCGCGGCTTGCGACATCGCCGGTGACGGGATTGAGGCGGTCGAAGGTTGCACCGTTCGAGGCCGGGACGTCCTTGCTTTCGAGCAGCAGAGCGATCTCATGCATGACTTGTCCTCCAGTTGTTTTTGATGCGTTTTGAGTGCTGACGGCCGGCGGTCCGCCGCCGAGATAGGCGCGCAGGATGGCCGGATTGGCTTTCAGGTTGGCGGCGGTGTCGTGGCTGACGATGCAGCCGTTTTCCAACACGTAGCCGCGATCGGCGATGCGCAGGCTCTCCTGCGCATTCTGCTCGACGAGCAGCAGCCCGACGCCGGATTCGCGCACGCGCTTCAAGGTCGCGAACAGCTCCAGCACCATCACCGGCGAGAGGCCGAGCGAAGGTTCATCAAGCAAGAGAATGTCGGGCTTCGACATCAGCGCGCGGCCGATGGCGAGCATCTGCTGCTCGCCGCCGCTCATGGTGCGGGCGATCTGCGATGCGCGTTCGCGCAGGCGCGGGAACAGCGTCAGGATTTGCTCGCGCCGTTCATTCTCACCGTCGCGGGCCCGCTTCGGGTTGGCGCCGAGCAGCAGGTTCTCCTGAACGGTCAGCTCGCCGAAGATGCCGCGGCCTTCCGGCACCAGCGCGAGGCCACATTCGACGATGTCGTGCGGCGGAAGCTGCGCGAGATCGTGCGCGCCGAGCGAAACCTGCTTGCCGGGCAGCGTGCGGACGATGCCGGCAATCGCTTTCAGCAGCGACGACTTGCCCGCACCGTTGGCGCCGAGAATGGTGACGATTTCGCCGGGCCCGACATCGAGTGCGATGTTGTCGAGTGCGCGATGCTGGCCATAGGCCACACTGAGGTTGGCAACCTTAAGCATCGGCGGCCGCTCCACCAAGGTAGGCCTCGACGACGGCCGCGTTGGAAAGGACGTCTTCCGTTGAGCCTTCGGCGATCTTGCGGCCGCTGCTCATGACGACACAGCGGTCGCACAGCGCGCGTACGGCCGTCATCACATGTTCGACCAGCACGATGGTGATGCCTTCGGTCTTCAGCGAACGGATCAGCTCGATGCCGATCGTGAGTTCGGAGGGATTGAGACCCGCCAGCCACTCGTCGAGCAGCAGCAGCGTCGGTTTGGCCGCGAGCGCACGGGCGAGTTCGAGGCGCTTGCGGTCGATGTAGGTGAGGTCGGCGGCCGGCCGCTGATCTTGCCCGCCGAGGCCGACGCGGCTGAGCAGCGCCAGAACCCGCGCGTGGCTATCTGCCGGCGGCAGATGCGGCTTGTGGAATGCAAGCCCGACGAGGATGTTCTCGCGGCAATCCATGCCGTCGAGCACGCGCACGAGCTGGAACGTGCGGGCGAGGCCGAGCCGCGCGATCTTGTAGGAGGGAAGGCCGGCGATGTTCTGCCCCTTGAGGCGGATGGCGCCCGAGTCCGGGCGGAGCACGCCCGACATCAGGTTGAGTGCGGTGGTCTTGCCCGAGCCGTTCGGTCCGAGCAGGCCGAGGATTTCGCCTTCGCCGACGTTGAACGAGAGATCGTTGACGGCGACAAGGCCGCCGAACGCGCGGGTCAAGCTCTCGACCTGCAAGACGGGTGCTGTTGGCTTGCTGGTCATGCCGGCACCCGTTCGTTACGTGCGGCGACCTTCGCGCGTGCGCTTTCGATCAGGCCGACGACGCCGCGCGGCAGCAGGTAGACGATCACGAGGAAGATGCAGCCGAGAATGATGGTGAACGTATTCGGGAAGCGCGCGCTCAGCACCTCGAACAGCAGCGTCAAGGGGATGGCGCCAAGCACGGGCCCCCAGAGGCGGTGCGCGCCGCCGAGCAGCGCCATGATCAGCACCTGGAACGAGATCATCGAGTTGAAGGCGATCGCCGGCTCGATGTAGGTCCAGCGTGGCGCCATGACGGCACCGACGACCGTCATCACGGTGGCGCTGACGGTGAACAGCATCACTTTCGCGATCGTCGTGTTGATGCCGCTGTGGGTGGCGACAG
Organism: Pseudomonadota bacterium; assembly: GCA_049323835.1. GTDB lineage: Bacteria > Pseudomonadota > Alphaproteobacteria > Rhizobiales > Xanthobacteraceae > SG-bin9. The sequence continues at coordinate 9,526 of JBMOOJ010000070.1, read as the reverse complement.
TCTCGTCCTCGCCGATGATGCGCAGCGCGAAGCCGAGCCGCGACCGCGCGATCAGCCAGCCGAGCAGGAAGACGGCGACCGCAAGCGCCAGCAGCTGCCAGTAGATATCGGCCTGCGTGATGTTGACGAAGATGTAACGCCCGAGCACGCGCGACTTGTTGACCTCGAACCAGACGACGAGCTGCTTGATCAGTTCGGCGAGGCCGAACGTGAAGATGACGAAGTAGACGCCGCTCAGCCGCAGCGTCGACAGTCCGACGATCGCGGCCAGGACCGCACCGAGGCCTGCGGCGATCAGCAGGACCATCGGCCAGGGCAGGACTTCGCCGAGGACGGCGACGGTATACGCGCCGACGCCGAAGAAGGCGGTGGTCGCCAGCGAGACGTAGCGGGTCGGACCCGAGAACAGGCCCCATGCCGTCGCCAGCACGGTGTATTGCAGCAAGCCGATGGCAAGCGCGAGGTAATAGGCGTTGGCGAGGCGCGGCACGAAGGCCAGCAGGGCAAGCGCGGCCAGCGCGATCGCGGCAATTGATGCGGAGCGTATCGTCATCGCGTGGCCCGGCCGAACAATCCTGCGGGCTTGACCAGCAGTACGATGAGAAAGAGAGCGAAGTTGACGGCGAGCGTGAGGCCGGGATCGACGAAGGCCGATACCAGCGCTTCGCTGACGCCGAGCAGGAGGCCGGCGATGAGGCAGCCGAGAATGTTGCCGACGCCGCCCATGACGACGATGATCAGCGCCTTCATGGTGAAGACCACGCCGGACGACGCATTGAAGGTGAGGAACGTACTCACCAGCACGCCGGCGGCAGCGACCAGCGCGCCGCCGAGCGCGAACGTGAGCGCGGACGCGCGCGGCACGTCGATGGCGACAAGCTGCGCGGCGACCGGATCGACCGCGACCGCGCGCACCGCCGTACCGGCGCGCGTCCTGGTCAGCACGAGATAAAGCGCAACACCGATCAGGACGGCGACCGACAGCGCCGCGAGGCGATTGGCCGCGACGACCTCGCCGAAGAAGTTCACCGGATAGGCGAGGAACGAGTAGCTGTGATAGGCGCCGCCGAACAGCGACAGCATCGATCCCTGAACGATGAAGGTCAGCCCGAAGGTCGCAAGAATGCTGTCGACCTCGAGCGCGTCACGGGTCTTGGCGCGCTTCACCAGCGGCGTCAGCAGAACTTTGTAGATCGCGAGGTTGACGATGAAGGCGGCGGGCACGACGAATGCCAACCCGACGAACGGGCTCAGCGCCCACCCAGTGAAAAGCCAGTGCGATGCAAAGGCGGCGGCGATCAGAAATTCGCCGTAGGAGAGGTTCATGATCCGCGCCACACCGTACTGGAGCGTGAGCCCCATTGCGGTGAGCGCGTACATGCCGCCCAGCATCAAGCCGGTCAGAATGGCGTTCGCCATGATTCAAGCCAGTTCAGTTTGAGTGCGCTATTATTGAGTGACCCAGGCCGGCTTCGGGACGATGGCCTTGCGTGCGCCGTCGTTGCCGGCCGGCGAGATGCCGTAGAATTCGCCGTCCTGCCACTGGCCGACCCACCAGTAACGTGTCGGCATGTTGTTTTCGAACTTCACCTTGCCGATCACCGTGTCGAACGTTCCGGTCTGCAGTTCTTTGATGACGGCCGCGCGGTCGACCTTGCCGACTTTTTCGATCGCCTGCTGCAGCATCTGCAAGCCGGCGTAGGTGACTGCGCTCGCCCAGCGGTCCGGCTCGGCGCCGTTGGCGGCCGAGGCCTTGTGCCTGGCGAGATAGTCCTTGATGGCGGGGCTGTCGCCGCTCCAGCCACCGATGCCCATCACGCCCTCGATATTCTTGCCGAAGCGCTGACGATAGAGCGGGAAAGCGGTGCCGACGCCGGTGTAGAACACCTTCGGATTGAGGCCGGCGATGCGCGCCTGCTCGGTGATCGCGAGCGTATCCGGCGGATAGCTGAAGGCAATGAGGACATCCGGATTGAGCGCCTTCACCTCGTTGATCAGTGGCGCCAGATCCTGCGTGCCGATCGGATAGGTCTTGTCGTAGGCGAGCTTGAACTTCGCATCCGTCAGCGCCTTGCGGCCGGCGGCCGACAGATCGATGCCGAATCCGTCGGCGATGCTGACCATGGCGACGGTGTCGCCGATCTTCTTGTCGTCGCGCAGTTTCGACAGCAGTTCGACCAGCGACTTCGATGCATCGGCGCTGGTGCCGAGCAGCCAGAAGCTGTTCGGCCAGCGCTTGGCAAGTTCGGGAGCGCGATCGGTCACTGCGGTCGAGGCGATATGCGGATAGCCTTCGCGATTCAGCGTCGGGCCGACGGCGAGGTTGAGGCCGGTGCCCCACGGCGGCAGAATGAAATCGACCTTGTCCTGGTTGATCAGGCGTTCGAGCGCGCGCACGGCTTCTTCGGCGTTCGAGCGGTCGTCATACTGAGCGACCTCGATCGGCACGCGCTTGTCGCCGAGCTTGATGCCGCCGGCGGCGTTCACTTCCTTCACCCACAGTTCGTAGTTTGGAATCGTAGTGACCGCGGCGCCGCCCGTGTTCGGTCCGGTGCGCGAAATCGCGTAGCCGATCTTGATCGAGGTCTGGGCCTGGGCCTGGGCGAGCAGGCCGGCCGTCGCCGTGAAGAGGGTGGCGGCGCAGACGCCTGCGAGCAGCGCGGCGCGGCGGATGAGCGATGTCCTCATGTGACGTCCTCCGGAATACTTGACCGGCGCGGTTGGCTCGCGCTCGTGACTGGCCGAACGTTAGGGGAGGTTATGGGAGGCTTGGAATTGGACGAAATCGGGGAAAGATTGTACAATACTGGTAATCAGTAGCCGCTTTCGGCGGCGTTTCGTCTCAGTGAGGGCATGATGTTGGCACCACCAGACATGATCGGGCTGCCGGTCGGGATCGCGCTTGCGGTCCGCGCGGAGGCGTTTTCAGCGGCTCTCGCACCCCGGACCTGGGCCATCCGGCAGAAGGACGGACGCCGCGCGCATCTGCTGCTGCTCCAGTCTGATCGCGCATCGGTCAACTGGCAAGCGACCAGTGTCGCGATCGAAGCGCCGACCTTGCTCTGGCTGCCGGGCAATCTCGATGCCGTGATCGAAGCGAGTGCCGGCGCGCAGGGCTTGCTGCTCTCGGTCGAGGACGACCTGCTGATCAAAATCGTCGCAGGAAGCGCCGAGGCGCGCGACCTGCGCCGCACCACGGATCGCGTGACATTGATCAGCGGCGAGACGCTCGCCCCGCATATCGATGCGATCGGGGAATCGTGCCGCGCCATTGCGACGGAGCTGCGCACGCCGGGTCACGGCAGTGCCAGCATGATCTCGTCACACCTGCTGCTGCTGTGTCTGCATCTGTGGCGGCTCGGCGCAGCGCGCGACGATCAGGACGAAGCGGGCGTGCGCGGCGGCGGTGCTGCGCTTGTCGGAAACTTTCTGCAGATGGTCGAGCTGCATTATCGCGATGGCTGGCCGGTCACGCGCTATGCGGCCGCGCTCGGCGTCACTTCTGACAGGCTGCACGCGCATTGTCAGCGCGAGCGGGGCAGCGGGCCGCGCGCCATCATCCACGAGCGGCTGGTGCATGAGGCGCGCACGCGGCTCGCGCAGCTCGATCTGCCGGTGGAGCAGATCGGCTACGGCCTCGGCTTTCGCGATCCGGCCTATTTCAACCGCTTCTTCCGCAAGTACTGCGGCGCATCGCCGGGCGTCTACCGGCGGCAGGCGCGGCTCGAAAATGCGCGCAACCGGCCGTCCTACGCCGCATGGCCATGATGACGAAGATATGTCCGCAGCCTGCGGATCGTTTCATTGCGCTGGCTGCATCGGTGTGAGACGTTGTCGCGCGCAAATTCTGTGAGGTGGTGTGGTGGCGAACACGTTCAAAGCAGCCGTGGTTCAAGCGGCGTCCGTTGCGTTCGATCCTGAAGCGACCGTCGCCAAGGCCGAGAAGCTGATCGCCGAGGCGAAAGCGGCCGGCGCGAGGATCGTGGTGTTTCCGGAAGCCTTCATCTCCGCCTATCCGAAGGGACTGAACTATAGTCTCGCGGTCGGCATGCGTGCGCCGGATCATCGCGAAGCCTATCGCCGCTATTTCGACAGCGCCATCGACGTGCCGGGGCCGATCACCGAGCGTCTCTCGGAAGCGGCGCGCAGCAACGGCATCTACGTCGTCATGGGCGTGATCGAGCGTGATATCGGCACGCTCTACTGCACGGTGCTGTTCTTCGGACCCGATGGTACGCTCATGGGCAAGCACCGCAAGGTGATGCCGACGGCAACCGAGCGCCTCGTCTGGGGCTTCGGCGACGGCTCGACGCTACCGGTGTTCGATACGCCGGTCGGCAAGGTCGGCGCGGTGATCTGCTGGGAAAACTACATGCCGATGATGCGCATGGCGATGTACGCGAAGGGCATCAGCATCTACTGCGCGCCGACGGCGGACGATCGCGACAGCTGGCAGCCGACCATGCAGCACATCGCCCTCGAAGGGCGGACCTTCGTGCTGAGCGCGTGCCAGTTCGCACGCCGCAAGGATTATCCCTCCGACTACGAGGCGGTGCAGGGCAGCGATCCGAACACGGTGCTGATGCGCGGCGGCAGCGTCATCATCGGCCCGCTCGGCAACGTGCTTGCCGGTCCGAACTACGAGGGCGAGTGCATTCTCACCGCCGACATCGATCTCGACGACGTCGCGCGCGGCAAGTTTGATCTCGACGTGGTCGGCCACTACTCGCGGCCGGATATCTTCCGCCTGACGGTCGACGAACAGCCGAAGCCGCCGGTATTTTCCAACAGCGGCGTGCAGACGATCGACGGGCGCTCGTAACCTCGATCATCCGCGGGTGGCCTGGTTCGGACGTCCGCATGGCCGCGGATGCGATGCGGATTCTGAACGCCACACGAGAGCGTTCACGCAGCTATTATTTCAGAATCTGCAACAGTGCTTTCCGGCTTCCCCCGGTTAATGTATCGGCCGCGCACCACTAGGTTCCTCCCACACGACGAACGCTCGTTCGTTGCCTGACCGAACCTGGAGGAGGCCGCCCATGAAGCTCTATTTTCACCCCGTTTCCGGGCATTCGCATCGTGCCCGGCTGTTCTTGTCGCTGCTCGGCATCAGGCACGAACTGATCCATGTCGATCTGCTGAAGGGCGAGCAGAAGAAACCGGAATTCCTGAAGTTGAACCCGTTCGGGCAAGTACCGGTGCTGGACGATGACGGTGTCATCGTCGCCGATTCCAACGCGATCCTCGTCTACCTTGCGAAGAAGCTCGGCAAGACCGACTGGCTGCCGGACGATCCGCAAGGCGCGGCCGCCGTGCAGCGCTGGCTGTCGGTTGCGGCGGGAGAATTGCACCGCGGTCCGGCTGCTGCCCGCCTTCAGGTGCTGTTCAAGCTGAACGGCAACGCGGATGAATTGATCAAGAACGCCCACAGCGTGCTGACGATCATCGACAATGCGCTGAAGGGCCGTGACTGGCTCGTCGGTTCGCGTGCGACGATCGCCGATGTCGCGCTCTACAGCTACATCTTCAGCGCGCCGGAGGGGAATGTCGATCTCTCCGCCTACGCCAGCATCAAGGGCTGGCTGGCGCGTCTCGAGAAGCTGCCGGGCTTCGTCGCGTTCGATGTCAACAAGGTGGGGCTGGCCGCCTGAATCTATTGCCATCGTACCGGCATGACAGGAGATGCAGCCATGACAACAACAAGAACAACGGAAGCGGCGGCGTCTCCCTGGCATGCCGGCGAAGTCGCAATGCAGCAACATGCCGGCGTCGCGCAACGGCTCGGCGACATCGGCAGCCGGCTGATCCGCGATCATCTGATCGATCAGCATCGCGAGTTCTATCCGAAGCTGCCGTTCGTTGTGCTCGGCTCGGTCGACGGCAGCGGCGTTGCGTGGGCGACGTTGCGCGCAGCAAGGCCGGGGTTCCTCCAGACGCCGGACGAATACACGCTGAGCGTGGCGCTCGCCCGCGATGCCGCCGATCCAGCAGATGCCGGCATGAATAACGGCCAAGCAATCGGGCTGCTCGGCATCGAGCTTTCGACGCGGCGGCGCAATCGCCTCAACGGCACGATCCGCCGGACGGGGCAGGCGGCATTCGATATCGCGGTGGAGCAGTCGTTCGGTAACTGCCCGAAATACATCACGCTGCGGCAATTCGAATTCAGCCGCGATCCGGCGGTGCCGCCGGCCGGCGCAGCGGATCAGTCGGATCGTCTCGACGCGCGGGCGCAAGCGCTGATCGCGCGCGCGGATACGTTGTTCGTCGCATCCTATGTCGACCGTGACGATGGCCATCGGCAGATCGACGTGTCGCATCGCGGCGGCAAACCCGGCTTTGTGCGTGTGAAGGAAGGCGTGCTGACGATTCCGGATTTCACCGGCAACCAGTTCTTCAACACGCTCGGCAATCTGCTGGTCAATCCCAAGGCGGGCCTCGTGTTCGCGGATTTCGCGACCGGCGATCTCCTCCAGATCTCGGGCGAGGGAGCGGTGCTGCTCGACGCGCCGGACACGGCCGCGTTCAAGGGGGCGGAGCGGCTGTGGCAGGTGACGCCGCGCAAAGTCGTCTATCGTGCCGGCGCTTGGCCGCTGCGGTGGACCTCCGCGGCAGACAGCGCGTCGCCATATTCGCTCGCAACCGGAAGCTGGGACGAGGTGGAGACGCCGCATACCGGCGCCGCGCCCGTGCCGGCGGAGTAACGAAGCGTCCATTGCTGTTGAAATGCAGCGCTGCAAGCTTGAAGCTTGCGGCGCTGCCCGTCCTTGTTCTACCTAGTTGGAAGTGATTTGGAACGATCGTTCTGTTCGACAGAACGTGAGATGCGAGCGCGATATGACGCAAACGATCGGATTTGTCGGCCTTGGCGTGATGGGCGAGCCGATGTGCCGCAACCTCGCAAGGAAGAGCGGGGCCAAGGTGATCGGCTTCGATCGCGACGCAGCCCCGCTCGCGCGGCTGGCCGAATTCGGCATCGAACCGGCATCGTCGCTGGCCGATCTTGCAGCGCGTTGCGACATCATCTTTCTCGCGCTGCCGAGCGGCGCGCATGTGGAGGCCGTGTGCAACGGACCGGATGGCTTGATTGCGCATGCGTCGAGCCGCCATATCATTGTCGATCTCGGCACGTCGCCGGTCGAACTCAGCCGCGCTCTTGCGGCTCGTTTCGCAGAGAGAGGCGCGCGCTACGCGGACTCGCCGATCGCCCGCACGCGGCAGGCGGCGGAAGACGGCACGCTCAGCATCATGGTCGGTGCGGATGAAGCGGTGTTCGCGACGATCAAGCCGCTGCTCGCGACGTTCGCGACCGACATCACCCATTGCGGGGCGATCGGCGCGGGGCAGATCGTGAAAATCCTGAACAACATGGTGCTGGTGGAAACGGTGGTCGCGCTCAGCGAGGCGCTGGCGACCGCGCGCCGCGCCGGGCTCGATGGCCAGGTGCTGTTCGAGACGCTGACCAAGGGTTCGGCGGACAGTTTTGCTTTGCGCAATCACGGCATGAAGGCGATGCTCGCCGACAACTTTCCGGAGCGTGCCTTCTCGACGCAGTATGCGCGCAAGGACATCGGCTACGCGCTCGATCTCGCGAAATCGGTCGGCCTCAAACTGAACGGTGCCGAGAACGCCGACAGCGTGTTGGCGCAGACCGCGGAGGCCGGTTTCGGCGATCTCTACTGGCCGGTGGTCTATCGCGTGATCGCGGACAACGCGCGCTGACGATGCCGGATTTCTCGCAGCGCTTCGATGTTCTGATTATCGGTGGCGGCAATGCTGCCCTCTGCGCGGCGATCAGCGCGCGGCGATCGGGAGCGTCGGTGCTGGTGCTTGAGGGCGCGCCGAAATTCTATCGCGGCGGCAACACGCGGCATACGCGCAACATGCGCTGCGCGCACGACACCGCAACCGATACGCTGACCGGTCCTTACACCGAAGACGAGTTCTGGGACGATCTCAAGCGCGTCACGCAAGGCCACACGGACGAAGAGCTCGCGCGGTTCATGATCGCGCAGTCGAAAGAGGTGCTGGGCTGGATCGGTGAGCAGGGCGTGCGCTTTCAGCCCTCGCTTGGCGGCACGCTGAGTCTCGGCCGCACCAACTCGTTCTTCCTTGGCGGCGGCCGCGCGATGCTGAATGCGCTCTATCTGACGGCGGAAGCGCTCGGTGTCGAGGTGGCCTATGATGCCGAAGTCATCGCGCTCGATATCGAGGATGGCGTGTTTCTCTCGGCGCAGGTGCGCCAGGGCGAGGGGACCGTCGCCGTTCGTGCCGGAGCGCTGATCGCGGCCGCGGGCGGCTTCGAGGCCAACATCGAATGGCTGAAACAATATTGGGGCGCGGCCGCCGACAACTTCCTTATCCGCGGCACGCCCTACAATCGCGGCACGATCCTGCGCGTGCTGCTCGACAACGGTGTGCAGGAGGTCGGTGATCCGACGCAGTGTCACGCAGTCGCGATCGATGCGCGTTCGCCGCGTTTCGACGGCGGCATCATCACGCGACTCGATTGCGTGGTGTTCGGCGTGGTGCTCAACAAGAATGCCGAGCGTTTCTATGACGAAGGCGAGGATTTCTGGCCGAAGCGCTACGCCATCTGGGGGCGGCTGATCGCAGGCCAGCCCGATCAGATCGCATACATCGTGTTCGATGCAAAATCGTTGACGTCGTTCATGCCCTCGCTCTATCCGCCGATCACCGCACCGACGATCGGCGAACTCGCCGCGAAGCTCGAGCTGTCGCCCGAAGCGATGCGCAAGACCATCGCGGACTTCAATGCGTCGATCGTGCCAGGCACGTTCGATCATACGGTACTCGACGATTGCCATACGCGCGGCCTCACGCCGCCGAAGACGCATTGGGCGCGCGCGATCGATACGCCGCCTTACTATGCTTATCCGGTGCGGCCGGGCATCACGTTCACGTACCTCGGGACGCGCGTGAATCGCGATGCAAGGATCATCATGAGCAATGGCAAGCCGTCGGCGAACATGTTCGCGGCAGGCGAGATCATGGCCGGTAATGTGCTCGGGCGCGGTTATGCGGCCGGGATCGGCATGACCATCGGTAGCGTGTTCGGGCGCATCGCGGGTAAGACCGCGGCTGCGACGGTCAGGAATTAGAGCATGATCCGGAAGAGTGGATACCGGCTTTCCAGAAAGATCATGCTCAAAGAATAGAGTCAGGCATGCTGGATATCACGCGCATCACTCCGCAATCGGGTTCACCGGCGGCCAACCACGCCGAAGCCGAACGGCTGATGACGATCTGCAACGCATGTCGTTATTGCGAGGGATTGTGCGCGGTGTTTCCGGCGATGGAGATGCGGCGCGCGTTCCCGCCGGCGGATCTCAATTATCTCGCCAACCTCTGCCACAGCTGCGGCGCCTGCTACTACGACTGCCAGTTCGCGACGCCGCACGAGTTTGCTGTCAACGTGCCGCAGATGCTCGCGGCCGTGCGTGTGGATTCCTACGCGGCCTACACCTGGCCGCGGTTTCTCTCCGGCGCCTTCCCGCGCAAC
>JBMOOJ010000069.1:0-14958 GCA_049323835.1 Pseudomonadota bacterium | reverse complement strand
CGCAAAGCCCGCCTCCTTCAGCGCGCCTTCGATGGTCTTGAAACAGTTCCGTGTCTGGGATGTGACATCCGCCGGCATCGACATGGTCGAGTAGTCGTAGCCGGTGGTTCCGGCGACGAAGCAGAAGTCGCCATCGACCACGGCGCGGCTGTAGCCGGCGACTTTCTCAAACGGCGATCCGGACGAGATCAGACGGCGTGACATCAGAATGGCTCCATTGGTTTTGAGCCCGACTTGCCGTTTCGGGGCGGGTAAATCAAGGGCGGATAAGGATAAAGGTGCCGCAAATGCGGCGCGGTTCACGTGCCGGTCGAGCGCCAGCGGCGGCTCAGCACGTCCACTGTGATCTTGATGCCCAGCAGGATCATGATCGCGGAGATCGCGGCCTGCCGCAGCAGGCCGCGTGGCTGTGCGTCGTCACCCGTTTCGGGCGTATCCAGATCGGCCGAACTCATTATGCGGCCCGGACGGCGCGCTGCGCCAGCGCGCCGAGGCGGGCGACGCGACGAGGCTTCTCGGCCTGGCCAGTCGGCACGATCATGCCCCACGCGCCGTCGAGCGCGCCCTCGCGCAGCTCGATCGCGAGCAGGCGGTCACGCTCGAACGGGCCGGGCAGGGCCAGCTCGGCGGTCTTGGCCGGTGTGAATCCGAAGCGCGCGTAGTACGGCGCGTCGCCGAGCAGGATCACCGCACCATGGCCGCGGCGCTTGGCGACGTCGAGCGCATGGCGCATCAGCGCCGCGCCGACGCCGAGCGAACGGCACGTCGGGTCCACCGCCAGCGGGCCGAGCACGAGCGCCAGCTTGCCGCCGGCGCTGACGTGCCACAACCGCACGGTTCCGACGAGACGGCCCTGACGCACCGCGCTGAAGGCGAGGCCTTCGGCGGGCAAGCGTCCGTCGCGTATGCGCTGGCAGGTGCGGCCGTGGCGGTTCGCGCCGAAGCACACGTCCAGCAGCGCCTCGCGCGCGGCGACGTCGGAGGCCCGTTCCGCACGGATCGCGAACGGAGCGGCACTCACTGTCAGGGCAATGGTCTTCTGGGTCGAAACAGCAGCAGTCATGGCACGTCAGTCCCCACTCCTCACGGACAAGCGTCCGCGGAGTGTTGTCAGCAAATAGCGATGTGACGGGATAGGAGCCGGCGAACCGGCTCCCGCTAAGTCAGAGCGTCAAGGCGCTCGGATCAGATGTGATATGTCTTCAGCGGCGGGATGCCGTTGAAAGCCACCGACGAGTAGGTCGACGTATAGGCGCCGGTGCCTTCGATCAGCAGCTTGTCGCCGATCTCGAGGGTCACGGGCAGCGGATACGGCGTCTTCTCGTAGAGGACGTCGGCCGAGTCGCAGGTCGGACCAGCCAGCACGCACGGCGTCATCTCCGCGCCGTCGTGCGGGGTCTTGATTGCGTAGCGGATCGACTCATCCATCGTCTCGGCGAGACCGCCGAACTTGCCGATGTCGAGGTAGACCCAGCGAACCTCGTCTTCGTCGCTCTTCTTCGAGATGAGGACGACCTCAGTCTCGATGATGCCGGCGTTGCCGACCATACCGCGCCCCGGCTCGATGATCGTTTCCGGGATCTGGTTGCCGAAGTGCTTGCGCAGCGCGCGGAAGATCGACCGGCCGTACTGCAGAACCGGCGGCACGTCCTTCAGGTACTTGGTCGGGAATCCGCCGCCCATGTTGACCATGGACAGGTTGATGCCCCGCTCCGCGCAGTCACGGAACACGGTCGCAGCCATCGCAAGCGCACGGTCCCACGCCTTCACCTTGCGCTGCTGCGAGCCGACATGGAACGAGATGCCGACCGGCTCGAGGCCCACGCGCTTGGCGAGGTCGAGCACATCGACCGCCATTTCCGGGTCGCAGCCGAACTTCCGCGACAGCGGCCACTCGGCGCCGGCGCAGTCGTACAGGATGCGGCAGAACACCTTCGCGCCGGGAGCGGCGCGGGCGATCTTCTCGACCTCGGCCGAGCAGTCGACTGCGAACAGGCGAATGCCGAGCGCGTAGGCGCGCGCGATGTCGCGCTCCTTCTTGATGGTGTTGCCGAAGGAGATGCGGTCAGGCGTCGCACCTGCGGCGAGCGCCATCTCGATCTCGGCCACCGTCGCGGTGTCGAAGCACGAGCCCATGGAGGCAAGCAGCGTCAGCACTTCCGGCGCCGGGTTCGCCTTGACGGCATAGAACACGCGGCTGTCGGGCAGCGCCTTGGCAAAGGTCTGGTAGTTGTCGCGCACGACTTCGAGGTCGACGACCAAGCACGGCTCGGTGTCACGGCCTTCGTTGCGGCGGGCGCGCAGGAATTCCTGGATGCGCTCAGTCATGGGAGTTTCCCCCATACAGCTTCGGGGACGGCGAACCGTCCGATGATGCTGATCACCCGATCCTGGCAACCCGCGCTTTGGAGGCGCGAAAATGCCTGAACCTCAGACCAACTGTGCTGCCGTGGATTGGAGGGATAAGTCCCGCCGCACGCCTGGCAATGATGGACAAGCCTCTTCGGTATTCGCGCCAGCTGGTGGAAAGCTGGCAGAGACCAAAAAAGCCCGCTCCGTCGTTGCTTTAAGTCGCGTCCCCCGTTGAGAGCGGGGTGCGCCGGTTCGCCTCCGGCTGCCAGTCACGGTTGCAAGGAGCAAAGTCGCCTTCAACGGCATCCCTGGAGAGAGATGCTGGCCTCTCGAACTAAGGCTGGATGAACCAGCTGTCTCGAGTGACCCTCGGCTTCTTCGTCCCTTGGCGGCTGTCCGGCCTCTTGTCCGGATACCTACCGACTGACACACGACCACAGGCACGTGCGAAATTGGGCAAGCGAGGAAATATGCTTTTTGACTCCGCTTCGCAACAAAATTTTCAGCTCAGGGATAACTTTCTCGCACAAGCGCGCGCAGCGTGGCGTCGAGCCCACACTTCGAACGTCGAACATGAATGGATGTTTATGTTCTTTAACGAATTGTTGCGGAAATGAGGCGTGAGAAAGGCCTGAGCCACGCTGGTTTCCAGCACGCGCGCTTTCTGCTCAGCGCGCGCAAGACGCCGTCAGCGGGTAAACGGCTCGACGCGCTGCGCGCCGCGGACGAAGCCGATCATGACGGCGACGCCGATGACGAACAGGACCGCCTGGATGATCTGGGTGCCGCGCTCCTCGAGCCCGAACAGGATCGCCAGCGCCCAGCCGCCCGCGAAGGCCGCGCCGAACACCTCAGCACCGATCAGGATCGCCGCCGAGACGACGGTGATGACGCTCGGCCAGGCGATCTGGCGGGGCGAGGAGGAGCTGGACGGTGTCGACATGGTTCAGTTTCCGGTTGCGGCGGCAATCTCGTTCAAAAACCCCCGCCAATCAAGCGTTAAAGCGTCTCAGTGAAGGCCCTTTCATCCTCATGGTGAGGAGCCGCGTGAGCGGCGTCTCGAACCATGAGGCCCCAAGAATTCGGGGCCTTCGTCCTTCGAGACGCGATCTTTCAGATCGCTCCTCAGGATGAGGATCGGGCGCGTTTCAGGTCGCTCAAGGCTGCACTGAAAAGCCGCATTGAATGCTATAAACGGGCCAAATCGCCCGCAGGACCCCTGATGACCAATCCGCTTCTGATCGCCTGGCAGACCCCGTTCGAGACGCCGCCCTTCGCCGAGATCAAGCCCGAGCACTTCCTCCCCGCGTTCGAGCAGGCGTTCGCGGACCACGCGGCGGAGGTTAACGCGATCACTCACGATCCGTCGGCGGCGGACTTCGACAACACGGTCACGGCGCTGGAGCGCTCGGGCAAGCTGCTGAACAAGGTGTCGTCGGTGTTCTACGCGCTGGTGTCGGCGCACTCCAATCCGGAGCTCCTGGCGATCGAGAGCGAGGTGTCGCTGCGGCAGGCCCGGCACTGGAATCCGATCATGATGAACGCCGTGCTGTTCGGTCGCCTCGCCAGGCTCTACGAGGACCGCGCCTCGCTGAAGCTGACGCCGGAGCAACTGCGTCTGCTGGAGCGGACCTACACCCGTTTCCAGCGCTCGGGTGCCGGTCTTACCGACGAGAAGAAGGCCCGGCTTGCCGCCATCAACGAGAGGCTGGCCCAGCTCGGCACCGAGTTCAGCCACCACCTGCTCGGCGACGAGCAGGCCTGGAGCCTGGAATTGGGCGAGGATGATCGCGGCGGCCTGTCCGAGGCCTTCATCGCCGGCGCCAAAGCGGCGGCCACCGAGCGCGGCAAGGACGGCAAGGCGCTCATCACCCTGTCGCGCTCCTATGTCGAGCCGTTCCTGCAGAGCTCGACCCGGCGCGACCTGCGCGAGAAGGTCTACAAGGCTTTCATCGCCCGCGGCGACAACGGCAACGAGAACGACAATGCGGCGACCATCGGCGAGGTGCTGAAGCTGCGCGAGGAGACCGCGAACATCCTCGGCTTCCCGACCTTCGCCGCCTACCGGCTTGAGGACTCCATGGCCAAGACGCCCGAGGCGGTGCGGGGCCTGCTGGAGCGGGTCTGGAAGCCGGCGCGCGAGCGCGCCATGGCCGACCGCGACGCGCTTCAGGCGCTGGTGACGGAGGAAGGCGGCAACTTCGAGCTCGCGCCGTGGGACTGGCGCTTCTACGCCGAGAAGCTGCGGCAGCGCCGCGCCAACTTCGACGACGCGGCGATCAAGCCGTATCTGACGCTGGAAGGCATGATCGCGGCCGCCTTCGACGTGGCCTCGCGCCTGTTCGGCCTGACCTTCACCGAGCGCACCGATATTCCGGTCTGGCATCCCGACGTGCGCGTCTGGGAGGTCAAGGATGCGCAGGGCAAGCACAAGGCGCTGTTCTACGGCGATTACTTCGCGCGCGCCTCGAAGCGCTCCGGCGCCTGGATGACCTCGCTGCGCGATCAGCAGAAGCTCGACGGCGATATCGCGCCGCTGATCCTCAACGTCATGAACTTCTCCAAGGGCGCCGACGGCCAGCCATCGCTGCTGTCGCCGGACGATGCCCGCACGCTGTTCCACGAGTTCGGCCACGCCCTGCATGGCATGCTGTCGAACGTGGTCTACCCGTCACTCTCCGGCACCTCGGTCTTTACCGATTTCGTGGAGTTGCCGTCGCAGCTTTACGAGCACTGGCAGGAGCGGCCGGAGGTGCTTCAGACCTTCGCACGGCATTACCAGACCGGCGAGCCGCTCCCGGACGATCTGCTCAAGCGCTTCATCGCCGCGCGCAAGTTCAACCAGGGCTTCGCCACCGTCGAGTTCGTCTCCTCGGCGCTGATCGATCTCGAGTTCCATACCCAGCCGTCCTCGGCGAGCCAGGACGTGCGCGCGTTCGAGCGCAAGGAACTGGAGAAGATCGGCATGCCGGCCGAAATTTCGTTGCGGCACCGGCCGACCCAGTTCGGCCATATCTTCTCGGGCGGCCATTATGCAGCCGGCTATTATAGCTACATGTGGTCGGAAGTGATGGACGCGGATGCGTTCGGCGCGTTCGAGGAGGCAGGCGACATCTTCGCGCCGGCGATCGCCAGGCGTCTGCACGACGACATTTATTCGTCGGGAGGATCACGCGATCCTGAAGAGGCGTATGTTGCCTTCCGCGGGCGCAAGCCCGAGCCTGATGCGCTTCTCCGCCGCCGCGGGCTCCTGACAGAACCTGCCGCCTGAGGTGACATCGATGCTGCGATACCCCCGTCTCGCCGGTTTCCTGATTGCGCTGACGCTGACCGGCGCGCCGGCGGCGCACGCGCATCCGCATGTGTGGGTGACGTCGAGCAGCGAACTGATCTACGCGCCGGACGGCTCGGTGACCGGCGTCCGCCATGCATGGACCTTCGACGACATGTTCTCGACCTATGCGCTGCAAGGGATCGAGACCAAGACCAAGGGCGTCTATACGCGCGAAGACCTGGCCCCGCTGGCGCAGGTCAACGTCGATTCGCTGAAGGAGTTCGCCTACTTCACCTACGCCAAGGTCGGCGCGAAGAAGGAAAAACTCGGCGAGCCGGCCGACTACTTCCTGGAGTACAAGGACAGCAAGCTGGTGCTGAATTTCACGCTGCCGCTGACTGTTCCGGCCAAGACGCCGGAACTGGTTCTGGAAATCTACGACCCGTCGTATTTCGTGAACTTCGTTCTCGCGGAGAAGGAGCCGCTGAAGCTCGTCGGCGCACCGGCAGGCTGCAAGCTCGCCGTGCAGAAACCGGCCGCAGCGCCGCCGCAGCAGACCATGAGCGAACAGAATTTCCTCAACGGCGCGAACGCCAATTACGGCGCGAACTTCGCCAACCGGATGACGGTGGCCTGTCAGTGATGCGCTTCCGCATTTCGTCCCGCTTCTGGATTGCGCTCGTGGCCGTCGCCGCGATCGCGTCAGCCGATGCCGCGCTTCACGTGATCATGGCGCAGACGCCGTTTGGTGGCCCGCGGCCGCCGGCCGGTGCACAGCAGAGCAACGGCATCTTCGGGTGGATTCTAGCGATGCAGTCGGATTTCTACCGGCAGATGTCGGGCGCGATCCGTGCCGCGAAGACCGACGGCAGCGCCGTCACGACCCTGCTCGGCATCTCGTTTCTCTACGGCATCTTCCACGCCGCCGGCCCCGGTCATGGCAAGGCGGTGATCTCGTCGTACCTCGTTGCGAACGAGGAGACGGCGCGGCGCGGCATCGTGCTGTCGTTCGCGTCGGCGTTCCTGCAAGCGCTGGTCGCAGTCCTGATCGTCGGCATCGGCGCGCTGCTGCTGAATGCCACCGCCAAGACCATGTGCAGCACCGAGCGGGTGATCGAGATCGCGAGCTACGCTCTGATCACCGCGTTCGGTGCGCGGCTGGTCTGGACCAAGGGCCGCGGCTTCATCGGCGCGCTTCAGCGGGAGCGTGCGGTCGCGTCGCCGGCGCTGGCGCCGGCCTTGCCGCATGTGCACGAGGCGGCCGCGGCTCCCGCGCATGGCCACGCCCACGCGCATCATCACAATCACGACCATCACCACGATGATCATGGCCATCACCATCATCACGGCGTGCATGATCATCACGCGCACGACCATCATCATGACGCGCACGGTCATTCTCATCATCATGCTCATGGCGAGCCGGGCCACGTCCATGACGAGCATTGCGGCCACAACCATGGCCCGACGCCGGATCAGCTTGCGGGGCCGGGCGGCTGGTCGCGCGGCCTGACCGCGATCTTCGCCGTGGGCTTGCGGCCGTGCTCGGGCGCGATCCTCGTTCTCGTGTTCGCGCTGGCGCAGGGCCTGTTCTGGGCCGGCGTCGCCGCGACGTTCGTTATGGGTCTCGGCACCGCGATCACGGTGGCGGCGATCGCGCTGATCGCCGTCTCCGGCAAAGGCCTGGCGCGGCGTCTCGCCGCGGGCCGGGAAGGCGGCGGCGTGCTGATCCTGCGCGGCATCGAATTCGGCGCGGCGGGGCTTGTGCTGCTGTTCGGCGCCGGTCTTCTGATGGGCTACCTTTCCGCCGAGCGGGTCACGTGCTTCTAGAGTATGATCGGGCTTGGAGTAAGTCCGCTTGACTCCGGGTGTCTGAAGGCCGATCTGAAAGCCATGGCTGTCGTCGTCCCATTTGAGAAGAATCGTGGCATCGCCGAGCCGCTGACCAATCGCGTCGGCGTCATGCTGGTCAATCTCGGCACGCCCGACACGGCCGACGCCAAGGGCATCCGCGTCTATTTGCGCGAGTTTCTCTCCGATCCCCGCGTGATCGAAAACCAGGGGCTGATCTGGAAGGTCATTCTCGAAGGCATCGTTCTGCGCATCCGCCCCGGCCGCAAGGCCGTCGACTATCAGAAGATCTGGAACACGGACAAGAACGAGTCGCCGCTGAAAACCATTACGCGCGCGCAGGCCGAAAAGCTCGCCGCGTCGATTGCCGATCATCGCCACGTCGTCGTCGAATGGGGCATGCGCTACGGCAATCCGTCGCTGAAGTCCGCCATCGACAAGCTGACGGCGCAGGGCTGCGACCGCATCCTCGTGGTGCCGCTTTATCCGCAGTATTCCGCATCCACCTCGGCAACGGTGGTCGACAAGGTCGCGGCCGCGCTCGCCAAGCTGCGCAACCAGCCGACGTTGCGCGTCGCGCCGCCGTACTACGACGAGCCGGTGTACATCGACGCGCTCGCCGCCTCGATCAAGAAGCACTTGGCGACATGCAAGTTCGAGCCTGAGCTGATCATGGCGTCGTACCACGGCATGCCGCAGTCCTACGTCGATCGCGGCGATCCATATGAGAAGCACTGCATCGCCACGACCGACGCATTGCGTGCGAAACTCGGCCTCGATGAAAAGCGGCTGATGCTGACGTTCCAGTCGCGCTTCGGCTACGAGAAGTGGCTCCAGCCCTACACCGACAAGACGATCGAGGAACTGGCGAAAAAGGGCCTGAAACGGCTTGCCATCGTGACGCCGGGCTTCTCCGCCGACTGCCTCGAGACGCTGGAAGAGATCGCGGGCGAGAACGCGGAAATCTTCCATCACAATGGCGGCGAGCAGTTCACCTATATTCCCTGCCTCAACGACAGCGACGAAGGCATGGACGTGATCCGGCAACTCGTGCTGCGCGAGCTGCAAGGCTGGATCTGAAGACCGGCTCTCATCTCGCTGCCGCAACATCCGGCCGCTGGTTGAACGCCGGATGAATACAAGGGCCGTCCCGCCAATTTAATTTCCGCGCTCGCGGCATCTCCGCCTCTGGTTCCGTCATCCCGGCATCCTATTCTCGAACCGAACAGGGAGCTGACGCGACAAAGACATGAGGACGACTGTCTGGCGGTCTTGACCGGCTGATGGCCGCCGCACCACGTTTTGCTTTTGCCGCAGGGGATTCCGATGTCCGGTTTTGACGTTTTCGCGATTGGTTTTGTGCTCCTCGTCATCCTCACGCTGTTCGCCGGCGTGAAGACGGTGTCGCAGGGTTACGACTGGACCATCGAGCGGTTCGGCAAATACACCCGCACGCTCTCGCCCGGCCTCAACATCATCGTGCCGTTCCTCGATCGCGTCGGCCGCAAGATGAACATGATGGAGCAGGTGATCAACATTCCGGAGCAGGAGGTGATCACAAAGGACAACGCGACCGTCACGGTCGACGGCGTCGCCTTCTTCCAGGTGTTCGACGCGGCGAAGGCCAGCTACGAGGTCGCCAATCTCGAGCAGGCGATCGTCACGCTGACCATGACCAACATCCGCTCGGTGATGGGTTCGATGGACCTCGATCAGGTGCTCTCGCACCGCGACGAGATCAACGAGCGCCTGCTGCGCGTCGTCGATGCCGCCGTGTCGCCGTGGGGCCTCAAGGTCAATCGCATCGAGATCAAGGACATCGTGCCGCCGGCCGATCTCGTCGAGGCGATGGGCCGGCAGATGAAGGCCGAGCGCGTCAAGCGCGCCGACATTCTCCAGGCGGAAGGCCAGCGCCAGTCGGAAATCCTGCGCGCCGAGGGTGCGAAGCAGGCGCAGATCCTTCAGGCCGAGGGCCGCCGCGAAGCCGCGTTCCGCGACGCCGAGGCGCGCGAGCGTGCGGCGGAAGCGGAAGCCAAGGCGACGCAGATGGTCAGCGAATCGATTGCCAAGGGTGACGTCGCGGCGCTCAACTACTTCATCGCCGACAAGTACATCAAGGCGTTCGGCCAGCTTGCCGACTCGCCGAACCAGAAGATTCTGATGCTGCCGATCGAAGCGACCTCTGTGCTCAGCTCGCTTGCCGGCATCGGCGAGATTGCCAAGGCGACGTTCGGCGAGAACGCAGCCGCAGCCGCAGCCGCGGGCCGGCGCCCGACCGTGCCGAATACCGGCGCGGCTCCCAAGAGCTGACAAAGACTTGATCTGAACCGATGGGACAACTGCCATGATCGAATGGCTCGCAAAACTCGGAACGTGGAACTGGCTCGTCATCGGCCTCGTGCTGATGGCGCTGGAGCTGGTCGCGCCGGGCGTCTTCCTGCTGTGGCTTGGGCTCGCGGCGCTCGTCGTCGGTGTGCTGTCGTTCGTCATCGACTGGAGCTGGCAGACGCAGATCATCGTGTTCGCGGTGCTGTCGATCGCGGCCGTGCCGCTGTGGCGGTCGGTGGCGCGGCGAAACGCGGCGGTCACCGACAACCCGCACCTCAATCGGCGTTCCGACGCGCTGGTCGGGCGTACCTTCACGCTGGACAAGCCGATCGTCGACGGCACGGGCACCGTGCGGATCGATGACACGGTCTGGCGCGTCTCCGGTCCGGACGCACCAGCGGGCAGCCGCGTGCAAGTGGTGAAGTCGGACGGCGCGAGCCTCGTCGTCGGTCTGGCGTGATTAACGAACTGGCTTGAACGGCGGCCAGCGGTCGGCGAATTTCTGAAGCGGTAGAACGAGCTCGATCAGTTCGCGACCGCCCGAGGTCAGCTGATAGCCGCCGGCGTCGAGATTCTCGATCAGCCCTGCCTCACGCAGTTCCGCCAGCCGTTGGTTGATGACGGTCGGCGAGGCGTCGTCGCATGCTTCGCGCAGCGCGCGCGACGTCAGCGGCCTGTCACGCAACTCCCAGACCACCCGCAATGTCCAGCGCCGCCCGAGCAGGTCGAGCAGCGCCATGACCGGGCGTCCCGTGCGCGAGCCCCGCACCCGTTTTGCAACCTTTGTATTTGCCGATTTCGCCATGCCGAAGTCCTGCCGGCTCTTGTGCTACTGAAAGTGTAGCGGTATGCTATCAATAATGTAGCACAGGAGTCTGCCATGTCATCGCCCGCGCCGCGTATTGCACCGCTTGAGCCGCCGTATCCACCGGAAATCCAGGAGCAGTTCGACAAGGTCATGCCGCCGGGCGTGCCGCCGCTGGTCCTGTTTCGCACCATCGCCACCAGCGCGCGCGCCTACGGCAAGCTGCGCGGCGGCAGCATGCTCGATCGCGGGCCGCTGACCTTGCGCGACCGCGAGATCGTCATCGACCGCACCTGCGCGCTGAATCGCTGCGAGTACGAGTGGGGCGTCCACGTTGCATTCTTCCAGACCCCGGCGAAGCTGACTGACGAGCAAGTCCGCGCGACGGCGCTCGGCGGCGCCGATGCGCCATGCTGGTCGATGGCCGAACAGGCGCTGATCGCAGCCGTCGATGCGCTGCATCACCGCTCGGCCTGGACCGACGACGAATTCGCGGCGCTAAAGGCACACTACGACAGCGACAAAATTCTGGAGATCATCCAGCTCTGCGGCGCCTACCGGACGATTTCGTACTTCTGCAATGCTCTGAAGCTGCCGCTTGAGCCAACAGCCGCACGTTTCCCGAAAGGCTAGGCGACGCCGGCCTGCAGGATATCGTGCAGGCGTACGATGCCGACCGGCTTCTTGCCGTTGGCCACGATCAGCGTCGTGATCTTCGATGAGTTGAGGATTTCCAGCGCCTCGCTGGCGAGCATCTCGGGATGAACCGTCTTCGGGTTCTTCGACATCACGTCGTCCACCTTTGCGGTCATCAGGTCGGGACGCATGTGCCGGCGCAAGTCACCGTCCGTGACCATGCCGACGATCTCGCCGCGTGCATCCACGATCGCGACGCAGCCGAAGTTATTGGACGTCATCTCGACCAGCGCGTCGGACATCCTGGTGCCGAGCGGCTTGATCGGCACGGCATCGCCGGTGTGCATCAGGTCGCGCACGAACTTCAGCATCGCGCCGAGTTTGCCGGACGGATGCAGCACGCTGAAATCGATCGGCGTGAAGCCGCGACCTTCAAGCAGCGCGACGGCGAGTGAATCGCCGAGCGCGAGCTGCATCAGCGAGGAGGTGGTTGGCGCAAGATTGTGCGGGCAAGCCTCGCGCGCCTTGGGCAGCGTCAGGCATACGTCGGCAGCCTTGCCGAGCGTCGAGTCGGGTTCGGCGGTGACCGCGATCAGGCCGATGCGGAAGCGCCGCGAGTAGGTGATGAGGTTCTTCAGCTCTGCCGTCTCGCCCGACCACGATAGCGCCATGATGACGTCGTCCGGCGTGATCATGCCGAGGTCGCCATGCGAGGCTTCGGCGGCGTGCACGAAGAAGGCGGGGGTGCCGGTCGAGGCGAAGGTCGCCGCCATCTTGCGGCCGATGTGCCCGGACTTGCCAAGTCCCGAGACAATGACGCGGCCGCGCGCGGTCCGCATCATCTCGACGGCGGCGGCGAAGGCCGGGCCGAGATCGGAATTCAGCGCGGCGGCAAGCGCGGTGACGCCACCGGCCTCGGCCTCGAGCGTGCGGAGTGCGGATGCGATCGCAGGCGACGCCTCGGCGTTCGCGGAAGGGGTGGGCGTCCGCGGTTTCGAACGGGTCATCAGGAAATCCAACTGAACTGGCCCGGCCGCCACGCGGTCCCGAGCTGTCCGGCTTCTTACCACAGGCCCGGACCTGAGGCGACGCGGCAGGGGGCGGGCAACGGGTCGTTAACCATAATTGTTTTAACTCCATTAACGAGATTGGCCCGTGCGTCGCGCGGATCGATCTCGGCAAAATATTGATTTTGCTGGAGTTCATAGTGTGAGGGTCAGTCGGCGGGGTTGGGGTCCGGTTCCGGACCGCCGCGAGCGCGGCCTTTGGCCATGCGCTCTCCAGCCATGCCTTCTTTTGATCGGCGCCGTGGTGCTGGCAACCCCACTGCATGCCCAGACCGTGACCCCCGACATGCTGCGGCCGGTGCAGGGGACGACCGTGGCGCCGAGCGACTCGGCGCTGCGCAAGACGCCGCTCGTCTCCGGCGTGCTGCCGAACCCCGGCGGGCCTGATCCGCGTCCGCTATCGCAACGGCCGCCGCCACCTCCGGAGCCTGAAGCGCCTGCACCCTCGCGCATCAACCGGCTGCAGACGTTCGATGCGCCCGCCGCGTCGGGCGCCGGAACGACCGGTTTCGATTCGCTCAACCGCAGACGCGCGAAGGCGAAGGCACGCCCCGGCGCGCCGAAGCCGAAGTCGTTGCCGGGCGCATCGCCGAAAGGGCCCAGCATCTTCGTGCAGCCGGCCCCGCCGCCGCCGACATTCTCTGCCAGCGTGCCGACCGTGACGAGCACTGCTGCGCCCTCGCAACTCAGCGCGCCGCCGTCGGCGAGCGCGAACCGCGCGCCGGTGTCGCAATCGTTCGCCGGCACCTATCCCGGCGCGCCGCCGCGCCGCCGTCTCAAGCCCGACGACGACCCGTTCGGCGCGGTGGGCGTCATGGCCGGATCGTTCCTGCTGAGGCCGGCGATCGAGGTCTCCGGCGGCTACGACACCAATCCGGCGCGGCTTGCCAACGCCAAGGGCTCGGCGTTCTACGCCATCTCGCCGGAACTGGTCGCGGCGTCGAACTGGTCGCGGCATTCGCTCTCGGCGGATTTGCGCGGCACGTTCACCGGCTACGACATCTCGTCCGGCACGAGCGTCAGCGGCGTGGGTGTCGCGTCGCCCGCGCCGGCGAACATCGACCGGCCGGAGTTCACCGGCCGCGTCAATGGCCGTTTCGATGTCTCGCGCGACCAGCGCATCAACGGCGAGGGCCGCGCGCGCGTCTCCACCGACAATCCGGGCAGCCCGAACATCCAGGTCGGCCTCTCGAAATATCCGCTGTTCCTGACCACCGGCGCGACGCTCGGCATCGAGCAGGACTTCAATCGCTTTCAGGTGCAGCTCAACGGTCTCGTCGACCGCACCCAGTTCCAGAACTCGCGGCTGACCGACGGCTCGTCATCGTCGAACGCCGACCGCAACTTCGATCAGTACGGCGGGCAGTTGCGCCTGAGCTACGATCTCATGCCCGGCGTGAAGCCGTTCGCCGAGGGCACTCTCGACAAGCGCGTCCGCGACGTGCGCGTCGATCGCTCCGGCTTCCTGCGCAACTCCGAAGGCACGACGGTTCGCGCCGGTTCGACCTTCGAGCTGTCGCGGCTCCTGATCGGCGAAGCGTCGATCGGCTACGTCACGCGCAAGTATGAAGATCCGCGGCTCAACGATCTCACAGGGCTGCTGACCCGCGCTTCGCTGACCTGGCTCGTGACGCCGCTGACGACGGTGAAGCTGCTGGCGGATTCGAGCGTCGAGGAATCGCCGCTGTTCGGCGTCTCCGGCGTGCTGACCCGCACCTACACGTTCGAGGTGGATCACGATTTCCGCCGCTGGCTGACCGGCATCGGCAAATTCACGGCCGGGACGATCGACTATCAGGGCGGCACGCGCTCGGACAAGTTCTATTCGGCGTCGGCCAACCTGATCTACAAGCTCAACCGCGAGCTCTGGATCAAGGGCGAGGTGCGGCACGACTGGCTCGACAGCAACTTGCCGGGCCTCTCGACCAGAGCGACCGTCGTCATGCTCGGCGTGCGCCTGCAACGCTGACGTCACACACATCGCGCAAGGAAAGGCCGGGTGGCGGCTGCCATGCCCGGCCTCAGGTCTTCAGCAGAAACGATCAGAAGCGGAACTGAACCACCGGCCCGCCGTGGTGACGGCGGTGATGATGGTGATGGTATCCGTGATGGCGGCGATGATGACGGTGATAGCCGTGATGGTGGTGGCGATGCCGCTTCCAGTGGCGATGGCCGTGGCGATGACCGGCGAGCGTCACGTCCGCGGTTTCCGCGCCCGCGACAGGATTCGGGTTGATGGGCGCGGCAGATGCGCCGCCGGCCGGCGTGAGATAGAGCAGCGCGGCGGCTGCGGCGATGACAAGGCTCTTCATGTGTGTCGGTCTCCAAGGTTCTTGTGTGCAAGGTCGATGGATGCATCGATGCTCAAGTCAACGACAAGCCGCAGCGGGTGAAATCGTTCCATGCCTGCGTCAATTTGCTCTGATGCGCGTTGAGATTGCTGTCGCTCGATAAACGCTTGTTCACAAACATCGAAGGCCGGACACGGGGCGCCATGTCCGGCCTTGACGTCTATCAGCAGTGCCGCAGCTCAGTAGTAGTAAGCGCGGAAGCGCGGATAGAAACCGTAGTGGCGGTGATGGTGATGGCGGTGCCAGTAGTGGTGATGGCGGTGCCGGTGCCAGCGGTGCCAGCCGCCGTGGCGA
>JBMOOJ010000068.1:0-15372 GCA_049323835.1 Pseudomonadota bacterium | reverse complement strand
CGAACTCGGCGCGCGCTTCGAGACGCGCTTCGGCACGCCGGGCTTCGACGCAACCGCCTTCGTGCGGGTCGCCTGGGCGAACTATTTCGAGCGCGACAGCTCGATCTCGGCGGCGCTCGTCGGCCTGCCCGGCTCGGCCTTCACCGTCACCGGCGCCCGGCCCGACCGCGATAGCGCCACCGTCTCGACCGGGCTCGACTGGCGCATCACGCCCTCCCTCTCCGTTGGCGCACGCTTCGACGGCGAGTTCTCCGGCAATGTCAGCCAAGTCGCCGGCACCGGGCGTATCCGGTACACGTTCTGACGCCTTGCCTCAGGTGCTGCCCACAAGGTCAGACGCAGCGCGGAGGCCGCCGCTTCGGGCGATGATTCAGGTGAGTTCAGAGTAGCTACTGCACGCGGGCCTCGAAAACGTAGCCTTCGAGCGCCTTTTCGACCTGCTCTTTTTTCCACGCCATGTCTGCGGGCAACGTCACCTCGACGAGCATGCCGCGCTTGCCGCCGGGCGTTGCGGCGACCGTGGCACCAGCGACGTCGAAGGTCTCGGCGAGGATCTGATCGACCAGGCGCTTGGCCGCGTCCGCGCGCAACTCGGGCTTGAAGATCTTGCCGACGCCCGTCACCGGAATCTTGTCGACGATGTAGATCTGCTTCGGCCACGCCGGGCGCTCGGCAATCTCACCTTCCGCAAAGTGACGCAGTTCCTCGACGCTTGTCTGCGCGCCCGGCCGCAGTGACACGTAGCAGACCGGAAGTTCGCCGGCGTAACGGTCCGGCTGGCCGACGGCGGCCGCCATTTCCACCGCCGGATGACGCTGGAACACATCCTCGATCATCAGCGGATCGATGTTGTGGCCGCTGCGGATGATCAGGTCTTTCGCGCGGCCGGCGATATAGAGCCGCCCTTCCGCATCCGCATACGCCAGATCGCCGCTGTCGAGATATCCGTCGCGATGCGCCTTCGCCTCGCCGCTGCGATAGCCCGGCGTCACCGTCGGCCCGCTGATCGTCAGCACGCCGATCTCGTTGGGGCTGCATTCCGCGCCGAGCGTTCCGTCGGCGTTGAATTTGCGGATCGCCACCTGCGTATACGGCAGCCTGAAACCGACTGAGCTGATGACAGGCTTCGCGGCCGATGGCGCGATCGCGATCAGGCCGCCGGTTTCCGTCATGCCGAGAATTTCATGCAGCGTCGTGTTCGTGAGCGCCTGGAATTGCTCGGCGACCGCACGCGGCGTCGACGATGCGCCGACAAGGCTGAGCCGCGCGCTCGAAATATCCGCATCGAGCGGCACATTCAGCAGCGCGCCGAGCGCCGTCGGCACCCCGCCGAGAATGGTGGCGCGGTGCGCCTCGACCAGCTTCCAGAAGTTCTTGATGACGGCCGGATTGCGCAACCCGCCAGGCGTCAGCATCAGGAGATTTCCGCCCGCCATGAACACCGACAGGCCGCAGACGATCGTTCCGGCCACGTGGAACAACGGCAAACCACAGGTCAGAATATCGTTGTCGCGATAGTCGAGCAGCACCGCGCCACCGAATGCCGCGACGAGCTGATTGCGATGCGTATGCGCGACAAGCTTCGGCGCGCCGGTCGTTCCGCCAGTGTGGAAATACGCCGCGACCTCGTCGTCACGCCGGACCGTCTTGGCCTTGAGCACATCGCCCGGCTGCCCTTGCAGTGCTGCGGCAAGATTGATCACGCCGTCCGGCGCGGCTTGCGTCGGCGGTGCGACCTGCACGAGCTTCACTCCGGGCAAGGCCGCCGCGACGGCAACGGCCTTCTCCCAGATGTCAAGCTGCGGATGCGGGCCGAGCGCGACCAGCACCTTCGCGCCCGATGCCTGCACGAGTTCGGCGATGTGCTCGGGCCGCAGCAGGAAATTGATCGGCACCGCATAGCCGACCGTCTCCGCGCCCCACAGCACGAAATGAGTCTCAACGAGGTTCGGCAGCATGTAGGCAACGCCCGGCGCGTCGCCCGCAATGTCCGTGAACACGTTGGCCGCACGGATGACGCCCTGAAGAAGCTCGCGATAGCTGACCTTGCGCGGCGTCTCGTCCGGCGCGCCGGTCATCACCATCGTCATCGCGATGTGATCGGGGTACTTCTCCGCGCTCTCGCGGAACACATCGAACACGCCGCGCGCGCTGACCCGCGCCTCGAACGGCATCTCCCGTTCGAAGGCCTCGATATCGGCCAGGTTGCGGATCGGACGATCGCTCAAACCCGCCGTCTTTGGTCCACCTTGCAAACCGTCCATGGCTCAATCCTCAATCGCGCCGGTCAGCACGTCGCCGAACAGCTCCCACTTCTCACCGGCAAGCCGCATCATCTGCAACTGCTGCAAGGGCGCATAGTCCTTCGGGCCGGTGTTGACGCGGATGCCGGGCAGAAGGCCGGCGAGCTGAAGGTTATTGATGCTGGCCGCCTGCTTCATGACGTTCTCGCGCGTCAGATCGTCACCGCAGCGGCGCAGCACATCGACCAGCGTTTCGGCGGAGCTATATCCCGCGAGCACGAGGAAGTCGGCGCGGTTGCCGTCCGGGTGATGCTTGGTCAGGAACGCATCGAACGCGGCGATGCCCGGGTCCGCCTTCCACTGCGGGTCGGTCGCGTCCTTGGTGAAGGTCGCGGAAAGAATGCCCTGCGCGTTGTCGAAACCCGCCGGCTTGATCACGCCGACGAGCGACGACGAGATGTTGTTGAGGATGTGCAGCGGATTCCAACTCAGCTCGGCGTTCTTCTTGATCGCCTGCGCCGCGAACTTCGGCGTCGCGATGTTGATGAATACATCGGCGTTGCTGGCCTTCAGCTTGACGATGCGCGATTCGATCGTCGGCTCGCTCGCCTCATAGGCTTCCTCCGCCACGATCATCGTCGCCGCGCGGCTGCCGAGGCCGTCGCGCAGACCTTTCAGGATATCCTTGCCGTAGTCGTCGTTCTGGTAGAGGACCGCGATCTTGCCCTGCGGCTTCGCGTTGAGCACGTAGCTCGCATAGATATGGCCCTCACTATAGTAGCTGGGCTGCCAGCCCATGGTCCACGGGAAGTTCTTCGGATCGGCCCACTTCGCCGCACCGCTGGCGACGAACAGTTGCGGCACTTTCTTGGCGTTGAGATACTTGTGAACCGCCGTGTTCGACGGCGTGCCGAGCGACGAGAACACCAGCAGCACCTCGTCGCTCTCGACGAGCTTGCGCGTCTGCTCGACCGCCTTCGGCGGCGAGTATCCGTCGTCATAGGAGATGAAATTGATCTTGCGGCCGTTGATGCCGCCCTCGTCATTGATCTTCTTGAAGTACGCCGCCTGGGTTTTACCAACGACGCTGAACGACGAGGCCGGCCCGCTGTACGGCATGATGTTGCCGATCTTGATTTCGGTATCGCTCGCGCCCGGATCGTATTTTTTCTGCGCCGCCGCCGGTTGGCTCATTGCCATCGCAAGCGTAACGGCAGCGAACGACAGACAGAAACGCTTTGCAGATCGATGCAGCACCTGACCCTCCCCGATATTTTTGAGGAAGGTTAGGTTTTTAATTTAACACCGTCAAGTTAATTTAACGGCGATCTATTTATAGCCCGCTGCGACCTTTTGCGGCTGGAGCAGAATGTCCCCGTCCATGCCGGCGCCCCGCGCCAGCAACCGCATCATGCGCCGATGCAACTGATCGCGCGCCGCAAGCCCGGAAATGATCCCGCTGAGGTGGAGGGTGACGACGCCATGCGCCGCGGACCAGAAGACCTCACCGATCTCGGTGGCGTCTCCGGTCAGCAGCCCTTCGTCGATCAAATCCTGGACATAGCGCGTCATGCTCGCGCGCGCCCGCCGAAGCGCGGCGGTGAACGCCGGGTACGACATCGCGTCCGGCTGATCAGTACTGAAGATCAGCCCGTAAGCGGCCGGTTCATCGACGGCGAATTGCAGATACGCCTGCCCGACTGCACGTGCATTCGCTCGCGCGCTCTTCCGTTTGGAGTACGCATTCTCCAGCCGCTCGCTGAAGCGATCGAGCACGGCGCTGCGCACGGCGGCGAGAATCTCGTCCTTGTTCTTGAAGTAGCTGTAGGCAGCCGTCTGACTGTATCCGACCGCGCTCGCGATCTGGCGCATGGTGACGCCGCTCACCCCCTGCTTCTCGAACAGCTTTTCCGCCGCAGCGATGAATGCATTGCGGAACGCGGCAACCTGTTCCTCGGAGAGTTTCTTTCTCATGCCACCATGCCTTGACCTTGTTCGGCGACGGGATCGTATCGTTCGCCGCTTGCGAGATAGTGGTCCAGCAGCCAGAGCCGATCAACGCCCCAGAACAGTTCGTCCCCCACCACGAAAGTCGGAGAGCCGAACACACCGCGCGCCATGGCGGCGCTCGTCGCATCGTTGAGCCGCTGGCGCGTCGCCTGATCCGACAGCGCAGCGCGAACGGTCTCCTCCCCGACCCCGCAGCCCTCGCCCAGCTCGATCAGCACGGCTTTGTCGGCGATATCGCGCCCCTCCGCCCAGCACGCATGCAGCAGCGCCTTCGCCAGCAGCGCGGCCTGCTCCTCCGGCAAGGCATAAAACAGCCGCGCCGGCGGCAGCGGATCGTCGAGGCCACCGTTGCGCTTCAGCGGCACATCCAGCACCTGCGCCAGCCGGCGGATATCGGAGGTGATGTAATCGCTTTTCAGCGGCGTCTGCATCAGCGGCCGCAGGCCCATCACCTTGACGACGGTGATGCCGAGCCGGAACGGATGCCAGCGCACGCGCCGCTGGTAACGCGCAGCGATCGCTTCAATCTTCGTCGAGGCGAGATAGGCGTAGGGAGAGATGAAGTCGAAATAGAAATCGAGTTCGCGCACAGCGGCTCCGGTTCGCGGCGATGTGCCGGAACTGTGCCAGCACACGCATCATGACCGGATACGTAATAAATTTAACACCGTCAATTAAAATCGGCCAGCGTTACGCGCGGCGGAACTATCCCGTCTGCAGCGCCGCGAACGCCTGCTGCGTCGCCGCCAGCGCCTCGTCGATGTCGGCTTCGGTGTGCGCCGCCGACAGGAACATGTTGTGCTTCGGATGCAGGTACACGCCGCGTTTCAGCGCCTCCGCGCAGAAGCGCTCGCCCTTGGCGAAGGTCGCGTCGTCGTCGAACAGGATCGTCGGCATCTGCGGCGGGCCGCTCTGCCGCACGCCGATGCCCGCCGCCTTCGCCTGCGCCGCGATACCGTCGCGAAAGCGCTGCCCCATGGCGCGCATATGCTCCGGGCCGTTGTCGCGTTCGAGGCAGTCGAGCGTCGCGAGCGCCGCCGCCATCGCCACCGCGCTGTACCAGAACGATCCGGTGACGTAGATGCGCGACGCGGCATCGCGGAAGCGCTCGTTGCCGGTCACAGCCGCCAGTGCGTAACCGTTGGCGATCGCCTTGCTCCATGCGCTCATGTCAGGCTGCACACCGAGCGCATCCCAGCTTCCGCGTAGGCTGAGCCGGAAGCCCGCACGCACGTCGTCGAGAATCAGCGCCGCGCCGGTCGCGTCGCACAGTTCCCGCATGCGCCGCGCAAAAGCCGCGTCCGGCAGATGCTGATCCTGTGCGTAATCGTGACGGAACGCCGAGACGAGAATGCCGGCGAGATCGCCGCCCGCCTGATCGACCGCGGATTCGAGACTCGCGATGTCGTTGAACGTGAAATGCAACAGGTGCGCGCGGTCTTCGCTGGTGACGCCGAGCGGGTTCGGTGTGCACCAGGGCACGGCGCCGTGATACGCGCCCTTCGCGACCAGAA
Organism: Pseudomonadota bacterium; assembly: GCA_049323835.1. Lineage (GTDB taxonomy): Bacteria > Pseudomonadota > Alphaproteobacteria > Rhizobiales > Xanthobacteraceae > SG-bin9. The sequence goes on along the minus strand of JBMOOJ010000068.1, from coordinate 9,605 downwards.
TCTTGCGGCGGCCGGTCGTCGCCCGCGCGATCGTCACACAGGTCGTCGTCGCATCGGTGCCGTTCTTCGCGAACATCGCCCAGTCGGCATGCGGCAGCAGCGTCACCAGCCGCTCCGCGAGTTCGACCATTCGCTCGGACGGACCGTTGAGACAATCGCCGAGCGCAAGCTGGCGCTCCGCGGCCTCCCTCACCTCCGGATGCAGATGACCGAGGATGATCGGCCCCCAGCTGCACATGAAGTCGATGTAGCGGCGGCCGTTGACGTCCCAGAGATGACAGCCCTCGCCGCGCGCGAAGAACTGCGGATAGCCGGCCGGCAAGCCCTCGCTGCGCATGTGGCCGTACATGCCGCCGGGAATGACGCGGCGCGCACGCGCACGCAGAGCCATATCGGGCGTATCGGTGAGCACGTTCATCGCAGAACCTCCGGCTGGGCTTATTGTGTCCCATCCGAAGGCCCACGATCAACCTGGAACGGAATGACCTTTCTTCGAAGCGTCATTCCGCTCCAGATTCTTGATTGAGCATGATCCCTCGGGTCGAGCCCGAGGGCATGCTTTTCGGAAAACCGCTTCACACTTTTCCGGATCATGCCTAGCGCTGCGGCATTCCTTCCGGCACGACGGTCTGGACGATGGACGCATCCAGCGCCTCGTAGCCGTGCAGATCGATCGCGGCGTAAAGCTCGGCGCGCGTCTGCATCTGGTCGACCATCGTGTGCGTGCCGCCGTCGCGCGCGATCGCGGCGTAGAGCTTTTCCTGCGCCTTGTTGGCGACCCGCAGCGACGACACCGGCCAGATCACCATGCGATATCCCATGTCCTGGAATTCCTGCGCGGTGTAGAACGGCGTGCGGCCGAACTCGGTCATGTTTGCGAGCAACGGCACGCCGGGCATGCGTTCCGCAAACGCGCGGAACATCTCGGCGGTGTTGAGCGCTTCCGGAAAGATCGCGTCCGCTCCGGCGCTCATGTAAAGCTTTGCCCGAGCAACCGCTCCGTCGAGACCCTCGCTCGCCGCCGCGTCGGTGCGGGCGATCACGACGAGATCGCGCCGCGCTTTCGCCGCCGCCGCGACCTTGGCCGCCATGTCTTGCGCATCCGCGAGCTTCTTGTCGTTGAGATGCCCGCACTTCTTCGGCAGCAACTGGTCCTCGAGATGCACGGCGCCGGCGCCGGCGTCCTCGAATGTACGCGCCATATGCATCACGTTGAGCGCCTCGCCGTAGCCGGTGTCGCCATCGACCAATAGCGGCAGCCCCGACGCGCGGACGATCTGACGGATGAAGAATGACACTTCATCCACTGTGATGATGCCAAGATCCGGCAAGCCCATCGACGCGGTCATCGCTGCGCCGGAAAGATACAGCGCATCGAAGCCGGCGGCTTTGGCTTGCAGCGCCGCCATGCCGTTGTGTGCGCCCGGCATTTGCAGGATGCCCGGCCGCTTCAGCAACGCGCGAAAACGATGGCCGGCGCTCTCTGTGGAACGTTCTGACGCAACGAGATACGGCATGTCAGGCCGCCCGGATCGATGAGTGCGCCTTGCCGCGCGCGTCGAGCGGCACGAAAGCAAGGTTTTCGGGGCCGACATAGTTCGCCGACGGCCGGATGATCTTGTTGTCGAGGCGCTGCTCGATCACATGCGCCGCCCAGCCGGACGTGCGCGCGATCACGAACAGCGGCGTGAACATCGCCGTCGGCACGCCCATGGCGTGGTAGGACACGGCGCTGAACCAGTCGAGATTCGCGAACATCTTCTTTGATTCCGCCATCACCGCCTCGATGCGGTCGGCGATCTCGAACATGCGCATCGTGCCGGTTTCGGCGGCCAGCTCGCGCGCCACCTTCTTGATCACCTTGTTGCGCGGATCGGCGATCGTATAGACCGGATGACCGAAGCCGATCACCACTTCCTTGGCCTCCACGCGCCGCCGGATATCAGCCTCGGCTTCGCTGGCGCTCTCGTAGCGCTTCTGAATTTCGAACGCGACTTCATTTGCGCCGCCGTGCTTCGGCCCACGCAAGGCGCCGATCGCACCGGTGATCGCCGAGTGCATGTCGGCGCTGGTGCCGGCAATCGAACGCGCCGTGAACGTCGAGGCGTTGAACTCGTGCTCGGCGTAGAGGATCAGCGACGTATGCATCGCGCGCTCGTGCGATCCGCTTGGCTTCTTCCCGTGCAGCAGATGCAGGAAATGCGCGCCGATGGAGTCGTCGTCGGTTTCGACATCGATGCGGCGGCCATGGTGCGCGTAGTGATGCCAGTAGAGCAGCATCGATCCGAGCGAGGCCATCAGCCGGTCGGCGATGTCGCGCGCGCCGGGGCGATTGTGATCGTGCGCCTCCGGCAGCACGCAGCCAAGCACCGAAACGCCCGTGCGCAGCACATCCATCGGATGCGTCGCCGCCGGCAGCAGTTCGAGGCTGCGCAGCACCGCAGCCGGCAAGCCGCGCAACGATTTCAGCTTGGCCTTGTAGTTGCGCAGCTCCGATGCATCCGGCAAGCTCTCGTGCACGAGCAGATGCGCGATCTCCTCGAACTCGCATGCCTCCGCTACGTCGAGAATATCGTAGCCGCGGTAGTGCAGATCGTTGCCGGTGCGGCCCACGGTGCAGAGCGCGGTGTTGCCCGCGACCACGCCCGAAAGCGCGACCGATTTCTTCGGTGCCGGTTTGATATCCGTCATGCCGCCCTCCCGCTATCGCGTGATGCATGGCCTTGCCAGTCGAACAGGCCGCGCGGCGCACGCGCGCCAAGGCGGGCCGGATCGACGGCAAAATTCAGATCGAGAAGTTCGCCGGATTTGAGCACAGTGAGTCTCTCCACCGTCGCAAGGAAGCGATCCTGCTCGCCGGCACCGATGATGCCGTCCGCCAGCGTCCGGAACTTGCGGACGTAATCCGGCCGCTTGAACGGGCGCGCGCCGAGCGGATGCGCGTCGGCCACGGCGAGCTCGTCGCTGACAACCGATCCGCCCTTGAGCGTCACGATCACGCGGCCGCCGAACGCCTTCTGCTTCGGATCATGGCTGTGGTAGCGCCGCGTCCACTCCGGATTTTCCTCGGTGGTGATCTTGCGCCAGAGCGCGACCGTCTCCGGACGCCGCGCACGCTCCGGCGCGTAGGATTTCTCGTGATGCCAGCCGCCGTCTTCCAGCGCGACGGCGAAGATGTACATGATCGAATGGTCCAGCGTTTCGCGGCTGGCGTTCGGGTCCATCTTCTGCGGATCATTGGCGCCGGTGCCGATCACATAATGCGTGTGATGGCTGGTCTGGATCAGAATGCTCTCGACCTTGGAGAGATCACCGATCTTCGGTCCCAGCCTGCGCGCGAGATCGATCAGCGCCTGGCTCTGATACTCCGCCGAATGTTCCTTGGTGTAGGTGTCGAGGATCGCGCGCTTCGGCTCGCCCGCCTCCGGCAGCGGCACCGTGTATTCCGCCTTCGGCCCGCTCAGCAGCCAGGCGATGAAGCCGTCTTCACCTTCGTAGGCCGGTGACGGCGCGCCCTCGCCGCGCAGCACGCGGTCGACCGCCTCGATCGCCATCTTGCCGGCAAACGCCGGGGCATACGCCTTCCAGCTCGAAATTTCGCCCTTGCGCGATTGCCGCGTCGTCGTCGTCACATGCAGCGCCTGCTGGATCGCCTGATAGATTGTCTCCGCCGGCAGCCCCAGCAGCGCGCCGATGCCACCGGCAGCAGCCGGGCCAAGGTGCGCGATGTGATCGATCTTGTGCTCATGCAGGCAAATGCCCTTCACGAGGTCGACATGGATTTCGTAGGCCGCTGCGAGCCCACGCACGAGATCGGCGCCGGAGAGCCCGCAATGCTGCGCGACGGCGAGCACCGGCGGAATGTTGTCGCCCGGATGCGAATAATCGGCCGCAAGGAACGTGTCGTGGAAATCGAGCTCGCGCACCGCGACGCCGTTGGCCCACGCCGCCCATTCCGGCGAGATGCGCTCGTTGCGCGAAAAGCCGAAGATCGTCGCACCGGGTTGCATCGGATGCGCTTGCGCCTGCGCCCGCGCACTCACCACCGGCCGCCGCGCGAGCGACGCCGCCGCAACCGCCGCGTTATCGATGATGCGATTTCCGATCATCTCGGCCACGTCGCTCTCGACGCTGACCGGATCGGCGGCGACGGATGCGAGTTTCCAGGCGAGTTGATCGGCGCGCGCGAGCGGTTCAGCCGACTTGTAGGTGCGGACGGTATGAGACTTCACGACAGGGATTCCCTTTCAGGCTGAGATAGGGCGAGAGATGAAACAGGGGTCGGCTTGCCGCCGCCATCGACGGCGACCATTTCGAACGAGCCGCGCATGGCGAGACGCCGGCGCCCGCTGATCAGCGCTTCCGCGACGACATCGACCTCGACCGTCATGGAGGTGCGGCCGACGCGCTCGACGCGCGCCGTCAGCTCGACCAGTTCGCCGACGCGGACGGGCTCGTGGAATTCGACCTTGTCGGACGTCGCCATCACCACCGCGCAGCGCGCACGGCGCGTCGCCGCGACGAACGCAGCCTTGCCCATCAGGCTCAGTGCGTTTCCGCCGAACAGCGTGCCGTAGTGATTGGCCTGCTCCGGAAAAACCATCTCGACAAAGCGCGTCGATGGGCCGGGTTCGCTCGTGGGCTGTTGGGAAATCTGCATTGCTGCGCTGCCTGCCTGCTTGCAAACCGGTTCAACATTCGCAATATCTGCACGACGCAAATGCCGTACAGACCTGAAATTGTGGGGCTTTGCGAAGGCTTGAGTGTGAATTTGCAAAGTTTGCAAAGTCAGCTGGAGTGCTTTGGAGGCAACGAGATGAAGAAGGCTTTCGTCGGTGTGCGTCTGAAACGGCTGCGCGAGGAGCGCCGCCTGACGCAGCAGGCCGTTGCCTCGGCCATCGGAATTTCGCTGAGCTACCTCAATCAGCTCGAAAACAATCAGCGGCCGCTCAGCATTCCCGTGCTGCTGAAGCTCAACGCCGCCTTCGGCGTCGACATCCAGCTGTTCTCGGAGGACGACGAGGCGCGGCTGATCGCGGAGCTGCGCGAGGCGCTATCCGATCCCGAACTCGGCGAAACGATTTCGACGGCGGAGCTGCGCGAGCTTGCGGTGAACATGCCGGCCGCCGGCCGCGCGCTGGTGACGCTTAACCGGCGGCACCGTCAGGCCGTCGAGCAGGTCGCGGCGTTGGCCTCGCAGTTCGGTGAGGACCGGCAGGCCGATACGGCGCTGATGCCATCGACGCCGTTCGAGGAAGTGCGCGATTTCTTCTACGCCAACCACAACCACTTTCCGGTGCTGGATGACGCTGCCGAAGCGCTGGCGGACGAACTCGACCTGCCGCTTGGCGCCATGAATGCAGGCTTGGCCGCGCATCTTCTACGCAGGCATGGCGTGAAGGTCGTGAGCGACGAAACCGGCACCGGCGTCCATCGCCGCTTCGATCCGGTGGCGCGTTCGCTGCATCTGTCGCCACGGCTCGGACCGGGGCAGCAGACCTTCCAGATGGCAACGCAGATCGCGATGCTCGCATTCGGCCGCGAGCTTCAGAGCATCGCCGCGACCGGCAAGTTCAACAGCGGCGAGACACAGGGCCTCGCCCGCATCGGGCTTGCGCATTATTTCGCCGGTGCACTGCTGATGCCGTACCGCAGGTTCCTGACCGCTGCCGAGAAGCATCGCTACGACATCGAACTGCTCGGTCAGGAATTCGGTGTCGGCTTCGAGACCGTCTGCCATCGGCTCAGTACGTTGCAGCGCCCGTCCGCGCGCGGCATTCCGTTCTTCTTCATCCGCGTCGATCGCGCCGGCAACATCTCGAAGCGGCAGTCGGCGACCGACTTCCATTTCTCGCGCGTCGGCGGCACCTGCCCGCTCTGGAACATCTACGAGGCGTTCGCGCATCCCGGCCGCGTCCTCACGCAGCTCGCACGCATGCCCGACGAGCGGACCTATCTGTGGATCGCGCGCACCGTCTCCCATGGCCGCGGCGGTTTCGGCGCACCGGAGAAGACATTTGCCGTGGCGCTTGGCTGCGACGTGCGTCACGCCGGGCGCATCGTCTATTCGCGCGGGCTCGATCTCGCCGACCCCGGCGCGGCGACGCCGATCGGCATGGGCTGCAAGGTCTGTGACCGGCCGAATTGCGCGCAGCGCGCGTTTCCGCCGATCGGACGGAGCCTGCGCATCGACGAGACGCAGACGCACTTCGCGCCGTATGTGACGGCGGATATCCGGCAGCGGCGGGGCGACACTCAACCGAAGTAAGCCTGCTGCACTTCCTTGGTCTTGGCGATATCGGCCGGCTTGCCTTCCGTCACCACGCGGCCCTTCGAGAGCACATAGCCGTAATCGGAGATCGCCAGCGTCTGGTGAACATTCTGCTCGACCAGGAACACCGAGATGCCGCGCTCGTTGATCTTGCGGATGATGTTGAAGTTCTCCTTCACGAACAGCGGCGACAGGCCGAGCGACGGCTCGTCGATCAGGAGCAGCTTCGGTGCGCGCATCAGGCCGCGCCCGATCGAGACCATCGCCTGTTCGCCGCCGGACATCGTCCCGGCCAATTGCAGACGCCGTTCCTTCAGGCGCGGAAACAGGCTGAAGATTTCCGCCATGCGCTCCAGCGTCACCGCTTCGGACGGCTCCTGATAGGCGCCGAGCCGCAGGTTTTCCTCGACGGTCAGCTTCGGAAACACCTTGCGGCCTTCGGGAATGCACGCGACCCCCGCGGCGATCACCTTGTGTGTCGGCAGCGCCGTGATGTCCTGCCCCTCGAACACGATGCGGCCGCTGCGTGGTGGCGTCAGCCCGAGGATCGAGCGGATCAGCGTGGTCTTGCCGGAGCCGTTCGAGCCGAGCAGGCACGTGATCTTGCCGGGCTCGATGGTGAGCGAGACGCCTTCCAGCACGTCCGCCTTGTCATAGGCGGTGTGAACGCCGTCGATCTCCAGCCGGCCGCTCATCACTCCACCCCCAGATAGGCTTCCTGCACCTGCCGGTCGACGGCGACCTGGCGGTACGGCCCCTCCGCGATCTTGCGGCCGAAATTGAGCACAACGCAGCGCTCGGTGATGCGCTCGATCACGCCCATCTCGTGCTCGACGATGATGATGGTGAGATCCTTGTTCAGCCCGCGCACCTGCATGATATCGTCCATCAGCTCGCGGGTTTCGTCGTGCGTCATGCCGGCTGACGGCTCGTCCAGCAGCAACAGTTTCGGCTGGCTGATCAGCGCGCGGCAGATTTCGATGCGGCGGCGATCGATCATCGGCAGTGCGCCGACCGGTTCGAACATCTGCTGCGCCAGCCGCGGCTCGAACACCTCGATCAGCTTGCGCGCGGCCTCGTAGTTCGCCTCGAACTCGCGCTCGAAATCGGCACGGCGGAACAGGTTGAAGATCAGTCCCTGGTTCAGCCGCTTGTGATTGCCGATCATGATGTTGTCGAAGATCGACAGCGGCAGCGAGAGGCGCGAACGCTGGAACGTGCGGGAGATGCCCGCATGATAGACCGCGCGCGACGTCGCCCGCGTGATATCCACGCCGTCGAAGGTGACCGATCCGCCGTTGGCGCCGTAGATTCCGGTGACGACGTTGAAGAACGTCGTCTTCCCCGATCCGTTCGGGCCGATCAGGCCGACAATCTCGTTCGTGTTCACGGTCAGCTCGAGCTGATCGAGTGCGACCACGCCGCCGAAGCGGCGCGTCAGCCCGCGGGCTTCCAGCAAGGTGCTCATGCCTGCCGCCCTGCGAAGTAGCGCCGCACCGGCCGCGGCAGCAGCCCTTCCGGCCGGAACAGGATGACGAGGATGACGATCAGCGCGTAGAGCAGGAAGCGATACTCCTGAATGGTCTGCAGTTTCTCCGGCACCACGACGACGATGAACGTCGCCACCACGAGTCCCCACGGATTGCCGATGCCGCCGAGCAGCAGGATCGACACGAGGATCAAGGAATCGGCGAAGGTGTAGTTGTTCGGCGCGACGAAGCCCGTCACCATGCCGAACAGCGCGCCGGCGATGCCGATCAGAAAGTTGCCGAGAACGAACGCCGTGATCTTCCAGCGCGCAATATCGAGCCCGAAGCAGCTCGCCGCGGTCTCGTCGAGCCGCAGCGCATCGAGGTTCAGCCCGATCCACGATTGCTCCAGCCGCCGCACCACGACGAAGGTGACGACGAGGATGATCATGCTGAGCACGAAGTAGTTCAGGTAGAACGACATATCGATGCCGGCGATCGAGAAGTTGTCGTTGAACGACCAGCCGAACAGCCGCATGCCCTTGACCTGCATGCCCTGCGGGCCGCCGAGCACATCGTTGACCTCGAGGAAGGTCTTCAGCAGCAGCGCGAACGCGATCGTCACCAGCGCCGCGTAATGGCCGCGGGTGCGCAGCACCGGCAGCAGCAGCAGCGATCCGATCAGCGCCGCGAAGATGCCGCCGATCAGGATGACGAGGAGATGCGGCACGGCCGTATAGGTATTGAACACCGCCGACGTATACGCGCCGATGCCGAAGAACGACGCGCCGGCAAAATTCAACACGCCCGCATAGCCGAACTGGATGTTCAGGCCCAGCGTCGCCACCGTGTACAGCAACACGGTGATGAACAGCAGCAGGACGAAGTGATCCTCGTGAAAATAGGCCGCAACCACGCAGGCGGCGACGATCGCGACGATGCCGAGCGTATTTTCCCGATCGGCGAAGCTGCGCCCGACCGGATCGAGCCAGCCCAGATAGTTGGCGGCGACGACAGCAACGACGCCGGCGGCAAGGAGGCCCATGATCATCGTCTGCTTCTCGACGGCAAGCAGCGCGATCACGTAAGCCGTGGCGAGGACCACCGCGATAATCCCGGGCAGCAGCGGCGCATGAGCCTTCTGTCCAACGTTCGGCATCGGCTCAGACCCGCTCACTGATTTTCTCCTGGATCAGCCCGGTCGGGCGCCAGGCCATGATCATGATCACCACGGCGAACGCGAACACGTCCTTGTAGGCGCTGGCGAACGGCATCGCGACGGTCCCGATCATCTGCAAGGCGGCGAACAGGAAGCCGCCGAGGATCGCGCCGTAGATGCTGCCGAGCCCGCCGATGATCGCGGCCGCAAAGCCGATCACGCCGAGATAGAGCCCCATGCCGAAGTTGATCTCGTTGTAGTAGAGCCCGTTCATGATACCGGCATAGGCTGCGAGCACCGATCCGATCGCAAACGTGATCAGCACGATCGCCGTGAAGTTGACGCCCATGGTGCGCGCGGTTTCCTCGTCCTGCGCCACCGCACGGATCGCGAGCCCGAGCTTCGTGCGATTGAGCAGCAATTGCAGTCCGACGATGGTCAATGCGCCAGCGGCCAGCATCAGCACGTTGTCGAGCCGCAGGTTGAAGTTGCCGATGTTGACGGAGGCCGTCGGCAGCAGCCCTGGGAACGGCTTCGGGTTCGCCCCCTGCGGATAGAACAGACGCACCGCCTCGCGCAACACCGTGCCGAGCATCAGCGTGATCAGCAGCGTGTTGAGCGCCGGCGCGGAGCGCAGCGGCATCACCAGATAGCGCGCGATCAGCATGCCGAGTGCCGCAATCGCGACGATCACCACGGCGAGCAT